>CAYUST010000001.1:0-3251 GCA_964447535.1 uncultured Candidatus Peribacteria bacterium
GTAAATTTTATTTTTAACTGAGGAAAATTATGAATTATTGGACACAATTAAGTATATATTATGCAAATCAGAGAAATTATCTTGATGATCTTTTTCCTGTTTACCCAACAATACCAAATGGTATAAGAGATTTAGACGAAGTTTTGTGGAAAAAAGTTGAAAATGCTTTTAATTCTCAAGATAACAAAAGCCTAGTTGAAAATTTATTAAAATTGGAATTGTTCCCAATAAAAGACTCCTATGTTGCTTATTTAAAAAGAGACAAATCTTCTATTGATAGAAATCCAAAAACCATAGATAGGCTTTCGGGCAGGATTTATGAAATGGGACTTGAAAAAGTATTTGAAAGATCAACAGAACCAAAAGAAACTAATAGACAAATCGGTCCGCTATTTAGAAGATGGTTAAATAGGGGTAGTTTAGGTATAAAACCAGTTCCGATGAGAAAGTTTTTATCAAATAGTAAAAATGCAATCTTGGATGCTGGAGATAATGAAATGATGAACTTTGCAAAAGATCATCTTGGATATAATCATAACAAAGGACTTGATTTAGTCGCAAGATTTAATGGTAAATATGTCATTGGGGAAGCAAAATTTTTGACAGATTTTGGAGGTCATCAAAACGCACAATTCAATGATGCAATTACCACAGCAACAACAAAAGTTGACGCAATTACTATCGCTATTTTGGACGGCGTTTTGTATATACCAGGAAACAACAAAATGTATCAAAGTATTACAGAAACATACAAGGAACAAAACATAATGAGTGCTTTGGTTTTGAGAGATTTTATATACCAAATTTAGGATTAACTATGATTTTACACTACCCAAATAAAAGAACTGAATTAGAAATATTATCAGAAACAAAGAAATTGAACTTGGTTTCTATTTTTGGTAGTGGCGAAAATAAACTTATAAAAGGCAATAATCTACAAGCAATGAAAACATTGTTAGAAGATTTTGATTTAAAAGGAAAGATTGATTTAATCTACATAGACCCACCTTTTGCGACCAATAATCACTTTACTATTGGAGATGAAAGAGTTAGCACAATAAGTAATAGTAAAAATGATAAAACAGCATATAAAGATGAACTTTTAGGAAGTGATTTTCTAGAATTTATAAGAGAAAGGCTTATTTTATTAAGAGAGTTAATGTCTGATAAAGGCTCAATTTATTTACATATTGATTATAAAATAGGTCATTATGTAAAAATAATAATGGACGAAGTTTTTGGAGTTGAAAATTTTAGAAATGATATTACTCGTATCAAATGCAATCCAAAAAACTTTTCTCGCAAAGCATACGGAAATGTTAAAGATTTAATTTTATTTTATAGCAAAACTTCAAATCCTATCTGGAATGAAACCAAAGAAAAATTAAGTGAAGCTGATATTGAAAGATTATTTAAAAAAATAGATTCAAATGGTCGCAGATATACAACGATTCCCTTGCATGCACCAGGCGAAACAGCGAATGGGCCAACTGGAAAAGAATGGAAAGGACAACTGCCACCAAAAGGAAGACATTGGAGAACTGATCCAAAAGTCTTAGATGAATGGGAAAAGCAAGGTCTAATTGAGTGGTCTAAAACTGGAAATCCAAGAAAAATTATTTATGCTGATGAAAAAGAAGGAAAAAAAAGACAAGATATTTGGGAATATAAAGATACACAATATCCAAATTACCCTACCGAAAAAAATCTTAATTTGTTAAAAGATATAGTTTTAGCTTCTTCAAAAGAAGATAGTATTGTCTTGGATTGCTTTTGTGGTTCAGGTACAACTTTAATAGCAAGTCAGGAACTAGGCAGAAAATGGGTTGGAATAGACCAATCAGACGAGGCAATAAAAATCACACAAAAAAGATTAAAAAATATTCCAACAAATTTATTAACACCAGAAGTAAATTTTGAATATTTTGAAGAAATGAAAATCATAACAAAGGAAAATATTGTAAACATTAAAAAGCAGTTAGTAAATAAAGAATTGTTTGTAAAATAGGGGATTTTGAAAAATGGAACCCCCCAGCCCTTCTTCCATTTTTCAAAAATACGCAAGGCACGTTGCACTCTCACTCCACTATCGCTCCGTTCGGCTCGCCCAACACAGTATATGCGGTTCGCTCTTTGCACTTCGCTCTCCCATATTTTGCTCATACTTCACAAAACATCTTATAGAAGCAAACGTTGTATGACATCTGGTTCCTATCTTTAACTACAAATTACAAAAGCTTTTATTAATATAAATAAAACAAGTTTTTGAAAATTTTATTTTTTAAAAATATATAATGGCAATACCGGCTTTTCAAGAGATAATGTTGCCTTTCATGGAAGTATTTGAAAAAAACAAATCTGATTCATTGAATATGAGAGATATAATAGATCAATTATGAGATTATTTCAAATTAGATGAAAACGAAAAAAAACAATTATTACCAAGCTGAAATGATATTATTTTTGATAACCGCGTAAGATTTGTTAGATTATATTTAATGAAAGCATGATTAATAGAATCTAGAGAAAGATGATTTGTAAGTATTACAAATATATGAAAAGATTTATTAAAAAATAAGCCAAAATCAATTAATATAAAATATTTAGAAAATTATCCTCAATATGTTGAATTTAAAAATAAACTCAAAAAAAATCAAGACAATATGAAAGAAGACGATTCAACAACAGACATCAAGATATCTGATGATATATCACCTATTGATTTAATTGAGTCTTGATTTGACAAAATCAATAACACACTCAAGGAAGAGATGAAAAATAGACTCAAAAATGTAAATCCATATTATTTTGAAAAAATAATACTTAAATTATTAAATAAAATGTGATATTGAGATTTTTTTGAGACCTCAAGATCATGAGATTGATGAATTGATTGAATAATAAATCAAGATGAATTAGGTGTTGATAAAATTTATATACAATGTAAAAGGTTCAATTCTAATAAGATTAGAGAGCCTGAAATAAGAAATTTTATATGAGCAATGAGCAACGAAGTAAATAAATGAATATTTGTAACAACTTCAGATTTTGATGAAAAAGCAGTAGAAAAAGCTAAAATGGCCTTAAATAAGATTATACTCATAAATTGAGATAAATTAGTTGAACTAATACTAAAATTTAATATTTGAGTTCAAGATAAAAACACATACACTATTAAAGAAATAGATGATGATTTTTTCACTGAATAATATTTTTTTAAATAGGGAAATTTATTTTTAATATATTTTCAA
>CAYUST010000001.1:3261-46164 GCA_964447535.1 uncultured Candidatus Peribacteria bacterium
TCATCGTCGCGTTGCACTCTCGCTCCGCAAAAAGCTCTGCTCGGATTTGCTAACTCACGCTATCGAGTTCGCCCCTTGGCTCGTGGCTCACCCATACTCCTCATCACTTCGGGGCATTCGATAGCTTCACGCTACAGACCTCCATATATAACTTTTCTAATATATAGCACTAGATATATTGACAAAATAATATAGATATTGATAGCATGATTATTTTCCGCAGAAAATAGCCATTTTTTTGCAAAAAAGAGCTTTTCAACGTATACTAAGAGAGCTTTATTTTAGTGAGTTTGCTATGGACGAAACGTTGATACAGGTGCTCAAAGCGTATGGATTGTCTGAGAAGGAGGCTCAGGTCTATTTGGTGGCGTTGCAAATGGGGAGATCGCCTGCAAGTTCGCTCGCGAGGAAGGCGGGGCTCAATAGAGGGACAACCTATACACTTCTTCAGCAACTCAAAGAAAAACAGGTCATGCAAAGCATCGAGTACAAAGGAGTGACTCATTTTTTTGCAATTACTCCAGAGATGCTATTCAAAAAACTTGAAGAAAAATATGAGTCATTCAAACAACAACTGCCTGCATTTGCCGCACTGGCAGAGCAATATGACAATAGGCCAAGGATACAATACTTCGAATGAGTTGCAGGACTCAAAGCATTGTACGAAGATTTATTGACAAGCCAAAACACGATTTATGCTTTTTTGGGGACGCAGACGATCGCCCCAGCACTCGAGAGCTATCTCTACGAGGACTTCCTCCCGCGCAGAATAGCGGCAAAAATTTCTGCTAAAGTGTTGCTCTGACCTGCACCCGAAAACAAAAAATACGTGGGCAATGACAAAAAAACCCTCAAACAATGCAAGATTATCAAGGACGATGCTTTCGCTATGGACGTAGAAATCAATCTCTACGGCCCCAATAAAATTGCCATCGCGTTGTTTAGTGCTGATGAAATGTCATGATTTATCGTACATAGCTCGAGATTGTATGCAAGTTTGTTGAGTATTTTTACTGTTTTGTGGAAACAAGCGTAGAGGATGAGAAGACGTTTTGAACACATCTATTGACCTACTCCCTCACCTCAGGAAACGACTGAGAACGGTTTGTCAGAGCAGAGAAAACAAGAAATTCGTAGCGCCTTGGTACATGACAAAAGCGCATGAGAACGACTTTACGAATGGGCGTACAAAGACGACCCAACACGCAGTGGAATGACGCTTTACTTGGCGACCAAAAATACGCCATGATATGATCTTTTTGCCCAAGAAGAAGCAAAGCTTTTTTGAGAGATTTCGCACGAACTTGAACGTATATTTCTGGATAAGCATACGTTGAATTGTGTGCATTTGTGACCATGAGATGCAAAAAGTTGGTTCTGATATATTGCCAACTTACCTCAGGCTTCGAAGTTGTCTTGAAAGAGATATGTCCCCGTAGATATCAGTGATTGGGCATGTAAACAAGCAGGAGAAAAGGTACAAGCGGGTTGCCATATGATCAGCGATCCACTCGTTGTAGATTGGCTCAAGACCAAGCATTTGAGAACTTTACGTGATAAAGCAATACTGTTTGATGGAGCAACACTTGGTAACTTCAACGACTGAGATCTATATAAGCTACTGCATGCAACAGCAGTAGAATCTGGCAGAGGGAGTCGTATGGCAGCTAGCTTCTTCGTAGCTCCAGATAAGTATTTGCCAGGATACGAAGAGAAAGTACAGCGTATATTGCAAGGATACAAAACTCCAGAGGTGAAACTTTGGATCAAAGAATGATTGGAAGAAATAGGAGTGGATACCTCAGATCTCTCACTCCATGTTGCCTACAGGGAAGGTAATGAAACAGATGATGTAGACTGTGTACGTGTCGGAGTAAAAGTAGAACCCGGCTGTGAACTGCGTGTATCAGTCGATGGCAATGACAGAGTCTTCAGAGAAGGTCAGGTCTTGCGAGTCATTAGTTCTAGGAGATTTACCACTCAACAGATCAAGCAACGCTTCGCACACGAGAGGCGACATATCGATACCATCAAAACAGGCGAGTATGTAGGCGTGTTGACTGCTAGGAGTCAGTCGTGATTGAGGCAGTATGTTGCTAGTCATCAACAAAAAATAAAAACAGCGCTCCTGACAGCATTACTTACATGATGAGCTTGGTGAGTAAATCAACTGTGGAATAACTACACAACACAGAAAAAAATTGAAGCGAAGATTGCCTACAATATTCAATTCAAAAATGCGGATAGGTATCAAGATAGGTTTGTGACGGAGTATGATACACCTGAGAAAAAGCTTGAAAGGGTGAAGTGGCTGGCAAATGAGATGGTCAAAATACTTCATATTCGTTATCGTGATTTCGCTTTTCCTGATGATAATGAACTCCAAAATACGTTGGGGTTACTTATTTCACAAGGTAATAATCTCGATGCTTTCCTGCGTGGAGATAGTGAATATGAGGCAATGGTACACTTCTTGGATGAGGTCTTTTGGCCATTGTATAGCACGACAAACAGTGATATTGAGCAGGCAGAATTGTATGCGCATCTCAAGGACTATGAAGGAGAGATGCGCGAAACACGAGTGGCCGACACGGAACGTGAGATACCTGAGAACTTACCTTCAACAGATAAAATAATACCCAAGTGGTGAGCAATAACTCCCTACCATAAGCTTAAAAAGCTAGGAAGATATATTACTTCTAATGGGCAAAAGTATGACATCGCCATTGGCGAACGAAGACAGGCAACAGGATACAATGAGTACCGTATTGAGGACAAACAATTCGTGGCTAGAATGGCACGAAATGACGAAGCTTCTAGCAACGATGCTCCTTATCGTGTCACGGATGGTAAAAAGGTAGTGCAAGACTATTTCAAAAGAGGATATGCGGATAAGTTGACACATGATCTCTTATTATTGATTGCAGATAAAACAGAAAAGTGAAATATGCTGTCACATCGTAATATGTACAGATACGAAAAATACGAGTACCCGCTCAGAGAGCTGGGTGAAGTGTTGAATGGGTTGATAGTCAGACTCAATATGCAAGGGTATGATTTTTCATACTTGAACGAAACAGGAAATGATGAGATGCAAAAGCGCTTTTTGTTTGCATTTTTACCTCAGTATGAAGGACTGACCCAACACGAGAAAGCAATTCTCGCGAAACATGCTATTTCTGCTGAACAAAGTGAAACAGTTTCACTCAGTCAGGTGACTACCCGTTTGACTGACTATCTTGATACCTACTTTTATGCAATAGATGCTCAGCAAAATCTCTTTGGACTCAAAAAGGAATTGGTGAGAGAGATGCTTCAAAGATCAGATAATGACTGGCGTTATCGCCAAATTAAAGATGATAACTCCTGTTTTGACTATCTGTATGCAAGGAAGGAACTGTGTTTGAAGTTTGGTTATAGACTACAAACGTGGCAAGATTTAGGTGATTATGAAAATGCGTTTAGAGAATTATTGCTAGGGCGCGTGAAGGATCTGGGCAATGAGACAGCACTTCCAGGAGATCTTAATTATTTCAATAACTTTTATAGATGTGCCGATGGGAGGGTATTTAGTTTTGGGGGGAATTATCATGAAATGCATGCTTTGGAAATTACCCCTTCTACTTCGCATCGTGCAATCGAACAGTGTTTGCCTGAGATAGCTGATGCTATGGAGAAGAAGCGAGGCAAATGAATCTGGTCTCTCCAAGGATCATCGCGATGAGATGTGCTGAAAAATCAGCAGGCAGTGAGTTATATAAATCAACACTATATACCTTTTACTCAAGACGCTGCCACTATAGTAGCACAAGATTATTTCGAGCAAAAGTATGGCGAGAGGATCTCAGATGAACTTAGTAACTATTTGATTTCTACCTGTGCTCCAGGTAAAAAAGAATTGAAAGTAGAGGTAAAGAAACTCTTGTCACAAACGACAGTGAAATTATTGCTTGCAAATACGCTCTCGCCTCGTGAAATTACGACCGCACAGAATAGTGATGCGTACCGTACCACCTTGCTCTATTATTTCCTTATCCCAGAGTGTAAAGATGCTCTCGAGAAGATAATGGGTATGAGTTTAGCATGAGAACTGCCCTATGCGATGACTGATCAACTCAAATTCGTACCAGTAGCAGTACAGGAGTTTATGCATACGTTTGGAGCTATGCGCAACGGTATGCAAGATTCAGAAAGTGAGCTATCTCTCGTTCCAGAAATGAATATGGAAGAATTTACTGAAGAGCAAAAGAAAGTTGCACAAACTCTACTCAAAATCGTGAGTTGAGTTTCTTCGGATACATATGATTTGAAGACACACTTAGGGAGATACAAATTTTTCATGGAGCATAATGAGTTGTTCGCTCAATTGTGATATGTGTATCATAATCCTTATTTCGGGTATCTTTCATATCACGAAGATGAGGTTCTACATCAATCCAAAGATAATGTTTTGATCGAGATTACCCCTACAATGAATAAGATAATGAGATTTGTCGTCACGCCACGTGGTACGAGATATCAGTTGATATATACACAGAATGCTCTTGGTAATGATCACATATTCGCAAGACCTGTCTTTACCCAACAAGAAAGAGCTGAGAAGATGATATATTTGGGCATTAAATTTACAGAAAGATATGGGTGAGGACAAGTCGGAGCTGCGCAGTCTGACCGAGTAGCATCTCAGTTTGATGAAAAGTATGTGTGGTGGCGTCTTTCTCATGCACAAGATCTTTTCAAAGAGCTAATAGCAGTCTATGGAGATGATGTCTTTGATCGTACAAGATTTATGGACGATGTGTGAACTGCTGGTCCCTAGCTCCTGTTGTAGCTTTCCTACAACACATATTTCAACTATTCAATTGTAAAAGTCAATGAAGTGCATATAGATCATGCACTTTATTTTTTTAGTGCAGACCATGGCATTTACCAATGTAGATTTAGAAAGATACCTCAAGCAAATAGAGGAGATCGCAGGAGAACAAAACCCTGATAAGCGAAATGAAGTAGTTGGAGAGACGGGCAAAACACTTCAACAACTCCTCAAAGAAGAGTTTATCGAGACCGATATCAAGATATATGCGACCTACAACTATGATTTGTTGCAGTCACTCTCTGGCAATAGAAGAATCACCAAAAGTCATGTCAAAAAAATTGTGAATAATATTCTCACCAAGTGATATAAGTTTCAAGTAGGCCAGATCAATAAGTTAGCTAAAGTGATCGATATGCAACACCGCAGTGAAGCACTTAGAGAAATAAGAGACGAACATGGTGTAGCACTGCCAGCTTTCGTGGCTGTGGTGCCCAATGCAACGAGAGCAGATGTGACAGCACTCAATGCAGTGAGCAAAAACCGATCATCAAAAGATCATCTCTGAGCTGGTACAACGTCTGATGATACTGAAACAAGAGAAAATTATGCAAGAATCGAAGCACTCATCAATGAGTACAAACTCCCAACTGATCTAATAATTTGATGGATTTGAGCAGGAGAGGGATATGGAAAAGACCTCAAAGAAGTATTTATGTCCGGCCATTTGTTATTTCCAAAAGGAAAGGAACTCAAACTCCGTCAATTGATTGAGAAAATTATGTGGATCCACGAAAGATTACAAGGCAAAAAAAATCCTACGACCAAATTTCTCCAGGCATGCAGAAATCTGGTGACCCAGCCGTGATTTGATTTTACGGTCATGCAAAAGAAGTTTGATACCGATAATCCTTACTTAGAGGATCTCCAAAAAAGATCTGGATTTGTTTCTCAATCTGCAATTTTTGAGATACTTGCCAAAGCATATAATTATAGATTGAGAAATGACAAAAACCGTATCAGCGAAGTGAGCGGTAATAAATAATACGTATTTATCTAGTTACTGTAGTTGTATGAAACCTATTTCTTCGAGCCCTATTACTCTCCGTGATTCTTTTCTTTCAGCTGATGAACTAGCAGACCTCTTGCCTCAGGCAGATGCGTTTTTGCGTCTCATTACCTCGTGAGGGAATGGGATCATAGTCAGAGAAGGGAAATTACAAGTACCCTTACATTTGCAACGAGAAACCCTCAAATTGGTGTGACCCAATTTCATTGCTAAACCTTGGAGAGAAGTAATCAGGCAGCATCAAGAGATAGCTTGTGAGTTTGGTTGTGAAATCAATGAGGAGATGGATGCGAGAGAGGTGTTGATGACTGTTGCAGATTTTTATTTGGCCATCAAATTTCCAAGACCAATAGTTGCTAATGAACAACCACAAATTGAGCCACATATGCTTACGACAGCTCATGTGCGTGAAACAGTCACAAATATTTTGGACACCTCCCCCTATGCAAATCCTGACTATCTCATGCGTGCTTTCTTCCCTTGTATGGGATTGATCGTACAGCCAGTTGACCAGACGTTAGAAATTACCAAAAAGATGTTGGAACTACCCAAACGTCTCAATGTCTGATTGATGAAAGATTTTTTACGTTACTTTGCACAAAGACAACATAAACCATTTGAGAAACCGCGTTCTCAAGCTGATTTGATGGTCAAAACGATTGAGAGTATACTCTTGCATCTCAAACTTCATCTGGGTAGACCTTTGGTCATAGCTAGCAGCATTCTCCATGGTACAGAGCCATATGCGCCTGTGCTTCGCAGTTTACACCAAGCGTGAATCATTGGTATCAAGCCATCAATCTTGGCACAATTAGCAGATATGATTCCGCCACTTCCTGAAAAACATAGCACGGTAGTCAGGACCTCAAAACTCTCAGCAGAACATCATAGACGCTATTTTGATGAAACCCTCTTGCAAGAAATGGGCTATAGAAACGCTAAGAACTTATACCCTCAGATGATCAATGCTCTGAGCATTGAGCAAACTATGACCGTGTTGGACGTCGCAAATGCACTCCATGCTCTCTCTGATGCACAACACTACGAACTCAAAAAGAGTCACCCCATCATTTTCTCTACCTATCACAAACTCTTTGAAAACATCCTCCTAGAGATGAATCCGCACTATACCCGCAAACGTTTCATGATCAAAAGCACCAGATAATCCATCTATTGACTTTATGCATAATATATGTATATTCGGTGCATTAGTCATCATTAAATTTAAAAAAACATGAGAAAATTTATATGTCCAACTTGCGAAGGGAAAAAAAAGATCACCATAAGGGAAGTATTTAAGCAATTGGTTCCATGTCCAGATTGTAAAGGAGATGGGGTTGCTGAATTGAGACTGAAGGAAATTTCCGTTGAAGATATTGTTTATGAGGCGGAGA
This sequence comes from uncultured Candidatus Peribacteria bacterium, assembly GCA_964447535.1. Lineage (GTDB taxonomy): Bacteria > Patescibacteriota > Gracilibacteria > Absconditabacterales > Absconditicoccaceae > CAYUST01. The sequence continues at coordinate 10,538 of CAYUST010000001.1, forward strand.
GGTTATTCAATCCCTGGATGGAGCAAATGGAGCCATTCTTGTATGGTAGAGAGGGGATTGTCTTGTTAGTCTTCAACACGAAGACAGGTAAATTTCTTTACACTCTTTTGGGTAAGCTACCCAATGAAAAAGTAGCTGAAAAACTATTCTTCGCTACTGAGAAAATGAAGCGCTTAGCAGTAACTGGAGAAGTCAGTAGCTTCGAAAGTGAAAATATATCATTAAGCCAATTTGGTGGAGCAATTCGACTGGGAGATATCATACTGAGTGCTTCTGGATTCCCTCCCCATATGGATCAAAACTTCTGCATCAATGTGGCACAGCAAGCGGAAGTATGTGATGAATTTTCTGCAAACATCATCTATAACCTTACTGAGGAAAAGATCAGATTTTGGTCACGGAAGATGGCAGAAGAGAACCAAAACAAATAGCTTTGACACGTAGTAATAGCATTTACATCCTGCGCATGCGCAGGATTTTTTTGTAGATGAAAATGGCTTACCAACGTAAACTCTTGCGGTTGTAAGCAATGATGATGAGTGTCAGCAACACAAGTCCTCCTGCGGTCCAGAAAATAAGAGGTGCATCAAACTCTCTTGCTACCATTACACCCGTCAATGCCCAAATAGTAACTGCCAAAAAGCTTATGCGTTGAGTATGTTGTGTAATCCAGATAGTTGCTCCATAGCTTATACTGATCCACAGTAATACCCGTCAAACTGAGGTGACTGCTCGTGTGCCTCAGAGATCCGTGATTGCTCAAGCGATGTTGAGTGGTGTAGCGATAGTCAACCAACTGGTGTATATACTAATGGGAATCGCAAGACATATATTTTCCCATTTTTCATATTTCCTCTGGGAAAGGAGCGAATGGATAGGTAAAAGAGAGAGCCACATCAAGATGATCAAGAGGGCGCTTACCCAAATGTACCCATCAATAGTTGAAAATGCATACCATAACCCATGACAAACAAAATTAACAAAAAGATATGGTCTTATTTTACGTATATGTTCCTGATGCGAAAATACCTGGTAGAATATACCAATTATCAGTCACACATAAATAAGGCCTCGTATACTAAACGTTCGTCATGCAGGAGTTGCTATTGATCACGAAATGCTAGTTATGTCTTGTATTTGACTATCACCAAAATAACCAGTTTGTCCCAAATAGGACATACCAGCTATAAAACAGAACGCAATCAAAATAAGGTAGCGCATGACTATGATCCCGTAGTAGTAGTGTCACTTTCTACGATAGCTTGTTGTGTAGGACATCCTCCATCTTTGGAGCAATTACTTCTCCCCTCATCTCACCAATACTTACTCATGCCACATCCGCCATCATTACCTCCTCTCCACATGGCTTTGGAGTATCCAATGTGCATGCCAAACCAAATGAGCCCAAGAGCAACGAGAATACCAACTATCCATTTCCAGAGATGTCCGTGACAACAACCTGCACCACACATAGATCAGTGACAACATCATTTCATTTCTTCGTGATTTTTTTCCATTTTATAAGTATTCTGTATAAAGCTAGATTATCTGTAAGATGATGATGAACAATCCGAGAAGGATAGCCAAAATCCCAAAGGGAACTTGTACGACAATAAGCATATCATACATACTTTTGATTTTAGCTGGATCCATTTGCGCTTTACTGGTCATCAATTTCGTAACGACACCATAGCCCAAGGTAAATCCCAAGACAAATTTGGAGAGCGTCAACAAAAGTTGCATCATACCTCGAAAAGTACTTGCTTTGAATAAAGTAATTAATCCTCCAAGTCCCACGGTAATATCCCACAAACCTAGCAGAATCAGAATGGCTCCAATAGCTCCTTGCCAAGGAATGATAACGTCCAATTTGTCTTTGACATTAGGGGCCTGCGAAACAATGAGTCCGTAGCAAGCAATAAGTCCTCCCAATACCAGCATAAACGCTGCAAACATTCACAAAAGCAATGAAAATTTTGCAAACATGCCAAGCAGTAGCAAATAAAACACCTTATTTTATCCCTTTTTTACTAGATTGCAAGAGCACAAACAGTTCTACCAAAGAAAATAAGCCAACATCCCAGCGATAATATTATTACAAAAATGAATAATAACACCAGGTCGAATAGTCTTCGTTGTATACGCAAGATATCCTAGAATAGGTCAAATTACTAATCCCGTAAATACCATCTGTTGCAGCAAATCAAATGAAGAAAGTCGAATTATATTTTTGGCATGCCAGAGACCAAACATAAATGACGTTTGTACAATACCTGACGTGACACCAAAGTGTTGTATCAGTGTGTGTTGGAGATAGCCTCTAAAGAGTATTTCTTCGTAGAGTGGAGCTAAGAAAATTGTCACTACTAGTGGATAGTGGAGGAAGACTTTTCAGGTGTGTAGCCGTTCAAAATATGACCACGCTATCGTAGCGAGATACAGAAAAGCAATGACTCGTACTTGCACGAGAGGAGTGATGCCCGCAACAGTCACAAATCAAAAGAGTGAGGGTTCGCTGTTGTTTGGCATTTCTCGTCTGTATTAACCAATTAAATTATATTTGGGGAAGAAACGATATGCGATATCATAAAATGCTGCAAGTGTTTTGTCGAGACCTTGAGGTTTCTTCATCATAGTTTGGGTGAGCATATTCTCAAATTTGTAGAGCTCAGATTCTACTGTCTTGCCAAGCGTTTGAAATGCATCTGTGTCTTCTGCGTTGGGTTCACCGTTGAGTCTTCTAAACTCTCGAAAGGCATCTTGATGCAGTGCATAAAATCTTCTAAACATTTCACCTCACTTGGTTTTATAACCTTGCAGCTCTTCTTTGATATAATCATCGATACAGGTCTGTACTTGCTTGATTTCCTCACTATCCAATCAACGAAAAATAACGCCATAGTGAGGATGTTCTACGAGATCAGTAAAATAGGGTACATACTTTTTCTGTTGATCAAGATTACGAATAATGAGGAGAATTTGATCTTTGTCTTGCGGTTGCATAGTGTAGATGAAGGATATTATAAATACTGTTGTATACAAGCATGGATTGCGAGTTGTACGTTTTCTCTCTCTGCCTCTGTGCAGGTGATGAAGAGCTCCTGAGCTGTACCTCATTTTTTCATCATAAACTTGAATCCACTGGGAGTAGTATACGAATAGGTCACCCCCAAGAAGCTGGATCATGACTGCTGTCTACTAATTTTGCCTGGTATGATTCTTTGAATGCCTGGAATATTTTGGAGCGCATTGAGTAATGGCAAAAACTCTTTCATGAGATGATGCTCCTTTTTTATTTTCCCGTGATTATATTTCATGTTTGTGTGTTTGCGTGAGCGTCAAAAAATGAAATGAAAAGAAAATAAGCAAACTTACTCAAAAAAGAGGCAAAATCAATCACCAAAGTGTATCTGGTAATAGATAAGAGAGTAAAGCTAACAAGACACACGCGATACATTTGATACTGTGAATCGCTAGTTCACGAAAGTAAATCATATCCAAAGCATTGGGTAAATTTTCTTGTGCTCATGTGATTTTGTACCATTGCGTCATCGTATATGAGTGATTGGCTTTGTGCGTAATTTTGTGAACGGTGTCTATTACTACGAAGGCAAGTTGTGAAAAGAATCCACTAATAAGTGAAATACCCGCGAACAATCGCACGCTCCCTTGTCATCGAAATGAGTAGTGTATTCGTTTCTCCAAAAGTTGCTGTTGACTACGTTTTGCATCACTCCTCTTGCCAATGATTCGCATGATGCAGAGCACTACTATCGTTGAAAGGAAACTAACGAGAGCTACTTTAGTATAGGTATTGAGAAGTGCAAAAAGAATAATCGGCCAAACAATATTAGCCACGAAATCAATATATCAGAGGGTACTAAAGGTGACGAAAATGCTTCTTGTCGCTGGCGTCTTGATCATGTGCAAACATCTTTTGAGTGAGGGTGGCGAGTAGGTAACCTGTATATGTTTACGTTGATGAAATAGGAAAGGTATACACGAGATACAAAGACAGATACTAGCTATCAAATACAGGTAAGAAGTCCCCCATGTATCAGCAACTAGTCCTCCAAGAAGAGGACCAAGTAATCATGCCATAATTCAAGCAGATTCAATGGTTGCTTGATGTATGCCGAAATGTTTGTCATGACTGACTCATTGCACCATCGTACTATGATATCCTGTCCAAAAGAGTGCAGTATAGGTAGATCCAATCAGAGGGAGGAGCCAGATAACCCACGAGATTTCTCTGGCGATAGAGAGTATTACAAAATATGCCACAAACATGCTAATTCCTAAAAACATCGCAGGTACTGCTCCATAGCGTGCAGTAAATTTCAGCGTTCGAAAATTGAGATGTAACATCATCAACAAGCCAAATAGTGCTTCCAACAAAAAAATCTGAGACAGACTCAGATGATACTCAAATCGCAAGATGGCTGGCAAAAATAATCCTACGAGACTAACGCCAATGAGTTTAATAAAGTTGTTTCGAGCGAGTGGGGATTTATCTTTGAGATCTGCATTTGTAATATGTAACGCATAAGACATGGTGTATGAAAGGGGTGAGAATTGAAAAATAGACGAGTTTCCTTGCATACTAAAGATATGACTATCCGTTGCAACAGGTCCTTGTATCAGTAGTATCTTTGATGAACTTTTTATGTTTCTCCAATGTGATAGCATGGTGACGACATTGCTCATTATGTGAGCTATAGCTGGTATATTGGCATTTGGTGGTTTACACTTGACGAGGTCGTTGGGTATTTTGGATAAACCAGGACCTGATGTCCCCAAGAGACCACGTGTACCTACCCTCCAAGGTATCTTCCTTTTGTTGGTAGCTGCTCTACTTTTGCTCCTCTTATACAAACCCTATTTACCCGTGAGTACTTCCTCTCCCTTTTTCATTTTGTGTTTGGGTATTCTTCTACTTGCATTCGTGAGTACATGGGATGAAATGGAATATCTGATTAGCAAGAAACGGGCGGTGCCTGCTAAGGTGAGACTATTGGTACAAATAGGTGTTGCTTCACTAGCATTTTTTGTTGGAGAGGTGCGTGTAGAATCACTACCGTTGATGACCACTATTCTACCGGAGGCTATTCAATATATACTGACGGTTGGATGGTTTCTCTTGTTTATTAATGCGATCAATTTTTTCGATGGTATCTATGGATTGGCTACGGGGATGGCCAGTATTTGATTTTTGACTACCGCATTGCTGATTGGTATAGTAGCAAGTTTTTTCCCTGATATTACTCCAGATAAATATATGCTTTTGCAATGAGTACAAGGATATGCTCGAGTATTTTTTGTCGTTGCTGCCGTCTATGCACGGATTGAGTTCAGCCCGAGAGGAGTAGTGAGAGACGTTGGAACAGTCAGTTTGTGATATGCGTTGGCTTATTTGGCATTGTTGTGAGGAGCCAAAATTGGTACGGTGATTGTCGTACTTTCACTTCCGTTATTCGATGCTATTTGGGTAGTCATTGACAGAATGAGAAGAGGAGTAAATCCATTTCATGGCGATTATACACACCTCCATCATAGGTTGCTTGCTCTAGGTCGATCGAGAAGTGAAGTAAGATGGTTTATACGGATATTCTCTCTTGTATTGATGACGCTTATGCTTTTACAGTGACCAGATCGCATGGGAAAAGTTATTATTTTTGTAATGATTGCGTGCCTCTTTTTTGGTATCAATATCTACCTTTTCTGGGTCAAAAAATTACCGAGCATCTATCGTCCTTCAATTACTAAATCGTCCTAACTATGAAAACCGTTCAACATATCCTCAAACAAAGACTAGCTGCCAAGCATATGGTCAAACAAAGCATAGGTGCACTAGCAATAGAGAAACTGAGACCACTAGCATCACATCCTACAAACTTTAGTGGATATGTGAGGAATGGTATTATTTTCTTACGTCTGGATCCAGCAGAAGACAAAGTTCCTCGATTTACAGAAAAATGAAATCGCTTAATAATCGTCAACCAAGCGCTTCTTGATTTTGGGTATCAAGTAGTGATGAAGGATTTGAGAATAAAGAGCTAGAATCAAGACTCTAGATTCCAGATTCTGGAGTCTACATTCACAAATACCCACGTTCCTTCAATGTTTGTCGAATCAGAGAAACCACCACTTTCCTAGGCGTGGGTTTACCAATCCAAGATCGCGAAGTAGTGATGAAACCTAGATTTTTGAAATGAGTAAGATACGAGTTCCGTCGATCACCTGTCGTGCTGTCAGCGAGCTTATAAAAGAGTCTTCCCAGAACTGCTAAGAGTTGTTCTCACAAAACGACGCCATTGGGTGCAAAAAGAGTATTGCTCCCTTTCATGATACCATATTTCTGTAGTAGTTTCACTGCACTCAAGAGTTCTGCATCATTGGGGAGGTCAGTATACGGCTGGTACGTAGGCTGGACTACGGGGAGTCCATTAGTGAGAGATCGTTTGGTAATCATTCTTTTGAGCAAGAGTGCAAACTCATATCTCAAGAGGGTATTTTCAGGAAAACATTTTCCATTGCTTCCTTGGAGGATAGTTGTTTTTTTGAGAGCAATAAATGCGTCCTGGGTATATTGATCATAGGGGAGATCACTAAACGGAGCTTGCGGTGCTCGAGCTCTAAGGCATGCAAGTGGGTCAACCGTCCAACGTGCAATATCAGTTTTGTTTGTAGATCGATAAGGATGAAACGGCGCATCTGGTTTATCTACTTGGAGATGGAGATGGTATTGAGATGCATTACCAGTTTTTCCACAGGTCCCAAGAACGGTTCATTGACTCACTGTCGTCCCTACGGTAACGGCAATAGTATCCAGATGTTCATATCCCACATAATAGCCGTTGGGTGCCTTGACTACCACACAATTTCCTTCATTGAGTGTAACATTATCTCGTTGTTTGATGCGTGTCACGGTCCCAGCAGTGAAGCTGGTGATAGGAGTTCCTCTCGGAGCAAGAATATCAAATCAGGTGTGTGTCCCTTGTGTTACATTCCAAAAAAAGTAATCACACATTCGTGCTGAAGGACAGAGAAGTTTAGAAGCTATCAAATAGTCTTTTTTCTGGACTGTGGAAGCACCTACTACCAAGGTTCAGGTGATTGGATGTGTGTCAAGGTAAGTTCACAGTTCTCTCGCGTCAACTGATGCATACGAGGTGGTCCGTTTCCCTTCTCGTGCAAGAAAAAAATCCCAAGCATTCGATCGATGCGTTGTAGTTGGATCGTAGGGAGCTTGCATAATTTGCACATAGTTTTGAAAGGTGAAACGTGGGAGTTGCATCGCAATCAATGACGGAAAGAGTAAACCCAGTATCGTACCTTGTTTTATGTTTTTTTAGTGATGCTTGGATGAGTGTCTTCGTGCACCCCATTGATAGGCAATGCCTAGTATAAGGATAAAACTAACGATTCACAAAAATGAAAGTGTAACAAATCCAAAATATTCTAAACTTATAGTAGAGCATGATACTGGTGAAGTACAAATACCAAATGTGTCGCCTGATGCAAATTTCTCTAACCGATATTTATAGGTTGAGAAAAACAGACCTATGAGTGCAAATGGCCATATGTAGTGAATGATGTGTGTTTCTTTCTTCCACAATGCGATTGAGCTGATGATAAATATAGGATAGGTGCATGCTCTAATATATCGACAGAGATCGCATGCTGCAATACCACGTGATGTATCGAGCAAGATGCCCGCCAAAAGATTATTCACTGGATCTCCAAAATAACCTACGTACAAAGACCCTACCGTACTCAAAGCAGTAATCAACCAAATCAGACGAAGGTGTTGCATCGTTGTGCATAAAAAAATAAAACTTGTGTCACTATATCCATATAGAGACAAAATGTAAGCTTTTTTGGTGAGTCGCAATAAGGACATAACTAGTAACTTACATATAGTATTTAGGGCTTGTATTTTATTGACAACTTTGGTATAGTCTGTGTATTGTTGACCATTAAAATCAAAACCTATGTACAATAAACCTCTGAGACAACAGAAAGTTGACTCCATGTTGGAGCAAGAACAGTATTATATTAATGCACAAGATGTTATTGTCTGTCCGCATGGGTACTTCGTGAGACGAAAGGCATTACTCTATGAAACTCAGATGAACGAATTTTGTCTAGGGATTACCAAACAAGATGGTCTATATATCGTTTCATTTGATGCTCCTGTTTTCAATGAAGTTCGTGAGCGACCTTGGCAGATATGGTGGTATACTTTATTGTCCTGGTGCAAAATATTGACGCCTATGCAACGCCACGATGGAATAGAGGAATATAATCAATTTGCCTTTATCACAAGGTTCGACCTTTTCTCTCTCTTGGAGTATGAGTATGAATGCGATACACCAGAGGAGTATGCTACATCATTGAAGTATGCGAAACAACGTATGCAAGAACTGTATATGCAAACTCCTATTGAACGTTTTATGAAAACGACGATGGAGTATCTCGACGAAATTGTCAGAGAAGATATTTCTCCTGATACACGTCAAATTCTCATAGAAGTGATTCAAGAAGGTATACAAAAATTTTTGAACCAAAAGAACTCTGTACTTATGTTTGAACAGTATTTATCTATGCTAGAGTTGCAAGAAAGAGCATTTAGGGAATATACAAAGGAAGTCGAGAAGATAGCTGTATCACAGATGCACTCATGGGATCAGGAAAAACGCAAGGGGCTTATAGATGAGTTAGATGATATACTTGCGTATATGATTGAGCCTGTAAAATTGATTAACTGGATCAAACGAATACGTCACAAATTGCATGAATCATTTGAGATTACTTCCGTCAAAAGTTTGCCTGTTGGTGCTGTAGCATCTAGCTCACTAGATCACACAACACCTCAATTGGATGAGCTTGAAAGACAGCTTGCTACGTATATCCAAAAGGAACAGTACGAAAAAGCTGCCCATGTGCGAGATGAGATTGCTCGTCTCAAAAACAGTACATAATGCAAAAATTGTTGTGCGTAGTAGGGAACTCCCTGCTACGTTTTTTTGTTTCAATACGAAACTTTTCAGTTGTTCTTACACTTTAGTAGTCATCAAAAGTCTCTTGATGTGTAACCAAAAAAATTCTAACGGGAGTATGCCTGATTTGATATCGCTATCCATGACGAGTAGTTCATGGAAAAGATGCGCAAGGAGTGAGCGTTGTGCTTTGATTTGGGGAAGTAGTTTGAGTTGTTTGGAAACAGCAAAAGGATGCATTTTGAGCGTGGAAGCTAGTTCTTTGGAGTTAGTCATGCCTTGGTCGTGGAGGTCTGCCATTTGCAACATAAGTTTAATTCATCGATAGAGCATACCGAGAAATTGAAAGGGGACTTGTTGATCTGCTTGTAATCATTCTACGACAGATATAGCTTGCTTGCGATTGGTGAGTAAGGTATCGAGGAGCGCAAAGCTATTCGTTTCTGCTTGTGGATAACAGACATATTTGATGAGTTCAGGTGTAATTGTAGTCAATCAGCGTCGTTCAACCAAACTACGGAGTTTTGCTAGTTCATTTGCGAGTAAAGAGGTATCAGTACCGACGATATCTATGATGAGATCAATATTTTCTTCACTCAATTTCATCTCTCCTGCGAGCTTGCGTATATGTGTTTTGAGCTCTACTCCTCATAATTGTTTGAATTCTTTGAGTACTGCGTGCTTTGCAAAAAACTTATATCACTTGGTTCTTTTGTCTGGTTTGTAGCTTACGATAACAAGAATCGTATCGGGTGAAATCTGATTTCGATATTGTTCGAGAAGCCCCGCTATTTGTTCGGGACTATTGGGTTTTGGCTTGGGTTTTATCTTGCTTTTGGAAGGAATTTCTTCGGTTTGTTCACCTTCTTTGAGGATGCCATAAATGATAACCATCGTCTTGGTCGCAAACATACCGCCTCACAATAATGCTTGCTGAATACGATCACGATCAAGTTCATCTGCATGAAACACAAAAAGATTCTGAGCACCATGTTTTTCACAGAAGCCCTTCTTCCGTCTCAGGAGTTCTTGCTGGAGCATATAACGCTCTTCACCCGTAAATAAACTAAGGTTATCTTGCATACCATGAGGTCAATAAATCCACTATATATACCCAAAAATGTACAAATAAAAACACAAAAGAAGAAAAACATCACCTATTGACATTTGTAGTAATATAATTATAAAATATTTGTCTTCTTCCTTGTTTATCAAGGAGATTGATGATAATTAACACACATTGTTCACATACCGAGGGACCAACCTGAGGTATAAAAAAATCGATTATGGCACAAAATCAAGCAGGATTTTCCTCTGATGAGGATACTGCAAAAAGAAAAAAAAGAAACTACGATTCTCGGAGGCTGACGACAGGTCCGCCTCACGCAGGTGACAAACGTGATGAGTTCCGCTCCTCCAAAAAAATCTGGGGAGTAAATCAGGATGCTCTCATTGCGCTAGGATTCTATTTTGTAGAGGAGGAATTCATGCATTTGAGTTTCAACGAAGAGAAAATCCCCGCAGAGCTGAGACCGCACTTGCCACCCCTGACTGCAACACTGAACCTACAGCGCACCAGCGATGAACCTTCTGCCGCACATCAGCAGATGGAGTTGCTGAATAAACGCTTGCATGCGCTGAAACCGGGAACGTTACTTTCCATTGATGGAAAATTGCGGTTCCATGTAGATGAGCCCAATTTCCCCTCTACCTTTGCTGAATTACTTGCACTGAGAGACGTACGGTTTCGTGGAGCAGGTGGACATTATCACGAAGAGGAATAGGTGGTTTACCGACTATTCAAATAAAACTGATTATTTCGCACAAGCGCCTTTATGGCGCTTTTTCGTATGTAAAAATTTTATGTGTGCTTGTTTTTTTGATTGGTAAATAGCAGAGGAATCACTACATTGTGTGCATTTACTTATGTGTACACCTATGAAAATCGGTATCGTTGGTTTACCCAATGTTGGTAAATCAACACTTTTCAATGCACTTACCAAACAATACGCTGCAGATGCGGCTAATTTCCCTTTTTGTACAATCGAGCCAAATGTTGGAATTGTAAATGTGAATGATCCAAGACTGCAAGTGCTTGCAGAAGTTTCTCATACACAAAAAATTATACCAGCCTCCATTCAGTTTGTCGATATTGCTGGACTGGTCAAAGGTGCATCACAAGGTGAAGGACTCGGTAATCAATTTCTCGCGCATATCAGAGAAGTAGATGCGATTGTTCAAGTAGTTCGTCATTTCCAAGACAGTGATGTGGTGCATGTCGAAGGATCAACAAACCCCTTGAGGGATGTGGAAATTATCAACACCGAACTTATCCTTGCAGATTTACAACTGATAGAAAAGAAAATTCCCGAACTCGAGAGAAAGCTCAAAGGACAAGACAAGGAAGCAGGTCAAATGTTGCCTGTGCTGCATCATGTACAACAACTCTTACTCGCTGGTAAACTCGCCTATGATTGTGAAAAAGACCTGTCTCCCGAAGAAAAAAAGCAATTGAAGCAGTTCAACCTACTCACTTTCAAACCATTTATCTATGCGATCAATGTGCACGAACAAGAACTCAAGAATGCTGCTCAAATAAAGAGCCAATTTGAAGCAGATTTACACAAACCGGTCGCTATTGTCTGTGCGAAATTTGAGTCGGAGCTACTCGAGGCTAGCACAGAAGAGAGACAGATGTTTTTGCAAGAACTTACTGAGGATATTGGCGCAGTACCTACGTTGGATGACCTGATTGCGCTTGGATTTCGCACGGTCGGATTGATGTACTATTTCACCACCGGCGAGAAAGAAACGAGAGCCTGGACCATCAAACAAGGAAGCACTGCTCCACAAGCTGCTGGTGTCATTCACACTGATTTCGAGCGTTGATTTATCAAAGCTGAGATAGTTTCTTATCCAGAATTCGTCGCTGATGGCGGACGAGCTGGCGCAAGAGAAAAGGGACATTTGCGTCTCGAGGGTAAGGAGTATATCGTGAGAGAAGGGGATGTAATTGTGTTCAAATGCAATAGATAACGCACCACATAATTTGACAAAACAATGCGCAAAACGTATACTTAAAGAGTCTATTTTGTATCTGGTACGCCCATGAACAAACCATTAAGAACTCTCTGACTGTATACGTTTTTGGTGATTTGGACACTCATCATTTTTTGAATTGTCTTTGCTCGTGTAGCGTTGAATGATAAAACACAAATGTCACTCCTGCGCGATGTCCCTGCAATACACTATTTGCTCGTAGCAATTGGCGTAGCTCCAGATGAATTGCAGACTCCTCAATGACGTCAAAGAGTTTCGCTCACTGATCGTTTACAAACGTTTTTACAACGAAAGCTATCTGGCAAGAATCAATGAGGAGATTATCGACTCAAACTAAGAGATGATAAAGATCAAATCCGTTTGTACTCACCCGTATATATGTTCCAAGGAGTGGTGAGTAGTTGAGCAAGTTATGTGCATATTTATTATAGTCATCCTGGCAGAAATCGTCAAAAGGAATTGCTAGTTGATACTATTAGTGAAGACAATACTTGGCAGTATGAAGTCAGTCTCTGAAAGGAAACAATCTACAATGGAAATAATGAATACGTGATAGAAGTTGTTTTTGAAGATGGCACAAAGATTGAAAGACGTGTTCAGTTACAGGTTGATTATCAACGTATTGAGGTCGGTAAAACAATTCTTTATTTGGACCCGCATTATATTCCTGCTGAGCGAGATGAAGATATTTTACTAGAAATGTCTGATTTTGATCGTTCGCCAACGAATCTCATCACGTATGGATGTGATACTTCCCAGCCTCAACAAGGCGTACTGATTGAACATGATTATCAGTTCACCACTGTTCCAGCGTGCATGAGTTTTTCACTCAAGAAACAGTATCTCTTGCGATATGCATTTCGCCAAAAGCAGCCAGATGCCTTTATATATGATATTATGCTACCTAACGGTGAGATATTGAGAGAGAACTTTCCGCTCTATACAATAGAAATGTGAAATATCTATTTGGGGCTTGTATTTCGAGACGAACAAACAAGCATTCTCAAAACACTTCGTGCATTGGGTGATATGCTCAGATACGAACTACAAATTGATCGATACGATTCTCAGCAACAATTGTCGCTCGCCAAAATTCGTCATCAAGATGGACATACATTGACAGTAGAAACACAAAGAGAAAAGCTTATCGTGTACATGTACAAAGATCGAGACAATTACTATGCACTTATACACCCAGGCCTCCGTTATCAATATTATGTGAAATGAGTCCGTGATAGTTGGAAAAAAATAAAAGAAGGTTCGTTTCATGCATTGACGCAACGTGTTATTGCACCAGGCACTGAACAATCTGCAACGTATTGATTTACTATCTGACTCTCAGGTTCTGTCCTGCATATTAACGATGGATTTCAGCAAGCTCAAGTTGATATGTTTGCATTGGGTATACTCTGAAAAACACAACTTACTACATTCCCACTTGACCAGCCCGGTGCATGTGAGACAATTGAGGCAAACTTTTTCCTCAATCTTTCAGGGAGTATTGCCCAACAATGAGTGAAAGTAAACTCTTTGTGGTTGGTAGGTAAGTGAGCACGAGTAAGTAATCTCTCACTGTATCATAATGGCAAAACCGCACCGATTACCTTTGATCAGTATTATCAAGGAGCCTTTTCAATGCATCTGACAAAATCCAAACAAACACTTGTCTCAGGAGAAAACATCTATATTATTACGGCCACTGATAAGCGATGACAAGAAGTATGCAAAAAAGAAATGCGCATAACAGTCGAATAAATTTTAGTTTTATTGTGTCGCTAACATGAGGATTTTCTCTGCGTTCAATACGAATAGCAAAGATCAACTATTGATAGAATATCGTACGCTATTTTGAGATGATGCAGTCATCCTAGTTTCCAGATCCAAGCTCTATTATTATACACATATAGGACGAGTAGTGTTCCTATATTTTTTGGCGCTTGCAGTTTCTCTGTATGCTATGTATAGTGATGTGTTTGTGGATTATGTATGAGCACTCAAGGCATGGATCACCTTTATCCCAGAGCGTATATGAACTATTATCCAACAGAGTTGATTTTGGGCATTTCGGCTTATCCTAGGTATTCTCCTGTTGCGTAAAGTCGGCAAAAATTATATGCATTATGCTATGGATTTCTTGCTCGTCACTCCCAAAGAAGTGATTAGACATGATCAAAAATGATTGTTTGCCAAAGAAGTGCAAAAACTCCACGCAGACAAAATTAAATCTGTTACCATACAGAAATCTTGATTACTCAATAGTTTCTTAGATATTTGATCCATTACTTTTATTGCTGAATGAGACAATGAAAGAGGGGATATTACTATGGACTATGTAGATGCAATTGAAGCGCAAGAGAAGCAAGTTTTGCACGTTTTGTGACTTGATAAGGTTGGATAATGCTTATTTTCCTCAAGAAACATATATGAAAAATTAATACATATCTTTCTTGGATAATCCTTTCGGTCATAGTACTCTGTGTGAGTATCAATATCTATATAGTCCAGTATAGTCAACCATATATCACTCCATCACCTCCTGTGCAGGTAGAACGAGGAATTATATTGGGAGCATCGGTGAAACACGATGGAGAACTGTCGCCTTTATTGCAACAGAGGGTTGATCAGGGGAACGATGCATTCCATGCATGAATGCTACAACGTCTGTTGGTGAGTTGATTTGATGCAGGGCCAGAGTACCAAGAAGCTACATCTATGGCGTGATACCTTTTGGAACACAGTTTTCCAGACATGAAATTATTGATAGATGGTCAAGGGTTGGATACGTATGATAGTCTTCGAAGAGCAAAGCATATATATGGTATTGAGCAGGGAATCATTTTCACGCAGTCATTCCACCAAGCGAGAAGTTTGTATATAGCTAGGAAACTATGAATAGATGCTCGAGGATATCCGGTAGATCTAGAGCGACCTACTCCACTAGGTCTCAATTTCGTGAGAGAATTTTTTGCCCGTATCAAGGCTTTTGTGGAAATTGAATTTAGAAACGAGAATTAAGACTTAAGAAACGAGACTTGAGGCTTGAGTATCTGATATTTTTGGCTATATTTCAGCGACTTTATCATAATGCATAGCAATGCTCAAGAAGAATATATTTTTGCGAACGATGTATGATTTTGCAAATTCGTTGGTGATGATCATTTTTTTGTTTTCGTTTTCACAACGAGTAGTGCTTGATAACCAACTGAGTGAGCTATGGTGGAATATTACTTTGCCGATTGCGTCTTTCGTATTTATCTTACTTGCTCCATTTGTGGGTAAGTTCATAGATAATGGTGGATCCAAAATACAAGGACTTCGTCTGTGGACAGGTGTTTCACTTCTTCTTTTTGCTTCCTGTGGTTTCTTAGCAAATCTCTCTCCAAAAGCTGTATATCTCACTATTATCCTCTATGCACTAGCGATGTGAGCATACTTGCTCTGCTTCGTTTATTATACTCCTATGTTGCATGACTTGAGTACGAGAGATAATTTCTGACAAATCTCCTGATGGGGACAATGAGTGAATTCATTTGGGCAAATTATAGGATTACTTATCTCAATTCCTATTATACAGTGATCATTGCCATGGCTAGGGACGTGAAGGGTAGCCACCTTTTTGCCAGCTACAGTACTTTTCCTGATCTTCGCTCTCCCTATGCTCTTGCGATATGATCAACCGGACAAAAAGCATACTGCATATGATGAAGTAAGTGGGAAGTGAATCTGGCAACTCCTGAAACAACTTCTTGGTTCCAAAATGCTCTGGATGTTTTTGCTAGGCTATTTCTTCTATAGTGATGCATTACTCACGTTTTCTAGCAATTTCCCACTCTATTTGGAGAAGGTGCATAGTATTGATGATACACGAAAATCTTTGCTCACTGCGTGTATCTTGTTGTGTGCAAGTATTGGTGCATTCTTCAGTGGGACGTTTGCTGACAAGAGATGATTGGCGCGTAGTTTACAGTTCTTGTTGGTAGCTTGGTGTGTTATTTTGCCGGTGTTTATGTTTGTCAAATGATTTGTGATGTTGGCAGTGATGTCCTGTATAGCGGGTTTCTTTTATGGACCCGTGTGGTCTGTTTCACGTGCACTCTTCACAAAGATTCTTCCCAAGCATCTCTCAGGTACTGGTTTTACGTATTTCACTATGTGTGAGCGCTTCTCTACCTTTGTGTGACCTTTGATATGGTGATGAGTTATCACCAGTATGGGATGATCTACTACCTGATATATGTATGCGCTTCTTGCTATGTCGGTACTCGTAGCTATTGGTGCTTGGTTGCATCTTTCAAGTTCAAAACTTCATTTACCTAGTTAATTATAATATGTCTGAAAGCCCTCTTAAAATATTCTTGGTACAAGTCATTACCCATCAGCGAGAAAAAGTACTAATCGAACAGAAAATGGAAGAACTCGATCAATTGGTACGTACGTATGGTGGATTGACCGTGGTGGAGATTGTTCAGCAAAGAGCTAAGCCTGACTATCAGTTTTTCGTATGAAAAGGAAAACTTGAAGAAATTGCCTTGCAGATGCAGGCGCAATGAGCGACACTCCTTATTATAGACAATATTCTCAAGCCACAGCAAATTTACAAAGTAAACGAATTTCTCAAACCCTACAAACTAGAGGCTTGGGATAGAGTAGACCTGATACTGAAAATTTTTGATCGTCATGCAACGAGTATGGAAGCGAGACTCCAAATTGAACTCGCAGCGATCAGACATATGTGACCGCGTATTTTTGGTATGGGTATGGAGCTCTCTCGTCAGTGATGAGGCAAAGGAAATGTGCGTGGTATTGGAGAAACCAATACCGAACGTATGCGTAGACACCTTGCTCAGAGGAAAGAACAAGTGGTAGAAAAACTCCAGCAATACGAACATATGAGAGCAGTCCATAGAGCAGCAAGAAAAAGATCTCAATTGCCTACCGTCTGACTTGTTGGCTACACCAATGCAGGTAAATCATCGCTCATGCATGCACTGACCAAAAAAGATGTCCTTATCGAAGACAAGTTATTTGCAACGCTCGGTACGACGGTCGGGAAACTCCGAATTGCAGATGCCGATGCCTCCAAACCAGGTAAGGAAGTACTCATCAATGATACGATTTGATTTATGCGTGACTTGCCACCTGATCTGATTCAAGCTTTTAAATCAACCCTCGAAGACAGTATTGAAGCTGATATATTGCTCCATGTCATTGATGCTGGAGATCCGTTGGTGCATGACAAAATTAGCGTCGTAGAAACTATCTTGGATGAGATATGAGCGAAGCAAGAGAGACGACGAGTCTTCAACAAAATTGATACGATTGATCAAGCGACCCTTGCTTTGTTGACGCATATGTATCAAGAGAAAAACTGTTTTTTTGTGTCCGCAGTGAGTGGAACAGGAATAGCAGACTTGACGCAGGCTTTATGAACTCGCCTTGTTGTCTAGGGAAAAGTTAGTTGATGCCTTTGTCAGGCAGTTGTTGTTCTTGGGTCAGAGGACATTTCTCGGATGTTTGATTTCCGAATTGAATATTGTTTTTGGTGATTCGTGTTTGGAGAGCATTGGTATTGCCCTTTGGAATGAGTTTGTTGATAGACCAATCGTAGGTGAAGGGCAAGCCATTGGGTCGCGTAGTTACGAAACTCGTAGGGAGGTACCCGCAAAACTGGTTGTGGCTGATATCTAGATCCTGCAACTGAGTCAGAGAAGTGAGAAAAATTGGAATGGGGCCTGTAAATGCATTTCAATCGAGCCATAATTTTTTGAGATTACTTAGTTTTCATAGATCTTGTGGAGGATAGCCAGACAAAAAATTATTTGAGAGTAAAATTTCTTGTGCCTGTCAAAGATTTCCTAGCTCTTTAGGTAGGCTTCATGCAAGATCATTATTAAATAACCAAAACCATTTTACTCATGCAAGCGCTCAAAATGTAGTTGGAATTTTCCCGCTTAAGCTATTGTCATTCAGCAAGAACCGTTGGACTTTAGTAAGATTTCAAAGTGTGTCCGGCAATGTTCAACGCAAACTATTATTGCTCATATTCAGCTGTATTAGTTCGGTCAGATTGCCTAACTCCTTGGGTAACGGACCATTGAGGTTATTTGATTGGAGACGAAGATAGACTACACGTTTATTGCTATTACAGGCGACACCAAATCGAGAACACGCCTTGTTAGTGTTCAACCAGTTGGCACTTTGTGTTCGTTTAGCACCATTTGTGGCTGTGTACAGTGCAACCAATGCTTCGCAATCTGACTTGACCATATCAGTCACCGTGTCACATCATGCCAGGAGGCACTCCAAAGTTTCTTGTCCCGCTGCACAGCTGTCTCAAAATACTTCCGTCTGCTCAACTATCAGCTTTTCCTGTGCCTCGAACTCAGTTCATGCATCATCGACAAATCCTTGCAACGCAAAGGTATTTTCTGATTGCTCTTGATCGTATCGATAATTGCTCACTATACCTAGAGCAACTGCACTGATGCAGAGAAAGGCTGTTTTACTCAGCTGAAGCATAGCAACAGAAAAAATAAACTACCTCAAATATATGCTCATCTCATATGGTTTGTCAAAGCGAAAATAACTGTTTTCCTTGCACACGTCTTGATAATGAGTACAAACTAGGTTGCCTTATTTTTCTAGTCATTTTTTATAGCAAACGACCTCCATGCCACCCAAGAAGAAACTCCCCACACTACCAGCTCAGCCAGGCGATTCGATGAGTATCCATGGGATTAGAACACATAATCTCAAAGATATAGATATCACCCTACCCAAGAACAAAATTATCACGATCACCTGAGTTTCTGGCTCAGGTAAATCGTCTTTGGCGTTTGATACTATCTACAAGGAGGGACAGTTTCGTTATATAGAATCACTTAGCTCATATCTGAGACAATTTTTCAATTTAGGGACCAGACCAGAGATAGATTACTCTGTGTGACTGAGTCCTGCTATTGCTATCGAGCAAAACAAACGTGTCGGCAATGCAAGGTCGACCGTTGGGACATTGACTGAGATTGATGATTATTTGAGGCTGTTGCTCGCGAAATTGGGTGAGGTCTATTGCTATGTCTGTGGCGCACCCCTCAAGCCAAAAACTACCGAACATATTGTTGCAGATTTACAAAACAGATATGCAGATCAAAAAGTGTATTTAGTACAGGATCTGGGCATTTGCCCCGACAACGATCACCTCCAACAATTCGTCAAAAAAAATCGCAAAATGGCAGATCAATGAGGAGGAACTACCAGATATCTCGTCGCGCTTGACTACAAACAAACCGATGAAACCCATGATGATTTGATTGAGTATTTCTATCTCGAAGAACCTCGTGTGCCAGCATCACTTTTCCCTGTCAAAATTTATGGTATCTTCGATCGCGTGACGATCAACCAAAGCACTCGTACAAGACTCAAAGATGACATCATCAAGATGCTCGGCAGAACTGAAAAGTTTGGAGTATTCGTCCAAGATGCAGTCCAAAAAAAAGAATCTGCCAACGAAGCATACCATGTTGTTTTGTTACATGGGTATCAATGAAGGCCAGAGAATAACTGGTTTCCATGGCTAGCAGAGACACTCAAACAACGTGGGTGTCGTGTGGATATTCCTGAACTTCCTAGTCCTGATCGTCCGGATATCGACCAACAAGTAGAAGCAGTACATAAGCAAATCAAACTCACGGAACGTACGATTATATTGGGACATAGTTTGGGAGGAGTGATTGCGCAGAAAATTGTAGAGCAGTCCAAGACACCCATTGCAGGTATGATTCTCGTATCATCTTATTGCCAGCCCAAACTCAAATCAGGGAGACGTGCCTATATGATGACGAGTGACCGATTGTTCGATGCAGAGAAAATCAAACGCAATGCACCTCTACGTATGGTGCTCCACGATGACAACGATACTGAAGTACCCAAGGCACAAGCTAAGCAAATGCAAGAGATGTATGATGCACACTTGATCACGACTACAGCTCGTGAAGAGCATTTCTGTGCGGTTGAGGAACCTGAAATCCTCGATATTTTTGAACAATATTTTGGTGTAACAAACTCTACAGTCCAAATGGTTGCTTCTAAAACTCCAGAAAGATTAACCTGGTACACCGACAAATACTACTGCCCCAAAGATAACATCGCCTATCCTGAATTCACGCCACAGCATTTCAGTGCCAATAGACAAGATGGTGCATGTACCAAATGTCACGGACTAGGGGAGGTCTTGCAAGTGGATTTTCAAAAAGTACTTGATCATTTCTCTCCCTACAAACAAGCTATCTTGCCTCGACGTGAATCACAACTCGGGCAAGCTATCTTACAAAAACTCGCACAAAAATATGACGTCAATGATTCGCTCGTGTGGAAAGATCTCCCCGATCGATTTAGAGAAGTGGTCTTGCAAGGTGATAACGAACTCATCAAATTGAGTTTGTGAGGAGGTAAATTTACGAGTATGTATTATCGTGGCGTCGAAGATGTTTTGACAGGACAATATCAAAAGGGAATTCTGACGGTTGATTTCCAAGCGATGCTTGATATTAGACCATGTCCTACGTGCGGTTGAGCAAAGATTAGACAAGAAAGTTTGCATGTCTTCCTTGTTCCGCGCACCAAGAAACAGCTTGACCAACTCTTACACAAAGATGAGTTGCCTGAGAAGTACTCATTATTTGATTTACAAAAACTACCAATTCAGCAACTTGTATCAGTCATGGATCGTTTTCAAGCGGATCATCCTCAACAAACATTAGCACAAAAAATTGTTCGTCCTTTGCTCAATAGAGCAGAAACTATTGCTACCTTGGGTCTAGGTTATTTGCAAACAATGAGACAGATAGATTCACTCTCAGGAGGTGAAATCCAAAGATTGAGATTGGCAAAACAACTGGGTAATAAACTGACGGGTATTATTTATGTGCTAGATGAACCAACTATCGGATTGGATGATGGCGAAATTGTGCAAGTAATCGATGCGATCAAACAACTCAAAATGTTGGGCAATTCTATTATTGTCGTAGAACACAATGATACCTTTATCAAAGCGAGTGAGTGGATTGTGGAAGTAGGTCCAGGCGCGGGAGATTTCTGAGGCAAGATATTATTCAATGGTCCCATGGAGGAGTTCCTCAAAGCAGATACCTTGACTGCACAATATATTACCGGCAAGAAAAAAGTCCAAGCAGAGTTTGATCACACTCCTTCTCGCTACGAAGTGAATATCAAGAAAGCCACCAAACATAATCTCAAATGAATTGATGTATCACTCAAACTTGGAAGTTTTACCGCTATTACCTGAGCATCAGGTGCAGGTAAAACAACATTACTCTATCATACCTTGTATAAGTTCCTCAATGATAAACAACAATTTATCCAAGGATACATTAGATTACAACTCCTCAAGGAATGACTCAATCGACAAGAAATTTTGCAAGCTTCAATAGTCAAAAGAGAAAAATATGAACATCTCGAACAACTTGCTTTGCAAGAGTTTTACAAACATTTGTGAGTTGAAACAATTACATGATATGAAGAAATTGATAATGTGGTCTATGTAGATCAAACGAGTATAGGCAAGACGCCTAGAAGTTGTCCTGCCACTTTCATAGGTGTGTTTGATGATATTAGAAAAATGTATGCAAATGTACCAGAGGCCAAAATGCTTGCGTTCAATGCAGGATATTTTAGTTTCAATTCGAGCAAAGGTGCCTGTCCAGAATGCCAAGGATATGGGTACAAAAAAGTAGAATTACAATTTTTGCCTGACACCTATGTACCATGCGTCCTTTGTAAAGGAAATAGATATAAACCAGAAATTTTGGATATCAAGTGGCATGGGAAATCGATCGCTGAAATTTTGGAGATGTATGTGATGGACGCCTATGAACTGTTTGGTAATATTTGATTTATTGCAGAAAAGCTTCATTTCTTGTGCGAAATCGGTCTAGGATACTTGAGAATGGGACAACCAGCACACACCCTTTCTGGTGGTGAATCACAGAGAATCAAACTCGTGAAACATTTACTCAAACAATACAGAGGACATACCGTCTACTTTTTGGATGAACCTACGGTAGGATTACATCCAAGCGATATTGAGAAGTTGCTCAAAGTACTCAAACAATTTTTGGACAAAGGTGATACTATTCTCATGATTGAACATGAGAGAAATCTACTTCGTTTTGCAGACCATGTCATTCATTTGGATAATGGAGGTATTCGCAAAGTGAGGGGAAATAAATAATATTAGGTGATAGTATTTTCCTATTGACATGAATTCCATAAAGAATATTACCAAAAGCGTTTTGTCTTTTGTGTAACAACCTATGCCAGATTTCTACTGACCTGAATTTGATGATGCATCTGATGTGTGATTACCTGGGAATGATGACATTATTTTTTCAAGGTTGGAAAGTTTCCATCAAAATCATACAGACCTCAAAAAGGCATTTGAAAAATATTGTGCTAAGCATGATTTTAATCAACCACTTTTTGAGTTGTTACAACAAGGAGATCCTTGGTGAGTAGTAGATTCACCTGAGCATTCCTTTATCAAGGATATTGCTTTTGATCTTTTGTATAAACTCTGAGTTACCTCCATCAATCCTTTACCAGGCCCTACACGTAGTTATTCGTATACATTGCGTTCGGGGTTTGCACAGTCACATGAAGTGAGGGAAATTTTGGTTGCGTATTTTGGTCAGTTGCCAGTGACCAAGTATTCATGTGAGCGTATTTCGTCAGAATATCGTTCGTATTGTGCAGACCAATTACTCAGTGGTCCAGAGCATAGTGGTGACAAAAGTATCATCGATGCAATTCTCAACGAACCCTACTTTAGAGAATTGTATGATCACTACTGTGTGTTGCAATCGGGTATGCATCAAGTAGGAGATATCAATATTTCCTTGACCAAAAGAATGTACAGGTTCATGGAACAAAATGATATGAGTGTGTATATTCCTTGGATATACGATAATTATTTTTTCCCAACAGAACCAGTGATTAACAGAGCATCATATGAATACAAAGTTGCAAATCATTTTATGACAGACTTATGTAAGACATTTGCTCATGAGCAGTTAATCAAAACATGGGCCAACATGGTACAAGAATTTGGCGTCAAGTGAATCACTGATCTACCTAAGTATGTAAGTCATGCAGTACATGAACATGTCCTCAAGGGAGTGCTGACAGATATTATGAACACCATTACCCAAACTGATAAGCCAGATATAGACGCGTGTCTCGAAATTGTTGGCTATGCAAAAATGCTCAAAGGAGGCAGGCCTCTTTTTTGACCATTTCAAACGATGTTACAAGATATTATTCTTGAAAACCCACTCTTGCGTCAACTTCGAGGAAGCAAAAAGGACTAAAGAATAAGGCATGTATCCTCAATTGGAGGTATACTTTCTGTCTGTACTTTTGCTTTTTTTTTCGTATAAAAAAGATCTCTGTTTTTTCTCATGTATGTATGCTTTTATTTGGAAAGCCTGTAGTAGAGGAACTCACTACTACTACACAACAGTATATGCAATCGCACAACCTTCTCATGAAACGTGTCGTATTTTTTTTGTTATCTGATGATATACCTTCACGCGTCTATGTCGAACGCAAAGTTGCCTACGCTAAGAAACTGTGAATCAAGGGAGAAATTATTTGGGGAGCAGATTGGGAATATGAAATGGTGCTCGAGCAGATTGCAACATACAATCAAGACGATGAAGTGATAGGTATTGTAGTACAATTACCGTTGGCATCACAATTACAGCATGCAAAGGATTTGATACTCAATGCAATTCTACCACACAAAGATATTGATGGTTTGAGTGCTATGCATGTACAAGCTTGGCAGACACCACAGCAAACTATCTTGCCAGCAACTGCTCAAGCAGTACTTGCCTTATTGGATTA
Organism: uncultured Candidatus Peribacteria bacterium; assembly: GCA_964447535.1. Lineage (GTDB taxonomy): Bacteria > Patescibacteriota > Gracilibacteria > Absconditabacterales > Absconditicoccaceae > CAYUST01. The sequence goes on from CAYUST010000001.1 coordinate 34,522, forward strand.
CTATGGGTATGGAAACGTAGATGGTCAATCGTTGCTCGTCATAGGTCAAAGTAATCTGGTTGGATATCCTCTGACACTTGCGTTGCAACAGCGTTGAGCAATTGTTGCTACTGCTACTAGCGATACGACGCGTGATCATTTGTGCGACCTATTACAGCAATCCACTATAATCGTTTCTGCAACTGGTCAAATCGGCCTATTGGGTGAAGACTTTTTGCCTTATCTTCAAGAAAAGCATATTATTGTAGATGTAGGACGAGGATTGGTCGAAGGTAAACCTGTAGGAGACACGAATTGGGAACTTTTGGAATCACATGTAGGAGCTATCACCCCAGTCCCTGGTGGAGTATGACCGGTCACTATTGCTTGCTTGTTTGCAAATATGTGTCAGTTACATCAATGGCATCTGCATCTCCAGCAGTAAAATTGACAAATGACTTGAAATACGATTTTTCTTGATTATACAGACAAGTTGTTCTTTTTATTTTGTCACTTTGCTGCTCATGACAGAAATACACAACCAGTCCCATGAAAATGGCTGATTAACGCATGAGGCTACTCAGGCTACCAAAGATGCTTTACTTCGTACCGTCAACATGCTTACTCCTGATCAAATCAAAGAAAAATTAAATAATAATACAGACAGGATTTTTTTGTCAGAGTTGAGAAAAAAAGAAGTATATCTTACCAAAAATACGTGTGTCGATGGGAGAGAGGATATGACAGGAGTCTCTAGTTTCTGAGGTGCTGCTGGCACTCTCGGAGCAAGTTACCTAGCACTCAATGAGTTTTTCGAGGGAAAATTATCTGAACAACAAATTATGGATATAATAGCAGAGTTTGTCTGAGACACCAAAATCTATTTGCATGACGATACACATGCAATTGATCATAACCATGGTGCACATCCATGCGATTGTGGCCATATTTGATGCGGTGCGGTGGATCGTATGCTAACGACCAAAAAAGTAGATGAGCAAGGTAACAATCCATGGTGATTTTCAGAAGCATGAAGAAAATTATTTTGGCAGTTTCTCAAAGACCATGCTAATATAAGAGTATTGGATGGAGACCATGCAGAAGAATCTATCATCTGGGTTAAAAATACAACAAGAGTAGACCATGAAGTATGAGAACCCTATATCGATCTTCTCCAAAAGAATAAAAAAGTAAATGGAAATGGAGAAGAACAACAAGACTTTGGATATCATGAAACAGGGAGAAACTTAATTATTGATTTTCTTTCTCACGACTTGGCGCAATTTGTGTACGATCATGTAGATCACGATCTTTTGAAAGAACAGTTATACATGCTCGGAAGTCATAATGCCCAACTAGGTTCTGAAGAAAACTTATCCACTTCCTTACACTACTGGCTCAAAGAACATACTATGCAAATTGCTGACAAACATACATGACTGACTGCTGCAGACTTAGCACCAGCTAAAAAATGTCTTGACCAAGGAAATGTTGTTTATGTAGAAAAACTTTCCCACAAAGGAAATCATAGATTTTCTCTCAATAGCTAATATATAATTGTTGGTAAGTAGTGCTAAAAGAGGTGATATTTCCGCCTTTCTGACTTGTAATTATCTCGTAAATCACTATCAACTTCCACGTTAGTCTTTGCTTATCGCACCATGGAATCAGTATCTTTCTTCCCTCATTACCTTACCTTTGGGAATCTGCAAGTAGCGCAGACACTTTTGACCTCACTAGCAGGTACTATACTTTTTGTAATTTTTGTACTCACATACAGAATACTCAAAGCTAATGGATCTACAGGGTTATTTGTGCAGTGAGTTGAGGCCTTACGAGAATGACTATTTGATTTTTTTCAAGGAATTGATACTCATCTTTCCCCAAAAGTGATTATGCTTGTTGTGTTTTTGTTCACCTATATTTTGCGATCCAATCTGTTTGGATTGTTGGGTGATATGTTTGCCTATGTGATTCCTTGGTTACATCATTACTTTAGACCCGTGACGAGCGATGTATACTTCAACGGTGCATTGGCTTTGCTGTGCGTATTGGGCTCACTTGCATTCGGTTTTAAGCGTAATGGGTTGCATTTCATCGAGAAATATATACCTTGGAGAGGCTTCGGAATTATTCCCAAGGTCGATAGTATAAGTACGTTGTTATTGAAGCCATTCGACGTTTTGATAGGATTATTCATTGGGCTTGTTGAAGCAATATGAGAAGTTGCTAAAGTATTATCTTTGTCGCTAAGGTTATTTGGAAATATATTTGCAGGGATGGTGTTGTTGTGACTTGTGGTCAGTGCAGCACAATGATTCTTTCATGTACCTCTGGTGATGCCGTTACTCGTATTTCTCCTTGAACTATTAGTAAGTTGTATCCAGGCTTTTGTTTTCAGTACCTTGGTCTTGGTCTATTTCAAGATGGCAGGAGAATCATCACATTAATCAACATTGATGAGATGTGTGACATAACCCTAGCATATCTTGCTAGAAATCTTTCTTACCATTGTTTCTTTATTCTTCATTATATTACGTTATGACACCACAATTTGCAGCAGGTATTGCAATCGGTTTGGCAGCTCTTGGGGCAGGTATTGGATTGGGTTTGATTGGTAACGCATGGGTAGCAGGTATTGCAAGAAACCCTGAATCAGCAACCAAATCTTTTGTTCCTGCGATTCTTGCATTGGCGTTTACAGAAGCTGTGGCTATTTATGGCCTCGTGATTGCATTCCAAGTAATGGGATCATAACACCTGTCTAATTATATTTTATTATCCTATAGGTACGCGATGTCTGCGACAACAACTCAGACAGAACAACTTGCCGAAGAGGTCGTTGTTTGACACGAGGATCCTTCTACGCAAACTATTTTGTTGAATGTAGGAGCGCAATTGATCAATATTGCTATCTTTTTGTTTATTTTCGTGAAGTTTTTTGGTGGCAAGATCAAACAACAACTTCTCCAAAGACAAGCAGACATACAACATATTGCCCAAGCGAAACAAGAATATTCGGATATCATAGCCAAGGCACAATCTGAGGTAGACACCATGATTCTCGAAGGTAAGCAACATAGAGAAAAACTTATTCAAGAAGCTCAACTACTGGGCAAAAAGAAGGAAGCAGATATTATTGCAGATGCACAAAACAAGGCAAATGTACTTGTTGATCAAGCACAAACTTCTATGAAAGTCTTGCAAGACGAACTCGAACAAAATTTTGTTTCCTCGGTCAAACGTATTGCAAAAGTAGTAGTACAAAAAGTTGCATGAGAACACACCACCGTACAGGATGCATATCTCGAACAAGTTGCCAAGGAGTTTAGTTCACAAAAATAATCTGCATGCATATTTCTAAGTTTACTAAACGCTTGTGTGCACTTGCGTCTACAGATGGCGCGATAGATACTATCATGACGACCTTGTCTGCTGGTGTCACATCGCATCGTGTCACTCGCAAAGATCTCAAGCAACTTGTTCAGCATTTGGAAGCGATAAGTACACAAAAGCCACAACTACGCGCACCCAAAGCTGATATTCTTCCACAAAGCGAGAAATATGATTTTATTGCAACGGAAACTTTAGGTATCGAGATAAAAGAAGGTGATATGCTCTATAGAAGAACATTTGTTGGCGATATAGATAAACTCTTACAATAAATATACGAGAAAAATATTTTATTTTTTGCTTCCCTAGGTTATGTCACTTACTGAACAACTTCTTTCCAAAATTGAGCAATCACTCCAAAGCAAAGATCTTTCTGATTCACTTTCCCAAAAAGGAATCGTACAAGAAGTTAAAGATGGAGTAGCCACGGTTTCAGGTCTCTCAGACGTGAAATTTAGCGAGATCGTTCAATTTGCTAGTGGTGTCAAAGGGCTAGTATTGGATCTCACGGAGTTTGCTGTAGGAGTATTGATTTTGGGTGATATGAGATCTATCAAACAAGGAGATACCGTGCAATTGACGGGTATCATTTTTTCAATTCCTGTAGGGAGACAGTATATTGGTCGTGTGGTAGATGGGTTGGGTGAGGCAATTGATGGCAAAGGTGCTATCGAAGGCAAAGAGTATGCGCCCGTAGAAATTGTTGCGCCTGGTGTAATTGCAAGACAGTCTGTAGATCAACCATTGCAGACGGGTATCAAGGCTATTGATAGTATGGTGCCAATCGGAAGGGGACAAAGAGAGTTGATTATTGGAGATAGACAAACAGGAAAAACTGCCGTTGCTATCGATACGATCCTCAATCAGAAAGATCAAAACATGACCTGTATCTATGTAGCTATCGGTCAGAAAGAATCCAAAGTACGTAGAATTGTAGAGACATTGACTCAGGCAGGAGCTATGGATTATACGATTGTGGTTTCTTCTGCAGCTTCTGATCCTGCGGTGATGCAGTTTCTTGCGCCATATATTGGTTGTACACTTGGTGAATACTTTATGAATAATGGCGAAGATGCATTAATCATTTATGATGATTTATCCAAGCATGCGGTAGCATACAGAGAAGTATCTCTCTTGTTGAGAAGACCTCCTGGACGTGAGGCATATCCTGGTGATGTATTTTATGTGCACTCCAAATTACTCGAGAGAGCTGCGAGAGTCAGTGCAGACTATATCGAACAAATTACCGGTGGTAAGGTCAAAGGTAAGACTGGCTCACTGACTGCATTACCGATCATTGAAACGCAAGCAGGTGATGTATCCGCATATATTCCTACCAACGTCATTTCGATTACCGACGGTCAGATTTTCTTGGAAACAGATTTGTTTAACGCAGGTATTAGACCAGCGATCAATGTGGGACTTTCTGTTTCGAGAGTAGGTGGATCTGCACAGACCAAGATTATGAAAAAAGTCGCAGGAACTTTGAAACTTATGTTAGCAAATTTCAGAGAGCTCGCTGCGTTTGCTCAATTTGCGTCTGACTTGGATGAAAGTACTCAAAAAGTCCTTGAAAGAGGTAAGAGATTGGTCGAGTTACTCAAACAGAACGTCAATAGCCCCTTGCCCTTTAATAAGCAAGTAGTAGTAATTTATGCGGGAGTCAAAAATCATTTGGATAGTCTAGGAGTCACGCAAATAGCTGAATTTGAATCACATGTCTATGATAAACTCGATACCAACTGGAAAGCGCTTGCTGATCAAATTGCTTCTGAAAAAACGCTCACTGATGAAATTGAAGGCAAGATCAAGGACCTGATTGCAGAGGTTAAAGCAGAGATGATATAATAGTATACTTTCTTGATCCTGTTTATGAAAGTCCCATGCAAGTGGGACTTTTTTTGTAAACTTTTTTCTTGTATATAGTGCCTATTTTCTCTATACTACCATTCACCTAAGAAGTTGGTGAGTCCATGCAGTATCTCCTTATCTGTTATTACCTGGGGCCGAAAATGCTTGACCTAGTTAAGCTTGTGCTACCACCTTTGTATTGGGGGTAATGATATGTGGACACCACGGCTTCTTGGAATTGTTTTTGACCTTACTTACATAGGCGTCCTTTGATGAAAAAACGTAATGAATCATTTATCTGTGCAGGATGTGGCATTGCTGTTGCACCTGCTTCCAAGACATGTAGGAATCACTGCCCTGCATGTTTTTTGTCATTGCACGTAGATGGAGCAGTGCCAGGTGATAGAAATACCGCATGTGGAGGCAAGATGATACCGATTGAATTTATCCAAGCAAATGGGGGAGTGAAGATTCATTTTGTGTGTACCAAGTGCCACAAAAAACATCGAAATAAAATCGCTACAGATGACCGTTTGGTAGACCTCCCCCAACAAATAGCATACTGGAAAGAAAAGCTCCGTTTTTGATATTGACATTAAAATCTATATATTTATTGTACTTTCTTGGGTTCATTACCAATTAAAAAACCGCAAAATACTAGTTCTATGAAAAAAAATACTGCTTCGGCACTTGGTATCCTCATCACCATGGGAATTGTGTTTGGTGATATTGGTACTTCGCCGCTCTATGTGTGGAAAGCAATCATTGGTGATCAAATAATCACTGAGCAATTGGTTTTTGGCGCAGCGAGTTTGATTTTTTGGACACTCACGATTCAAACTTCCATCAAGTATATTGTGATGACGCTACGTGCAGACAATGATGGTCAAGGTGGTATCTTTGCGCTCTATGCACTTATTCGTCCACACAATATATCTCGTACATTGTTGTATGCGACTATTGCAGGTGCTGCTTGTATCTTGGCAGATGGATTTATTGCTCCAGCAATTTCTATTTCATCAGCCGTTGAAGGTATAAGTAACTTACCTACATTCGCGCATTTCAACACCACTATCGTAACTGCAGGGATCATATCTTGTCTCTTCTTATTCCAACAACGTGGGACCATGAAAGTGGGTAAGGTGTTTGGTCCAGTGATGGTAGTGTGGTTTTCCATGCTTGCGATATTGGGAATATTTGCTATCAGCGAGTACCCTGATATCATAGCTGCCCTGTCTCCTCATTATGGACTTAGTCTTCTTATACACCAACCTGAATTAACGTTTATGATTGCAGGAGGAATATTCTTGTGTACAACAGGAGCAGAAGGATTGTATTCTGATTTGGGGCATTGTGGAAGAGCAAATATTCGTCTTGCATGGATCGGTGTTAAATCTGCGCTAGTGATAAACTACTTTGGACAGGCCGCATGGTTACTTACTCATCAAGGGAAAATGCTTGATGGTTTGAATCCGTTCTATGAAGTTATGCCAACATGGTGGCTACCTTTTGGTATTACAATTGCTACGTTTGCAACCATTATTGCCTCCCAGGCAGTGATTTCAGCTGCGTACACCTTGGTATCTGAGGGCATTAAGCTCAACTTATTTCCGAAGTGGAAAATTGTTTATCCATCAGATGAACAAGGGCAACTGTTTGTACCTATGATTAACTTGATCTTGTGGATTGGATGTATGCTCGTGCTTTTCTCTTTCAAAACGTCCACTGAGATGGAAGGTGCCTATGGACTAGCTATTATCAATACAATGATTCTCACCACGTTTTTGCTTTTGCACTACATGAAATATAAAGGCTACAAGTCTTGGTTCATCTGGTGTTGGGGTATATTCTATCTCTCTGGTGAAGGCTTCTTTTTGGTTGCGAATAGCAAAAAATTCTTAGAAGGTGGATGGGCAACGTTATTGATTGCAGGTGTTTTTGGAATCATGATGATTGCATGGTATTTGACTGAAAAACTGAAACGTTCAATCATTAGCCAGAAAGTAGTGAGCTTAGATGTCTTTTCAAAGAAGGTATCCCGTTTGCATGCAAACATCCCGTTTGTAGATGTCCTAGTCTTACTTTCCAAAACAAATGCTGGCAAGATAGATGCTCGTCTGATGAGACAGGTACAACGTGGCAAAAAAGCAAAGTTGTATATTATCATCCACATAGATGCTGCGCCCACCCCATTTGAAAACGATTGGCAAATAGTCCGTCATGAAAATGTGGTACTGATTAATGTCAAACGAGGTTTCCGTATGAAAGCAAACTTGGGCTCAGAGTTAAGGATTTTCTTGGATAAACAAAAGATAGTTTTGCCCAAGATGGTGAATCAAGTCTTTCCCGTGTTCAAGTTCCTAGCTGTAGACAATCACGTCATTCATGATGCATGGTTTGTGCGAGTGGCAAATTTTATCAAACCATCTTCGCTCAACACTCTTGATCACTTCTTCCCAGATGTAAGTGGCAAGGAAAATGTGAAGATGTTAATTTCTGAGGAAACCACATAAACTTTTAGAAAACGTTTTCCAACGCGCTGGGTTTCCCAGCGCGTTTTTTTGTTCGATCTCTAAAAAAATCTCGTTAGAGAAATTTTTTTAGAAGTGAGAATCTTTGCATCTTCATAACGAAGTATGATTGATGCAATGACACCAACGCCTGTGGCGTTGTTTGCTCTTTCACCAAACCTTTTCTTTATCTTGCACCTATCACCTATTTCACTAGAGTGAGTGGGATTTTATCATTGTGTTTTTCTGATGCACAAACAACATACCAACCCCTGGCTTTCTTATGTAGTCATCTGATTGTTATTGCTTCTTATCCGATGGATATGGTCTCAGCGTTCTGGGACGCCACTTCTCCCTGGGGATAGTAATGTAGTTTCACCTAGTGATGAGTGAGTAACGAGTTGAGCACAAGTTCCAGGTGAAGACATCCCTCTAGAACCGCAACCTCCGCAAGTTCCTCTGGCAATAGTAAGTGAAGTTACTTCGCTTCCTGATAATGCTACCGATTATCTTGGAGTAGAGTATATGATCCAATGAACCCCCAAAGGCGAATGGATGCTCGATGCGGTTACTGAGCCACAAAAGTGACAATTGACGTTCTTGTCTTGAATAATTGCTACCGAAGGAGAATTCGTACTCTGAGGGACACTAGCATGGACCTTGGAGGGATTGACGGAAATGCCCTTGGTGCTGACTATTGAATCCTATGCTGATACTAACCTTGTTGGCTGGCTCAAATGGGGCGAGGTCTCTAGAAAGGTCAAACTCCCTATGCAAATTACCTTCACTGATCGTATGCTGATACTCAATAGCGCGTTTGCTATGACCTATGAACCTTGGTGAGTCGTCAAGAAAGAGTGACCTCAAAGCGAATTTATCTCGTACAAGTGGTCTTTGGTGCTTGATACAAAAAAGTAATATTTTCTATTGACTTTATGTATAAAATTCTTATAAGTCAGTATCAAAACATGCGTATGCCGGAAAAGACCCAAGCCCCACGGAGGGGCAACAACAAGAAAATTGTTACACAGCCCGGCCGACCGCCTCCGCTGAAGTAACACAAACCACGCTCCGCCCGCTGGCCAGGGATAGTGATATCCCATCGCCGTGCATCTGGAGCAAAAAAAATTAAACCGTTTCATCCCTAGCGCATTGCTAGGGATTTTTTTTGAAAAAATTAAAGGAGAAAATTTTTCCTGAGACACACGCTTTCATTTCTTCTCTCTTTCACTATCATGCAGTATTCCTTATTTTCCTTACCTGTGCATTATCTATGCAACTTTTAGCGGCATCATATGATAATATTTGACCTTTGGTAGAGCGTCCTGTCTTGCTGAACGTTTTGCCTGGGGCAACTCTCATCACCGCACCTATTGGTACGGGAAAGAGTTTTTTGTTTTTTGATGGACCATTATTTGGGTTATATAAAATCCAAAATAGACCCGTACTCAATCGCCTCGCCACCCGTGGTGAGGTGCGGGTAGTCTTTGCTGATCAAAGTGCATCGTTGCGAGCAGTACACAGAGTGATCAAAAGATCACCTGCCGGTGCGGAGAGCGTCCAGACACGTGTCTTTTCACTGGCTTGGTCGTTGAATGATTGGTATACTTTCGCTCGTGAGCAATGGGGAGAAGAAGTACTTGTCCCGTGAGGATCCCTTGCTCTCTTGCTTCCACATCTCGAGGAGCATATCGGCGGTTCACAAAGAGAGACCGATCAAGCAATCCTCGATCTCCTTCCCCCAAAAGAAGTCGTGACGAGTCTCAATTTTTTGGTACAGGAAGCGGATAGCGTTTTTGATCTCACCCCCGCTGAGAGAGTACAAGTGTTCAAACACTTATTTGGTCTCCTGGGAATAGATGAAGCCAAAGAAAAGCTACTCGAACGTAGGAGAGAGACCCAAGCATCGCTCAAACTGCTTGCTGATCAGGCTCCACGAGACAACAAGTTACGTCTGCATATGCAACGTGTCGCACAAGCTACTGTACAGTTACAGGCTTTATGTAAACAATATCCAACTACCCAACAAGCGCTCTTGCAAAACTATCTCACACAGGCATTTTTGCAAGATAGTGATCTTTTGGGCCAAGAAGTGCGTATGCGTGGTGATATACTTTCATGATATCAAAAAGAGCAGAGTGAGGAGATACTTGTTTGGTTGGAGCAACAAATCACTCAGTTGCTTGAGCAACAAGGTCGCCAAGAAGCATATGCCAAACAAGCACAAGAACTTGCTTTACGTATCCAAACCGCACAAGCTCGCAAAAAGGAACTAGACACACGTAGACAAAAATTAGCTCACGTAGAAGTAGCTTGAGATGCTCATGTGATTGACGAATACAAAGCGAGAGTAGAGGTGTTGCAACAAGAAATTACGCAAGCACAACATTGATTTCCCCTCACCGCATTTGCTGATGTATGAGTTACTGATATCACTCTCGAACAAGCAAAGGACCTCGTTGAACAACGCAAACAGCAAGGACAACTCTCCAAACAACAAGTAGCTTCCTCCAAAGAAACACTCGTACAATTGGATGAACAAATTATGCTTGTCCAGACGCAACTGACACAATCTGAAGCACAAAAACAATCTTTGCTGGCCAGCATAGAGAAGAGGGATGATTTTTATTGTAAAATGATTGAGGGGAATTGCCCATACATTGAGATTATCAAATGAGCATCTGTGACTTGATTGCGTACACAAGTAGACACACTCCAAGAACAATATGAGCGTTTACTGAAGCGCTTAGAAGAACTGCAACTGCGTAGAACCCAACAAGAGAAACTTATCACCACCCAACAACAAGAAATAGATGAGTTGTTGTCTTGGTTTAAACGTGTCCCGCATGCGGAGTTGACTGCACATATTGCACAACTACAGACTTTGCAAACAGATCTCTCTCGTGTTGAGCAACAATACATGCAGGTGATGCAACAACAAGCATCAGCACAACAGCAGCTCCAAGAGCGTGCGACATTAGAAGCTGCATATATACAAATTGACGAAACGATCCAAGATTTACTTGCCCAACAACAAAAAATTACCGCACAGGCCCTGGCTACCACATCGGATGCATCAGTTCCCAAACAAGTTTTGGATGCTACCAAACAACATATTGCTGCTATTGATGTCCAGTGCATGCTTTTGGAACAACTTGTTGATGAGCGAACAGTAGCACAAACCACATTCAAAAAATTAGAGCAACAAGACGTGATGCTCAAACAACTTGCAGACATCTTCTCCAAGGAACTCTTATATGTTGTATTGGATGATTTCTTACCACAACTCGAAACCTTGATCAATGCTTTTTTGGCACAAATGGTTGATTATACTGTACATTTCTATCTTCCACAAGCGAGCGATGAAAAAATGGAACTCGCTATAGAAGTACATGACGAGAAAGGAAAAAGACCTGTGAAATCCCTCAGCGGGGGGCAGAAGTCGATTCTCAAGTTTGCTTGGATTATGGCAGTGACGTGATTATTCCATGCTAAGTTTGTTTTCTTGGACGAAACAATGAATAGTTTGGATGCAGATACTATAGCGCAAGTGGCACAAGTACTCCAGGATGCGTTGATTCAAAAGGATATTCCGTTCTACTGTGTGACGCATGCTCCACAAATTCAAGCTTTGCCTTTCTGGAAAAGGAAAATTATACTTTCTTTATAAATAGTTGACAAAATCATAAAATAATGTATTATATATTTGCGCCTCAGGTGGAGGGAAGACAGATCTAACCTTTTTGTCTTCAGTGAATGACCTTTAGGAAATAGTTTCTAGAGGTCATTTTTTCTCCAGCAGGTCGCGAGTGTCATCACTCATTTCATTTTTTAGTACTTCTATGAGCGATTCGAGAGAAGAGCATCTCCACGAAGAAACATCGCAAGTGGCATCTTTTGCCCATCTCCA
>CAYUST010000001.1:46264-84736 GCA_964447535.1 uncultured Candidatus Peribacteria bacterium
GCAAAACAACAAGAGTTTATTGTATGGACACAGCAATCGTCACAGGAAGTTCCCTCTTCGATGGACCCCCTAAGGCAGTTAGGAGAAAATTATACCTTGCTTGAACAAGAGCTTCGTGAAAAGTGATTTGCGACAGACTATCTAGTCCAAAGTACAAAAAAGTAAGGAAGCTCTGCAAAAATTCAGTTTTCTCATATCCTAGCACATTACATTTTGTCAAATAACCAGAGATGCCAGTTCTCGACGCTTCCTTGACGAACCTCTTTAGGCGTCTCTAAAAGCACACAAGCGCACTTTTAGGACTTTTGCAGAGGTTCCATAATACTATTTTTTTGTTTTAGGAGCTTTCTTAGAATGAGACTTATGTACTTTCTTTGTGGTCTCTTTTTTTTCCTTTCCTTTTTTTGTCACTTTGGGTGCCTGTGAAGTTGATGCTGTATCTTTGACGACTGTAGGTGAAGAGGCTATCTTTTCCGTAGTTGGTGCAGGAGTAACAGTTGCTGTTGGTGTCGTAGTGGATGCTGTGCCAGTAGCAGCAGTCGCATTATTTTCTGCAAACCAAGTTTTGAGAGCTGCGAGTCATTCTATGCCTTTTGTTTTGAGTGAAGCAGCAATTGTTTGTAGTTTTTCTCTACGTCCTTCAGGAATCTTTTCATACTGAGAAGCAACATAGGCGATGATAGGTGCCATGATAATCGCAGGAATACGTCCCATATCGTGCATAGTTTTTTTGAGATCATCAATAAGTACCTGTTTATCATCAGGAGTGACTACATTGTCTTTTTTCTCTGCATCTCCCAGGGGAGGAGTTGTGGTTTTTGCCATAGAACACAAGTTACTAAAGGTAACATAACTCTACTCAAAAGCACGAAATGTACAACTTTTGGGATAATTCCTAAGAAGATTTTTATTGACTTTTTTACTTTTTTAATCGCTTTGAAGTATTTCTGTTCTGATTTCTTGGACGAGGCGATGCAAAAAGGCAATATTGTGTAATGAAAGCAACGTAGCTCACAACATTTCATCTTGTTTGGTCAGATGATGGAGATAAGCTTTGGTGAAATGACGACAGGTATGACATGCACATTGCGTATCTAGAGGAGTATCATCAGTTTTGAATCCTGCGTTTTTGAGTTTGATAGTGCCTTGGTTGGTGAATGCGTTCCCATGTCTTCATAATCTTGTTGGCATAACACAATCAAAAAGATCAATTCAGCGCATGATAGACTCGCGCAGATCATCAGGTGTTCCTACTCCCATGAGATATCTCGGTACCTGTGTCGGTAGGTGTGGTACTAAATTATCGAGTGCTGCATACATCTCCTCTCTTGTTTCACCTACACTCAATCCACCAATCGCAATACCATCACGAGCGAAAGGAGTAAGCGCTTCTGCAGATTCTTTCCTCAAGTCAGGATACAATCCACCTTGTACAATTGGGAAAAGCGTACCACGACAGTCGTCATAGATACTGGTATGATAGTCAAATTGTTCCTTCGCTCGACGGTGAGTCATAGCCATGTGATCTGCCACTTTTCTTTTGGTGATATTGACTACGGGAGAACAAACATCTAGCATCATCATAATATCTGAGCCTAGTTTGCGTTGGATATCGACCGTCCCGCAAGGACTAAAAAAGTGAGTAGACCCATCACTGGGTGACTTAAATTGGACACCATCTTCACGTAGTTTCGCCAGTGCCTTTCCCGTCTTGCTGAGTCCTAGACTAAAGACTTGGAAACCTCAACTATCGGTCAGAATTAGTCAATCCCAATTTTGAAAGCGATGCATGCCTCCCAATTTTTCAATTATTTCCTCTCCAGGATGTAAGTGGAGATGAAAGGTATTGTTTAGTATGAGCTTCACGGGAGTGGTAGTTCATAAGTACGCACTTGAGAGAAATTCAAGGGGTAATGCTTTGATCGTTGCTTGTGTTCCTACCGGCATGAAACAAGGTGTTTGTATGGTGATGCCATTGAGGGTAAACTCCCCAACTCTTGCATTTCCTTTGGTTTTTGCTATGGTAAATGCTAGTTTGTGCATAGGGTTTTGCTTCATAAAAGTTATTCATGTGTATGTATTTGGTGCCAATTCTCAACAGCTCTTTCTTCAAACGCCTCATATTACTTGGTATGGTAGGTATTTTTTCTGTTGCACCTGTGGTGTTTGCACAGGAAGAGGCAGAATCTTCGTGTGATCGAGAAATTTTATCAAATATAGTCCCCAGACAAATTTATAAAACACAAACCCCCCAAGTTTTTGAGGCTCCCATATTACCAAGCTGAGCGAGTGTAGAAACTCGTATAGAGTTTAACCAAAGTGTTCTCTTTTCAACAAACGAATTAAATTATACCTATACGTTTTTGTCTTCTGGTGAGTATATATTTACTCAACAAGTCACGCTTTCACCTTCATGTACTACGTGAGTACGTCAGGTAGTACATGCGTATGATCGTATCCTGACCTATGTTGGAGAATCTCTGCCAGATATGGAAATCATGAAGCCCGAACTTGCTAAACAAGGAATAGGCGTTGTGGAACGTGATGCATGATGAGAAACACGACAAAACATCTTTGCGAAAGAGCCTTTTTTACTTATGGATGCTGATATTATTCTCATTAATAGTGCTTCAATTGGTAGTATTTTTGATGCTATTTCACTTAGTCTTCAGGATAAAACTATTTATACTACAGCTCCCTTATCACAAAGTACCTTCAGAAGAATTTCTTCGAGATACCAAAACACCTTGGGTATTACCCAGCTTGCAGTGATCAAACCAAACCATATCAATATTCTCCTCTCGGCATTAGCATTTGGGAAATCGTTATCTGAAGTTGATGTTATTCAAACGTTTTCAGTAACTGCGAACGAGCAAGCACGGCAGTCTCCAGTTTCTTATGCAATTGATTATTTGCTCTATACATGATTTCCTCTTTCAATGTTGACATGGATGTTACTCATTCCTTGTTTGGCAGTACTTTTGTCAGCATTGAGACAGGTCATTGGTATAAGTGTATTTGGGATATTTAATCCATTAATGCTTGGAATAACACTCCATATTGCCGGTGTAGAACCAACACTTATTCTCCTGGCTTGCGGAGCAATTGCGACCTTGTTTGTGAGGCTCTTTAGCAAAAAGATATTTCTGCTGTATAGTGCAAAAGTTGCACTGACGTTGACCTTATACATGCTAGGTGTTATATTTGCGTTTGCGATCTATGGCTACTTAGGTCACGCTACTCCCAATGCGCCTGCACAGCGAGAGATTTTTGTATCGCCGAGCGGTATTATTTTCTGCTTGTATATGCTTATTGTTGCGAGACAAGTCTTTACTCCCAAGATTTCTTTCGGTGAGTGGGGATGGCGATGGGGACTCCTTCAACTTATTTTAATTAGTATTGGTGTCTATTGGTTTGTAGAAAGTATTTGGGTACAAAATATTATTCTTGGATATCCTGAAATTACCCTCTTGTGTATCCTCTTGAGTGTCATGATAGGTAGATTTAGTGGTTTACAGTTGGTAGAGTATGTCCGTTTCATGCCCCTCATCAAATACCATATGTCCAAAAAATAACCCATAAATTTGACCCTACAGAAAAAGTGAGTATACTTATTGTGCTTTGCTTCTTACCCGTGTCGTATGCTCGAGAAAATCAAAAAAGCATTGTATGCAACGTATACCCCTGATGAACTCAAATGAGTCTTCTTTTCTGGATTTAGTGAAAACCATCAACTTATTTTTTCTCAATGAGTAGTAACGACAGACAAACCATTACATGAACTAGTTGAAAGTTTGTATGCTAGTTTTTCGGATGATCAACTCAAAAAGACTAGATATATGGTAGTTGATGTAGTTTCAGACATTACTGAGGTGCATGATCTGAATGAGGCAATGAACGTACCTACAGATGAATTTGGTTTTGCAGTAGTTGCCTCTGATACCAACCAGTCCGGGGTAATTCTCCCCAAGACCGCAGGCGTAAGTGATGCAAAATCTGCCCTCTATGATCTCAAGCAAAAGTATGATGTACACGGCAAGGCTGAAGTGTATTTGTTTAGAACACAAAGAATGATAGTAGCAAAATAAATTTATTTTTTTCGCTAACATGAGTGAAGGTAGTTTAGATCAATTCGCAAGTTCAAGCCACAAACAAACATCTAAACACAAAGAGGATGTTATGTTTTTGATCAAGGATATGTTTCTTTTGGGAATGTCTGAGTTTGCCAAAACACTTGGCACTGTTTTTTCTCCGCCTGCACATGGGAAAAATCAAATTTCACTTGAGCTAGATAAATGGGAAGACGAACTTATTCAACAACGCCAATGATAGGGTAGGAGTGTTTTAGATTAGTTGGTATGATGGTAACTGTTTTGAGACAAAGAAGAACATATGTGCGAGCGATTGCTTTGGTGCTGTATGCGTGGTCAAGCGTTTGGTTGATGACTACCTCATTTCAATGAGTCGATGCAATTGCGCAAGCAGCAGTGTGGATGACAATTTCATTGGTAGTACTTACCTTATTGGCAATTGAGTATCAAGAGGTATTTGTACGTGTATTGTTGAGATATGTCTTGTGGTGACTGATGGTACAAATCTTAGCATGGAGTATCTATTATTACTTACTGAGTGGAATAGAAATTAGTGATCATAGTTTCTTGTTTAAGTTGGTGAGCCTCACTATCTTTCATGGCGGTATGGCATATGTGCTTTGGATGAAGCATCATTTTTTGCGTTATAGAGCTATGTATGGACTGGGGATATTGATTACGACAGGAGTACCTATCTATATGATTTCCTTGGCGTTGTCCGTCGCATTTGGTATTGGTTCGAGCTTTCGTCCTATTGGCATTGATTGTTCGGTGATGTCTCATGGGGTAAGCACATTTTTTTCAAATGTTCTTCCTCGTCGACAAGCTTCTACTGCGAACGTGCAACCGATACAACAACCTGCACAAGCAATTGCCACATGAACTGATATACAACAACTGCGATGAGTCTTTACCAAAAGAGTGAGCCAATATAAAGCTATGATGATAGACGACCTCGTCGCACAAAAATCATTTTTGGATGAGAGTGTCTGTTCAGCAATCGTTGAGCAACTTCGTACTTTAGCGGATATACCAGGAGTAAAGTTTTCTGTGATCTTGTTATTATTCTTGCTCTTGTGGCCGTTATTGACACTGTATGGCTGGTTTGTAAGTGGCATTGGTATCATATTGGTCTATATCCTACTGCGTTGAGGAGTGTATAAATGGACAGACCGTCATGTACTTGGGAGAACTATCAAATAGTCAAATATCTGCACTATTTCTTCTGGAGATAGACTTCTGTATTGTACGTACCTTGTATTACTTTGTGTAACAAGAGGTCGTTTTCTAATGAATTGCTACCGGTAGAAAGCTGTGTTTTGGTAAGATAGGGTTGCCGGCTCGCATAGTCTTGATCTGCAAATTGTGTTTGGAGTGAAACATAATCAGCTTGGAGCAAATGAGGTGCCCATGCACTTAGTCAATTGGTGTGTTGTAGGGTAAGTATACCCTTGGTTCGCTGTAAGGCGCTTTTGAGATGCGGTGATTGTTTGTTGACAATAAATCATCGTCCTTTGACCGGATAATCTTGGAGAGGAGTAGGAAAGTGGGTAATCGTATATCAACTTGCCTGTATTATACTTGCAGAATCGCTCATCCAACTAAATCACACGCCCAAATGACCGTTTGCAACAACACAGCTCAAGAATGATAGAACTCCTTCGCAATTGTCTATCTCTGTCAATAGTTGTCCATAGTCTCGCCAGCTAGAGTCGATGAAAAAACTCAAAAAGTGTTCTTTTTGTGTACGTTTTGCTTGGCTAATGAAGAGGGAAAGCATATCACCAAATCCAAAGTAGGGTTCTGATGATCAGCTCAGTACTGGCCACGTAGTAGCATCTAACCCAATACTCATAGGAACCTCCCACTCTTTGGATGAGGTCAAAAGTGCTGCCTGCAGCGTACTGAGTGTCAATTGTGGTTGAGATAAAAACAACTCATTAGCATATATGGTGATCGACGGATCAATTCGTACAGGGAGGAAGGTGGCGTTTGTGTCGTCTACTAAGTTTTGAAAAAGGGGATGATAGAGCGTAGACAGTGAATCTTGAAAGGGGATATGGTATCCTCGAGTTTCGTACAATGTTCGTAGATCTGTTGGAACAAGTGCAATATCTATGCCAGATCCTTTTTTTCCGATAGTAGTGAGTGCTTTATAGTAACTTTCTAGAGAATCACTAATTCTTCGTTGCGCTTCCACCTGGTAGTCTTGCGCTATCTGAGCAAGCGTTGATGCGACTGCATCACTAGTGACGAATGGAGGAAACAATAGCGTGATAGCTGTGTAAACTTCTGGTTGGATTGTTTTTTGTGTACTCTCAGTTCAAGTCTCGGTATCTATCTCCTGTTCTCCTTGTTCAGTTGATCCCGTCTGGGGTGCTACGGTATGTTCTTCTGCTACGGGTTGGGGTTCTTGTGTCGAATCATTTGTCCATAGCCAATATCGTCAAAATATCCCTCCTACAAAGAGAGTCACTGCACCAAGCATTCAGATGAGGATAATACGCCTACGTTCCATGGGTTGGATGAGGTGAAGAAGGGCAAACAGAGAGTACTAGGCCCATTGTATTGTACGCAAAATGAGATGATTTGTCAAAAAAACCCTCTCAAAGAGAAGGTTTTGGCAGTTTCTAGAAAGTGAGTGACCGTTATTACGCTTTGGTAACTACAATAGGCAGTTCTTGTTCGATAGTTTCAAATTTGAAAGTAGTAGTATACGTACCAAGTGCTTCAATCTTGGCTGCCAAGCTAAAGCATTTCTTGTCCACATGGAGATGATGAGCATGCTCGATGTAGTGGACGAGTGTTTTTTCATCAATGCTATCATACAATTTGTCAGTATCAGTAGCTTGTTTTGCAAACGCAAAGCCACCTTGTGCAGCGAGTGCATCGATGACGGTCTTGATAGCAACGAGATGTTCTTCTTTAGCTTTCGCTATTTTTTTGAGCTGAGCGCTATGTTGATTTTTGGCTTGTTTGTCAAAAAATATCCCAATGCCTTGGGGAGCGATTACTTGATTGACATAATGAATTGAGAGATCTACAACATCTCCCGCATTTCCTCTACCTCCGAGTGGTTTGAGTAACAAAACAGGTGCTTTTTTCCCCATGAGTACAACAGATAAGCAATTAAAAAACCAATGACTTGAGTCGACCCACAGTATCGTTTTCCTCTCCAATTGCAAGCAGTTCTCCAATAAAAAAATCCTGCCGAATACGACAGGACAAGGGTGATTTTTTCTCTTTTGCCGGGCTTATCCCGGGAAGGAGCGTGCGTAGTCGATCACGGAGTGACCACGCTTTTCATGATCCGCAGGCGATTCGCCAGGGAGTTTTTTGAACCCCTGAGCTTCAAGCTTCTCTGAGCTTGGGTAGACATAAGGTTGATGATAGATAGGATTGGTTGCCCAATCAATCATGATATAAGCCATGATGTAAATGCACATCCCTTGACACCAGAACTTTACTGCGCTTAAAAAATTTTTCATATATATTGCTGTTTTATGCCCTCAGAAACTATCTATTCCTCATCAAAAGTCAAGTCTTTTTGTTGCAGATATGATGTGGAGAAAGAATTGATTATTTCTGTTAAAAAAAAAGAAGCGTCTCATGGAGCGCTTCTCGTTGGATTGCTTAGATACCACCAAGCAATGAGCCCGACGATCCCAGAAGCAACCTGGAAGTCGGCAAAAAATCTTTGTGTAACGCCTTTTTGGTAGATAATATAGGCAAATATGAAGTGGGATACGGAGAGCCATATCCATCCCCAATAGTGATTCTTTTTGGCAAGCAGTGCAACTCCGAGGACCATCAACAATGAGCCAGCCCATTCCCAGATAGTATCCCAACCGCGAAAGGACCATGCGCCAATGAGTGTTAAAGCAATGAAGAGAAACTCTTTGTAATGTTTTGGCGTGACGGCTTCTTTGTCGTGGGCGAAATGACCATAAATCATGTAGACAATGAGCCCTATTTCGACGGTGGCTACTATGAGCATATCGATATGAATCAGATAGATGATAGCGAGTGATGCTGCAATTATACCTATTCCCCAACTTGTTTTTTTGCCTATGAGGTAGAGGAGCTTGTTGATGAAAAATAATACAGCAACTACGATACTTAGTATGTGAAAGAACGTTTCCATATTTTTTAATTTTGAGAGCAGAATAATAATCAAAAGAAAAATTACAAGCCATATTATTGACTTATTTATATTAGATATATTTATAATTATCTACTTCTTCCCTCTCTGCTCGTCCAAATAATGCAAAATCTGCTCTTTGGTGTTTCTCCCTGAGATATCTGTGAGGACTCGATCGAAGGCAAGGGCGAGGAGTTCTCCTACTTCACGTCCTGGAGGAATGCCATAGGTGTCCATAAGTATGGTGCCGTCGATCGCAAGGTTGGATTGCGTAAACCTCCCTTCGGAGTCATAGAGATCATGGATTTGCTGTTGCATAGCGAGTAGGCCATCTATTGCAGGTGGTTGCATAGGATTATATTGTCACATTCTGTCTGCTATGGCGAGATCAATCAGATTGTGGACAAGTTCTATACCAGACTCACTTATTAATTTCCTCAATTTTTTGACAAGATTTTCTTCTTTGCCATCGAGAAGTTCTCATGGTCTATGATGCATGTTGATATATCGACAGACGGTGTCTATTTCTTTTTGAGAACAGCCGAGCGCGCGCAGATCGCTGGTAGCGAGTGGTACTCCGAGCGTAGTATGGTACATCTTGCCGGCAATAGGTAATTTTTTTTCTTCTTTGGATGGCATGAGTGAGTAGTAGTGATACTGCTCAGGCTTGCCTACATCATGATAGAGCATACCTAGTTTGCACAACCGATCATCGTTGCGTGCTTGTAGAGCTTTGAGGCAAAGTAATGTATGACTATAGACATCAAAGGGATGATACCTCACCGGCTGAAGGACGTTTTTGGTGGCTGCCACTGCAGGGAAAAGTATGGGCAAAATACGTAGTTCGTCCAACAATGCTATATATCCGAACGGATCATGTGCACTAAATACTTTTTTGATTTCGATATGCAGACGTTCTTTTGGCAAAGAGGTGAGGAGATAGTAACTTTTTTTCATCGCATTTCGCGTCGCTGGGTCTATATCAAAATAGTTGTTGGTACGCAGTTTTGCTAGATGTTGATTGAGGATATTGACGAATCTTACTCCTCTGATTATCCTCAGTGCATCTTCTCCAAATCTCAAGTGAGGATCTCCTACGGTACGAATCACGGGGTCGACCAAATCATTGAGGCCACCGTGGGGATCGATCAAGAAAAGTACGGGTCCATTCTGTTTCCCTTCGCCGACACTGACTATATCTTGAAAAAATTGTTGAGCGTGCTCTTCATTGAATGTACCATCAGGAAAAAGTAATTCGATATGCGCATGGTTTTGGATGATGACTACGTTGTGAGAAGCAAGAAAAATACTACCGTGTTGGGCGAGCAGTGCAAGGAGTTCGTGATCATCGGTCGCCGGCAGTGCGGGCTGTGTTGGCTGTAGCATAAATTGGTCAGGCGCACAGGCGAGGTAGAGGCAATTGATCGTGAAATCTCTACGTTTGCTATCTGCGAGTAGACTGGATGATCGGATGATTTCTTCGGGATGACGAAAGTCTTCATAACCACCTTCGGTACGAAAAGGCGTGATCTCATAGTTGAGCTCTTTATCTATATGAGGAATAATAGTCATCGTGCCAAATTTCTCTGTTCTGAAGCGTGAACATGCATCATCGTGGATCAGTGATCGCACTTCATCGGGGTGTCATGACAAGGTGAGATCAATATCTTTGGGATCTTGCGTGATACCGAGCAATACATCTCTAATTGCTCCACCAACAAAAAAAACATCCTGAAACGTGAGAAACGAACTCAAGAGTTGCTTTTGTTGTGCAAATAAACGAAGTGAAGATCGAACTAACATGTTCTACAGTCAATACAAAACCCTACGGAGTAGCACCGTAGTTGTTTGCTTATACCGAAATACGCACATTTTGCTAGCGGTGATTTCAAGGAAATCACCTTGTTTTCACGTATGAAATGCATACAGTGACGCGCAACAGTATTTTTCTTATTGCCACATGCCAAAAAAAGCAACCGCCCCTGTCAAAATAGTTGAGGAAACCAGTATCTTCGGTGATGACGCTGGATTTTTGTCGTGATTGTGAATTGAAGTAGTCGCACCAACCAAGCAGAAAGAGGTAGAAGAACCCACTGAAGTAGAGAAAGTCACACCCAAGAAAACGACCAAAAAGAAAGATGCCCAGCCAGATACAGATATTGTCATGGCCAAAGAGCCTTTGATGCAAGCGAGAATTATCAGCAAATGACCCCAAAAAGTCGCTGCTACTCCTATTATCACCTCGCGCAAAAAAACTCCTCCAGCATCTACACCAACTAGCTCAACACCTCCACCTACCAAAACAAAGCAACAAGCCAACAAAGAAGTAGACGAACTTATCGAAAAGAAATCACAAGCTGACTCATCGACGTTTGCGAGACCAAGTTTTGGTCAAGGAGGTAGACCTGGAGGTGGTGGAGCGAGATCAAGATTCTGACAATGAGGACAAAGAAGACCTGGTGGAAGATCATCAGGGCCAGCTGGAGCAGCAATTCAAATATGAGCTCGTGGTCAAAATAGAGGCGCGACTCCCCAAGAAGCTGCCGTCAAAAAAGAAAAAACATACAAAGTCTCAGATAGTCTCAAGAAAAAAGGTACTATCAGTATGGGGGACAAAATTATCGTCAAAGAATTCTCCGAAAAAATGTGAGTCCCGTTGCCAGAAGTGATGAAAGTACTATTGTCCAACAAGATTGTCGTAGGTGCACAAGCGAGTATCGACTTCGATACTGCAACGCTCGTAGCAGCAGAATTCCAAGTAACGATCGAAAGAGAAAATGCACAGATGAATGTGAGTGATATTTTGTCATGAAATCTCCAATCTATTTTGGATCAGGATAAAGAGCGTGAGGATTTGATTCCTAGACCACCAATTGTGACGATCATGGGACACGTCGACCATGGCAAGACAAGATTACTTGATTACCTCAGAAAGACCAATGTCCTTGGAGGTGAAGCAGGTGGTATTACCCAGTCAATCGGTGCATCACAGATTATACACAATGATCAACCGATTACCTTCATCGACACTCCTGGTCATGAACTTTTCACCTCATTGAGAGCAAGAGGCGCCAAAATTACCAATATCGTCGTGATTGTGATTGCAGCAGATGATGGCATCAAACCACAAACTATCGAAGCTATCAATCATGCCAAAGATGCACACGTGCCAATTATCGTAGCTATTACCAAAATTGATTTAGGTATTGGTAAGCTGGATGAGATAAAAGGACAGCTTGCAGAGCATGGACTTCAACCCGAAGAATGGGGTGGTGATGTGATGCTCGTGCCGGTATCAGCAGTGACCTGACAAGGCATCAATGATCTTTTGGATTCTATTCTTCTTCAATACGAATTATTAACGCTTCGCTATAGTCCAAGTAGACCCGCAGTAGGCGTGGTGGTCGAAGCCAACAAAGATGCAAAACAATGAGTGACTACTACATTGTTGATTATGACGGGAACATTGCATGTTGGTGATGTCATCGTCATTCACAATACTTTTGGTAGAGTGAGAAGAATGCTCAATCGAAAAGGTGAAATTATCAAACAAGCAACCGCTGGTGATCCCGTGGTAATTTCTGGTATTCAAGATCTTCCCGAGCCAGGTAGACTCGCAGAAGTTGTTGCATCAGACAAAGAAGCAAACAAGAGAATTGAGTCACTCCAAGAACATGCACAAGTACATTCCAAGGATATCTTGATGCAAACCATTGAAAAAATTGGCAAAGGTGACAAGGTACAACTCAAGCTTATTCTCAAGGCGGATAGTGTCGGTAGTTTGGAGGCACTCAAACATGCATCACTCAAAGTCGCTCTACCAGAGACAGTTGATCTCAAGATAATTCATTCAGATGTGGGAGCAATTACTGATTCAGACCTTATCTTTGCTCAGGCATCTCAAGCGATTGTTATTGGATTTAATGTTGCAGTCAGTGGAATACTCAAAAAGAAAGCAACACAAATGGGTGTGCAAGCTAAATCGTATGATATTATTTATGAGTATATTGATTTCCTAGAGTCCGTTCTCAAGTGAATGGTTGTGGTGGAGAAAGTGGAAGTAGTTATTGGTAAAATGGAAGTGCTAGGCGTCTTCTTTAGAAAAGCAAAAGATATGGTCATTGGGGGAAGAGTCCAAGAAGGGAGAGTCGTCAATGGTGCTAAATTTAGAGTCCGGAGAGCATCTGATCCTCAAGTAGATGCACAAGGTGAACCAATGCCATTCACAACCTGACAAATTACTTCACTCCAAAAGGAACAAGAAAGCGTCAAAGAAGTGAGAGAAGGACATGATTGTGGTTTGAAGATCAAGGTAAGTAAAAAAATAGAACTAGGAGATGTCCTTGAATTCTTCATCATGGAATAATACTCTAGAGGAATTTGTTTCTTACTCGATTTTCTCTGCCTATGAAAACGACGATACTTGCGGTAGGATTATGAAATCCAGGAGCACAATATCATTTGACGAGACACAACGCAGGTTGGTTGGCATTGGATATGCTGACGGATTTTTTGGGTCTCACTAGTTTTTTGGAGGTCAAGAAATATGAGAGCACTATTGCGCAAGGCACCTACAAAAATGACCTTGCTGTTATGGCGGTCAAACCTCAGACCTTTATGAATAAATCTGGTAATGCTGTAGCATCTATAGTCAATTTTTACAAAATTCCTCAGCGTCAAATCATCGTGTTGCATGATGATGTGGATTTACCCTTCGGTGCCTTCAAGCTCAAACGAGCTGGTAGTGACGGAGGACACAATGGCATCAAAAGCATCACACAACAACTCGGTACTGATCAGTATCGAAGATACAAAATTGGCATTGGTAGACCAACTCATCCTGCAATTGATATTGCAGATTATGTGCTTGGAAAATTTTCTGAAGAAGAGCATACACAACTCAAACAAGCACAACACACCTTAGAAGTCAAACGAAAAGAGTTTGTCCGTAATGCAGCGTTATAAATCAAATAATCAAATAACCAAAGTGCTAAGATGTCATCCTGAGGCGAAGCCGAAGGATCTCAGCGATTGTCAGCAATGAGATCCTTCACCCTTGCTTCGCAATGGGTTCAGGATGACGGTTTAGTAGCCAATTTGGGGATCGACGTAATTGGGGATTTCTCCAGGATCAAAGAATATTTTTTGGAATTTTGGGAGATCAGTAATGTCATAGGGAAGAGCAAAGTTGAAGATTCAGCTGAATTCTTGATAGTTTACTTGATTGAGAGAATTGAGGTCCTTTTTGAGTTGATTCAATTGGTTGAGCATATCTGTTTCTAAGTATGCTTTGTGGGTCAAGAGCGCATCGAAATTTTGTTCGAGGATATATTGTCTTTTGCGAAGAATGCTTGCATGGGTACTTACTTTGTCTGCGAGATAACTATACGCGTTTGCATAGATTCTATTGGTAATATAACAAGGTGCTGCCTTAATAGATTGCTCAAGTCCTGCTTGCGTGTCTCCAGGAAGATTATTTTGAGCGCCAGCGAAGAAAAGTTGATCTCCGCCATTTTTTTCGGTGAGACATTCTTGAGCTATTTGTTGATGGTCGAGCGCACGTTCTCTCAATGCTTGCGTGGTGTTCTGAATTTGTTCAAGTGTTTTAGAAACATGTTTGAGATGGGTGGTGAGAGCAAGTTTGGGATCACTACTTTCTTGGATGAGATCCAAAACATCTACTTGTATCAGTGATGAACCTACGGAGTAAAGATGGAGTGCTGACTTGATACTTGGATCATTTCAGAAACTTCATTCACCGAGTGAAATATTTGCAATTATAGTACCTACAGCAACATCATCTACGCTACTTTGTTTGACATACGTCTCTCAGATTTTGATATTTTGATCTACCGTCCACACTTTAAAAAACGAAAATGAAACAGCCTGCTGAGCAGAAAGTACATATCGAAAGAGGAGTCAGATCAAGAAGGCGCCTACAAAGAGTCTCTTTTTTGTTTGTGTTCGTATCATCTCGTGGATGTTACTAAAGTAATCTACGCTCTAAGCATACGCCTGGCAACCATTTTTTGCCATTCTGGCACCTTTCAGAAGACGGAATAGATTGACTTACCTCTACTGTATGTTCTTATATATTAACTTTTTATGCATAAAACATCAAAATAGCCATATAAAATTTGACAAATATATAAATTGTCAATAATATAACTATATACATTTATGAATACAGATACGTATGAAAACAAAAATCACCCTTAGCGCTCTTGTACTAGCCATTTCATGGTTTGGTTGGTCTACTTTTTCGGTGGAGGCAGGAACTGATCTTTCTGCATGTACCAAACAAACATTCAGGATAACCGCATATTACTCCCCAAAAGCAGATCAACGCTATTTTTTCCAAGGAGATCATACTGCAGAAACTAGACTCAATGGGAATGGTACCCATGGTGCTTCAGGAGCACCTGTTTTCAATGGCATGATCGCTGCTCCCAAAACATATGCATTTGGTACTCAAGTAGTATTTCCTTGATTTGGTATTGGCCAGGTCGAAGATAGAGGTGGTGCAATTGTGCAAAAGGGAGAGAGAGGTGAAGAATACGACAGACTAGATATTTGGCTCGGTGAAGGTGAAGAAGGCCTCAAAAGAGCAATTTCATTTGGTGTAGACTATATGGAAGGGTATGTCTGTCCTGAGGGAACTTCAAAAAAAGTAGGATGGGACTTGAAAGCATTCCCAATTGATCAAAACTTTTTCTTCAACAGCTTATGGATTATTCACTTGTGAGAGGGAAGAAAAGATCCTTGGGTATGGATGTTACAACGTTTGCTCCAACATCTCGAATATTATACCGAAGATGAACTCACTTCTACCTATGACGAACCTACCAAACAAGCAGTGTGTTCATTCCAACAGGACGCATTAGGACTAGATGCAAGCAGTGTTTGGTGTGGCTATTTTGGTCCACAAACAAGAGGCGCATTATTGAGAGTGATCAAGAAAAAAGGTATTTATGATCTCTTTGCACAAAAAGATAACGACGAAATTGCACTTGCAGGTCAAGAAACTATTGAAATAGTTGCACCAGAGGAAATACCTGTTGAAGAAAAGGTCACAGAACCTACACAACCAGAAGTTGAGGTTGTTCCTACTCCTGTAGCGGCACCAGAGGAAACAGACCCCTCACTCAATCAGAAAAATTCCCACTATCTCGCCATCGGAGATACGAGAGCATACCAATTCTTGGAAAACATCGCCCTAGGAACAGCTAATCGTGAGGTCAAAATGTTGCAAAGAAAGTTGCAATGGCTTGGATTCTACACAGATCCAATTAGTGGAGTCTACGATACTACCACCGCACAAGCAGTCTACGCATTCCAGCTCCATCATAAACTCCTCAACGGTGATGAAAACCCCAAACTCTTCGGCTACTTCGGTCCTGCTACAAGAGCAAAACTAAACAGTTTGTAAAATAGTTGAAATGTTGAAAGTGGAGGGTTGAAACTTGATCTATCACATATAAAAAAAATGAGGAGATGAGTCCTCATTTTTCGCTCTCAGTGAAAATTAATTAATTTTGTTCAGGTGAAGTATTGGGGAAATGTTTGGTAAGATTATGGAAAAGTAGAGATGCGTAGATACCCTCAATAATATTAGTTTGTGGCTCCATGGCTTCATTGATTGAATTGAGATGATCAAAATCAGCTTCTGTGGTATCATGCATCCATTCTTGTGGAACTCAAGACATCAGTGATTTGTAAATGATAAAAGATAGTTGACTTATAAGTATTTTATGATAAATTTCAAGAGGAGTTCCATATTTGTTCTCCCCTTAAGAAGGGAGGGTGCCCGAAGGGCGGAGGGGTTTTTAAATCCCCCGGCTCGTTTCACTCGCCACCCTACCCATACGGGCACCGAGGCCTTTCACCCTTACGGGTACTTCGCTAAAAGGGGGGATACTCGTCTTGAATCTTACCGCCCTCTATCCTGCATCGCTTGGAGCAATCTTTCAATAGCTACTATGTACGCAGCGACTCTTCGAGAGACGTTGTGTTGTTGGACTTTGGCATGGAGTGCATCAGTAGCATCTACCATGATTGCTTTGAGTCTCTCAAAGACTTCTTGTTTGCTTCGATAGTAGTTCGTGTTGTTTTGGACTTGTTCGAAGTAGCTCACGGTGACACCACCAGCATTTGCCAAGATGTCGGGCAGTACGGTGATATCTTTGGAGGTGAGAATTTTGTCTGCAGCTGGGGTAGTTGGTCCATTCGCAAGTTCAAGGATCACTTTGGCTTGCACCATTGGTGCATTGCTTTCGGTGATTTGAGATTCGAGGGCGGCTGGTACGAGTACATGACATGGGAGAGCAAACAGCTCTTGTTCGGTGATGACATCTACTCCTTCACAAGTGATGACGGATTTATGTTGTGCTTTGATCTCCATGATTTTTTTGACATCAAGTCAGGTTGCTTTGTAAATTGCTCCTTGTGAATCAGAAATAGCGGTTACTATAGCGCCTGCCTCAGATGCGAGCAGAGCGAAGTTGAGACCTGCATTCCCGGCTCATTGAATCACAATTGTTTTGCCAGCAAGTGATGTGTTGCTATAGCTCATAAATTGCTCGAGTACATACATGCCTCCCAGAGAAGTTGCGATATCTCTTCCTTTGCTACCACCAATGCTCAAAGGTTTACCCGTGATCACGCCAGGTTGTCGCTCACCCGTGAGTGTAGCAAACTCATCTGCCATCCAGCCCATGATCATACCATTAGTGTTTACATCGGGAGCGGGAACATCTTTGGTGGGTCAGATGTGTTGTCGGATCTGTTGGATATAGCCTCTTGAAAGTCTTTCGAGTTCTGCTCTAGAAAGTGTTTTGGGATCTACGATAATTCAGCCCTTTCCTCCGCCGAGGGGGAGATCTACGACAGCAGTTTTGAAACTCATCCATGCGGAGAGTGATTTTACTTCGTCGAGACTGACTTGGGGATGATATCTAATACCGCCTTTGAATGGTCCTTTGACATCGACATGCTGACATCTCCAGCCTTGAAACGTACGCTCTGTCCCATCATCCATATTTATTGTTACGTTGGCTTCGATGATATTGCGATGCGTCAATAAGTGCGCCAATAAACGCTCTGGAAATCTATCTCCGAGATAGCCAGCGCTATGACGAATTTGTTCTTGGACTTGACCGAAGAGAGACATGTATATCAAATAATCAAATAAACAAATAGCCAAATTAACAAATCTGTTCCCCGTCATTGCGAGGAGTCCCAAAGGGACGACGTGGCAATCCACCTATTGGTTACCTGGATTTGCTATCCCTTCAGGGACTTCCCCTGCGAGGACTATGCCTTGACACTCAGAATGACATGCATACTTCAGCTCTTTATTTTCGTACTCTATCCAAAATCTCCCCACAAACAACACCAAATCTCCCTCATTTTTTTTGACAGAAACAATGTTTGCAAGTATACTTCATAGTGGCCTCTTTCTCTCTTTATTTGCACGGTGAGATGATAAAAAAACAACCAATTGTTCCTCAACAAGAGACCAACGAGCATGACACCAATCTACGTTCTGCGATAGACACTTTTCCAAGTCGAAGACAAGTAGCGAAGTTTTTGATTACGGAAAAAAGAAAAGAACTAGGTGATATATTGGAAAAAGGAAAAACCACCCAAAAACTTACGACTGAACAAAAGTGAAATCTCAATGAAGTGCTCCAACATATCGCTACTGCGCAGCTCGATGATAAACAAACACTGACTTTGTTGCAAGAGTATCTCGGATCTTTTGCGACGACTTCGACACCCCAAAAACTACTCTCTCTTGCCCAAAAACTTGAAGCACTCAAGCAAGGCACATTTGCGACAGATACATGAGTATCTCGTCTCCAAGAGCTTTTACAAGATCAGGAGTTTATCACTCACTATCAGGAATCGTATAAAGAGCACGCTGAAGGCATCAAACATCTCTCGCATGGTGCAGAATTGTATCGTGCGCCATGTATTGATTTGCAAACTCTCACCGTGTGAAGTATCACTACCAAAGCTCCCAAGAACAAACAAGGCACAACACTTCCTCTCAAACACATCACTGATACAGAAAGATTGGCAAGTATTAATAAACTTCCCGCTAAACAATCTTTATTTTCGTCTGCAGACCTTGCTTATTTGGGGCTTACCAAGACGACAATTTCACTCGAGACACTCGATACCAAAATACAACAGATCAAGAGCTATCTCGATGCGTTACAACTCCATATGTATACCTCGTGACAACTCACGAGTGACTATCCTAGTGCCATAAACACCGAGATACAAACGCTTCGTACCCTGATCACCAAACTTGAAATAGCTAAACAACTCCACCTCGATACACATGAAGTCGTTGCCTATGAGCGTCGACATCGTCTGCAGTGATTGAAAAAAGAACTAGATACAACATTACTTGCTTCTACCGAAACTGTCACCAAACAATACGAAGAAATGCGTCAACATATTTTCGCAGGTTGGTCGGTATTACTCACGGGTCCCGTCGGTACCGGTAAGACGGTCGGTGCGAGAAAACTTGTCGCAGAACTGATCGCAACTAAACTGGCTCGCTTGCAAAAACAACTCAAAGATTTGCCACCATCTCAGAGCACCCCTGATAACTCCTCCTTTGAGAAAGGAAGTGACTCGAGCGCTACGAGTGACAGAGAACAAAAACAACTTACTCCACAGCAAAAACTTGAAAAAGAGATTGAAAGCCTCACCAAACTTCAAACAGATCCTCCCTTCATCAACGGTAACGCAGAGACCACCGTGAGACAGTTCGAATCAGTGGTGAGTCAGGTCAAGACCTGAAATGGCCATCTTCTTGAATATCTCCCTGGACCACTCACGCAGTGTATGAAATATGGACTTCCGCTCATCATCGATGAAGCCAATCGTCTCAGTCCCGATGTGTTGTCAGCGCTCAAAGGCGAACTTGCCAAGCGTGCAGGGACCAGTTTCACCGATAAAAAAACAGGGGAGTCTTTCATCATCCAAAAGTTTTCGATTATACTCACTGCCAACGAAGATCATCATCATGATACTACCAAAAAATTCCAAGATCAGATTGAAAGAGAGTTTCGTAGAGTGACTATCGGCTATCTGCCTCCTGCAGAGTATGCACAAATTATTTCTGCCAAGACAGGGTGATCACTTGGGGTGTTTACAGACATCTGAAACGACGCTTGGATAGCAAACATAGATGCTACTGATGCCAGCAAGACTATAGGCGGTATCTTGCCAAGACTCCTCGAAGCACAACAACTCATCATTGCAAGTTATGCCAAAAATGGTCCCAAATACGATATTACCCTCGGATGAACTACCTCCAAACAACAGATCAGTAGTGCTATATGGGACACCAAACGTTTCTTGGAACTGCGAAATACGGGACCAGATGATCGACACGACCGCATCAAATATCCGACCCTCACGCACTATATCAAAGCCAAAGTGATCTGATTCATCAAGTCACAAATCAGCGACAAAGATCAGATGGTCCTGTGTGTGATCTTCAACAAACTCGGTATCCTCGATGCGAACGATACTCCTGCGCTCGCAGATCGCAATGTATGCGTCCACCTCAAGTGAATCGACTTCGATCCCAATCTTTCCTTGTCTCTTCGTGATACTCCCTCATCGCATGCACGCATGCTTACGACTCCTTACCAACGAGCGACGGCAGATCAGTATGGTGATAGTTATCCTGATCAACCATTTGACAATCCGCATATCGCCTATGCACAGCTCGCCAGTGAACTCATGACACGTGTACAAAACAACTCCACCAAAACCTTACTTCGTAAGATTACCAAAGACGGAGCATTGCGAATAGAGAAATTACCGAAACTCGTAGAAACACTGTGCAATGAAGGCACTGATGCATATCTCTGACTCTACACCTTTTTGCACAATACTCCCGATGCACTGGAGAAGTTTGGAGATGCACAACCACTCCTCAAAGACAAAAACTTCCTGCATACCAAAAAGGCAGAACTGCTCAACAAAATTGATAGTGTCCTCCCGGACCCTCACCCCGACCCTCTCCCAAAGGGAGAGGGAGCCCTCCGTGACCTTCTCTCCGTCCTCCACACCGACTCTAGACAGCTCCCACTAGACGAACTCACCGATGCTCTTCTCTCAGTCGATGAAAGTATCTTCCTTTCCATAGTCAGTGCAGTAGGAGGAGCCGACGTGATAGATCCAAATGGACGTCTGATGAGTAGATGGGACCGTATCGATCTCGCAAAACGTACACAAGCAGCAGAAGAAGCAAAACAAAACATACCAGTGAAACCAGCAAGACGTGTACAGATAGATCTCCTTACCTCCTGACCCGAGTACAACCGTATCACCAAATATCGCCAGAACTTCCTCACACAGATCACAAATACAACCGAGACACCTCAGAGATTGAAGCAGATCGGTGATGCGATGATCGCCAGTGGTGAATTTGTTTTGTGACAAAAAGCAAATTTGACGGTAGGCTATTTCAACATACCATGATTTTCAGCAGGCTTCGCGACGAGTGATCATACTCGACCCGACAAATCCAACGACCCAAACGACATGCTCGCTGAAAGATCATACTCCAACCAAGTACTTTCTCCTAGCAAAAGATACGAACCCAAGCTCAAAGCACTGCGCAGTAACGATACGAATGACCGAGAAGAACCTATCAAAACCAAGGTCAAACAATTTGCATCGCAAGACATCATCCCTGATCAGCAGGGTGATCTAGAGAAAATGATGCAGATACTCATGAAAGTGAAATGATTGAACATGGGAGATGCTCTAGCGATCTATATGTATTTGACTGGTCAGTATGGTCGATACTGGACTTGACAATACTCCTGAAGTAGTCGTGGCCATCTTTGACTCTACGGCGATGATCGCAGTTTCAATCCGGACGATGTCGTTGTTAATAACTGCTCGTTGTTGTTCGTCGTGCCGAGCGGTAGCGAGGTTGCCTCCCCCGACGCACCTGAAATACAGGCCCATCGTGCATGGTGGAGCGACAACATCAAGGGTATCGGTACGACACTTTTGGATCCCACCAAGACGAAGTGAATAGTAACTTCGAAGCCCAGAAAGATAAACTTCACTGATGAACAATCATGCAAAACAGAACTGATAGACCGTATGGATGAGCGAGCAGCGAAGCATATCCGCCATATTTCCAATCCCTACGGTCTTGGTGGATTCGCGACGCAGATCCAGCACCCTAGCTTCAACTCAGGTACACCGCGCAACTACTACGAGCCACAGCTCGCTGACTTCAATCGTATCACCTGAAACAACGCTACCCAAAATCTCTCTATGCAACAGTATGGCTACGCCAAGCAAAGGAAACTCTGAGTGAAGTTGCGTAGTATCAGAGGAGATATGAACATGCCAGAAAAACTTCCCGATATGATTCATGAAAATGAAACAGCTAAATCAGGGAAACAAGAAAAAAATTATACCAAGATGTATTTGCAAGAAGTGAAGAAAAAAATTCCCAACTTCAACGCACAGACAGAAGGTGAGCTTATCAAACTCATGCAGGTCATTGGTGATGATCTGTGACTCCCACCAGAGTCTTGAAAAGATCAACCTCTGCGCAAAGCAGCCTTGATGTATCTTTTGTCTACAGCAGGTCGATATCGAACTTGACAATACTCTTGAAATAGTCGTGGCTATCTTTGACTCTTCGATGGTGATCGCTGATTCGATACGGTCGATGACGATGTTCTCAATTGCTCGTTGTTGTTCGCCCGAGATGCAGCTTAGCTGCACCTGGCGATAGCCAGGTTGCCTCCCCCAGCGCGCGAAGCGACTCCCTCTCCCTTTGGGAGAGGGTCGGGGTGAGGGTTGTACCCTGAAGGTATAAAGGGTGGGGTTGCATTTCCCCTCCACATCAGTATCAGCTTCTTTGCTGTGTCGTGAAGACACAGTAGCCTTGGGGAGGCGATGAATCTGCTCTGCCACTGGCAATATCTGCTGTCAGTAATACAAGATGTGAGATGGGGCTTGTCCCATACTCATCTTCGATGACGTATGGGGCGACCTGTACTGTCACGAGTTAGTGCGGGGTGAATCGTGGCTATCTTTGACTCAACGATGATAATCGCAGATTCGATACGAACGATAACGATGATAACAATTGCTCGTTGTTGTTCGCCGAGACTGATCTTCTCCTTTCTTTCACTTTCCGCCTCCTGTAGGTGGGAGTGATTTTTTGTTTTCGTTCGCATCATGCAACTTGTTTATGCAGATCTTCACTACGCCTACCAGCGTGCACGCAGAGGTAAATCCAAGAAAAAAGAAATTGTCGCTTGGGAAACTGATCTGGAAAAAAATATGCACCAACTGTACAAAGATATTTGTGCATGAAATTATCAGATAGGATCTACCAAAAGATACATCGTAGCAGATCCTGTCGTCAGAGAGATTGTTGCGTTATCCTTTCGTGACCGTATCGTGCAACATTTGGTCTCATACTATCTTACCCCGCTATTTGAGTCTCAGCGGATACATGACAGTTATGCAAACAGAGTAGGAAAAGGGACGTTATTTGGTATCCGTAGAGTAGATCAGTTTATGAGATCTTGCTCCCGCAACTATACGCAAGAGTGTCGAGTCTTGAAGCTTGATATTCAGTCATGTTTCATGAGTATTTCGAGGACACTCGTACGACAACTGGTGACGCGTCGCCTCTTTGCTTGCAACGTGCATCGACCCAAGGAGCTTATTTTGTCGTTGATCCACAAGATACTGTTTCACGACTATGTGAGGTGACGAGAAGATCGCACTATCGCCTCCTTGAGGAAAATCCTCCCTGTACACAAAAGCATGCTTGCATGTCCACCAAACACCTGACTTCCTCTGGGTAATCTCACGAGTCATCTCTTTGCAAATATTGTCTTACACGAGTTAGATTTGTTTGTTAAACATGAGTTGCACATACAACACTATGGCAGATATGTTGACGACTTCATCTGTATGCACGCGGATCAGCACTATTTGAGATCCTGTATTGCAAAGATAGAACATTTTTTGAGCAACGGACTTGGATTACACATTCATCCTCGCAAAATATACTTCCAGCATTTCACCAAATGAGTTCCATTTCTGTGAGTAGTCATTAAGCCCTACTGTAGACTGATTGGACGCAAAATGATTCGTGCATTACAAAAACTTCCTTCACTGATTCCACCACGTATATCACTGGCGGACGGCGTCCATATTGCGCAATCCATCAATTCTTACTTCGGACTCGTCCGTCATCACAATAGCTTCTACCTCAGAAAATCCTTGATTTCAGCGTTTCCACCCAATCGGTATAATTACCTCCGTGTTCGTCCTGCATACCTTTCGGTGAAGCCGAGGGTGAAGGAGGTGAGAGTTGTTTAAAAATGAGATAAATCTCTTGCAAAAAAATTAAGCATTCTGGGTATATACTATTTTGTTAGTATGTATACATGACGAATGTAGGTTATGACTTTCATAAAATCTAGTGGGTTAACTCACCAAATTTATATGAAATTAAGGTTTTTAGTCACTAAAATATACTTTTTTATAGTTTTTACTTGTTTTTTTAGTAAATTTGCATATTATAATATTATAATTCATTTAATTTTTCATATCATAATATGAAATTTCAAAGATTACTTCAAAACACACTACAGGAGTGGCTTTCGAAAAGAGAGATAAAAGTAGTGTATGGGCCTAGACAAGTGGGTAAAACTACCTTGATACGTGATCTCCTCGCAACCTATGAACCAACTGATATTATCACCCTTTCTGGTGACTTGATCTCTGATAGAGAGCAGTTTGACTTTACTCATGGGCAATCCGTAGAGAAATTTATAGGTAAAGCAAAAGTACTCTTTATAGATGAGGCACAGAGATTCACCAACATCTGAATAAACCTCAAAATAGTCTATGATAGACAGCTGACAATACAGATCATAGTGACTTGATCAAGTAGCTTGGATATCGCCACCACGATACATGAGCCTCTGACGGGAAGGATGGTTGCATGGAATTTATATCCTATCAGTGTAGGAGAACTTTTGTTGACGTATCATCAATCAGAAATCTACAGAATGTTGCCTCGCTTGCTAGTCTATGGGGGGTATCCAGATATATTGCTTGCTGATGATGCTACAATACAATTGAAACTACAATATCTCACGAGCAATTATTTGTACAAAGACGTAATAGAATACGCAGAAATTAGAAAATCAGATATGATTGTGAAATTGCTGAAATTACTTGCTTTTCAGGTTTGATCAGAGGTGAGTTATCATGAACTTGGACAACAGTTGTGACTCAATATGGGTACAGTGCAAAAATATATCGACCTCTTAGAGAAATCATATATCATTCATAGACTTGGCTCTTGGAGCAGAAATCTTAGAAATGAAATCAAAAAGTGAGTGAAAATATATTTCTGGGATTTGGGTGTGAGAAATTGTCTGATAAATGATTATCGTCCATTTGAAATGAGACAAGATGCGGGTGGATTGCGAGAAAATTTCATCATCAATGAGTATATCAAGTCATATGCATATGCATGAAAGCAAGCTAATTTTTATTTTTGGAGAACACATACTCAGCAAGAGATAGATTTATTGATCGAATCACAAGGTTCACTACAGCCCATTGAAATCAAGCTCTCTACCCCAAAAAAAGAAATTCTTCCATCGTCATTTGCATGATGATATGCACATCAGGAGTTACATGTAGTTACTCCTCAAACATTTCTTGCCTATTTGAAGTAATCACTACACACTCGTTTCGAGATGTTCTATCAGCAACTCCTGAATATGTTGTCCTAGCTCGTGAGGGGAGTCACAGACTTCACCATAGCCGAGAGCGTTTGCCTGTGGCTCATCTTGTTTCGCGCCAAAGAGATCAAGGATAGGACTACCGCTCGAGGTGATACCGAGTCCACAGGTGATGATACCGAGGTCACGGGCTTTTTTGATCTGTTGTTTCATCTTTGTAGCATCATCACTACCTCCATCAGACATGAGGAGGAGGATTTTTTTTCGACGTCAGGATTTGATCTGTTCGAGATAGCGGGTGTGCTCCTCAGGAGTATGGTCATGAACAGCTGCATCTTGGAGCTGTTGAGTATATGCTTTCATGGCTACGAAATCGCCCGTAGATGAGCTGGCGATCTGCAGTTTATGATTTGCGACGAGGAGTTCTTTGGTGGTAAGTTTAGAACTACGCTTTCGTAAGGTGTGTGTTGTTCATCACGAAAATAATGATGCTGAACTGAAGATATCTATCCCAGAAATATGTGCATCATCAATCTCTTCTTGCAACCTCGAGAGTGCATAGCCGACGAGAAGGGAGTTGACCCTTTGATCATAATTTTTGGTTCATTCGGTCATTGATCAAGACCCATCAGCAATGAGATCAAACTCGAATCCATTGAGTTCTTTTTTTTCTATTTCTCTACGTTTATTTTGTTCTCGGATGTGCGGATCGCAGTCTTGATTATCGGTGAAAAGATTTACTATCTCATCGGTATACATAGCACCGTTACTTTTCTCTCGTTTGACGGGGCCACGATACCCGGGCATGTTGCTGACTTTGAGTGATTGAATACGATTGAGAATATCTTGGGTGATATAGTTCACGATGTTGCGTCACTCACTATCGGTGAGTGCTTCGAGGATATTTTTCATCTGTTCTCGATCGTCAAGTTGTTGGAGCAGAAACTCTTTTGTCTTGTCGAACGTTTTGTGCATGGTGTTGAAATTTTCGTTCGCCCGATCTACGAGTTCTTCTTTTTTATGCTCGAGGAGGGGATCATCAGCTTTGAGATCAAATGTTTGGTTGAAGGCTTGTTCGAGTTTTTG
The DNA here is from genome assembly GCA_964447535.1 of uncultured Candidatus Peribacteria bacterium. Classification (GTDB taxonomy): domain Bacteria; phylum Patescibacteriota; class Gracilibacteria; order Absconditabacterales; family Absconditicoccaceae; genus CAYUST01. Next base: position 72,361 of record CAYUST010000001.1, read on the forward strand.
GTCTTTCTCAGTCTGCGGAGTTGCGTTGTGGGTGAGTTGAGCAAGGAGTTGTTTGAGGTCAGAAGGGGTGGGTTGAGATAAATCCCCCGGCTCGTTTCACTCGCCACCCCCTTTATCAAGGGGGAAACTCTGTGGATCGACGTTGATGCCAGATTGTTCGAGGAGATGGGGGATGGTGCGAGGGGTGCCAGTGGGAGCTGCGCCTTCACCTTCACCTTCATTCTTCCCCTTATCCTTATCGCTATCCTTAAATCCCCCGTCACTCGCTTCGCTCGTGACCCTACCCTCAAGGGGTACCTCGCCTTTCCCAAGGGGGGACTCGTTGGGTCTAGCTTCATTCCTCGCCTTCGCCTTATCACCCTCCTGTTCTTCTAATTCGAGATAGAGATCAAAGAGTTGGATCATCGCGGGATATCTCATCGGGAGCGTGTTGAGTTGTTTATGCGTTCGTACATCGCTTGCAAATCTGATGAGTAGTTCGTTGTTGTCGATATAAGATTGTACTTCTTCATCGACGAGAGGTCGGGAGCCGGTGACTTGCCCTTTCATTATTGCTCGTGCGAACTGTTCGTGGAGTGGAGTTATTTTTTGGGTACCATCTTGCATGATGGTTTGTCTGAGATCAGTCTGAGGGACGGTTCGTTCAAGATAGTTGTCACGCATATAGGGTGCGAGGGTGTTGGTTTGCTTCATATCTGCTGACCATTTATCTACTCGAATATCTCTGATGATGTTTTCGAAGTGTCTCCACTTTTCACCATAGGTGCGCAGAAGATCTTCTCTTAGGTGCTGTGTTGTATTTTTGTAGTTCGTAAGTCTGACGGTACGTGGTCTTGGAGTTATTTCGCAGGATGATTGATCTGCCATCAGCTGTCCGTACTCTACCATATGTCCGATCTCGTGGACGAGAATTTGTAGGATATGTCATTTCTCGAGAATGAAATTACTTCCTTGTTCTTTGACGAGTTGTGAAATATATTGCGAAGTGAATTTAGGATTGAAAAAAATCGTACTCTTACCGTGTTGCATTCGTGCGATGTTTTGATTGTCGGTCGCAATCTGAAAAGTGATACCCTTCATCTGGGTAATGGTGTGCAGAATACTTTGAAACTCACGTTCGAACTCTGTGGTCGTCCGCTCAGAGATATCGAGGTGAGGGGTGGGAGTATTTTTCATACAATAAGTATACTCAAAAGAAGATATATTGTCAATTTTTTTGTGCAGAAGTCAACTACAAGAACTGTCTTCTTTCCTTGCATCTCATTATTTTTTCCCTATTATGGAGCACGTGAAGAGTTTAGGTGATACATACTTTTAATTTGCTAGTTACTATTTATCAATGGGACAAACTGAGAAATCATTGAATAAACGAATTATTTGAGCCATAATTGGTTCAGCACTTATTGGGGTGAGTGGATTGTCAATGACTCCCAAAGGCCAGAGTTTTTGGAAGCGTCTCTTGTTGAGAGTACGTGGTATTTTTCGCTTTTTTAGTGGAGGAGTACAAGAGATGAAAAAACAGATAGACAAAGAGAAATAGAAAGAAAATTATTTCGAAAACTAATACACATACGGATAGCTTTCTGTAAAGCAAAAGACAAAGATAAATGCTCTGGAAATTGTTATTTTGGAAACTATCACTAGACTCAATGATGCGATACACATATCTTTAATTGTATGTATGGGAGTTATGACAAACAAAAGTTTCACCTTTACCAAGGACTACCTCGATAGCATTGCGCAAGCAGGCTTGTTTACCTATCAAGCAGATCAGCAAGTGATCCAGGCAGATGATGTCGTGTTGTGAGTGTATATGTACTCCAAAAACTACATTTTCTTCAATTTGTTTTGGTCGTTTTTGGGATGCAAAAACCCTGAATTGCTCCAAAAATATATCAATACTACCTTCAAGACTATCAAGAAAGTGCCCGTGAGAGCTCGCATGAAGTTTCAACTTACTGGCTTATTCAAGGATAAATTCCAATATTATAGAAAACAAGGAGTCAGCAAAGTAAACTTTCTTACCTTACTCCTGATTGCGCTAGATGGTATTTCTCCCCAACTCATTCATTTTCTCAAGCACAATGAAGTTGAGGTTGAATACATGAAAGAAAAACTCAGAAAAATTCTTGAAATGACCTACAAAGCAGATCTCTCTCCGATTGATTTTTTCAAGATGCTCGACAATATGGTCAAGCAGCTCGGTTTGGATGTCAATCAAGTTGATATGTTTGTAGATATGAAAAATTTTTCTGCGGACACACTTGCACAAGAGCTCATGATGGCAAACCCAGGAACTATTGATGGAAGCGAGGATGCTACCGTTGATACTATTGCAAACTCAACTGATGAAACCAAAAAATTAACCATAGAGTACTTTGGGACAGATCTCACAGATGAAGCTAAAAAAGGATTCTTGGATCCCGTGATTGGGAGACAAATGGAAATTGAACAAATCGTCTATACCCTGTTGCGCAAGACCAAAAATAATCCGCTCTTGATCGGTGAAGCGGGTGTCGGTAAAACAGCCATAGTAGAGGGTTTGGCGCAAGCAGTGGTTGCAAAACGTGTCCCTGATAGATTACTCAACAAACGTATTTTCATGCTCGATATGGGGTCTCTTTTGGCAGGCACCAAGTACAGAGGTGAATTTGAAGCAAGACTCAAAACTATTTTGGAGGAAGCAGCAGATCCTCTCAACAATATCATTTTGTTTATTGATGAAATTCACACTATCATCGGTGCGTGAAATGCTGAAGGAAGTGCGGATGCAGCCAACATGCTCAAACCACTGCTCTCAAGAGGCAAAGTACAATTGATAGGAGCAACTACCTTTGATGAATATCAAAAACATATCGAAAAAGATCCAGCACTCAAAAGAAGATTCCAAGAAATATCAGTTTCAGAGCCAAGTAGAGATGATGCGGTGACTATCCTCACCGGACTCAAAGAAATGTTCGAAGAATTCCATGGAGTGCGTATCGAGCAAGAAGCAATCGAAAAAGCGGTAGACTACAGTATAAGATATCAGATGAATAAGCACTTGCCTGATAAAGCAATTGATCTCATCGATGAGGCATGTGCAAGAGTTTCTACCATTGCCAAAAAACTCGAGGCAAATGTGGAGTACCAACAAATCGAAGAGGCAATCACGACTACCAAGAAAAAAATTGAACAAGCGATCGACAAACAAGATTATTTCGTAGCAGCAGAGCTCAAAGAAAAAGAAGAAGAACTCAAAAAGAAACTCAAGTCTTTGAGACAATCACAAGCATTGCCCAAGCATTTGAGACCGGTTGTTACGTTACTTGATATCGGACGTGTCTTGGCAGACAAAATGTGAATTCCTTTGGATAAGATTACTGACTCAGAGATCAAGAAACTCGCTGCTATGGATGCACATCTCAAGACCTTTATCCATGGACAAGATGAGGCGGTAGATGCGGTGGTCAAAGCGATTAGAAGAAATAGAATCTCTCTTGTACAACGCAACAAACCTATTGCTTCTTTCTTGTTTCTCGGGCCATCAGGTGTGGGTAAGACATACCTTGCGAAACTCTTAGCCAAAGAATATTTCGGAGACGAGAAGGCAATGATTAGAGTTGATATGTCTGAGTTTATGGAAAAATATTCAGTCTCCAAATTGATTGGTTCAGCACCTGGATATGTAGGGTATGAAGAAGGTGGCGTACTCACTGAACAAGTGAGGAGAAAGCCTTATAGCGTAGTACTGTTTGATGAGATTGAAAAAGCATCTCCCGACGTCCTCAATGTACTGCTCCAACTCTTGGATGAAGGACATCTCAAAGACAACAAAGGCAGATGGATCGATTTCAAACATACGATTATTATCCTGACTTCCAATATGGGATCAGATAAATTTGGCAAAAAACTTGCAAGCATCTGATTCGTTGGTGGTGATACTAAGACCTATGACAACAAACAATTTGATCTCGTCAAAGAAAGAGTGATTGAAGATGTCAAAGCAAGACTAGCTCCTGAACTCGTCAATAGACTCAATGCCATGCTTGTCTTCAAACCATTGACCAAAGATGAATTAGGAGAAATTTTCAAAACCAAGCTAGACTTGTTCTATGATCAATGGAAACTCAGACCAGGTATTAGACTTCCCAAGTTTGACAAGAAACGTATCGCACAAGTGATCGACAAGATCTACGATCCTCAATACGGTGCGCGTCCTGTCGAAAGATATTTACATGACGAGCTCGAACCAGAATTGATTGAGCAAGTGATGAGCGAAGAGTTGAAGAAAGCATAGTGAATGAAGACGTTTTCAAAAGGGGCCCCGCGCAGCGGGGCCCCTTTTTGTATTATTTTTTTATATGCACGTCATTGTTTACTCGTACACTACTGGTCACTCAATCGTATTTTCTGCCATATTGAGTTGTGAGATTGCATCACTTCCAGGTTCGTCACTACTGAAACTAATAGCTCATGATAAGAAATCTTCAAACAAAAGTTGTGCAGACTCAGGTGATCCTGGAGTGAGTTGAGGAGTGGTAGTAATCAATCGATACGTAGTAGTCGCAGATTGTAGTTGTCCATAGCTTCCTTGGCTACTAAGATCGAAGACGACACTATCTCCATCAATACTTCCTGCAATGGCGCTCATTGCTGTTCAGAGACGTTTGAGCATGAGGGTTGGTTTGATTTGTTGTGTTACGGTACCATCATTGACACCGATACGCAGGGTAAGAAGCTTGAAATTACTTTCGTTGGAAGAGGTCTCTCGAGTATTGGTTCGTTCAGCAGTTTTGAGAGCAATAATGCCTAGATTGATCGTACCATCGATGAGATGTGTATCACGTTTGCGTTGCAACGCCTCATCTACAAATGTGATACTTTCTAGCAAGACTGGGCTGATGGTCAGGAGATCACTCGTATGTCTTTGTGAAGATGCGTAGGCAGTTTTATTCGTAGAGGAAATGAGACGAGTTGGCGAGAAAGTGAGTGATATATTGCTTACTTGGTGAGCAGTGCTGTCGTTGTTGATTGCTTTGGGAAGTACGGTTACCCAAAAAGTGTTTTGCCCTTGAGGTAGTCTTCGTGCAAGATCATGGAGTTCTACGCTTTCAGTAGTCGTTGGGATAGTATGAATGCGTTTGCCTTGAGCATCATAGATATAGATTGCCTCGAAATAGTCCCCCAAAGAACGTGTTCCCGTGATCACGAAGGTATCGATTAAAATTGCCTCGTTTTGAGCTATATAGCTTATTTTAGCGATAATTGGAGACTCTACACCCGCTAAGAGCGTTTTTGGTCCAGTTTCATAAGTAGTGGTATCTTGCGAGAGATAGTGGTTAGTTTCAGGAACAGTAACTGGTGGATCTCGTTCACCGACCAAGGTTATGAGATGCATAAGCGCAGCCTTGAGCATACTGTCCTGGGTAGTTTGGAGATAGATGTTTGCTTTGGTAAGGACAAGATCCTTTTTTTCAGTGGTCCAGTCGTCCTGATGAAGTGATTGATAGCTGGTAAATGCAACATCCACGAGAGCATTGAGTTGAGTTTGTGATGTAACAGGCAAAACTACCGCCAAAGCAACGGATATATGGCTTATCATAGCCAATACGAAGATCACGAGATGTTTCATTTTGTCATGTACACAAATAAAGTTTGTTCTTTCCCTTATATTCGACTGAGCAAGCATTCTGTGACAAAAAAGTCACCAAATATTTGCATATTTTTTCCTTTTTTCCTACAATTGAGTATTGTTATTTTACTTTGCACCTTGGCCATGGAAATTACTGCTCGCGCATTCTTGTTCGATGAAGACGAACGTATCTTGTTGGTAAAACATGCTGCTGGACAGCCATGGGTGCTTCCTGGCGGGCATCTCGATGAGGATGACGAGGGTGATATCTATACCTGTCTCAAAAGAGAAATAGCAGAGGAAGTAGGTCTCGAAGTGACTATCATCGGTTCTGAAACGAAGTTCTCTGACCGCAACGTGAGCGCTTTGCCTTTGCCGGTGAGTATCCACAGAGTCAAATATGAACACAGAAATAGAGGCCAGATCGAAAGAATTGAATACTGGTTTTTCGGTCGCGTGTTTGGTGATATCGATGAGATAGATACAGCAGAACTCTATGACTTTACCTGGGCAACAGAGGCGGAGATTATGGACATGGAGGAGAATGTAGAAATCTACAAATCTATCCAAGACGTCCTCGAACAAAACATCGACCTCCTCGAACTTTTGTAATGCAACTTGATATTGACATTTATATCTAAATAAATATAAAACAGACGCCCTCCGAGGCGTTTTCGTTAATAGTAAAAAACAGTAAATTATGATGAATAAATTTGACAACCCCATTGTACTACCTTACTTAGTAGGGATGGGTATCGGGAAGGATTTTGAGGCACCAGTGGTGAACCTCATTAATCTAATTTTGGAGCAATGTTATGGTGAAATTCCCGTTTGGGACATAAATCATTTCACTACAGACCACCTGACCGCTGAAAATTATGAGTCAGAAATGGCAAAAGTCGAAACATTTGTGAGGAAATATGGATATGCTATCAAAGGTCCATTTCATATTGCATCAGGGCTTCCTTCGATCAATGTCTACTTACGTAAAAGGCTGGACCTGTATGCATGCGTCAGACCAGTTTCATGGATACCTGGCGTTCCATCGCCGGTGAAACACCCTGAGAATGTCAATGTGGTAATCTTCAGAGAAAATACTGAGGATCTTTACTCTGGAATTGGCTTTTTGCCAGGCACACCCGATGCTGAAGAACTAGGTGCTTGGTTACTGAGCAAAGGTAAGGTACCACCTTCTGGACCCACAGGGTATGCCATCAAGACAGCATCCAAAGAGGCTTCAGAGCGCATCATGCGTTCCGCTATTGAATATGCTCTCAAACATGGCAACAAGAAAGTTACTATCGTGGCAAAGCATAACATAGACAAAGCGGCGGACCAGTATTTTCGCAAGTGGTGTTTAGAGCTTGCAGAGAAAGAATATGCTGGCCGAGTCTTTACGGTCGCTATGTATGATGCAATTGCCGCCAAAGTTGGTGAGCAGGAAGCAAACGATGCATGGAACCAAGCAGAGGATGAAGGGAAAATATTGATAGATACGGTAATTACCGATGATAGTCTTCAACAATTTCTTATTCGGCCAAAGAACTATGAGGTGATAGTAACTCCTAATATGACAGGAGACTTACTCTCAGACTTTTTCGCCGCACAAGTTGGGGGTCTAGGTGTTGCACCAGGAGTGAATATCAACTATGAAACGGGAATTGCACTTTTCGAAGCAACTCACGGTACCTGGCCAAAAGGAGCAGGTAAAGGTATTGCTAATCCAATATCATTGCTATTGTCTTTCGCCATGATGTTTGACTATCTACAACTTCGTGATGCTGCCTCTCTTTTGAGAGCATCCATAAAGCAAGCCGTGAAGGATAATCAAACCACGTTTGATATCTACAGAAAAGGTGAAGGTCTTTCGGACTCATCCTTGAGTACTGAAGAATTCTGTGATGTTGTTGGTAAGCTTATGCCCTATATCATATATTAATAGAAAATAAAAACGTGCGAGCGTAGGAACTTCCTACGCTTTTTTCTTTGAACCACCAGAAAATATGCAAAATGCATAATTTTCTGGATGATTCAATGATCCCATACCAAAGGTATGGGATGCGTTTCTAGCAAACAAAACCTCGTTAAAGTATCTTTTTGTTGCAAAACTCTCGATTTTCCCTATAGAGAAGCCAGCGTTTAGCATCTATTTTTTTGTCTATGCACAATTTGGAAAGTATCGTGGCACGAGCCAAGAGAAGAGGATTTGTCTATCCAGGATCAGATATCTATGGTGGCTTGGCAAACGCACGAGATTACGGTCCGTATGGCAGTCAACTCAAAAAGAATATAGCCGATTTGCGGTGGAAGACCTTTGTGCAAAGCAGACAAGATATGGTCTGACTCGATGCACAGATTCTCATGCATCCGAGAGTGTGGGAGACCAGTGGACACGTCGGTGGATTCAATGATCCGCTGATTGATTGCAAAAGATGCAAAACGAGAATGAGAGCAGATAAATTGATTGATGCACTTATTTTCCATCATCTCACCAATGAGAAGTGACGAGCAGAGAGAGCAAAAGAAATTGGTAAAGAATCTTTGTCTACCAAGGAACGCGAAAGTATTATCTTACAAATTTTACATGCGAGAGGTATTCATGTGAACAACCTCATTGCTGATTCACGACCACTCGAACAACAAGAACAGTTTATCAAAACCTATCATATCGAAGACTGGCTCAAAGACGGCAACCTCAAACACAAAGTCATTGTCTGTCCCAACTGTGGTGCAACTGATTGGTCGGAGGTACGTACGTTTTCTCTCATGTTCTCTACCCACCAAGGTGTTATTCAAGATGATGCCAACAAGATCTGGCTCAGACCTGAGACGGCGCAAGGTATGTTTGTCAACTTCAAAAATATTATTGATACGATGAGAGTGCGTCTCCCGTTTGGTATTGGACAGATCGGGAAGGCATTCCGTAATGAGATCACCCCAGGGAATTTCTTATATAGAACGAGAGAATTCGAACAAATGGAGATTGAATATTTCGTAGCACCTGAAGAGGAGGTTGCCCTCGCATCTATAGAAAAATGGAAACAGGACTCTCGACACTGGTGGACAGAAGTAGTCAAGATCTCGACAGAGAATTTGAGACGAAGAACACATGAAGCTGATGAGTTATCACACTATAGTAGAGGTACTTGGGATGTAGAATTTTTATATCCGTGGTGATGGGGAGAGTTGCAGGGACTAGCCTACAGGACCGACTTTGATCTCAAAGCGCATCAGACAGCATCAGGTAAAGATTTCCAATATCATGATCCTATCTCTGGCAAGAGATTCGTACCGCATGTCATCGAGCCCTCATTTGGGCTGAGTAGAATGGTCTTGGCAATTATGCTCAACTGCTATGCCGAAGAGACCTACACCGATGGCCAAGGTAACGAACAAACGAGGACAGTAGTCAGATTCCCCAAGGAAATAGCTCCCGTAAGATGCGCGATCATCCCTTTGATCAAAAAAGACCAAGGCATGGTAGACCTTGCAAGCAAGCTCTATACCGACCTGTCTCAACACTTCCCGTGTGAATACGACGACTCAGGCAATATCGGTAAGTGCTATCGTAGACAAGATGAGATTGGTACGCCCTTTTGCATCACTATCGACCACCAGTCACTTGCTGATGGTACGGTGACGCTGAGACTGAGAGATGATATGAGTCAGTCGAGAGTTTCGGGAGAAAATATTCTGTCTTTGGTAGTATAAATTTTACTTGTCTATTTCTCTTTTAAAACGTCCTTCAGCAGGGCGTTTTTTGTGCAAAAAAAAGTAGCAGATTCATGCGAAAAAATTTGCATTATACTCTATAAAGACTATACAGTCAGGGACGAACTTTATTTTTTCTGTTTTCGCCATGCAAAAAAGTTTTTTTATTCTCACGATGTTACTTTTGGGTAGTCGGGGAGTAGTATTTGCTGATCCACAAACTATTATTGCTGCTCGTGAACAACAGTTGGGAATTGCGAATACAGACATGTATACTTTTATTCAATGAAGAGATATACTAGCAACAATTGAAGAACAATGCGCTTTTGAGGCCATTGAATTAGCATTGCAGTACGAAGATACCATTCAAGATAAGCTTACTGATTATTATAATGCACGATCATCTGCTGACGTTCTCGCTCACTCATGGGATATTTATGAGCACATCAATCGTGTGCAGGATGATATCCGCAACTATTCTCCCAAAAACTACTGTGCCTTGAAGCATATTTTCTATAGAACACAAGATTTTTTGAGAGATAAACATATGGCTGTATTGGATGATACAGGCATCATGAAAGATTTTGAGGGGTTTAGCGATCTAATTTATGGCTACCAGACCAAGCTTGAGTACTTAGATGCATTGATAGAACGTAATCAAAAATATCCCGGACTTTTGGGTACCAAATTAGTCTTTACCTATCTCAATGGTGACTTCAAGCAAGACCTCTCCAATGGGGAGCGCGAACTGTTGGATCGTATACAGGCACTGATGGAAGTGATGGTCGCCGAAGCATTGTATAGTCTCTTGCAGGAGTGAGTCTTTACACAGGCTGATATTGATATTCTCAAAAACAAAGTAACGTTCCAATTTGTAGAAAGTTGTGATGTATTTCATGGCAAATATGAAATCAAAGAGACACTTACTTCCCAGTGAGAGCACGTCAAGTATGATACGGAACAACTCTTACTCAAGATCAACTATTGTACCAATTTCTTTGTGTTGAGAGATCTAGAACATATCTTCCAAAAGATCATTACGCATGAATTGGCGCATCACTTTTATTACTATCATGACACGGATGTGGATGCGTTCCACGATATATGTTGGGTAGATGAAGATACCAAAAATGGTCAATGTAAATCAAGTGACTATGTATCAGAATATGCACAAACGCTAGCGGTAGAAGACTATGCTGAGCAATTTATGCATCGATTCTTGGGCATTATCCCTGTCAAGAATACAATCATCAATCAGAAAACCGCCCACTTTGCACAAATGATAAAATAAGATTCCCTATTCACTTTATTCATCCCAACTCCTCTCTATGAAAAACTTTGTACTTACCATCAAGTCTTATTGCTTGCATTACCGCTATATAGTGGTGAGTTTTTTTGTTCTAAGTATACTTGGCCGAAGTAGTTGACTACCTTATAGAGAGGTAGTGTTTGCACAAGCACCCAATCAATGCATCCAGGATGTTGCCAAGTTTCAAGAGTGTATTGCATCGGGCATGAGCAAAAGATACTGTGCCTATGTGCATGCAGACAAATCATGCCTAGCTACACAACCAGAGTCAGCTGCACTTTCTACAGAAGCAAGTCCCTATGTGGAGCAGTTAGTCGATCAAGGATTTGATCCGTATTGGATTGAAGTGGAACTCAAGGAGCAAGATAAAAGAATTCTCCAAGACTTTGATCACCAAACACAAGATGTAGCAACCTATGCGGACAAACTAGGGAGAGTTGCGGATGCTGCAGAGACGAGTATTCTATGAGTCACCTTTCGTAATTCTACCTCTAGAGTAAACACCTATTTTGAAGATGCTGCGAAACTCTATCAGCTCGATCACGTCGAAAATATTACTGCCTACTGGAAAAAATATAGTGACAAAATAAATGCTAACGTCTATCAAATCCGTGTTGATGATCCAGCTGATATAGAGGCTATCAAGCAAGACCTGGAAGCGCTGGATGATGTAGCTGAGGTGCGTGTGCTTCCGCAGTATGAAACCTTTGTCGTTCCCAATGATCCGCATTTTTCTTCGAAGTTACGACATTTGAAATGAGGTGCATGAGTCAATGCAGTCGAGGCATGGGACCAACTTCAGGGACAAACGATTACGCCCGTAGTATGTTCAGCTTCTGATAGTGAATTTACCAAAGGCCACGAAGATCTAGTAGGGAATATTGATTATGCAGATGCGGGTCAGGATGGACCTACACATGGGACACATGTAGCTGGTATTATGCTTGGTGTGACTGATAATACCAAGGGTATTTCGGCAGTCTCGTACAACGCATGTAGAGGTAAATTGTATGTCGGCTTGTGAACATGGCCTTCTAATCTCCAAAAAGCTCATGCAGCAGGGGCTAAAGTTTTCAATATGTCACTGGGTATTCCCAACAAATGATGTGGTGTTGCTTATGCAACCTACAAGAGCAAATATTTCAGTGCAAACGAACAAGCAATTATCGATGCAGCTACAGCTGCAGGTGTCACGGTGGTAGCAGCAGCAGGCAATGATGGTTGTAGTTTTTCATCTTATCCAGCGCTTTATGAAAATGTTATTTCTGTAGTTGCTTTGGACCAAGGCGGTAACAAAGCAAGTTTTTCAAACTATGGACAAGGTACCGACGTAGGTGCACCGGGAGTAAATATATATTCTACGTGGCCTGGAGGATACAAAGATGCAAGTGGTACGTCTATGGCAACCCCATTGGTTGCTTCGTTAGTTGGTTTGCTCAAAGCACTCAAGCCAACATTAACTACTGCTGAAGTACTCAAGATTTTGCAAGAAACGGCTGGCGCGCAATTCAAAGTCGATGCATGTAAAGCAGTCGCCAAAGTATTGGGCAAGGGGTATCAATGTACCTGATCAGGAGGAGGTGGTGGTGGAAACACCATTGGGGGAAATACTAGTGCATGAAACACCAGTGCGTGAAGTACCAGTGCGTGAAGTACCAGTGCGTGAAGTACCAGTGCGTGAAATACTAGTGCGTGAAGTACCAGTGCGTGAAGTACCAGTGCGTGAAATACTAGTGCGTGAA
>CAYUST010000001.1:84836-133891 GCA_964447535.1 uncultured Candidatus Peribacteria bacterium
AGTGCGTGAAGTACCAGTGCGTGAAGTACCAGTGCGTGAAATACTAGTGCGTGAAGTACCAGTGCGTGAAATACTAGTGCGTGAAGTACTAGTGCGTGAAATACTAGTGCGTGAAGTACCAGTGCGTGAAATACTAGTGCATGAAACACAAGCGCATGAAATACAAATGCTGGATGAACTAGTGCAGGTAGTAACGGTGGATCAAATGGGGGTATTAGTTGTTCCAATGGCATCAGAGATACCAATGAAACGGATGTGGATTGCGGAGGAACGTATTGTCCTCTCTGTCAGGAATGACAAAGATGTAATGTTGGTTGGGACTGTGATACCGCATATTGTGATATCTGACAAAATAATTGAGGAAATAATGGTGGAAATAACTGAAATGCAAATTGAGGAAATAATGGTGGCGGCAGTTTGCCTCCAGCTAAAGACCTTAATTTCACCTATGCAAATTGATCAACTCAAAAATTCAGTACGCTATTTAACTGACACCCCTATATTTTTGTAGATTTCTCTGCATCACGATGTGGCTATTGTGTGCAATGAGTGAAGACGCACAACGCATTGTTCCAGTGACGAAATGATAATGGTAGTTGCGCATTTGCAGCTGTAGTTGCGGATGGTGATCTCTGAGCATGGCAAGGAAAAATCTCATCAGCACCTTTTGTTAGTACTAACTCTGTCTTTGCAAAATGAGATGGATTAGCACAGGTCATTGCAAAACTAGGAGGAAGTGCTGGTGGTATTCCCTACTACGCAGTTTTTGATCAAAACGGAAACATAGTGCAACAACAACATGGATATTCTGCTACTATGCCTCAGTTTGAAAGTATTTGTGGACAAAAAAATAACTGAGGCAACAACAATTGAGGAACATCAGCAGGTACGGGAGGATGAGTTTCAGGATGAAGCAACAATGCTGGAGGAAACTCACTTTCACCGGATGCTAAAAAGCTACAACTCACCTTCAATGGAGGTGCCACCAAAACATTGGATGAAGTGCACCAAAATCAGTATCTTCTCCTAGATTTAAGTTCCTCAGATTGTGGACAATGTATAGTATGAGCACAGAAGCATAATGAACTTTTCCAAAAGCGATCTACAGAAGGTAATTGCCAACTTCTCACAGTGACTAAAGATGGTGATTTACCTGCTTGGGTTGGCAAAATTTGAGCTGCGCCATTTGTACAAAAACGATCTGCGTATGTGACGAATGGTTTATATAAACTAATGTGAGCACTCAATATTCCAGGGACAGTTTTGCCCTACTACGCGCTGATCGATGGCAACGGACAAATAGTCAAAGAACAAATGGGCTGGCCAGATCTAGAAAAGAATTTTGCATCATACTGTGATGCACAGTGAGGGACTAATGGAGGAAGTACCAATGCTTGATCCAATAATGATGGAGTGTGTGGCCCAGCAAATGGACAAGCATTCTCAGATGCAGGAGCGGTCAATGCAGCAGGTTTATGTGCTAAGTGAACAGCAGTCCCATCTACAGTATCAGGTAAAAGTCCATGGACTCGACAATGTCAGTGATCACAGTGATGAACGCAAGTCTCATGTAGTGCACAAGAAGAGATCAAACAATATCCTATAGTTGATCTAGCTAATGTGAAGGTGATGTGAGTACAACCAGGGGAAAAACGATTTTCAGATCTGTATGAAAATAATTATCTCTTACTTAATCTTTCTAGCTTCACGTGCGGAGCATGTAAGACTGCTGCGATAGCGAACGACAAAACCTTGGAAGACCGGCATACCAATGGGCAATGCACCTATGCTGCATTAGTGAGTAGTGACAAACAATCTGGCTTCCCTGGATGGATTGCTGATCCTCAGGTCAACAAGGCTCCATTTGTCAGAAGTAGATCATATTATCCTTCCAATTACAATATCTATCAAGTGATGGAAAAACTGGGCTTGGGTGCAAATACTGCTTTCCCGTATTATTTGCTGTTGGATGGCCAAGGTAATGTAATAATGAGTAAGCAATGAACTGCTTGAGGACTAGATATGTTTAAGTCACTTTGTGCTCCTGCGTGAAATGGAGGTGCTTCCCCTGAATGTGGAGTTGCGAAGGGTAAGGAATTTGCAACCGCTGCAGATCTAAACAAAGCTGTTGCGGATTTATGTGAAGTAGGAACTCCTGATCCTGCTACTTTTTCAGGACCATGAGATTGGCGATGGAAATGTAAGGAGTGATCAGCTTCGGTTGATTGTGTTGCCAAACAAAAAGCAAACTGACCATCTTGTCCTACCTATGGAAAGGCATGTATGATTTCAGCTACTGATTGGTGAGTACATGATGAAAATTGTACTTGTACCTGTGATGGTGACTATCCACAGTTTGATTACAATGATGATGGTGTCTTGGATACCAAAGATAAAGCATATATACAGGATGTTATTTTGTGAAAGAAACCACCTTTCCCGACTGGTAAAAATGGTGATATAAATAACAACGGTACCGTGACAGCTGCTGATTCAGCAGCCTACTCGAAATTACTAAATTGTAGGTGAGGAGGGCAACCACAAGGCAACTATGGTATAGTCAAGTGACGATCATGAAGTCCTGATGGAAAATCAGTTAACTATCCCTGAGGTCTATGATATGATGCTTCTATTGATCATAGTTGTACCACAGATGGATGACCGTATTGTGATGGAGTGAAATGAATATGTTATCCAAGTGGTGCTAAATGTTATTACTATTGTGAAGATAGCAAGGGCGTACAAAAGTATACTACCTCATGTGCACAGGGCTCAGCAACAAGTATCGTCCAACCCAAAACATGTACGTCTTTGATGCAAGATGATAATGCATGATGCGGTACTCATAAAGCTCCATGATTGGCAACAGGTGCGAAGAATCCTGAAGTGTGAGCTGCATTCTTGGAGGGGCTGTATGCATACGGACCTTGGAAATCGCTTCCTATTTTCCAAACTGTATCTATCTCGAATGCTGAGATAGAAAATTTGGTAGCGGAAGCATTGCGTGGTAAAATTGCTCCACTTGAGCCAGAGTTTATCCCAGGAGCATACTTTGTCAAAGTTGCCTATCAACAAGCACCTAATGCACAAGCATACTTACCTGCCTTTGATATTACGGACACCAAAGCAGAGACCTATACCCAACAACTCACAAAAACACTTCAGACTATGGAGGTAGACGCGAGACAGTTTTCATATCGCCAAGTGCATGATGCCGTGAGTACTTTGTTAGAGGATACACCACTTACTTCTATCACTCCGTTGTTTGATACAACACAAACACTAGGAGAAGATAGTACGCCAAATCCACTGTATAATACCTATGCAATCACCTTTGATACTGCTGATGAACGTTATAGTGTTGCGTCGGTAACGGATTATCTTAATGCTCTCAAGGGAGATAGTGAGGACTCTTATGTCGAGAAACAACCACTCTATAGAGTATTGCAAACCAATGATCCTATGATCAATCAGCAATGGTATATTGCTAATACAGAAGCTCCCAAAGCGTGGGCTGCAGGAGCAGTAGGAAAAAAGAGTACTATCCTAGCAGTGGTAGATGATGGATTTGATGTGGATCATCCAGAGATCCAAGCCAACTTGGTCAAACAGTACAATGCAATGAATGGTTCAAACAATGCAGACAATAACTGTCTCCATGGTACACATACGGCAACGACTGCAGCAGGAGGTACTAATAATAGTATCGGTATTGCTTCTATTTCAAACAATGTCGGTTTGATGGTGGTAACCGCATCAGCTAGTTGCAAAACACTCCCAGCAGCATTCCAAGGTATGCAATATGCAGCACAAAATGGGGCAAATGTAGTTAGTATGTCCTTCGGTGGAGGAGGATTTAGTCAAACATGGCAAAACCTTATCACGAGTAATCCACAAGTTAAATTTGTAGCAGCAGCAGGAAATACACCTTCTACTACCAAAAATTATCCTGCAGCATACCAAGGAGTATTGTCTGTATGTGCTTCAACAGAAAGTGATACTATGGCATCCTTTTCAACGTATGGAGACTGGGTAAGTGTGTGTGCTCCAGGGACGAATATTATTGCATGAGAACCAAATAACTCATATGGTCCATTACAAGGCACTTCAATGGCTACACCAAATGTAGCTGCTTTGGTAGCATTATTATTGTCAAACGGGGATTCAAACCCATTCCAAACGATTGTGAATAGTGCTGACAAAGTCGTCAACAAAGCTCCCTATCTTCGTATCAATGTCTGTAGAGCAATTGATCAAGGCACAAGCCTGAATTGTGCAGCTACCGGAAAATGAGGAGGTGGTAGTTGGTGATGAGGAGGAGGAAACAATAATTGAGGAAACAATGGTGGCTGAGCAAATAATTGAGGAAACAACTGAGGATGATCAAATAATGGTTGAGGATATAATGGCTGAGGAAATAATGGTTGATGATTTGGCTATGGCGTCTGTGCAGTATATAATGGTAATTCAGTTAATTCCGTCACTACAGAGTTTGTGAGTCTCATTGATGAGATTACTCCAAGTGGTCCCGTTGCACAGTGTAGTTATGTATGTGCTGACTCTGCTTCGATCATAGGGCAGATGGTGCCATGTACTACCTTAGCAAACACGAGCACAGAATGTAATGGAAATGCTTGTATGGGATTATGTTCTCAGACCGTCATGAAATGTACAGATACTGCACAGTGTCCCAAAGGTGAATTCTGTGATACCATAGCATTAGCAAGTAATTTGGTGCAATTGCAATCATGTACGCAAGCATGAGGAGGAACTAATGGTAATATCCCAACTGCAGGGTGAACCACAGCATGAGGTCCCACAAGTGGCTGACCACAGTACCCGACCGCAGGTGGTCCTACTACTCCTGTACCTACACCAACGGGTGGATGAACAACCGCTTGATGAACTACAAGTGGATTACCTCCGGCTACTACTGCTGGGTGAACTACAGCTTGATCTACGACAGCTTGAGGATGAGCAACTACGTGTTCATACCGATGCGCAAACGGACAAACATTTGGCACCACCTGTACTACTCCAGAACAAAATAGTGCTACTTGTGGAGGGACTCCTTGTTTTGGAATGTGTTCAAATGGATTACAAAAATGTCTTTCCAATGCTGATTGTACGTCTGTCGGTGGAGTGTGTGAAAAAATTAGTGTGAACCCATTGCAACCCAATACTCCTCCTACGCCATGTGGAATTGGCGGGGGCGCAACTGCTTGATGAACTACCGCAGGGTGAACAGTTGGATGAAATACTACTGCATGATGAACTACCTCTGCGGGAGGTACTACAGCAGGTGGCACCAATGGAGGAAATAGTTGATCTTGAACTACGGGTACACTCTATACCTATCCATTGATTGATGTGAACAAACAAGCTCATACCTCTACTATCACGCCAAATCAGAAAGTGAAATGGCAATTAGAAATTACCTTTAGATCACCAGCACCACATTTTCCAGTAGGTAGCTTGCTCGTGATGGATGCAATGCCTCAGTGATTGCAGTTTATCAAATGAGAAGAAAAAGTGCAGTTCGCTGGTAAATATGAGTGAGTACAATATGACACGGGCAAACAGTATGTAAATTTTATGCTCAAGATTGATGCAACAACCAAACCATATAAAGTAGATGCACAATTTAAATGGTACAAGGCTACCATCACGTATTATACCTTAGTGGCTGCAAATGCTACACCAGGTACCTACGTCAATGGCGCATTGGTAGGCTGTTATGCTATGAGTTCTACGGTAGATAAGTCTAAGTATGCAGGTGTGCCTACTTGTGCATTTGATCTTGAACCAGGTAAATCAGTAGTTGGTTTGAAAAAAACATTTCCTCTTACTTTGTGATGAACATGATCTGCTTGCCTTCCAAAAGGTAATGAAGCAGATTACTGTAATGACAAGGCAGACAATGACTGTGATGGCCAAGTGGATTGTAAAGACAGCGATTGTAGTGCGAAGGCTCAATGTCAGAAGAATAATGGCGATCATGGTAGTCCAGATGATTGTGGTGATGGCATTAGAGATGTAGGACAAGGTGAGGAATGTGATGATGGAAACACCAAGGGAGATGATGGATGTTCAGTAGGATGTAAAGTAGAAAAAGGACGACAATGTACTGTGGATTCACCGAGTGTATGTGGAAGTCTGGATTGTTCTACGCATGGGGAGTCATTCGGCAAGGCAAATCTCAATGGACAATGCTGTAGTGGATTAGAACCACTTGTGTTCTCTCTCCCTAGTAAACTCATCTGAGTAACTGAGCAAGTTACATTATGTTATGATCCTACTATCGATGAGCCAATGTGCTACCAGAATAAGAAGCCGATGTGATGGTATCTCAAACCCAAGGCAACTGCAGAAACTAAGCTCGTCTATGAAACTGATTGTAGCGTAGCGTACAATGATTATTATACTAAACTTCAGGATACTCTTGCACAAAAACAATCTTATTGTCAGTTCACAGATGAAGATTATGATCGTGTGGATTTCAAAGATATTACCAAATCACGTGAAAGAGCAGCAATCTTAGCCCTTAGACATTTCTGTGTCGTCAAGGGAAGAGGAAGTTCATTGAGTAACTATGCACCTGAGGGGAGGGTAAGTAGAGCAGAGTTTATCAAGATGCTTTACAAGACGTATGCTATCCAAAAGGATATTATTATTGCTCCTGAAAGTGATCCATTTGACGGAGACACCTACTTCAAGGATGTTGCACAAACACATTGGGCTGCACAATATATCGCTTCTGCGCATGAGCTTGGATGGTTGACACCACTCGAGAAATGAGCTATTTTGAGTAGTTTCTTCTCGCCCAATAAATCAATTACCACCAAAGAGATCAAACAGATCTTCGATTGGGTAGAGGATGGACAGGATATACCTGCGGAAACTATAGATGAGATCTTGTGAACCAGTACTTATCCCACAAGAGCAGCAGTTGCTAACTTATTGACCAAGAAGTTCTTGCCGAAGTTTGTAGATTATTTCTACCTCCAAGATGCAAATCAAGGCTACTACAAAGAGTTGTTGAATCAACTCAAAGGCAAGAAGTATACCGAGCAATACGATATCATTGTGCAACAAATAGAGAAGCTTGGTCAAAAAGAACATGGAGCAGCATTGCAGGAGTGATTGGATCCCTTTTGGATTATGAGTTTCCTCAAGAAACTTGCCTCATGAAGAGCAGGGGTTAAATGACCTGTGCCATCACCAGAAAATCCTAGTTCATAAGATTATTTCATAAGTACACTTTCTGTAGAAAGTAAATAGTATATATACACAAAAAATCACAAAGACAACTTGAATGATGTTGTTTTTGTGGATTTCGTTTAGACAATTACGAGGAGAGTGGTATAGTGAACATACTTTATGTATCTTGAGTATTGTATGAGACAGCAATTTTCACTTCGTATATCTTTGCTTATTTGAGCACTCGTATGAAGTTTGAGCTTCTATATGATAGCTATCCAATTTTTGGGTGATTATTATGTAGCAATAGTGTATGCACAGAGCTGTTGAATTGTAGGAGATACGGATGGGGATGGTATTTGCGATAATGTGGACAATTGTGTAAATGTGGTGAATCCAACGCAGGCTGACGTAGATAACGACGGAAGAGGTGATCTTTGTGATAATTGTCCTATTGTGTACAACCCTACACAAACAGATAGTGATGGAGACGGAAATGGGGATGCGTGTGATAGTGTCTTTGGTACAGGTATGTGTACTGGAGCTACTGTGTACAATTTTGATGTCTTTTATTCTTCCACGGGCAACGGAATCACGAGTTGTGATGAATGATACGCACTATTCAAACAAGAGTTAGCAAATATGTGTCAGGATATTTCTTCACTCAACCTGTCTGTATCTTGTGTGGTCTCATGAAGCACCGTCACCTGATCAATTACAACAACTAGTGTTTTGTATAATGCAACTTGATACCTCAATCCCTCACTTTCTGGAGCATTTATGTGTTGTTACTATCCTACGAGTCCAATATATCATGGTTTGCCTTGTGCTACAGCACTGACGTGTGGTGGAGGACAATGTCTATCTTCTCCATATCCCTGTGGACAGGGATACACTACGGGAGTGAGTGTACATATTTCTGGATCAGCGACCTGTTGTGAAAACCCTCCCATCAATGGCGTATGTGGATGAGCGAATAACTGAACATATGATAATTCTACTGGCGTAAACACGGCAGGTTTATGTGCAACTGGTGTTGCTACTCCTCTCACCGTCACGGGTGCTGGTCCTTGGTCTTGGAGTTGTGCGGGGCTTAGTGGAGGAAGTGCTGTGTCCTGTATGGCCTATTCCAACTGAAATGGTATGTGTGGTGGTGCAAGCTGAGGAGTATATCAGAATGCAACGTGAGTAAACCTCAGTGGACTGTGTGCAACTTGAGTAGCAGTACCAGCTGCGGTTACTTGAGCAGGTCCTCGGACTTGGATGTGTCAATCTCAATCGGGTGGTACTACCTCGACCTGTAATGCATACAATCGAATAAACGGTATTTGTGGAGCTGCTAGCTGAGGTACGTATACATGAGCTGCGGGAGTCAATTGAGCAGGATTGTGTTTGACTTGAATTGCAGTACCCGCTGCAGTGACCGGTACAGGCCCATGGTCTTGGACGTGTCAATGAGCAAGTGGTTGAACCTCTATGAACTGTATAGCCAACTACACCACCTGATGAGGCGGATGAACCAACGGGGGAGGTGGAGGATGAGGAGGAACCAAATGAGGATCACTCAAATGACGATGTGGAGATGGTATTTTGCAGTCTAGACATGGTGAAGAATGTGATGATGGCAACTACAAAGATGATGATGGGTGTAGTGACACGTGTCGTTGGGAGGATTGGACCGAAGATGATGATGATACCACAGAAGAAAAATTTGAGAGTGGTATCATCAAAGCTATTAGAAAGCTTAAAGATGCTTGTGTGTATGATGATTTGATTTATGAAAATATTTTCTTTAGAGATGTGCATTGGAGTCCCTACCGATCAGCTATCAGCGTGCTCAAATCTGCATGTATTATCAATGGCTATGGGTATGGAAAGAGATCTTCTGCAGATTTCCATGCGGATGCAGCAGTAGGAATTGGTGAGGCGATCAAAGTAGTGAGCAAAATTTATGCCCTCGAAGAAGGGGTGATGTTCGATGAGACAGAGACGCATCTAGGTCGCTTACCCTATGCCGATATGAAAGCAAATGCTCGGTATACCACCTATGTGATCTATGCATATACACACGGACTACTTGATGGTATTGGGGTAAGTAAATTATGAAGTACGTATCTCAAGGCGTTCACTCCTATTTCACCAGATATGTTGCAGCAACTGCTCTACAATGCAGGTATCAAAGAAGACTATCGTGATGAAATGGGGTGGTGAAAATATGTTTCTAGAGATCGTTTTGCGATGATCGTCACCGATGCGTTTGCGGACAAACTTATTGATTATAAATATATGAATGGTAACAATATCACCATATATGATATGATCTTGGTAAATCTCAAATGAAAATCTGAATCCGCACAAAAAGCATATATTAGAAATCTCATTTCTCATCTCCAAGAACAAGATGCTGAAGAGATGGCGAAGACCTATGGTATTGATCTGGAGTGACTCTTGTTGTTCTTGAGAAAAATAACACCGTACTAGGACTATATATTTTCTTTGCGCCAGGGAGCTCGTTCAATAGTTCTTCAGTTTTCTGCTGGTGAGAAAACTACGCTAAGCCAGGCAGGAGTTGCATAGTGTTCTGTTCGTTTGGGTCGTTCAATAGCCACATAAGGGTAATTTTGTATGGGTGATATGAGGTCTAGCGAGAGAAAATCTGCCTCGGTTGCAATTCTCCACATATCAATATGCAGTAATTTTTCGCCGTAGATGGCGAGATAGGTGTAGGTAGGACTTTGTATATCTTCACGAGGAATATCTAAAAATGTGGCAATACCTTTGACGAAAGTGGTTTTTCCCATACCAAGGTCACCATTGAGGAGAAAGTGAGTATGGTTTTGTACTAACAGTGATCATAGCTCCTGTACTGAGTTGGCATCGATGAAATGTGGCATATATGAGAAAAAAAGTGAAAATAGCTTACTCTGTATACATAAATAGAATGAGGATGCAACGCTTGCAAAAGAGCTCAAAAAAGACATAATAATCATCGTTTTATTGTAACCAAGGGCATGAGAGAGTTTCGACTCATTGATGGGTCAAATATGATTTTCAGAGCATATTACGGGCTACCTGAACTACACAATGATGAATGAGAAAACATCAATGCTGTATACGGATTTTTTCGTATGTTATTGAGAATGCTCCAAGCGAAACCTGAATATCTTATGATAGCACGAGATAGTCCTGTCAGAACAGTCAGAGCAGAAATATTTACCGATTACAAAGCCCAAAGAATTTCTATGCCTGACAATTTCTTCTGGCAGATGAATATGATCAAAGAACTTACCGCACAGTTGCACATACCTGCCGAGGAGATACCTGGGTTTGAGGCTGACGATATTATTTTTTCCTTGGTGCAGCATGCCAAACATCATCAGCATAGCCTGTTATTCAAGATAATTTCCAGCGACAAAGATCTCAAGCAAATGCTCAGTGATAATGTCATAGCTTTCGATGCTATGAAGCAGAAAATTACCACGTATGAGAGTTTCAAACAAGAGTTTGGTTTTGTGCCAGAGCGTATAGTTGATTATTTAGCAATAGTGGGAGATGTTTCTGACAATGTCCCAGGTATACAAGGTATTGGCGAGAAATGAGCAAAAGAACTAGTCTCTACCCATCAAACGTTAGAGAATATCTATGCGAACTTGGAAGCTATTGCTCCACGTTATCAGCAGAAATTACGTGATGGCAAAGAAGTTGCTTTTGCAAGTAGGGAATTGATTAGGTTGATTGATATCCCCGCATTGGCACACAAATGAGTAGATGCATTTTTGTACGCACTTGATGGTGCGCATTGGAAGAATGTGTTGGTAGAAGGACAATGATTTGCTTCATTGGAGCAGTTGTGTGGAGACTTCAAAATCCATCCGCATGTTGGACAACAGCACTCTTTGTTTTGATAGCAACCATGTATGATGATGAAACGTCTTTTCATTTCTAGTCTCTTGTCTTTGTCTTTGGTATCTCAAGCAGTTGCTTTTGTTGTCCCTTCAAATAGTGGCTGGGTGACTGATTTAGCAGATATTTTTACACCTCAGCAGGAGGTAGATATTACTACCAAATTAACCGCTATAGCAAGTTGATATGATGCAGAGATAGCGGTTTTGACGTTGCCTAGTCTCGAAGGTGAGGAGATAGATATGGTAGGTACGCAAATCGCACAAGAACGATGAATTGGCAACGAAGTACGTGATACCTGAGTACTTGTACTGATAGCACCCAACGAAAGAAAATGGAGAATAGATGTGGGATATGGCTTAGAATGAAACTTACCAGATGCCTATGCCTATCGTTATGGAGAAAATTATCTCGTTCCTGCATTTAGAGAGGAACGCTATGCAGACGGTGTGATGGCATTACTTGCTAAGTTGGAGGCTCATTTGGATGGCAAGCCTCAGGTGGAAAGTGCGCCCCTCATCAATGACTTTCACATTATGTTATTTTTTGTGTGAGGTATGATTATGCTTTTCATCCTTTCCCTCTACAAAAGTAAAAAATCACTCTCTCAAAAAAAGGCAATTGGTTCTTTGTGAATACGGAGTGGTGTATTGGCTATTTTGACTTCGCCGTTTGTTGCTTACCTGGCTCTTATCTTTTTTGTTCTTTGGTTTCTCGGTTCTGTGATGCTCTATGTTGCACCTACAGTACAGGTCAATTCTCATGGATCAAGAACTTCACGAGGAGGAGGTGGTACATTTAGTGGAGGCTTCGGTGGCTTTGGATGAGGCTCATTCGGAGGAGGCGGTGCAAGTGGCGGACGATAGTTTTATATTTTGTTCTTATTTAGATGATGCAAAAAGAGTTATTGCCGTTTACCAAGATGCAACAAATACAGTCTGTGTATACATACATGTTGCCGCATACCACAGTTCCTTTGTTGATAGTGAAGTCATGAGCTGATTTGCCTCATTTGATGGCTCACCAACATGCTCTACAAGGCATAGTAGTGCTGACACCAAATGATATCCAACATGGTGTAGATGCATTTGCCTTGACCTATGTCCATATGCATGCACGTAGTAGCTTAGAATATTGAGATGAAGTGTTTGCAAATCTCATCTATCAACGCGACCAAGTAATTAACCATATGGAACTTTTGTTACGTAGTACGTTGATTGATCTGAGAGAGATGATGGTATTGGATCGTGCTACAACGCCCTTGTTTACCCAACAACTGATTTTGTGTTTGGATCGTCTCTTGTGTGGATGGCGATATGTACAAACTATGGCTATTGAGCCTATGGATCTACTTGCTTTGACGGATCTTATTGATGGTCAACGGGGAATTGATACCAAATGACTGATTACCCTTCTACGTACACAAGTGAGCAAGCATCAGCTTCCTAGGATCTATGACAATCTTCTAGCATTGTTGGACAAAATAGATACACTCAAATAAACAAGTATCGT
Source organism: uncultured Candidatus Peribacteria bacterium (assembly GCA_964447535.1). Lineage (GTDB taxonomy): Bacteria > Patescibacteriota > Gracilibacteria > Absconditabacterales > Absconditicoccaceae > CAYUST01. The sequence continues at coordinate 97,452 of CAYUST010000001.1, forward strand.
GTTTTATATTATCTTACTTTTCTTACATGAAAAAGCGAATTATAGGTGTAGTGATTGTAGCAGTAGTCGCATTGTGGTTTATGGGTAAGTACAATAATCTCGTACGTTTGGACGAAGAGGTGAAAACTGCTTGGTCACAAGTAGAAAATCAGTACCAAAGAAGAGTTGACTTGATTCCCAACTTAGTCAATACTGTCAAATGATTTGCAGAACAAGAACAAAGTGTTTTCATAGGTGTCACCGAAGCAAGAGCTAAAGCTAGCCAAACCAAGGTTGATTTTGATGATCCAGCATCATTCGAACGTTTTCAAGCTGCTCAAGGTGAATTGTCTAGTGCTTTGTCTAGATTGCTGGTCACGGTTGAAAACTATCCTGAACTCAAATCTGACAAAAATTTCTTGGAGTTGCAGGCACAGCTTGAAGGTACTGAGAATCGTATTAGCACCGAAAGGATGAGATACAATGAGGTTGTCAAAGGGTACAATGTAACGGTTCGTTCATTCCCTACTAATATTATTGCAGGCTTCTTCTCATTTGGACAAAAAGAACTTTTTGAAGCACAAGAGTGAGCAGAACAGGCTCCTGTAGTAGATTTTACGAAATAGGTATTTAACTTTCTCTTGCAGATGACTATTATTGGATGAATTTATGAACACTACAAAGGTGGACTCTATAAAGTAATTGGCCACGGTAGAATGGAGAAGAATCTTGAAGAAGTTATCATATACAAGCCATTGGAAATTGATGGCAAGTTTCCTGCTGATTTGTTTTGGGTAAGACCACGCAAAGAATGGGAGAAAGGAGTAGAAATAAACGGTTTGATGGTACCGAGGTATGTTTTGGTCAAAACTGCTTCTCAAGTGGAGTAACATTGTAGCGAAGAATTTCTCACTTTTTAATGTAGCCTATTGCAATGGTTCGTATTGGAACACATACCAGCATTGCTGGTGGAATTGAACTTGCTTTCCAAAGATCTGCTGAGATAGGAGGTACCACCTTACAAATTTTTGCAAAATCACCGAGAGGGCGATCATATCCCACTTACCAACAAGAACAATATCAGCTTGGTCGTGCTGCAAGAAAGCAATACAAACAGGTGTGAGGTATTATCCATAGCAATTACTTGGTTAATCTCGCAAAGCCACATGATGAAGCAAAGGCTGAAATTGCCTCTGTCTTGCATGATTTTGAAGTGGCACACGCGCTTGGGTATGAGGCAGTCAATGTGCATATTGGTAAAGAAAAATGAAGAGCTTCAAAACAAGAAGCCATGCAATTGATGATCAAGAACGTTGGGTATATACTTGATGTTGCACATAAAAAATGACGAGGAGATGTGACATTTTTGTTTGAAAATACTGCAGGTCAGGGGAGTGAAATAGGATCAAACTTCGAAGAGTTGCGTATGTTTACCAAAGACTATCTCCATGACTTACCGGTTAAATTTTGCATTGATACTGCGCATTGTCGATGAGGTGGTATTGATTTAACAAAATGGGATGATTGTGTCGCTCAATTTAGCGATAGTATTTGACTTGATCGCTTGTATGCGATCCATCTCAACGATGCCAAAGTACCTTTGTGAGCACATCTGGATCGTCATGCAAGTTTGGGACAAGGATTTATAGGTTGGCCAGTGTTGAGTAAGGTGGTTACATGGGCTACCAAAAACGATATACCTCTTTTCATAGAAACACCAGAACCAGATCTGCGACCAAATGAAATTGCTGCAGTCAAATGCATAGCTGCAGGCGACTGCGATTGGATTGCAAAGGAACACCAAAAAGTATTTCAACAACAATCACTCAAAAAATTTGCTGCGCAAGCGGGATTATTTTCTTAATTTTATAACATGTTTTTGTGAGTAGATCCAGGAGTCAGAAAGCTGTGATATGCGCTAGTAGATGGCAATAAAAAAGTCATCGATGCGGGTATTTTGCTGTCTGATGAAAGTTCTCCAACGAGAATGGATCAGTTTGCAAGAATGCATGAGATATATGAGTTCTTTGTAGAGTTGGTTGCAAAGTATCCTATTCGTGCAGTTGCTATGGAGAAATTGTTTTTCACGACTTCCAACCAAAATAACGCTGAGTATGTGTATGGGGTGAGAGGATCACTCGGTATGCTGTTTCGCAAACATACCATACCTCTCTATGAGTATACGCCACCGCAACTCAAAAAAGCAATTACGGGCACGGGATTAGCGAGCAAACGTGCAATGCAGTTGATGACGCAGAAGCTCTTTGCGCTCGAGCAAGCGCCGACACGACATGACACAGCAGATGCCTTGGGACTCGCTTGGCTAGCATTACAAAGAACCAAAAAGTAGTTGCAATGTGCATACGATTATGTATGAGTAGGTGCAGATGTGCTAGTTTTTGTTGCTTTATGCAACCCCTCCCCACTGGGTGATGTGGACAGGATTATTTCAAAGGCGGCGAGGATTCCTCCCGTCTTTTTTTTATGAGTTCTCTAGTTCATTTTTATAGATATGTTTGTAGATTTCGATGAAAATAAACATGATGACCGCAACAGCTAATGCATCCAACCAATACCAACCAATTGGTACAATCGCCAAGAATTTTCATAATCCAGGTAGCATATAGGGAGCTGCTAAAAGCGCAAACCCTCATAGTACAGAAATGAGCAACCAAACGTTGTTGAAGGGATTCTCTTTCCATACCGGATCACTGAGCGTCCTCACGGAGAATACATAAATGAGCGAGGCAATACCGAATGATGCAAAAGCCACTGAACGAGCGAAAATAATATCTTTGGTATCTAGGTATACTCGTACAAACAACACGAAACTACTAATTGCTCCAATAGTAGATACCAATCAAATTAATTGTTTCATCCAAGGCGCGACGAGATATTCTTTGGGTGATCTGGGTTTTTTCTGCATGATTCATTTTCTGATAGGGTCTACGGTGAGGGCAATATTGGGGAAACCGTCAGAGACGAGATTAATCCACAAAATTTGTGATGCTGAAATAGGCAGCGGATACCCTGTGAGGATTGCAATCAAGATAGCTATAATTTGCACGAATGCATCACAGAGAAGATACAGAATAATCTTTCTGATATTATCAAACATTCAACGTCCTTCTTCGACTGCAGATACAATAGTAGAGAAACTCGAGTTCATGAGGATAAGATCAGCGGATTCTTTTGCTACTTCTGTGGCTTCAGCAACGACGATACCTATATCTGCTTTCTTGAGGGCTGGTGCATCGTTGACACCGTCTCCCATCATAGCGACTATTTCTCCATCATCTTTGAGTGCTTGTACGATACGCATTTTTTGGGCTGGTTGCGTCCTTGCGAAGAGTTTGACATGACTATCTTTCTCTAGCCACGCATCAAGCTCAGCATCACTCATGGCAGCCAACATATCGCCAGTCATCATCGAGTCATCTCTTACCGCTACACCTAATTTTTCCATGATAGCGCGAGCTGTACCAGGGTAATCTCCCGTGATGACGATGAGTTTGATACCTGCTTCATGCGTCTTTTGTAGTGCTTCTTTGACATCCTCTCTGACGGGATCTGCCAAACAGATGATGCCTTCCCAAGTCAGTCAGCTAGTTACTCACTCATGCGATATTTTAGTGATCGCATCTGAGATCTCTTTCTTCGCACAGGCGATGAGTCTATATCCTTGGTCTGTTAACTTATCTATGATAGCCTTGGTATCTGCTATTTCTTTTGCAGAGAGTGTAGACCATTGTATAAGATAGTCTGGGGCTCATGTTACATAGAGTGTCTTTTGATTATTGGTGGTATACAGACTCGCTGCATATTTGCGTTCGGAGGCAAAGGGTACTTTATCAAGCAACTGAGCATCATCGGTCACCGGAGATTGTTGCTGTGCTCGCGTGATAATCGCTTTGGAAACCGCATTATCATCATCGGTAGTATACATAATTTCCTTGGCAATCGATATTTTGTCGCCAATAATATCAACGACTTCCATCACTCCATGCGTGAGAGTCCCTGTTTTGTCTGAACAAATCACGGTGACTCAACCGAGCGTTTCTGCAGAGACGAGGTTTTTGACGAGACCTTTTCTCTTGAGAATTCTTTGCATACCAATAGTGAGTACTATCGTCAACGCCACCAATAGCCCTTCGGGAATAGCTCCAACAGCCAATGCTACTGCAGTAGTGAAGATATCCACAGGAGATTGTCCACGAATGAGTCCAATCACGAAAACGACAAGAACAATACCTACTACTATCCACGTAAGTTGTTTGCTAAAGTATTGTAACTGTTTTTGGAGTGGTGTGACCGTTTCCCCTCATTGAAGACTACTGGCAATTTTACCGAGCTCAGTGGTGGCTCATGTTTTTTGAATTTCCACATACGCTGATCATGAGAGCACGACCGTACCCATAAAGGCTCCATCAGCTATGTTTTTTTCGATAGGTAGTGATTCTCCAGTGAGCATGGCTTCAGATACGGTGAGTTTGGTATTTTCTCTCACGATACCATCTGCGGGAATCTTACAACCACTTTTACACAAGATAATATCTCCTGGTACGAGTTCTTTGGTGGGAAGATCTATGAGTTTTCCATCTCTCAGGGTGGGGATGGTTGGTTGGAGGAGGTCTTTGAGTGCTTGTAATGCTTTGCCCGCTTTGCTTTCTTGATACCATCCAAGTACCGTATTGAGCACCACAGAAAATCCAATAATGACGGTATCTTCATAATCTCCCAAAAAGAACGTAACGCCTGCTGCTACGAGCAGGATATAGACGAGGGGACTTTTGAGTTGTTCGAGCACTATCTCGAGTTGCGTAGGAGGTTTTTTTTCGGGAAGCATATTGAGCCCAAAACGTTGTTGTAGGTCTTTGACTTGATCTGTTGTTAAGCCAGTAAAGTGAGTACTATTGCTCATCGATTAAGGTAAAAAAATAAGTAGCATAATAGTAGTCCAAAATAAAGGAAATTGCAAAATAATTTGCGGAAAAGAATATGCGACAATTGCCTAGAAATTCATTTGAAATTGGCTATACAAAGACAATTTATCATTTCTTTGCCCATGAGTGACGCACATTTCTCACCAGATTTGCTTTCCGCTTCCCAGGATAATGCATATTACGCATTGACAATGTTCCCATACCCTTCTGGAATAGGCTTACATTGTGGACATGCAAGTATTTTCACGATCAACGATGTGGTGGCGAGATTTCAACGCATGCAAGGCAAAGTAGTCTTCAATCCCTTTGGGTTCGATGCATTTGGTTTGCCGACCGAGAACTATGCAATGGAACGTGGAATTCCTGCCTACGAAGTGACCCAAGAGAACAAAGCATTCTTTATCAAACAAGTGCAGGCGTTAGAGATCAGTTTTGACTATGAAAGAGTGATAGATACTTCAGATCCTGTCTACTACAAGCGAACGCAACGAATTTTTGCAGAGCTTTTCAAAGCAGGACTGGTCTATCGCGACACGCTCCGAGTCAACCGATGTCCGAGCTGTCAAACGGTATTAGCAAATGACCAAGTAGTAGAAGGTAAATGTGAGCGTTGCAAGACACCGATTATACAAAAAAAACATCCGCAATGGTTTATCAAAATCACCGCTTATGCGGACAAATTACTGGCAGATCTTGATCACATTGACCGACCAGAAGAAACCAAAACAGCACAGAGGAATTGGATATGACGTTCTGAGGGGGCAGAGATAGATTTTGTGATTGAAGGATACGATGACCACAAAATTACCGTTTTCACCACGCGTCCAGACACGTTGTATGGTGTGACTGCATTGGTAGTAGCACCAGAAGTAACTTCACTGGATGAGTACGTCCCAGCAGATCATCTCGATGCGCTCCATGCGTATAGAAAAACTACGCTTGCCAAAACTGCTGTCCAAAGACAGCAGGGCCTCGAGGAAAAATCGGGTGTTTTCTCAGGCATATTTGCCGTTCATCCGCTGACAGGTGAACGTGTGCCTGTATGGTTCGCTGATTATGTATTGCCTGACTATGGGACAGGAGCAGTGATGTTTGTGCCAGCTCATGATGAGAGGGATCGAGCATTTGCGAAGAAATATGGGATGGATCTGAAACAAGTAATTAAACAAGCATCTCCTGAAGAAGAGGTAGGATGTTATACAGGGGCGTGAACGCTTATTAACTCTTGAGATTTTTCATGAATCGACAATCAAGTCGCAAAGAAAAAAATCATTGAACACCTAGAAAGCAAAGGTATAGGACATGCTAAGGTGAGTTATAAGTTGCGTGATTGGTCGGTGAGTCGTCAAAGGTATTGGGGGAGTCCTATACCTGTCTATTATGATGTACCTGATGACCAGGTTGCTTTTTATGCATACCAAGATGATACAAGAAAGCACAAAGATGGGTTACCTACACTTTCTAGACAAGTAATCCAAGTAATAGTCAAAGATAAAAATTCAGATCAGTATGCTTGGGTCAAATGGAAATATGATGGTGATATCAGTGGATTTTTCTGAGGTATTGAAGAAGGGGAAGACATGCATGAAGCTATCAAACGTGAATTGCGTGAAGAAGGAGGAATAATCGATGTAGCTATCAAACAAGAGATTATGGAGTATCACTGTAAGTTCTTTCATCCTACCAAACAAAGAAATCAGTATAGCATTTGCCATGCTTGGTATGTAGAAGTAGATCGCACTAGTTGTCAGGAGATAAGTAATGAAGAAAAAATGAAACATGAGATAGTACGATTGTCTGCTGATGAGTTTTTGCGTATTTCCAAAAATGATACCAGTATCTATGTCTTGAATCAGCTCTTAAATAAGCCACAGAAAGAGCGACCAACAACGCATAAATATAATGAACACAACCCTGCTCCCGAAGATACTAAAATTCCTCATCTCATCCCTGATAGTGAACTGCCGGTCTTGCTCCCTCTGGATCTTGAAAACTACAAACCAACTGGCAAAAGCCCTCTTGAGGATCATCCGACCTTCCCAGAGTATATTACTACGCAAAAGTATGGCATACTGATGTGTGGTCATATAGGTTCTTGAAAATCATTGGCTGCGAGATATCTTGCAGAAAAAATGGGATATAGACTATTGGTAAGTGATGAGATAAGACATAATATTCTCAAGATTGCAGACTTGCCATATGAAGAGCAGGTGTCACGTATCTATTCCTATATAGAAGATCAACTAGTTCAAGAAGCAAATCAAGCTTGAGTCATAATAGATGCAGCCTTTTTTACGCATGATTTAAGAGAAAGGGCTCGTTCACTTTTGCATAAACATGGCTATGAAGCAGTAGTTTGATATGTAGATGCCAAACATGAATGTATTGAACAAAGATTGGCAGAAAGAAAACCTGATGATGTTGTGCAATTTAGTAGAGGAACAATTGATAATTATCTCGAAGCAAAACATAAATTGGAACTCCCTGCTACTGATGAATACACATATTACTTAGATAATAATTGAGACATTACCTCTCTTCAGAAGCAACTCGATGAATTTGCGAAGTGACTTCAAAACAAAAAGAAGACCTACCGTCGTGAATGTGACACTTTAGACACCTTCATGTGTAGTTCGTTTTATTTCTTGAGATTTTTGGATCCTACCAATCCTGATCAATTAGTCCGCAAGGAATTGGCGGATAAGCGATTGCCTATTGAGTTGTACACGGGAGGTAAAGAACATACAGTTGGACATTTGCTGTATGCACGTTTCATTCACAAATTTCTCTATGACCAAGGATATCTGCCCTGTCCTGAACCATTCCAAAAATTAGTCCATCAAGGTATGGTATTGTGATTTGATGGTCGCAAGATGGGGAAGAGATACAACAATGGTATAGATCCTATCGAGATGGTAGAATTGCACGGTGCGGATGCCCTCAGGACCTATCTGATGTTTATGGGGCCGGTAGATCAAGACAAGACGCGAAATGATAATGCACTCCATGGTGTCAAAAAGTTCCTCGAAAGAATAGAAAGAATTTTGCAACAACCTCGATTTGGGCAAGGGAAACAGGCGGTTACCTCGGCAGTGCATCTAACTATCCAAGGTGTTACTGATGATTTTCATGCACTCAAGCTCAATACTGTCGTGAGTAAATTGATGATATTGACCAATACAATCTATGATCAACAGGCAGCTACTAGCGATGATATGTGTGTCATGACTCGTTTACTCGCACCGCTTGCGCCTAGTTTGGCTGACCGTTTGTGGGAAGCACTTAGGCAGTCTGGTGATGTACACTATGCACCTCGACCTATTGCTGATCCTGCCAAAATCATCATCGAGCAGATTAATCTCCCTGTACAAATAAATGGTAAAATGAGAGGAACCTTGTCTGTAGCACCTGGACTGTGAGAGCAGGAGATATTGGACTTGCTTCACACACATGAACATTTCGCATGATATCTAGTGGATAAAACGATACAAAAGTCTATCTTTGTGCCAGATAAGATAATTAATATTATCGTTAACTAATCTTTTACCTTATTCTTTTCTTATATGATTACATTTCTTCTCGCAAATCTGTGGATTCTGATTGTAATCGCTTTATTGATGGGCATCAAAATTATCAATGAATATCAAAGAGGAATTGTTTTCACACTTGGTAGATTTACTAATGTTTTGTGACCTGGTCTCAAGGTAGTGATACCAATCATTCAAAGAGTAGTAATTACTGATATCAGAGAAAAAGCGGTCGATGTTCCTTCACAGGAAGCAATGACAAAAGATAATGTATCTTGTAGTATCAATGCAGTGATCTACTATAAAGTCAAAGCTCTTGAAGTGGAAAAATCTCTTATTAATGTCAAAAATATCGACTATGCAATGAGTCAGTTTGCACAAACTTCTATGAGAAATATTGTAGGACAATTTGAGCTTGATCAATTGCTCAGTGATAGAGAAGCCGCAAGTGCGAAAATCAAAGAAGTAATTGATGAGAAATCCAATAGTCGATGAGTAGATGTATTGGCTGTGGAGATCAAAGATATCAATCTTCCTGAGAATCTCAAAAGAACTATCGGTAAACAAGCAGAAGCAGAAAGAGAAAAGAGAGCTAAAATCATCACCTCTGAAGGAGAATTAGCATCAGCGGACAATCTCAAAAGAGCTGCGGAACTCCTAGGAACTGCGCCAGGTGCACTCCACTTGAGAACGCTCCAGGCTATCAATGATATTAGTTCTGATCAATCAAATACCACAGTTTGGATGGTGCCTCTTGATGTGCTCAAAGCAATTGAATGATTTGGTAAACAAATGAAATAGATTTTTTAGATCTTCACATTGTATGAAAAAACTTTTCTTTGCAGTCATCAATTGATTGGCAAGATTGTACCTCAATATACATAAACCCTATATTATAGGTATCACTGGTAGTGTATGAAAAACGTCTTGTAGAATGGTGATAGCGCAGACACTCACTACCTTGTTACCAGGTCTTCGTATTGCTACCTCTCAGAAAAATTTCAATTCTATAGATGCGTGATTTGCCTTAGCAATTTTTGATGTCAATGAGTTTACACCTTCACTTGTTGGATCGTGTAAAGCATTAGCTCATGTGCTGGGGCGTTTCTTTCAAAGGAAAAGATATGATATTCTCGTCCTTGAGTATGGAATTGATCAGCCCGGAGACATGACAGGACTGATCGCTATAGCACGTCCAGATATAGCGATATTTACTGCCTTGGATAAAGTCCATGCTATGAATTTTGCAAACAAAGATGATATCTTATTCGAGAAAACAAGGTTGCTCGTAGCTGCGCGTGATGTGGTGTTCTACCCAAGCGATGGAGAATATATTCTTCCCTTTCTCGCCCATATTGATGTTGAGAAACTCTCGTACAGCATGCAAGAAGATGTGTCACACGAGGCAGATATCGGTTACAAAGATTATTTGTTGACCTACATAAATGACAGTGTTCAAGCTGTTTTCTCGTTGATGCAAGGGAGGGAGAAAATCGGTACAGCATGTATCCCTGTCTTGGGTAAAGAGCAGGCCGCATATACAAGTATAGCAGTTGCTATTCAACTTATTTTGGCTAGGAGATTTCAGCAGGCATGAGTGACGAATATCAGCAATGAGGAGGATGTGTGAACATTGTTGCTCCCTCTCTCTTTGCAAGAAGGTAGAGCAACAGTATTGCATTGAATACATAATAGTATGATAATTGATTCATCATACAATGCTGCACCAGAGAGTATGAAAATCATGATTGATACCAGTATTTTGTTGCGTGATCAAGTGTTTCCTGCGAGCGAACTCATTTTGTGTTTGGGGGATATGAGGGAGCTATGAATCTATACTGAATCTGAACATAGAGCGCTCGCACAGTATGTTGCACACCGCACAGATAGATTATACTTGGTAGGTGAGTGTATGCAGCGTTATTTGCTTGACGAACTGAAGTTACTATGATTTTCTTCACATCGTGTGAGCTGGTTTGCAAATAGTCATCTTTTGTGAAATGCACTACGTGAACACTTGATGCAAAGTCCAACACCAGCTGTAGTCTTGTGTAAATGAAGTCAAAACACTATCTTCCTTGAAGAGTCGGTCAAAGCAATACTCCATGATCCTCGTGACGCTAGCAGACTTTGTAGACAGTCTACACGACGGATGCAAAGGAAAGAAGCATATTTTACTACACAATAAATGAACTTGATGCGCATATACTTACTCTTGTTAGTTTTCTTTTTGGTATCTTGATGTACATCTCTTCAACCTCGTACACAGGTTAGTGAAGAGCAAAAGCAAGTAGAGAAAACACAGGTGAAAAATGAGCAGACGACAGAAGTTGCGCTACCTAACATTCAGAGTTCTTGATCACAGGTGTGTGTCAAGGATATTTGTTTCGTTGTAGAAATTGCTGATGATGCTGCTGAAAGAGCACAAGGGTTGATGCGAAGAGCTAATATGGATATAGATAAGGGGATGCGATTTATTTTTGATGAACCAACTGCGCATGCTGCATTCTGGATGAAGAATACCCTTATTCCGTTAGATATGATATGGGTAAATAATGACATGCAAATTATTGCTCTTGTACACAATGCAACGCCGTGTAAAGAAATGCCTTGTCCTTCCTATGATCCTTGATCATGATATGCTAGATACGTACTTGAAATCAATGCTTGATTAGCACAACAATATGGATTGAGTACATGAGATAGTGTGGTGTTTGAGGAGTAGTTTTATTTTTATTGTGTATGATGATAACTGTAGGTGGGAAGCCTGGATCAGGCAAAAGTACCGTCACCAAGATACTTGCAGAAATGCTTGCGTATGAGAGAATTGCTATCGGTGATATGAAAAGAAAATTAGCTGAAGAGATGTGATTGAGTATTAGTGAATTTAATAAGCTGGGTGAAGAACCAGGTAATGCAGAAAAATTTGATGTTGCCTACGAGAAATATCAGCAATCGCTTGCTCCAGATGGACCTATAATTTTGGAGTCGAGAATGAGCTATTATAATCAACCTCATGCATTCAAAGTGTTTTTGGATGTAGATGATCGAGAAGCAGCAAAGAGGATTTTCGTTGCACAGAGAACGACCGACCCAAACACCAGTCTCGATGAAGTCCATACAATTACTACTACCAGAAACAAAGAAGATCAGATAAGACGGTCTGCGTTGTATGGATCAGACTTTATGGATCTCACTCAGTACGACTTGGTCATAGATACTACTCACTTGACACCTCAAGAAGTAGTCGATCGTATTGCTACTGGATATCAAGACTGGAAAAAGAAAGAATAAACGGTACACTGCCACAGATATTTTATTATTTATAGATCACCTATGAAAAAATGGATGTTACCAATAATCGTATTATGAATCCTGGCTATTGGTGTCTGGTTTTTGTGGGGAGATAAATCAACTTTGCATAGTCCATCTACCGGTTTTTTGGATGAGGTTCCTGGCGAGATTGATCAGGTAATGTATATCAAAGTTGACAACTCACTTATTGAGTTAATGGAAAAGATTGAAAGCCAGACAGGATATACTTGACAACCATTAGCAGCTCATCTCAAAGGAGTACAGTCTCTCCTTGTTGGACAGTTTTTGACACAAGGAGACCCAGTAAATATATTGTTTGTAAAAGCAGATGATGAGTTATCCATCAATGAACTTCAACAAGTAGGCGTGATAGCAGTTGAGGAAACATATACCAGTCAAAAAATTTGATCTAACACCTGGGCATATGGTGATCCAATAGCATTAGAATATCTCGATACATACAAGGGTGATATGCTGAATGAACTCACAGGAGCACAACTTTGGAGTGAAGGCATGCAGTGAGGCACCTATAATGTTTGATTCCTTTCTCGTGGTAAAGGTGGGTGAGCAAATCCACTTGTCGCACAATTTGGCAAGAAATTGGAGTATACTATGGCACTCTCTCATTTAGCATTGCAACAAAGTGAGGGCAATATCATTATGCAGTTTTCTCCATGAACTCTGCATCCTTGAGCTAGTAACTATGAACCAAAACTTGCAACTCTCGTCAAAAGTGATCCATTAGTATATGTTGAATTTCAGGACATATTAGGAGTACTTTGACTATCTGATGCGCAGGTTATTACTTTATTGCCAATCATTATGGCACAACTTCATCCTACATTTGTGAATCTGCTCGCTAAAGATGATTACTATGATATTGTTTCCGTACTGCATGATAATGTAGCGCTCTCGCTAGATGTAACTAGCGGTGGAGGTATTTGATTGTGAGCTGCAGTAATTTTCAATAGTCCCAAAGCAGGTATATTAGCAGGTGTTTTGAAACCGGTACTTAGTGAACTCGTTGATAAATTCTTGTGAAGCTGAGCAATTGAGGAAAGAATCACTGATGAATGATTCACGTTGTCAGTTGCAATACCATGACTTGAGGCTGTACTGTGACAATCTCCTTTGGTAAGCTTTGAGAAACTCTCTTGAGATTCATCATGATCGATACTGAGTATCCTTATTGATCCTACGATGATTCTTGGTAAGTGAGTTCAATGACTGGTACATGTACCTGAGAGTATTGCAAGCTTCTCAATTGATACCAAAGCAATGGAACGTTTACAGAAATCTGCTCCAGAAGCCTCACTTGATGGGCTTGCAGCAGGGCAATATCTGACACAAGGAGTGATCAAGTGACATATTATATTGGATGAAGCAACACAACAAGTACGCCTCATTTACAAAGTTGTGGACGGAGAATAAAATTCTCTGTGTAGATATTCATTATTTATATTATAGACTATGCAGTATCTTTCTCTCTTGGTGAAACCACATGCAAAAACAACTGCATGGACATGAGCATATACAGATCTCATGTGAAGCAAAGTATATACCTGTTCACTCAAAGCTGTAGCTCAAGACGGCGAGGCAAATGCAGAGCTTATAGCATTACTTAGTGAGACGTTGGATTTGCCTAAATCATGGATACGTATAGTACAGGGTCAAAGATGACGTCACAAAATAGTAGCAATTAATTCTACGAACAACTTGGATTTTAGTTTATTGTGTGTGTAATATGCGATTTGTTTGGTGAATAGTAATTTTGGTCGTGATTGGTGTTATATTTTATGTTCTCTATCAAAAGGACATACATGAAAAGCGCAAGGTAACCACTTTGATGAACGCTACTATGGATGTGTTATCCAAAGAAGTAAGACATACATGGCAACATGCACTTGCACACCTCTCTATCAAACAGGAGTGATTTCATCGTTTGCAAACACATCTCAAAGAAGAAATTGTTGGAATGGATGCATATCTGCATGGATTATTTGTTGCCTTGTTGGTGAATTGACACGCGTTGGTGGAGGGAGTCCCAGGTCTTGCAAAGACCAAAACTATCACCCTACTTTCTCGTTATCTAGATTTTAGTTTTCAAAGAATTCAATTCACGCCGGATATGTTGCCGAGTGATATTATCTGAGCAGAAATATTTGATCCCAAGAGTCAGCAATTCACTGTACTCAAATGACCTATCTTCGCACATTGTGTGTTAGCTGATGAAATAAATAGAACTACCCCCAAGGTACAGTCAGCTTTGCTCGAGGCTATGCAAGAAGGGCAAGTTACTATCTCTGGAAAGACTTTTCCTTTGCCCAAACCTTTCTTTGTGCTCGCCACCCAAAATCCTTTGGAACATGAAGGGACCTATCCTTTGCCAGAAGCACAAGTGGATAGATTTTTGTTGCATATCGTAGTGGAGTATCCGAGCTATGAACAAGAGCAAGATATCGTTAAGAAGCAACAAAAAAATAAAGTACATACGCATACTTCTGCTGTCTTTTCACTTACAGAGCTTACCGAATTTCAACAAAAAGTGCAAAAAATACATATCAGTGATGCATTACTAGCATATGCAGTGCGTCTCGTTCAGGCGACAAGAACTGCGCAATCTCCTTTTAGCATCTGAGCTTCTCCGAGAGCTTCTTTGGCCTTGGTACAATCTGCTAAAGCAGTTGCATGGTTGAGAGGTAGTACAGAAGTATCACTTGAGGATCTTCAAATGATGGCTGTGCCGGTGTTGCGTCATAGAGTAGCCTTAGCATACGATCGCAAGAGACAATGAATTTCTTTGGATGATCAGTTAGTTGAGCTACTCGTGCATGTGCCTATTATCACATAGATACTTTTCCTTACTTTGTCTTTTCTCATGGATCTCGACGCATATATACAACGCATCATTGAACTGCACCCTGAGTTTACCGCTGATGAAATTTTGGAAATCTGTCAGGATCGTCTTGCACAAATGGGCTCCAAAACCAAGGAATCCAATAAACTTCCCATATTGCTAAAGTATCTCAGCACTACGTTTGGTGTTGATTTTGATGAAATTGACATAAAAAAGACAACATCTCGTTTCAAATCTATCCCCAAGCGACTTTTGCAAGGGTCTAGTGAGAGAGGCTGACTTCCTATGGTCCAAATAAAGAACCTTTCCAAACAGCTGTGATCAACTATCCTTTTCGAGGATGCATCCTTACAAATTCTAACAGGGAGTAAGGTAGCAGTAATTGGTAGAAATGGAGCAGGGAAATCAACTTTGTTAAAACTTATCCTCTGACGTGAGGAGGCAGATGCTGGAGAGATCATGTTACCCAAGTGAATCAAGATCGGTTTTCTCTCACAAGATATGTTTCGAGAAAATAAAGAGCGTACCGTAGCTGAAGAAATGCTTACTACCTTACCTGAGGTCACCGCTCATATGCAAGAGCGACTTGCACTGCAACAACGTATTGCGCAGAATGATCCCGAGAGCTTACTCTTGCTCGAACGTCAGTCAGAACTGAGCGACCGATTGATACAGCATGATGGCTTTGTCTTGTATGATTTACAGACGACTATTTTGCAAGCATTTGGGTTCAGTGATGCACAATTACAATTTCCTCTCCGGCAACTGAGTGGAGGAGAGCAAACCAAAGTGCAGATAGCAAAATTTTTATTACAACAGGTGGATCTGTTGATTTTAGATGAACCAACTAACCATCTCGATATCGAAGGTATTACCTTCCTCGAGCAGTTTTGTAGTGCTTGGGGAAAGACCTTACTGTGTATTTCTCATGACAAAAGATTTCTCAATACTGTTTTCGATCAAGTGGTGGAAATTGCAGATCATCAGCTCAATCGATACAAAGGAAACTATGACAGCTATCTTGATCAGAAAATTGCAAAATACGAACAACAACTCAAGGAGTTTAAAAATCAACAAAAATATATGGAGCAACAAGAAGAGTTTATCAACAGGTTTAGATACAAAGCCAGCAAGGCTGCGCAAGTGCAAAGTAGAATTAAAATGCTCGATAAAGTAGAACAGCTCGACGCTCCAGAAGATATGCATACAGCCAAGGGTATTCATCTCAAGCGCAGTGAAAGAAGGCTTCCTGCTACTATTTTGACGATACATGAAGGAGTAGTTTGATACGAGAACCCCTTGGTGCACTTACCCAAAAAATTGGAAGTGACTAAAGATATGCAAATTGGTATCATGGGCAAAAATGGTGTGTGAAAAACGACACTTATCAATTCGCTCCTTGGAGAGAACACGCTTTTGCAATGATCATGTAAGATCTATCCAACGTTGACGATTGGCTCGTATGGCCAGATTGTAGAAGCCATGGACGGCACCAAAACGGTCCTTGATGAACTGCTCGGACCCGGAGCAAGTATGAAGGAAATATTAGGTATTTTGGGAGCACTCTCTGTTGCTGCTGAAAAAGTCCATCAAAAAATAGGTAGTCTTTCGGGTGGTGAAAAAGCAAAAGTAGCACTTACCAAAATGCTCCTCACCAAACCAGATGTCATCATCATGGATGAACCAACGAATCACTTAGATATTTTATCCAAGGAGAGTATTATTATGATGTTGCAACAATTCACGGGCGTGAGTCTGATTATTTCTCATGATAGAGACTTCCTCAGCCAAGTAGCTAATCATCTGTGGTTGATTGAAGACCAACAACTCACGGTCTACCACGATGTAGAGAAGGGGTTTGAGGCGATTGGATAACAAAAATAGCAGTGCTCAATAGTGATTTTCTTATATTGACAATTTATTTGCATTATATATAAACGCATCATCAGGGAAAATCCTGAATGTGTTCATTACCAGTAATAAAAAAATCTAAACAATAAACGTATGAAAAAAAAACTTTCCGACAGGGACTTGAAAAAACAGATAGAGAAGTCTGACCAAAACTTTTATAAAGGAGCAGCAATTTTATTGTTGTTTATCTTTGTATGCAATGTATTATTCTTAGTCTTTACCGCACCAAAGTTGGTGGAAGCACATCCAGAGCTACTCTTTGTCAATCTCCTGTTGCTCCCTTTTGCTGATGAAGTGTGGGAGTTTAGTAAACTATTTGATCACACTTCGCAAGAAAACAATTAAATCAAAATTATGAATACGTACAAAAAAATTGTGCACATCCTCGGGGGTGGCACGTTCAGTCATGTGAGAAATCACTTGTCGTTGGCAATGCCAGCTTTTGGTGAAACTGCCAGAGCGCTGGAGTTGCATTGTAAGGAGCGATTCAAGGATATGGATGTTTGGTTACAGTTGACCAAAATGGCAGACCATAAGTCATTTTTAGTGACCAACCATAATGTAGCCGAGTATGTAGCTCAGATCAAAGAGGACTTCCGGACAAAAGTCATTTTCTTCAATGTAGGTATGTGTGATTATACTGGCAAAATTGATGGAGTACTCTCGCACAGGTTTGCATCACGTCTCAAAACAAGTGAGGGTAAGAAGATGATGGAACTCACACCGACCGAAAAGGTGCTCAAAACTATTCGTGATGGACGCAAGGATATCTTCCTAGTTGCCTTCAAAACAACTTGTGGAGCTACACTCCAAGAGCAGTATTTGGCAGGACTCAACTTGCTGAAGAATAACTCTTGCAATCTTGTCTTGGCGAATGATGTAAGAACACGTTATAACATGATCATAACTCCTGAAGAGGCCAAATATCATGTTACCAAAGACAGATATGAGGCATTACACCAGTTGGTTGATATGACCTATCATCGCTGTCAGTTATCGTTTACGCATTCAACTGTGGTTGCTGGTACGCCGGTGCCATGGGATTCGGAGTTAGTCTATCCTTCACTGCGAACGATAGTCAACTATTGTATCAACAATGGAGCATACAAACCCTTCAATGGGGCGACAGTAGGGCATTTTGCCTGTAAGATTGGAGAGAAGGAATTTCTCACCTCCATTCGCAAAAGTAACTTCAATGACCTCCCCAAAAACGGTTTGGTCAGAGTTGTTACCGATAAGGATGATACCGTCATCGCCTATGGAGCAAAGCCATCAGTTGGTGGTCAGTCTCAGAGAATTATCTTTTCTCAACATAATGATTACGACTGCATCGTACACTTCCACTGTCCGCTCAAAGAGGGATCACTGATCCCTGCGGTCTCTCAGAGGGAGTATGAATGTGGGAGTCATCAATGTGGCCAGAACACCTCCAATGGACTGCAACGGTTTGGCAACTTATCAGCAGTCATGCTCGATAACCATGGGCCGAACATTGTGTTTCACCACAGCATTGATCCTCAAGAAGTAGTAGACTTCATCAATGCAAACTTCGATCTTGCCGACAAAACAGGAGGACCGGTGAGTTTGGTAAAACAGACTGAAGAATTGACCTCATAAACAACTGAGGTTTGCAAAAAACTGTGGCTCTCCTGTATATCAGGAGGGCTTTTTTTATGCATACGTTTGAGAAATACTACTCTTCGCTATAAGTCGTTTTAGCTCTCATTTTTTTCTTGTCTTTGTGTTGTATCTTGTTCGCTTTGGCTTTGTGCTTAGCAATGCTGATAGTTTTTTTGAGCTTGCGTTGTTTGGCTTGTTCGTCATCGGAAAGTGTAGTATCAATTTTCTTGGGGATGCCGACTTTTCTTTCTTTTTCTGGCGTGAGTGCAGTGACGAGGAGATCAATGAATTTCTCTTCGCAGGCTTGTTTGTTTTTGGGAAAGTCTCTACTGCGTTCGTGATCGATGCGGAGTTCGCCCTCTTTGTTTATTTTGTTGTCTAATGCATTGAAAAGCTGTGCTTTTTGTTCATCGTTCAAAAAGGAACAACGAGCTATATCGTAGCTGAGTTGTGCTTTGGAGCTCACTTTGTTGACGTTCTGACCGCCTTTTCACCCGCTTCTCGCCTGTTTCCAGTTGATAGCGGAAGAGGAGGAGAGAATCTCCTGAGCGAGCTGGGTGAGATGGTTGTTTTCCATGATGGACTGAAGTAACCTACTAAAACATTATTCTCAACTTACGATTTTGGAAGGACGAATGGAGGCAGCGTTATCGACCGGGATACCCACTCTCGGTACTCAGTCACTCATTCTGCCACTTGGTTTACCGTCTTTGACGTAGTAGGGTCTTGCGAGATGATCACTAAATCATTGCTGTTTCTTTTGATAGGCCATCAATTGTTCCCGATAGGTGGCCGTAGACTGCTTGTAGGCTATATCGAGCATCGCAAGTCAGGTATGTCCGGCTTTGGTAAGTACGCTTTTGAGTTCTTGTGCATCGTGGATACCATTGTGATCTACATCTATGAATATGCCTTTCTCTTGTGCCTGGTTGAGATATGTTTGCACTAATTTTGGGTCATCGTAGAGATGTCAAAACTCATGAAACAATATCTCAGAAGGGGAGGTGGCGATGGATGTTTGGCCTTTCGTATTCCAGTCTTCACTTATATGATAGTAAGCATAATCAAATGGCCAACTGATGCTATCTCATTTGTTTTCTCACTTTTCAGCTTCACCTTCAGCTTCGTATAGGTGCGCTTCTTCGAGATGTCATGACGCAATCTCATCATGGTGATGTTCCTCTGCATTGAGTGATTTCCCTCACTCCATAATACCAGATCCCATCTGAATGTAGACTCATTTTTTGCCGGTGAAATCTTCTTTGATACGATTGAGCAGAAATGCTCATCCATCGGTGCGAGCAATATCATTGAGTGCTTGGATGACAAATTGCTGAGCCTTCTTTTCTAGTGCAGGATTTGCGTGAATATCTGCATGGTGCATATAAAAGACCAGTGATTCCCATTTCGCTATGATCTGCTGTTCTCCTCCTTGTTCAAAGAAAGATTTGCCTTTGAGTGTATTGAGTAGTCCTTGTTCAATAGAGGGTCAGGGAAGTTTTTGTGCTTGACCTGCGAGGCGAGCTGCATCACCCAAAAGTATGGTGCTACCCAGCACCTCTTTATTTTCTTTTGGTGGAATTATGTCAGCAGTAATTTCTTTTGCTAACGCTGCTAAATCATCTTTGAGAGATTTCTCGAAGAGTTCTGCAAATGAGTTTTCTGGTGTTGTGGGTGCTGACTCCATATGATTCGCTGAGGGATGAAAAGAAAGTATTGGTATACGCATGAAATAAGCATTTTCGGTGGCAGTATTGCTCTAAATCAGTATATTGACCTCCATTGAGTTTGTCAAATTTAGATTGTTGTTTGTCATGGCCCATAAAATGAGAAATTTTTGTATTATAGCCCATATTGATCACGGTAAGTCGACACTAGCGGATCGTTTTTTGGAGATCACCAAAACCGTCAAAAAAGTGGGGATGAGTCAGGTATTGGATTCTATGGATCTCGAGCAAGAGAGAGGAATTACAATCAAACTTGCTCCAGCCCGTATGCAGTGGAAAGGCTATGAGCTCAACCTGATCGATACGCCTGGCCATGTGGATTTTCAGTACGAAGTATCGAGATCATTGGCAGCGGTCGAGGGGGCAGTCTTGCTTGTGGACGCTACGCAGGGTATTCAAGCCCAGACCCTTAGCACGCTCTATATGGCGATGCATCACAACATCACGATCATCCCCGTGATCAACAAAATTGACCTTCCTGCTGCGGACGTTCCGAGAGTGACGAGAGAGATTCAACAGGTCATCGGCATAGACCCAAGCGAGATCATCGCTATTTCTGCCAAGACGGGGGAGTGAGTTGACCACGTCCTGGATGCGGTGATAGAACGCATTAGCGCGCCTGATGATTTTTTGGCATTATACCCTGAGAGATATCGAAAAGATGGCCATATCCCGCACGGTGCCACCAATACGGGGCGCGCTTTGATCTTTGATAGCGTCTTTGACCCGTACAAGTGAGTGGTCGCTTTCGTCAAAGTGGTGGATGGAAGCTTCCGTGTAGGACAACAAGTTGCGTTGATCTATTCACAGAATATTATTTCACCCATCGAAGTAGGCTATTTTGCTCCCAAGTATCACAAAGATGAGACATTAGTTGCAGGACAAATAGGGTATATTACCACTGGCCAAAAGAGTGTGAGAGATGCCAAGATCGGTGATACCATGCTCAGCGTCAGTACTTCCAAGATGGATATGAGTGCACTCCAACCGTATATTATTCCTGGTTTTCAAAAAGTGAAACCGTTTGTGTTTGCGGGAGTCTATCCTATGGAGACAGATGATTATGATAAACTCAAAAGTTCGTTCGAGAAATTAGCTCTCAATGATAGTGCATTAGTGATTGAACATGAAACTTCTGCTGCTATGGGACATGGCTTCAGATGTGGTTTTTTGGGTATGCTCCATATGGATATTATCAAGGAACGTTTGTCGAGAGAGTACAATATGGAGACCTTGTTTACGACGCCGACGGTGACCTACTTAGTCCAAATGAAGAATTTCAAAGATGAACGTCTCGCAGCAGGTAATAATATCAAAGATTTGGTGGCCACTTGACTATGGAAATATATCGTTACACCAACATCTGATGATGAAGAACTAGATACAGACCAATTGGTGCGTAAATATAGTGAACAGTTAAAGCCCTGGATGTACATCAATTCAGGTGGAGGTATGCCAGATCATGGGATGCTCGAGGATATCATGGAACCTATAGTGGAGGTAGAGGTGGTTTGACCTGAGGAGTACTCAGGCAACATCATGCAGTTAGCACAAGAGTATAGAGGTAAACTCAAAGGTATGGAATACCTCGATACCCAAAGAGTATTGTGGAAGTATCTGATGCCATTGGGTGAAATTATGATAGATTTTTATGATAGACTCAAATCTGCTACTAAATGATATGCAACGATGAACTATGAGTTTTCTACCTATACTTCAGCCGATTTAGTGAGGTTGGATATTTTCATCAATGGCGAATTGGTAGAGGCATTTAGTCTCGTCGTCCATGAAGATAAAGCATACTATAGTTGAAGAGATATTGTAGAAAAGCTCAAAGACTTGATCCCTAAGCATATGTTTCCTATCCCTTTGCAAGCATGAGTAGGGAGCAAGATGATTGCAAGAGAAACTATCCCGGCTATGAGAAAAGACGTTATTGCTAAATGCTACGGAGGAGATGTGTCGAGAAAGAAAAAATTGCTCAAAAAGCAAAAAGAAGGTAAGAAGAAAATGAAACAAATGGGAAGAGTCAGTATACCAAACGATGTTTTTCTCAAGATGGTGGCAAGATAACCTTCTTGCGACTTTCTTTTTCACCTCATTTCTCTATGAGGGAGTAATGGAAAAAGATATTTCGATGCCGTATGAGGTAGTTATTCTGTGATGAGGACTGTCATGATTGACAGCTGCTTTGACGATCCTGGATACACGTCCAAAGACACGTATATGTCTCCTCGAATGAAAAGGTAGAATATGAGGGAGAGTATGGTCACAGAAAATGAAGAAGAATCTGTATGCAGAATTGGGTGCAGAGTGGATTGGCAAAAATGACACCTATCTCCTAGATCTGTGCAAGAGATTTTTGTTGCAACTCATTCCTCATGATTTCGATCGAGAGGTGGTAGAACATGGCACGAGAGTACACGTCCATAGACATCATCATATCACTATGCGTCTCCCCAAAAAATATCAGACGAAGCTCAATACTTTTTTGGCGCAGTTCGCTGGTCCCAAGGATCGTAAAGTGTTGGAGTATGACAAGGTTTCCCTAGAGGATCTTTTTTTTCAGATATTTGGGTGGGATAGCGATTCGTATGAGTTTGAAGATCTCCTTGAAAGTAATGAATTTGCTGAGGATGTAAAATCAGTCTCTGCGGCCAATTATATTATGTACAAACTCCAAGGATGAGGGAGTGATGGTATGGACTTCAAAATTGCTTGAGGTAATGATGTCTTGATACAGGAACTTACCTTATATCTCAAGAATCAGGGAGTACATTTTTTCACAGATACCAGAGTAGAGGAAGTTACAAAACTCAAGAAGCATTTTGCAGTCACCTCTCAAAAAAAGACTTTTTTTGGAGATCAAGTAATTTGCGCTTTACCTATCAAAGCGATAGGACAGATCGTATGGAAGCCGTGACTTACAGCTGAGAAAATGCGTTATATCAACTCAATTCCGTATGGTAGAGTTACCAAACGAGGAGCCATGACCAAAGATTCTTTGCCTGAGAAAATGTGATTATGCGATGATACTGTGTTGCATACGCTCTACAACGCTGGACGTGGACAGCAGGTCAAAAAGTGATGACTACTGTGATTATATGCTTCAGGAGACAGAGCAATGATTTTATCAAAATGGTCTGATAAACATTTTGCAGAATCTATCAAAAAACACCACCCCCATATTCGCTGTGATAGCAAAAATACCTATGGGTACTATCGATGAAATGATCCTTTCACCCATGGAGCATTTGCTACCTACCCTGCAGGCACACTTGTCCTTGGTACCAAAGCATTAGCTGCTTCTGTAGGAAGCCTGCATTTTTGTGGAGAACATACCTCATTGTATCACCAAGGATTCATGAATGGCGCAGTTGAATCTGGCATCACTGCTGGTACCAAAGTACTCCGTCTCTTTAGCAAAAATAAATCAACTCTTCGCCCCAAACCTTTGAAATGAAAAACTCCTAAATAATTTATGTATAAAAAAAAGTAAGAGGAGTACCCTCTTACTCTTTGCATGCCTTCACGTTTTTTACTGTTGGTCGTCGTTTGCGACAACCGTTTTCCACGAGACATGCGAGCATCCGTGGATGTTTTTCTCTTCAAGGACTTGCTCCTCTAGATGGAAGCTTTTTTTGATCTCGATCATCGCTGTTTTGATGCGAAGTATGAGTTCTTTGATTCTCTCTTCTAATCCTTGTTTGCCATAGGCTTGTTTGGGATGAAATGACCACCCTCCTCCATTTTCATACAGAAACAAGAAGTACTTTTCTCCTTGGAACTCTCTGAGAATCACTTTTTTGAGAGTATCCAATTGTAACTGAAAGGGAGGTATTCCTTGTCCCTTACCCAAATTTAACATATTTTTGTCCATAATCTTTTGTTTAGTTTATTTCTTATACTGACTTAATTCACGAAGTCAAGTTCTTGTATTAGTTGATGATACATACTTCTGGTGTCAACCGTACACCAAACTGTTTGTGTATCGCCTCTTGAATTTGTTTAATTAAGGTAAGAAGTTCAGCGCCTGTGCCTCCGCCATGATGTACGAGAACGAGTGCATGTTTGTCGTACGTTCCCACGGCGCCTTGGCGATAGCCTTTGAATCAAGCGAGTTCGATGAGCTGACCAGCGGATAATTTTATAGAACCATCTGATTGAGGAAATCCTTTGAGATCTGGGGTGACTTGTTTGAGGGTCTCATACGCTGAGGTTGTGATAGAGGGATTTTTGAAAAAGCTTCATGCAGTTCACAAAACGTGCCAATCGGGTAGTTTTGAAGCTCTAGTTGCTTTGATTGCGGTGGCAACTAGTTGTGGAGTAATGATTTCTGCTGTCGGTAAGTCGAGAGAAGCATAGCTCAGATTCGGGGTATAGGTGCTAGCGTTGTATTTCGGTAGTCTAAATTGCACATGAGTGATACAAAGTGATTTGTTCTCGGGTTCTTTGAAGCACGATCGGCGATAGCCAAAATGACATGCTTCATTGGTCAAGATATTTTGCTGGCCTGTAATGAGATCGAAAGTATGTACTTGCGTGATATATGTTTTCACTTCTTCACCATATGCTCATATATTTTGGACCGGAGCAGCTCAGACACACCCAGGGATACCACTGAGATTTTCGAGCCCACACATACCATTGAGGAGTGTTCGCTGGACAAATGTTTCTCGTTCCTCACCTGCACCGACGGTGACCAGGCAATGTGTATCTGTAATTTCATCAACAATCATTCCCATGATTTCATTCTTGATGACAACACCTGCATAGCTGGCTTGCGCAAGGAGGAGATTTGATCCACCTCCCAAAATCAAAAAAGGACGATCTGCTAGCAAGTTACTTACGACCAGTTCTTCAAGGTCTGCTATATTTTGTATATGCACCAACTCCTCGGCTATACAGTCGAGATGAAAGGTGTTGTAGGAGAGGAGAGAGGTGTTTTGTGTGTGGTCCATTGAAGCGAGTATAGGGATAGTAGCTGACAATGCAAAATAAAAAAAAATCTCCGGACATGCCGGAGATAATAGAAGATGATTTTTATGTTTGTGCATGTCGAACGAGCATCCGTACGTTGTAGAACGTGATAATGCAGACGATGCCTAGCCAGATATAGCTCCATACTGCTGTCGGTAGGATACCAGAGAACTGTGCTAGATCTGAACGTGGCCCACCATTAAAGTCCTGGATGATGAATACAATGCTCGCAAGCCCCAAGAACATCAACATAATACTTGCAACATACTGGTGCTTGCTCAAGATATAGAATCCTAGAGCATAGACACAGAGTGCGAACGTAGTAATTGGCGAGCTGTACCAGACAAATCCGATAAAGATCATTAGGATGGCCAGACACCACATACAGGTTTTGCTCCAGTGCATTTTGTATGCTCCGATGGCGAACAGAAGATTGCCAAAGAGCGCACTACCGATGTATCCACCCATGGTGATTAAACTGAGAACACCACCCGAAGACAGCGTTGCGCCACCACCGTTTGCAGGATCTACAGCAATACTATGCACATGACCACCTGTGATAAGCGCAAAGAACGCGTGCCCTAGTTCGTGCAAGATAGTCACGAGTATGATAATCGGATACATGATAAGCTGTCCCGTCTTACCTCCCCAATAAATCAGGCCGATATAGGCACCAAAGACCAAAAGAATCGGAATAATTTTTTTCATTTTCATTTTTCATTTTACGCTTGCTTATATATATTATCCTTGTTAAGTCAATACAATCACTCTTGTCCCCACCAGGGCTCGAACCTGGATCTGATTCTTAGGAGGAACCCGTTCTATCCTGTTGAACTATGGGAACACAAAAAGTGATGTTACTGTACAATACCGAAGACTTTGCTGAAAAGCCATTTTTCGAATTGGATGAGTGGTGCTAGGATGTGCCTTTTGCATCGAGTTCGCACAGACTCTTTGAGCAATACCCAAGCGCTCAATACACCTACGATGATACCTACGATAATATCAGTTGGTCGATGAACTGCAACAGCAATTCTCGAGACAGACATTGCACCACAAGCAATCCAGAAAAACCAAGCTACACGCAAGAACATTTTGTCGCCATGACGCATACCCCACAATGTAGTTGCCATCGCAATCGCTGCAGAAACTGCAGCATGATCAGAAGGGAAGGGGTCGGTGGGGAGATGTGAGAGCAATAACTGATCTTTGTTTTGTACCATGAGTTCGGGTCTCGATTTATCACCAAAGTATTGAATGGTGATGTTGATGATTGCCGCAAGAGCACTTGAGAAAAATATATACAACGCTGCGTGCTTGTAGTATTCTTGATGTTTATTGATGCCTCGAATATAGAGCGCAACGAGATAGACAGGGTACGAAAATACAAAAACATCCGCAGTATATGGTACCAGGCGTACTAAGAGATAATGTTTGGTCATCCAATCATTGAGTGCCAACAAGAGTCGTTGTCCCCAAGCAGGTTCAGTAATTTGTATGCTATTGTGTCACCACATAGTATGCTTCAAATAAAATTATTTTTTAATGTGTTCTTGATACCGCAGACAGCGTTTGGTCAATGGACAGCGATCGCACTCTGGACGCTGTGCTTTGCACAGATATCTACCGAAGTAAATTATCAGGCGATGCGCTTGTTGTTTGTAGTGATCTGGTATAGTAGTTTCAAGCTCTTTTGAGGTTTGCTCTGGCGTTTTGCCTTTTACGATGCCCAGTCTGTGCATCACTCTGTGTACGTGGGTATCGACCGCAATCCAACGCTGTCCGTAGAGTACAGACAGCACCACTTTGGCAGTTTTGATACCTACGCCAGGGAGTTTGGTCATTTCTTCAATCGTATCAGGAAGTCGATATCCTCGTATATGCTGTATTTCTTTGGTATTTTTGTAGGTAATTTTTTGTCTTTTGATATCTGCTTGAAGCTTGGGGCTTCCTGGTAAAGCGGGATATTCATTCAATAGTTTTGCCATACGATAGATATGTTTGGTCTTGGACACATGCAATCAAACGGTCTTGATGTATTGTTTGAGATTCCCCTCACCCAACGCTACCACGTCACGTGGTGTGTGGACGACTTTAAATAATGCTTGGGTAACTTTGTTTACTTGCACATCCGTCGTTTGTGCACTGAGCACCACCGCCACGAGGAGTTGAAACGGCGTTTTATAATTCAATTCTGTTTGCGGATAGTCTCCAAAAAGCTCTGCCATACGGCGAAGAATAGTGGGGATAGATCGAGGGATTATTTTTTTGGTTTGCATGCAGAACGAGAAATAAGAATTAAGATTAACGAGAAATAAGAATTAAGATTTAAGAAAGGAGAATAAGGAGGTTATCCTGAGTGTAGCGAAGGATCTAGCGAAAGCAAGACTTGAGAATTAAGAAAGGTGAAAAGCTCATCCTGAGTGTGCGCCTAGGTCCTCGAAGAGGGAAGTCCCTGAAGGGATAGCAGATCTCGTGAAAGCAAAGAAAATTTCTTCTATTGATGATAGCTTACTTTTTATTTTATTGGACAAGGAAACGTCCCGAGGTCTACTTGCTCTAAAGCAAGGGGAAGTCCAAACGCTCTCGTGGATTCTAGCATGAAAATGAGTTGGATGGATTGGAGCGTATCAGGGAGTTTTCTGTCGGCATTGTACGCATTGCAGAGATAGTTGGCATAGTAGGTTCTATGCTGTGCATTGTCTCTCATCCATATATTGGTGAGGTATTTGCGTCGTCTATCATTGGGAAAAGTGAGATAGAGATTTTTGGGTTTCTCTCGAGGGAGAGGTTGTCCAGGATTGCGTGCGTTTATTTCTTCACCAGCAAAAGTCAGTCCTTTGACAACAAACCATCCATCATCAAGTAAGGGATACGGTGCAAACATATTTCGATATTGATCCAATCTGAGTAACATCCCAAATTTATTTATTTCATACGGGAACCATTTGCTATGACGATCGAAATCGAGTGTTCTGATATTCCAACAAATTACATACGCAAGACACAAGAAAACAAAAAGTCTTCACCATATACCCAGGTGTGGCTGTCTACATCAGGTAGACGGGAGATGAGCTAGTTTTTGGTGTAGCCATTTCACAGGATGCCAGCGTTCTCGTGCATCTCGGACTGCTGTAGGCAAAAACATGATCCATGCAGCTATACAAATCCAAGGGAATAAACCAATTTTCATCATACTGATTAATCATAGATGGAAACCCGCAAATACGATCACTCCAATGGTCCTTCGTCGATGATGCTTCCAGGGAATGAAAAATAAGATTCGTCATCGTCTTTCAAAAAGAAAAACATACTGGGTCATCCGTTGCGTCCAGGTGTAGTGTTCTCTAAATCGTTGTCCAAATGGATTGGTAAAAATATCTAAACTCAGTGCTGAAAACGTGGCTGAAAATTCGCTGACTCGGGCGGGGTGTTCTTTGAGGAGCGCAGAGAAAATATAGATAGCGAGGAGTTGAAACAGGAGTGCAATAGATCATGGTCCTACATAATTTTTTGACGCTGAGGTAGGTGTATGTGCATCGAGACTCCAGCGTTCTCACCAAGGCAAAAACATAGCCCAAAATAAAATCATCTTGAGTACAAAATCACCACCGTTGAGGATGATAGGATTTTTGGCATAGAGGGAAATCAGCAATGCTCGTGTACCAATAGTGACAACACGGGTGTGATATCACACTACCAAGGCAACTGCTAGCGCGAGCTGTATGCCCATCAAGAGAGATTGCCATCGATATGCGCCAGAGAGACTATGGACAGATCGTAAATTTTCATCGGGGTAGAGCGATGAGAGCAAGTACGTTGGCAAGATGCCCGCATCGGTGAAGAGTGCACGCAAGTCACCCATATCGGTCAGGAGTTGTACAATGAGAATACATCAAATGAGTATTCTACCCATTGCCAAGCCTCTTTTGTCTATGCTGAATCGCAAGGCAATGAGCCTGTTGATCAATTGTTGCAACATGTGTATTCGTTTTGGTGTACTCATAGCGTATGTATCTAATACAAAACTTTCTAGAAGACGTCTTCGTGTGGCGGGGTAGGTTTCTTTTTTTCTCCTCGTTTGGCGATGAGATTTATGCCGACGACAATGCTCGCCAGTAGGATAAACCCAACGACAAACATCCATAGTATCGTACGCAATAAGGGCCAGAAACTTTCTCTCGTCGCTGAGAGCTTATAATTGAGCTTGATCATAGCTCGCCACAGCGCGATGACGACTAGGAGTATGATGCCTCAGATGAGTGCCCAATACCACAAATGACTACGAGGTGCCTGTTCTTCGTCCATACATCCATACTGAATAAAGTTACCTATTGATTACTTGTAGATGAATAAAGAGAGAATGCAAGGTGGAGAAAAAAATATTCTTGGCTTATTCTTTGAAAATGTTCTTGTAATTGGTAGGGTGATGCTACTTTATTGTATACCATCTTTATATGCGTCAGAATCTGTCAAACAACCCATTGAAATGGCTATTTGTCTGTTGTATGTGTATTGGCATTGCTTTGGTAGGGCGGTGATTGTATAGTGATGAGACGAAGATCCAATGGTCAGATCAACGTACAACTTCTCATGCTCCTACTGTGACGGGGAGCTTACTCATTAGTCCGTATGGGGTTTGGGAAGAACTTTTGGATCAGCTCGCCACGACCAAACGACAACTTCTTGGGCGACACTATGCTATCAGCTACGACAAATCACTCCAATTACTCAAAACCCTCGCAGATCTGTGAGTAGATATTACCCTCATACACGAAAAAGTGCCCTATGGACAAGATGAAAAAGCATTTACCAAACTCAGCAAACAACTCGCTCATCCATGAATACTCCTGACGGGAGATGAAGCATTGGGTATCGTGTTTCAACATGCAAAAGTTCGAGTAGGTGATGATGATTTCTATGTGATCAGTAGTGCAAACATGACCTACCCAAGCTTCTATGCGAACAGAGAGTACCGATTTATTGGTCATTCGTTGGAAATTATCAAATCACTACAACATCTTTTCGCCCTCGATATCGCTTGATCGCGCGTGACGCCGTCTGATATCCACCCTCAGCTGTTGGTTTGTCCTATCGACTGTAGAAAAAAAATAAGCGATACACTCGCAACTGCTACCACCTCAGTACGAATCGCTGCACAATATCTCGAAGATCCTGCCTTGATTTCCCAACTAGCTGCTCTCACAGCTAGCGGCGTCGATATACGCATCCTCGTTTCTGATAACCAAAAACGAGAGGGTGTCGAACAGGTCCAGTGATACATGAAGACGCTCCCGGAGCCCTATCTCCATGCCAAAGAACTCCTAATCGATGGACGTCTCCTCATCCATGGCAGTATGAATCTCTCTACCAATGCCTTGGACAACAACAGAGAAATCGGCATTCTCATTGACGACCCCGAGGTGATCAAGACCTTTGCAAGACAGTTTGAGAGAGATTGGGAAAAATGAGTGCTTAGGGAGATAAAATAGCATTATCCTATCATAGTTGAACAAGATAGAGTCGGTATCTACATTGTGAGTTGTCCTCTTTTTAGATGATGTCATAGTTTTGGAGCTACTATAGATGAAGCAATGACCAATATTCAAGAAGTTATTACTTTGTGTGAGGAAGAACAACTAGAAAACCCTCGTTTCAATACGTTCGTTGAGATGAGAGACTTAATAACCATAGCCTAATGGATATGACGATAGAGGAGTTTAATGAAATATAAAAAAACCTCGTCCTGAAATTCAGAACGAGGTGAACAGCTTGTCAGAATTTGTTCATTTTCAATATTAGCTGTTTTTTGTGTCAGAGTCAGATATTTTCTTGGTTGATTCTGTCCTTGGTATGTCAGTTTGTGACTGATTTCCAGGAAGTTTTACTCCAAGTTTATCCAAGGTGAGTAGTCCCAATAAACCATCGGTACTACTACCGTTTCCTCCACCCACAATTTGCGGTACAAGCTGGACTTTTCCATTGGCAAGCTCTTTTGCAACTTGTAATGAAGTAAATCCATCTTGCCCCATGGCTTCAACTTGTTGTTTGTAAGCACTTGCAGTTGCAGTACCAACTTTCTCGATGACTTCTGCTTCTGCACTACCTACCTTTAATTTTGCTTCAGCATCAGCATCAGCCTTGATTTTGGTAGCATTTGCATCTGCTCCAGCTTTCAACTCAATCGCCTTAGAGTCTCCTTCTTGCCTTTTCACCACAGCTTGTGAGTGGTTGTCTGCAATCTGGATTTCTCTTTCTGATTTAACCACCTCAGGTTGCATGTCTGCTTCTGAATTGGATTTTTCAAATTCCTTCCGCTGATCTGCAGCCTCTTTCTGGACTTTATACGTCAACTTCATCCTTTCAGCAATATGCTGTTCTTGGAGAGGTTTGAGTAATTGTTCAGGAGGTACTACGTCTCCAATAAGCGTGTCTACACCAACTACGTTGTACTCAGTGAGTACTCTGTTGATAGCAACTTTGGCTTCTTGTTGACGCTTGGTACGTTGCTGAATAAATTCCATAGCCTCTGCCTCCTGAATACTATTTCTGAAATAGTTCCCGATGGTTGGCTCGAGTACTTGAGAGATCAAATTCTTGAGCGTTCCAAAGCGTGCAATTACCTTGCTCGCGTGTGTATAGGATATATTCAGAATTTGAGCCACATCTGCACTCATTTGGAAACCATCCTTGGTACGTGCTTTGATGGTCGAAAGATTCTCATCAAGTTTGTGAGACTCAGTCTTAGCATCAGCCCAGTTCAATACAATATTTGTGGTTGGTACGATTTCGTACTTACACGTCATTGGATTGAGGGGATATTTACCAGGATTGAGTGGATCCATTTGCACTCCACGGAAGCCGTTTTTGACAATTGTACCGTGCTTAAACTCTTCTCCTGATTGATCCTCACCAATTTGACCAGTGAATTTTGTAACTACACAGACAGTACCAATTGGAACAAAGGTCATTTGAGCCTTTTCCACTTTAGCGAAATATGGATTAATTCTCCATTCTCCCGGCATAAGCACTTGTTCCTGGAGTCCACGTCGCCCATGATTTTGCATAAACTCTTCTACCAACTGAAAGCTTCGGTGGCCTTCTATAACTGGCCCTGCGATATCCCCCTCGTCAAGCGTATCACCGTCATTGGTAGTAACAACACCAATTTCTTCTGGACCAACCACAATCATCGGATGCTCTTCAATTTTGAACATAAACGTGTTGATGAAGTATGTTCCTGGATTGAGATATGCACGTTGTGGTCCTCTCTGTCCACCATTTGCATGGAATGCAGTGATGTCTTGGAATGATGAACATTCAACTTCTTTACCCAAGATGCTACCTGCTCCCAATGCCTGTCCAAACTGAGCTTCAACTGCACCGATGTGTCCTTCATCAATTACTTCTGCTCTAATGAAGTTATGTTCAAACATTTTGGGGTTTATTCCATAGGTACCTGGTCTCAAATACGCCATTTGAGGCCCCATTTCTCCTCCACCAGTCAAGAATGCGGTGATATCCTGGAAATCGTTACAAGGAACAACTTTCCCAAGTCCAATTGCTGGGTCGACGCTTTGGCCAAATTTGGCTGTTATCAACCCCAACTGGAAATCAGGAACGATGACGGGATCAATAAATGAAATCTTGTACATCCATCGCCAGTAGAAGAACTTCAAACCGGAAGTAAGTAGTTCTGCTTGATAGCCTGCTTCACCATTGGTAGCTACAAGCATACCTTGAGGGAGATCACCCTTGAGTGACCATGTTTTCTCAAGTAATGCGAGCTTGCCGTTTGGCACAAAGACCCAACCCAAGATCAACTTGGAGAAGAGTAATAATACGGGAATTAGGACTACCCATAGTACCCATCCCGGAATTGTTAAACCGAAAATTTCCATAAATAAATAATTTTTTTTGTGATTAATAATTTTTAATGAACTCTCTGACGGAATATTCTATAAATAATATCCATATAAAGTAAATACATAATATCGTTTTATCGCACAAATGAGATTGACATATCGTGGATATATGATTTTTTTTGATTGTCTTTTCAACCTACACTCGTACTATACTCGTAGTTTAGTTTATGAGCACGAGTCGCATGGGAGTAGTACGTAAACAACGCATTCAAGCATTGCAAAAGAAAATACTTGATCGATATGCACAGCACAAGAGGGTATTGCCATGGAGAGATACCTTCGATGGATACAAGGTGCTGGTCTCAGAAAGTATGTTGCAGCAGACACAAGTAGACAGAGTGATCCCCAAGTTCAATGCATTTATGCAACGTCTCCCTACTATGAACGATTTGGCGGAAGTAGACAAAGTGACCTTGCTTACGTTGTGGTCGGGTTTGGGGTTCAATGCGAGAGCACTGCGTTTGCAACAAGGTGCACAGGAAGTATGTGCACGCTTCGGTAATAAACTGCCCAAAGATCGTGAAACGTTACGTTCGTTGCCGGGGATAGGACCGTATACATCGGCCTCATTGTTGGCTTTCGCGTACAATATAGCTGCACCAGTCATAGATACTAATATCAGAAGGGTGTTGTTGCACGAACTGCAGATTGCAGAACCCACCACGCTCCAGGAACGAGAGGCGCTTGCACTCGCATGCATCCCTGAGTGAAAATCAAATGATCGACATAATGCGTTGATGGATTATGGTTCTTTGATAGCTACTGCTAAGCGTACATGAATCAAACCATTATCCAAACAATCCACCTTTTCATGATCAGTCAGACAGGCGAGAGGACAGATTCTCAAATCACTGTTGGCGCATGGTCATCTTTCTCAAAAGCAGTTGCTTGATCTCGTGCCCCATCAACATCTCGAAAGAGCATTAGCGACGTTGATCAAAGAGGGGACGATTGTGTTGGAGAAGAGGAAATATGGGATAAAGAAATAAGATTTAAGACTCTAGACTCTAGAACCAATATTTGACAAAATATAAATAATATGTATAATATATTTGCGGTGCATGTGTAGGTTGTGACGGGCGATACGATTCATTTACATCTCCAAAAAAAATTTATGCAAATAAAATTTTATGGTTGATGTAATTGTACCAATCCCTTGTGGATTGGTATGCCTCACTTAGTTGCATTACAAACCTGGCTACACATCATAATACCGATGGCGCTTGTATAGGTATTGAGAGAAACATGATGTGCTGAGTCCTTTTTGACAGTAGTGTCGTGGCATGATGATGCGTTCTTATTGGCATCTGACTGATCTTTCAATGTACTATCGTGCTAGTTCTTTCAAAAACAAAATGAAGCGTCTCTGCATAAGAGGCGCTTTTCCCTTTATTGTTTATCCTTAGAATACGTATTAGAGTTCTGGTATCGTAAGTAGTTTGAGGCTATCAAGATCACCTATCACTCTATAATCACCCTCAATATAGTGTCATTTATATTTCTTCGTATGACGATCACTGATAGAGAGTTTTGCTTGACGAGGTCTTTCACGCTCTGTGCCTGATTTATCAAAATCAATGAAATAAATTTTACCATCTTCACCAAGAATTATGTTTCTATGAGTAGTATCATTGTGGTAGAGTCATTCTTGATGCATGGAAGAAATGTAAGCAACTAATGCATCTTGTAATACTTCTACAGTATTTGGAGAAAGTGATCATAAGCCAAAATCTGCGCTCAGACGATCAAAAATGCGTGCTTGTTTTTGTTCTTTGTAAGTTCACTCCATTTGGTGTAGAGAAAAATCTCAGAGATAATTATCATAAAACTCATTCTCTGGGTAGCGTTTGAATACACTAAGGAGTAACTCAATTTTCTTTTTGATGTCTTTATCTATTTTACAGTCTGAGTAATCTTCAATTGGTCAAAGTATTTCTTTCGCTTTCAACTCTCCCATCTCTTTGACAAGTTCTTGATAGAGAAGGGGGAGCACCTTTGATAATTTATAGCTATAGAGGGTCATCCCTTCAATAAAATCCATGATTAAGTACATTTCTCCATCATCATCATTTTTGATACCATAGACCTTGGGTACTCAGATGAAAGGGGAGTTATATTTTTTTGAGAATCTGTACATTTTGAGATGATTATAATACTCAAAAATGAGTTTCTCATTTTCATCTTGGTTTTTTCTGCATTTAACAACCAAAAATTTCTGATGTTTACCTTCATTTATTGTAACATCTACAACATACACTCTACCGTTGTATCCCTCACTATAATAGTCAGTTTCTTTGTTGATGGAGTGCATATAATTAAAGATTTGTGTATATGCGTCTTGGGGAAGATCTGTCTGGAGAATATCATCTAACTGAGAAGTGACTTTTTCACTGCTCTCTGATAGTTTAGTTTTACTATTCTCATTGAGATGATCATCAATGATATCGTGAGAATGGGTCATGTTTTTACGACAAAGGACTGAGTAAAAACATAATATACATATTTATCTATAAAAGTCAATTAATACTGTTGTTTTCCCCATACGAAATACCTCTCTCAAAATTTGCATCTCACCCAAGAAACCCGTATACTTACATATAATTTTTATGTTTAGAGGATTGCTATGACCTACGTCAATGCACAAAATGATAAAAATGCTTGAATAACCCTAGATAACGACTGTCTTACCAAATGAAGTTGTCGTTTGGATATCTACCAAACGTTGGGTATCAGAGAAGATAGTCCAGAAAATAGCACCCAGATATTTGTCCAGGATGCTATTTTGGGGGCGACATTTTTTATTGGTACGATGGCGACGATTGGGATGATTATTTCAGGGTTGATGACGGTGTTTGCTGGTGCAGATGAGAGTATGTATGCCAAAGGAAGAAAGTGATTTGTCTATTCTATCATAGGGTTGTTGTTGTCTATTTTCAGTTACACGTTGATTAGATTTATTCAGTATATTGCGCAAGGACAGAACTAGGACGTGAGTCCCGCGTTGTATTTTGGAGATGATTTTGTATAGTCACCAATATTTATTTGTGACGGAGTATATGTTGTTTGTGCATCTAGCGCGTGAAGAACTCGTTATTAGTTGTGACGGAGTGACCGAATACATCCCATATATTGATCTCGAGAGAGTCTTGCCTGCCAAGATAGTTGCTTGCGTAGAACGTTTTGCACCCACCTCGTGTTGCGTCATCAATGGACCCTGAGGATTCACCCCCTTGAGAATCGGTACCGTGATTATCAACCTCCTCCAACAATATACCACGCAGATGCAACTTTTCCCTGTATCCAAAATCGACCTCTATCGTCACGCAGTGGCGCAAACATTTCTGCCTCCTACGGGCATACTTTGAATAGGGCAAAAGAAAAATATGTTGTTGTTTGCTTTTGCAAACGACCAGCGATCACTGATTTCCTCTGAAAATTATGCGGATGCGTTACCCGTATCTTACTTTGTCGACCGAGTAGTTGAGCACCCGCTTCTCGAACTGACTGATCCCCACGCACGTGTGACGCGAACGTTTACCAATAATGCGATTCATCTTATCTACCAATGAAAAACGTTGGAGATTGCCCCCACAGCAATGGCTTCAGCACAACAACGAGTCTTCCCAGAATATCTTTTGGAACCGAGTATCGGGTAG
>CAYUST010000001.1:133991-159951 GCA_964447535.1 uncultured Candidatus Peribacteria bacterium
GGCTCAGAATGACGATACTTACTTCCACTCCACCCGTGTCTGCTCATAACGAGCACGGAAGGATTCTTGAATCTGTTTTCTGTCTCGTTGCTTGGAGGTGAAGCGTTCTCGACCCTTGAGTAATGAGACTTGATCTTTGGCGTTGACGAGGATGCCACCATCTTTTCAGACGAGTTCGGGAGTTGCTCCAGCAGCATATCATAGTACTGGTACACCACATGAAAGCGCTTCCATAGTAGCTAATCACGCACTTTCTTTGGCAATATTGATGAGACCACGGGCATGACGCAGGACATCCATCTTGGTTTCTGGATCATCGAGTTGTCCCAAGAAAATTACCGTAGGTCCTGCGAGTGATTTGAGATAGCCTTCATCTGGTCCGGATCCAATCAACAACAAAGGCATCTGTGTTGCATTTGCCAGCAAGATAATGCGATCTACTTCTCTCACAAATCTGACGAGTCTGCCAATAAACACCATATATTCTTTGGGAGTTTCTACTACTTCACCACTCAAGAAGAGATGGTTGATGCGTGGATAGGCTACTTCAGAACTAAGGTTATAATATTTATGCGCACATGATGCTGTGTAGTGACTATTGGTATAGATAGGATCATACATTCTTGGCTGCTTGTCCCATTTTCTCAAATAACGCGCGAGTGGCACGAAAATCCAGCGTTGTCGTGGGCGAAGTTTTTCGATATACTCATTATAATTTTCTCGAATATACTGCATAGGAGAATGCAGATAGAGCATGGTGGGTGGAAAACGAGTTGCATCTGTGGGGACAATATTTTTGACGCCTGCAAATGAAGAAATGACGACGCGGTCAGGTGCGTAGCGACGTATCTTCCAGCGTAAGAGCATGACGAGGAAAGGGAGAATGACGATAGTATTACGATAATCGCTGAGGACGTTCAAAAAGGGAATGCGCAATGCATGTACCCAAACCAAAAAACGAGCGAGCCAGATGGGGAACGCGGTGACTACCTTGTATTTTTTGTGATGTATAGTGAGGGTATGCTGGGTAGAGAGGAGACAGAAAATGTGTGCGTGTTGGTGAGGGATGGTCTGTACCAGGTCGCGAAAGACGGCTTCTGCACCTGCTGGATTAATTCGTCGATCGTGTACGAAAGCTACTTTCATCAATGAGTACAAATAAAAAGATTACGTACTTCTTCTTCACGAGTGTACCTATTCTTTTTCAAAGTGCAATTGTTTTAAGGAAGCTCTGAAAAATTGAATTTTTACGTATTTTTCTAGCGTAACGTGTTTTGTCAAACGCCCCGAAAAACCAGTTCACAACGCTTCCTTGAGGAGCCTCTTCAGGCGTCTCTAAAAGTACATTTACGCACTTTTAGGACTTTTTCAGAGGTACCTTAAAATATTCTCCCTTAAAAGCTCATTTTAGCCAAAAACATACCTTCTTTTTTTGCTTTTTATGGTCAAAAAAGATATACTTTGGAAGAGAAAATCAATGGTAAAAGCATGTTAAATATATAGCATTGAAATTGTCCATATCTTTATCTTGTGTGTACGTATGGTTGTTGCACGTTCCAAGCCATCTGAGTCAGCAGAACATAAGGGGTCTCACCCAAAGACGCCACGTTTCAATTCGTTGGTTTTTTTGCAAGAAGTGATGTTGATGCAACAGGCGAATACACAACAAGGTTTGACCGTACAGCCTTGGGAAATACATACGAAGATGCAAACTTGGTTGGAGCAACAGGGCAAAAAGGAACTACTCATTGAACTCAATAAGCGACTTCTCGAAACAGGTAAACAAACATGTTCACTCGCAGATATTGCGCATTTGGAGGTGTCTGTAGAGGATATTTTGTCACCACAGTGGCAACAACATGCTGAAGACAAGCTTTCTGAAACCAACAAAAAAGGCCTTGCGTTGGTTCTTACGCACCAACTTACACACCATCTCACGTCAGATGAGAAAACGCAATGGAGTCGTTTGTTGAAGCAGGAGTGATTTCCCACCTCGTTAGCCACCTTTACGCACTACGATGCACATTTTGAAAAGATCACAGAACTCTTTGATACATTTTTGGCGTGACTAGATCCTACGAGAGCACAAGAGATATATACCACAACTACCGATCAAAAAATTTCCAATCAAACTATCTTGCAGGAATTCTCACGTTTTGGTATCACCGATGCAACCACCTTCAATCTCTTGAACCACCTAGTTGAAGAAGAAGTAGCGCAGGGGGAGTGGCAACATAATTTACGTGATGCGCAACAAGAGCTTCAGAACTCCAAACAATTTGTCCAACATATGCCAGGAGGAAGAGCGCTTTTGACGACCTTTCCTTTGGATACTTTTTTCAAAGCGCATCCTGAAATACAAGAAAAAACAAAAGACACCAAAGCACTTTTCCTCGCCTATGCACAATGGGTGGGCACCCAAGACAAACCAGTGGGCAACGCCTTAGAAAGTGTAGCAGCTGAACGAGGTGCTTCAGAACTTTCTCCTCACACCCAAGAGGTTATTTTGTCATGGTTGTGTAATGCCCACCAACTCTTTTTTACCCAACAATGAGGCAAAGACCTGCTCGCAGGTATGGCACAAGCTCGCATTTCGGGTGAGCAACTCGCACCACATTATAGTGCATATCTTGCACAATTGTATGATCCCACACAGCTCCACGTCGATATACCTATCAATGATCACGAGCAGGGGACCATCGTTTTCAAAAAGAAAACCTTGCAAATTGATCGACACGAACTTGATACGCTTGCACATCTCACCAACGCACTACGTTGCACATGGGAGATTGATGTTGCGAAATCTTCTGTACCACTCGCCTATATCTTGCCTCGTCAAACAATGCAGCTGAATGAAGCGCACGATAGTACTGGCAAACCAACCAGAATTTTCCCACAATTGACTTACACGCTAACTTCCAAAAATACCCAATCCTCATACCAAGGTATGTTGGCATTGTTGAGTGAACCACAGGGAGCAGTTGGTGTTTTCTCACCTGACGACTACCAAGATTATTATCGAGGGCATACTGACGAAGAGCCTCAGCCACAGCATGTTATTGCCAAAGAGGACATCAAAGCATATACTTTTGATCTTGTGCCAGGACAAACATATCGTGTTTCCTCATCTGCTACGCAACCAGATCCATGGGCAGAATTACACTTGATACAAATGCAAGCTATGAGTACTGGAGGTATCGAACTACATGAAGCAGGAGAACTAGCTGATCCTGAGGAAGTATTTGCTGCACCACAATCCTCACTTGAATCAAAAATCCCCAAGTTCTTCGCCAGTAGATTTATAGGTGACGAAGATATTCCTGCAGAGATTTTGGAGCTCTGGCATCAACGCTATCCGCAGTGAGCACCACTACCCAAGGCATGGATTGCTCAAGGTATCATCGCATTCAACAAAACATACTTTGAGCAAAAATATAATCTTACTATCACTGATATTCCCCGTCGTATCAATGGACTCGAACTCAAAGAGTGGATCAAACAAGATCCCACCAACAAAGCATTGTGGTATGATAAAATCTTACCAGAGCTTACTGCGCTCAAGTCACATGAGGTGACGCATAGATTACTTACGTTCAATCAGGTGGCGACGGAGCATCCTCTCGAACTCAATGATGTGTTTGGCAAACAACTTATGATTGATCAAGAAACGTTGTGTGGGATAGCAGAAGGACGTTTTCCTATTACCATGGATGAGAAAACACATGAGAAATTTGTAACTCTTCCACCAGCTAATCAAAAAGTATCGCTCGGCAGTATAGAATCTCACATTGCACGTTTTATTCCCTGATTTACTTTCGATAGTGTC
Organism: uncultured Candidatus Peribacteria bacterium; assembly: GCA_964447535.1. Lineage (GTDB taxonomy): Bacteria > Patescibacteriota > Gracilibacteria > Absconditabacterales > Absconditicoccaceae > CAYUST01. The sequence goes on from CAYUST010000001.1 coordinate 137,818, forward strand.
AAACGTCTCGATACCAAGCATCTCGATGCGTACGAAAAAGACGAGACAAGTTTGGCGGATTTATGGGAGACAGCAACGTTGCGTGATGCTGTAGATACCATTCATAGAGATATGCCACTACTGCTTACCTGAATCAATCGTTTAAACACCGTGAGTACTGACCTCCAAAGACTCACTGCAGATTTGCTCAAACAAGCGAAAAAGTGAACACCACTACAAAAGCTTGTGGAAGCAGATGCAGCCTCTAGACAAGCTTCCAGAAAGTTTACTCGTGATATGGATATTTTGACTAACGATAGAGCAACGGCTACAGAGTTGGTCAAAAAACAACAAGATATGCTCAAGAATTTTGATAAATATATAGATACAATTGAGCATCACATGAACCAAATTAATTCTGTGCTGAGACAAGTAGATCTTGATCCAGCTGAGAAGACGCGTATTGGAAACGTCCTCGAAACTCAAGCAACACAAATGCTCAACATATATCGTACCTACTATGATTTCTTGACTGCCAAGAACAATGTGACCGAAGACAAAAAGGATCCTTTGCGAGCAGACGAACGCAAACGTATCGCTTCTGCATATCGAGCTAGAATTCGTGAGAGAGAACGTGAGCTGACTACAAGGTATGGTAGCTTGTGAGAACAAGATGCAGCCCTTGTCCAACAAAGAGATGCTCTCATTGCGGGTGGAGCATTACCGACAGACCCACGTGTCACAGCGATAGATGCCCAGAGAAATACGCTTGCTACTCAGAGAGATGGCTTAGCAAATCAAGTCGCTAGCCTCCAAGATGAGCATGAAGTGATGGGTACGCACATTGATGATGCAAGGGAAGAAGAACAACAGGAGGCTCCTGGTGAAAGTCTCAATGAACGTTTTGCCTCTAGATTTAGTAATCTCAAAGGTGACTATAATGCCAAATTTGAAAATGGAACGGTACTCTTTTTGAGAGTGAGCGACTCCAAACGACCAGGGTATGGAAGTATATGGGTCAAAGCGAAATTAGAAAATACTCAAGGACCTGGATCAACGTATGATCTTGTCATCACGGGAGTCACCGAAGGTAGTGCAGGCGAACATCTAGGCAAAAGAATACCAAGAGAAAAATCTTCTGAGGATTTAGGCCATCTGATAGCACAATCCAAGGGGGATATCTATAAATTTTCACCAAGCAATACACCTGCAGACCTCCACACCTACATCACTTCCAAACTTGATAGTTCACAAAGCAAAGTATCTGATTTCAAATCATCATGGAATGCAGACAACGTAAATCAAAAGCGAGAGAAGAAAATCTTCTCTGGTGGCAATGGGCAATGGGCTCCCATCACCTATGTGGGAAAAACCTATGAAAAACATACCAAGGATGTGCCTGATCCCTACTTTTATGCGGTAGAACAATCTGGAAATACCGTCAGAGTTACAAGCATGAGGGATAATACCACTCAGCTCATGGATCTCGATTCGTATATGATGTTCTTGATCGACAAGCAATTGATGCCATTCACCGATGCAGAGTATCAAGGGTGGTGAAAAAAGGCAGAAGCACGTGAGAGAAGAAGTAGTCATTGGACAGATTACTTTGTCAGTCGAAAAGTGTTGAAAAGTGCGATAGGGAAATTCCCTGCTGCCTACAAACACAAGATGGAACAAGAATCCAAATTTCAGTCCGCTATTCTCTATTATAGATTTGCCAAATGATTGTGATCATTGTGATTTGATAATGTTGATCTCTTCCACATCAGTGAAGTATTAGCAGATGCAGAAGGGGAACTCGATACCAATATTTCACAAGTCATCAAAGGATATCAGGACCGTATCGGTCGTGTGGGAGAAGGTGATAATTCCGTTCATGGAGCCAAGACGTCTGAATTGATCAAGAGAGAAATATTTAGTAATTATTCTGAGAAAACGCAGTTTAGACAAAAAGCGGCTGGCTACCTGCTCTACGCCCTCAACAATGGAGGCGCCTATTTTAGAAAACTTGCTGACTACGCACATCAAGGCAAGTGGGTCGAGGCAATCTTGGGCAAACAACAACATGCCATATTCATGCAAGAGAACAAAGAACTCATCGATAGAGTCAGGAGTAATCCCAAGCCTTCTGATGCTGATTTGGATTTAGTGGCAAAAAAAGAGTTGTGGTATATAGCTAAAGAGACACAAGAAAAGGAATATTTAGAGATTTTTGGAACAAAGTTTGGTAGGACAGTTGAATCCAATGCAAGTGACCTGGGGCAAGTGAGCAAAGCAGGTGAGGTAGCTAAATGACTTGCAAATAGCAATATTTACGAAATATATGAAGCTTTTAGGTTTGGTGGTATCTGAAATATGACACCCAAAACTGCTCTGGGAGCACTCCAGGCGATGGCAGACAAAGTAGATGACGCAACGACGTATAGCCTCTTTTATAAATCTATGGTCCAACTCATGGCGAGCGGCTTCATGACCTCGCTCAATGCAACCGGGAGAGGTGTCGTCACTGAACTTGCCAGAAGACGTGGGATCCCACTAGGACTTTTGGTAGGAGACCCGTTACATCCCTACAAGACAATCACCTTGCTCGATGCAATTGCCAATGCAGAGAAATCAGAGAAATGACAAGGCATGACGACACTTAGTAGTGAAATAGAATCTATTGCACCGAGTTTGAAGCGAAAAAATATTAACGCAGGCAATTTCGTGAAATCACAAGGTGATGTCATGGAAGCAATTGATATACGATGGAATCAGAACGGCTATACTGCTATGGAGGCACTCAACTACAAAAATGCACGTCTTTTTGAAGCACAAGAACATGCTACGGACGAGCAAAAGTCCGTGATTGATGACTACATGAGTAATGCAGTATTCAACTGATATCTGGATCGTGGAGCATCAGGGAGAGATATTGATGGTCAGTCACCTTTCATGGAGAATGGTATTTGGAATATATCCCCAGGACTCTTTCAAGACATTCTGATGAGAACAGAGTGAGTATCTGGTGAGTTTAGATCTCCTGCTGCCCATGAATTGCGACAACAGGTAGGTAGTATGCTCCAGCAGTTTGATGGACTCTTGAGTCAAACACAATCGTACGAACAAAAGAAGAAAATAATACAATTCCTCCTCAAGAAGTTCAAAATCTATTTCGGCAATAGCTTCAACAAAAAAGACTATGATGGTCTTGAATGAGCTTTCGTTGATATGAAATCTGAATCTGATAGAAAATGAATTGGATACGAAAGTATTATTAGACATAAGATTTTGGGTGAGCCTATGATGGGAACTAAAAAGAAAGCAGTGAAAGATAGGATTGTCGATGAATATGGGGTAATTCAACAAAAAGGAAGAAAAGTGTTTGGAGATCCTATCGTCGAAGAAACCGTAGCAACAATGGTTGATCTTTTTGAGACCCATCTCTGAGCTATGTCGAGGGAGGAGAGGTCAGACATCGTCCACAGAGTGTTCTCGTAGGTCGTTTTTGTAGGCAGTTTTTTTGCATTTTCAGGGGGTTTAGACTATACTTAGACTAGCCCCTTTTTTGTATCATAGCAATCGTACATGGCAGCATCTAGTGCATTAGCGAATGAATCCGTCAAAACGACCCAAGACTCGTTGTTTTTTGGTATGGGATCTTGGAACGAGATGTGGTTTTTCTTCATCAAACTCTTGGTGGCAATTCTCGTAGTCGGACTGATGGTCGTAGCAGCAAAGTTGGTCGCGAAGTTGGTAAGTAGAAGAATTCAAGAAAACAGCATCGTGAGCGATGAGTATACCCAGAAAGTAAGTATGTTAATCAGCAATGTGATCTACTATACCTTACTCGTATTTGCCATCTTGGTAGGATTCAAAATTATTGGACTCGATTTTAGTTTGATTGTGTGAGGAATTTCATTCGGTATCTGATTTGCCTTCAAGGAAATTTTTGGCAATATGATTGCTGGTATTCTCGTCTTGACCAACAAGGAGTTCAAGCTTGGTGATATCATCCAGATAGATGAAGATGAGAAATATTTTGGAAGAATCGAAGAAATTACTATCAGATATACGGTGATCAGAACCTTGGATTTGAGAAAGGTGATAGTTCCCAATCTCACGTTGATTACCAAACCCGTCAGAACGTTTGACTCTGAAGATATGATTAGATTGACTATCAAGATGAGTGTCCATTATAACACGCCATTACCCCGAGGACTAGATGTGATCAAGGATGCAGTAAATACGGTGCCTTGTGTCAAGGAACCAAGTCATACCAGAGTGCATATCCACACTATGGCTGATAGTGGCATCAACTTATTGATCTTCTTTTACTTCGATCCCAAGGCGGGTATGCTCAGGAGATCAGCGAAGAGCAAAGTCATGCAAGCAGTACTCAAGGCATGCCAAGATAACAAGATTCAAATTCCTTATCCACATTTGGCCGTCACGGTCGATCACAACGACAAAGATTTGATTGGGACTGCGTTGTATGTGGCGAAGGAAGCAAATAATCAAATAGACAAATAACCAAATAGACAAAGTGAAATAAGAAATAAGACTTCCGTCATTCTGAATGAGCCAAGGGCGAGTGAAGAATCCATGTATGAAAATAGTGCCTATTGAGGGCACTATTTTTTAATAGCACTTATTACCAATTTCATGTTTCCTGGATTCTTCCGCTTCGTTGCACTCAGCGTCAGAATGACGAGAGGTCTATACGTTAAAATACGAATGATAATACCGCGTAGTTTTGAAAATGGGTTCACCAGAGATATCAATTCCCAGTTCATCCAAAAATTTGAGAAGATGTTTTTGTGATTTCTCCCCGTAGATCTCTGTTTTGGCAGAGAGTTCATGTAGTTTGTCTCACAGCAAACGGGGAAGTCTCCATTCTTCGAGGGTAATGCTTGAGAACTCTTTGAAGGAGATATCAAACTTACATGCATTGGATTCAATAGGAATACCATATTTGAGTTCTTTGAGATTTACTTTGGGAGCTAATTCTTTGAGTAATCTTTTTTGTTCGGGACTGAGATAGTCTTCGGGATTCGAGAAAAATGTAAACGAAGGACTGATATTTTTATAAAAATACTTGAGTGCAAAACTCCATTGTATGTCTTTTTCAAGGAGTCCATCACCATCAATTTTGAGCATATGATCTGGTACGTTCGCATATTCTTTCCTGATATGTTCGATCGTATATTTGGGACTGTGTCTGACTTTGATCACCGATTCAAGAAACTCATTGTTCCAACGAAATCTAATGAGTACTTTGCCAGAGTGAAGGATATCAAGATCAGGAGTATCTGCGAAGTAGACGATTCTTTGATTCAATGCAAAATTTATGAACTTGGTTTTTTCATTGAGACGTGCAAGTGCATCTTCGAATACCTTGCTGGTAATTTTTACTTTGAGCTCGACAGGGTAGCCAATCATGGTGCCAGTGGATGATAAAGAAACAACTTCCACATCCTGAGTATATGGAGAATAGTTCTTTTTTGCAAATTTCAGCTTCAAAAAACCTTTTAGGGTAAAAGTGACTAAAAATAAACCTTTTTAGTAGTTTAGTTGCCTTAAAAATTAATTTAATAGCACCAATACAAAAAAAGTGCTAAAAAAACTTGCAAATAAATGTAGCATGTGTATACTCTATGTGCTATAGTCTTTCAAAGGCACTATCATAGTCACTTTTATTCTTTTATAGATACAAATATGGGAAAAATTATCGGTATAGATTTGGGAACAACGAATTCTTGTTTTGCGTATATGCTATGAGACAAAGCAGAAGTAATTGCAAATGCTGAAGGAGAAAGAACAACTCCGTCAGTAGCATATATCAAAAAAGACGAACTGATGGTTGGTAATCTTGCCAAGAGAAAGGCGGTCTTGGAACCCAAGAATGTCATTTTCGAAGCAAAAAGATTTATTGGGCGCAAGTGGTCTGAGGTGCAAGATGAGATCAAGCACGCGCCATTTGAAGTGAAGCAGGGCCCAGATGGAGGCATTATCATGGTCATTGATGGCAAAGAATACAAACCAGAGCAAATCGCAGCATTTGTCCTCCAAAAGATCAAGCAAGATGCAGAGAAATTTTTGGGGCAACCCGTCACAGCTGCGGTGATTACCGTACCTGCCTACTTCAATGATTCACAAAGAAACGCTACCAAAGTAGCAGGAGAAATTGCTGGTCTTAGCGTCGAGCGTATAATCAACGAGCCTACTGCTGCAGCGCTTGCCTACGGAGTCGGTAAAAATAAAGATGAAAAAATCGCAGTCTTTGATCTTGGTGGAGGTACATTTGATATCACGATCTTGGAAATTAGTGCTGAAGGAACCTTTCAAGTATTAGCAACGTCTGGTGATACGCGTTTGTGAGGTGCAGATATTGATCAGAAAATTATGGAATGGTTGCTTGCTGGTTTCAAAGCGAAGGAAGGTATTGATCTGAGCACCAACGCAATGGCTCTCCAAAGACTCAAAGAGGAAGCTGAGAAAGCAAAGAAACAACTTTCTCAAGCAGATGAAGTAGAAATTACTATCCCCTTTATTGCGCAAGGCAGTGATGGGCAACCCAAGAATATCCAAGAAACACTTTCAAGGTCTCGCTTTGAGCAGATGATTAGTGACTTAGTTGAGAGAACGAAGAAACCTGTTTTGGATGCACTTCGTGATGCAAAACTTTCTCCTTCAGCAATCGATGAGGTTATTTTGGTCGGTGGTTCTACCAGAGTCCCCCTCGTGATCAAAACGGTTGCAGAACTCTTTGGTAAACAGCCCAAAGCTACCGTCAATCCAGATGAAGCTGTCGCAGTAGGTGCAGCTATCCAAGGTGGTATTCTCCAGGGTGATGTCAAAGATATCTTGTTGCTCGACGTGACACCATTGAGTCTCGGAGTAGAAGTTGAGGGTAGATTGGTTGATGTAGTTATTCCACGTAATTCGACAATCCCAGCGAAGAAGAACAAGACATACACTACCGCAGCGGACAATCAGCCAGCAGTGACTATTCATGTCTTGCAAGGTGAGAGACCCATGGCTGCTGACAATAAATCACTTGGGCAGTTCAACTTGGATGGCATTCCTGCTCTCAGGAGAGGTGAGCCACAAATTGAAGTAACGTTTGATATCGATGCAAATGGTATTCTCCACGTCTCAGCCAAAGAAAAAACTACTGGCAAAGAACAAAAAGTAGTTATTCAAGGAGCTACCGGTTTGAGTGATGAAGAGATCGAAAAAGCACAAGCAGAGGCGCAAAACTTTGCTGAGGAAGATAAGAAAAAGAAAGAACTTATCGAAACCAAGAATAGAATGGATGCTATGGGCTACCAAGTCGAGAAATTCCTTGACGAGGCCAAGACACATGCTGAGAAAGACGCTGCCAAAGCCTTGGCCGAAGAAGACAAAACCAAACTCGAAGGATTCGTAACTGAAGTCAAAAATCTCAAAGCCAAAGAAGATGTCACCAAAGAAGAAATGGAAGCAGTGATGAAAGACATCGAAGGCTCTCTCACCGCCATGTACCAAAAGTACGGTGGCACGCGAAATAGCGATGCTAAAACGGAAAATCCAGGGGAGAATGTGATCGATGCGGATAGTCCAACCCCGCCGACGGCATAAATAGAATCATATCGACAGTAAAATCCCTCTTCCAGGAGGGGTTTTTTTTATGACAGCATTTTTTGGAGTCTTGGCAAGTGTTTATGAGGTAAAGCTGAGTCTACATTTGTGCTTTTTGGCTTCCCTCGGTACAATAATAATGTTTATTCTTACGTTGTATGACGGATGGTAGGGATCAAGTTATTGTTCAAAATATTCTTGAGCTGCATGAGTGGTGTGCTGGTCAGTGTGTCCTTGGCACAAGATTGGTGAATCTATGACCAAAATACGCAACCTATTGAAATAGTGGATAAAATTGTGCAACAAGAGAATGCATCCACCAAAGTCATCACTACCAAGTTGGATGATGTGCAACAGAATGGAACTTTTGGAGCAGAAAACAAAATATCTGGCGTATTGGATAGCGTGAGAATAAATTTGGCAAACTATCTAGAATGGTTTGTCTTTATAGGATTGACCGTAGCGGTGTTGTTGATTATTTATAATGGACTGCAGTTGGTGATGAATCCTGTTTCGGGAGATGATCTCAAGAAAGTCCAAAAAAGACTTTTGTATATTATCGTAGGTGTATTGATGATGACAGGGTTCTATTTCGTCCTCAAAGTGCTCCTCAATATCTTTACTACCGTGGTTGCTTGATAATGCAGTACATCTCTCGCATATCACTTTCATTGAGCAAGAAAGTTGTCGCTTGTTTTCTTTGGATTGCATTTGTGTTGTGTGCAAATGAACTGGTTATACAGCCTACGCCTGTCTTTGCCTATGAGCCAACATTAACTCCTGTGGCTATGAACTGGGCAAGTGAGTTTGCTCTCCCACTCCTCAATGGCAACAAAAAAGATGACGAAAAACCCTTTGATTTTGGTATCAAAGATGATCTCCCCTTGCTCGAAAATCTCAAAAAGATTTTCTATCCATCTGCAGACGCAGGCAATGGTTCTTTGTGGCGTGTAATTAGGACAATTGCTGTAGGTATATTTTTGGCTTTATTGATTTGGGCAGGTGCGAGGTTTTTGCTCTATAGTGATAGTGAAGAAGAAGTAAAAAAATCAAAACTCAATTTATTGTATGTGTTGTATGGGGCAGCGCTCTTTTTCTTAGCATTTTGGATATTGAGTTCAGCATTAGATTTTGGAAGTATCGAAGGAGTCACCTGAGATGAGTGAGTCCTCAAACGTGTGGAGAACAATGTCATTCTTTTCGTGCTTGCTTTTTTGAAGTCTGCTGCCTTTTTCGTGGCTATTATTTTCATGGGACGATATGGATACAAGATGCTCAGCGCACCAGACGAAGAGAGTAAACTCAAAGAAGCAAAAACTGGTATTCTCAATGTGGTATTGGCATTGGTCTTCATCAAGATAATTGATTATATTTATTTCATTGCTAATCAGGAAGACTTCAAATCGAAATCGATAGAATTCGTTGCTCAGGCAAGTAAGTTTCTAGGATATTTGTTTGGTATTCTGTTGGTATTGTCGGTGATATATGCGGGGTATCTCTATGTGACTTCCTCAGGCGACAAAGATAATATTACCAAAGCACAGACCTTGCTCAAATCTGTCTTTATAGCTACCATGTTGGTGTTGCTCTTCTTGTTGATCATCTACCAAGTATTCTCAGATGTCTTGGCGTAGATCATAGGAGATTGTTGTACAAATTATCTTTTGAAAACAATTGCAACACGTGACATATTATCTATATATGGGCTAGCTTTTAGCCTTTTTTGTGTATCTCATGAAATATATAGTTGTGGCAGTAGCGATGCTTATGTTGTCTGGTTGTTTTCATCGTGAGGAGACACCTCCTACGGAAGTACCTACCAATACCCAAGAGACAGGGACAGTAGTTGCCACAGGAACGACCGAAGTTGTTTCGTGAGCTACTGATAGTACTGGCGTATCTGACACGGGGACAGGTGGTCTAGGAACTGGCTTCAATACCAAAGACTTTTCTGATCCTGAGGTAGAAGAAGTGATTGATTTGTTGGAAGGTATGCTCAAAAGTTAGTGAGTAGCCGTTCTTGCTTTTATTTTCTTGTTTCCTATGCAACTGACGTTGCGCGAATATATTGCAGGTGTGCGTGGCGGATCGTTGGATCCTGCTACCGTATTTGCGCACTATTATCAAAAAGCAGTTGAAGCACCTTTTCAGGATGTCTATATTACGTTGTGTCAGGATTATGCAACAGAGCGTGTGAGTGAGTATACACCACGTACTTTGGCTGGAGCTCCTATCGCAGTCAAAGATCTCATTCTAACCAAAGGCGTCAGAACGACGTGTGGTTCACGTATGCTGGATAATTACATTCCACCCTATAGTGCCACGTGTTTTGAACGTCTCGAAGCGCACGGTGGTGTATTAATCGGCAAGACCAATATGGATGAATTTGCTATGGGAGCAAGCAATGAAACCTCCTGGTATGGTCCTGTACATAATCCTTGGGATGCTACCAAAGTAGCAGGAGGCTCTTCATGAGGAAGTGCTGCAGCAGTTGCAGGCGACCTTTGTATAGCAGCTCTGGGGACGGATACGTGAGGAAGTGTGAGACAACCTGCAGCGTTGTGTGGCGCCGTAGGCGTCAAGCCGACCTATGGTAGAGTCTCGAGATATGGGGTACAACCCATGGCAAATTCACTCGATCAGGTGGGTGTTATTACCAAAACCGTAGAGGATGCTGCGTTATTGTTGGGGACGTTGAGTGGATATGATCCACAAGATGCAACGAGTTTGCCTGATAGTGATGTCAGTAGTTGGTTGAAGGCATGTGCTAGTAGTTCTTTGACTAACAAACGTTTTGCTATTCCCAAACAATTTTTTGCAGAAGGATTAGATCCTGCTATTGCGCAGATGTGCAAGGATATGTTTGTACAACTTAGCCATGCAGGAGCGACAGTTGATCGAGTAGATATTCCAGAATTTTCCTATGGCATCGCTGCCTATTATATTATCAATCCTGCTGAAGTGAGTACCAATCTCGCAAAATTTGATGGTATCAGATTTGGTCTCCATAAACCAATAGATCAGTATCCTTCTCTCAATGAGTATTATACTGCCGTGAGATCAGAAGGTTTTGGTGAAGAAGCACAAAGAAGAATTTTGATTGGCGCGTATGTGTTGAGTGCAGGGCATTATGATGCCTATTATCGTAGAGCATTGTTGGTGAAGAATAAAATCAAACAACGTTTCACGCAGCTCTTCAAAGACTACGATGCTGTATTGTGACCTACGTCACCTACGGTAGCATGGGATATCGGTGCCAAAGTAGATGATCCTATTGCTATGTATTTGGCTGATATCTATACGGTCATTGCAAACTTGACGGGTATGCCCGCAATGACATTGCCTATTGGACGACTCCCCCAAGGACAAACTACCTTGCCCGTTGGTCTGCAAGTGATGACAGATACTGGCAAAGAAGCACTCATGTTTGAGGTCGGGGCATCTCTTCAAACACTTGCTAAAGATGCAAACCGTCGATGGAAACCTGCTTCATCTACCCCCTAAATCATGGCTATACACCTCTATGCTCGCGAATACTATCTGAGAAGTAGAACACGATATATTATTGCGTGAGTAGCTTTTTGCGCTCTTGTTTTGTTGACACTGTGGTCAGGTATTTTCTTTGCACCTCAGCCCACATGGATTCCTGGATGGCAATCCTGGGTGTCAGTGATGGTACTTATCGTCTTTGCCCTTGCCTATTGGAAATTGATTGGCTCCAAAGTGCCTGATATCATTGAAGCACATATTATTCCCGAAGGACTTGTGTTGGGTAACCAGCAGTATGCATGGTCTGCACTTGAAGGATTTGCTGTGGAGGTTGAGGGAGAGACGGGAAATGCTCACAATCTCATCATATGTACTTCCGAACACCGTATGGTGATGACCTTTGCAGATACACAACAAAACATTCTCCCCTTTTTGCTCGAATTACAGGGGTATACGCAGCAACTTGAAAAAGTACCATATTCCACCTTGGAGATTGTGTTGAGAAGATGTAAGATTTAATTTATTATGTATGTGAATGAAAAGTTTTGGCCATAAAGATCGTCAAACTATTGTCACTTTTGTGGTCACAGGAATTTTGCTATTAGCGTTGCTCAATGGACTCTTTGTCTTGTTGGCTATACAGAGTCAGTGGACCATTTGGGTCGCGATAGGAACCGCAATCTTGGGATATATTTTCTGGAAACTATATCGTCTGCTTACCAAGTTGACCTATACGTTTAGTCATCAGCATATTACCATCACCTTGCCCAATCAAAAAGAGATTGTCTTGGCATTTACCCATATCAAATCAATTACCCCGCACGCTCGCGTGCCTCGGTGGCGAGGATGGGGAATTATTGCTGTTCCTCAATACGTACGTTTCCTGTATACCACCGCGAGTAGTCGTCTCTTGTGTATCGAGATGAACGATGGGACCCAGATATATATCACCCCAAAAACCTATCCCAACGACCTTCAAAAGCTCAAAAAATAGCATATTTTTTGCTTTTTTGCTTCTTGCTGAGTATACTTATACAAGTCCAAACTTTACTTGTGCGAGATACTATGGGAGAGCAGTATGTAGATAATCTCAAATTCCCCCAACTTGAAAAACAACCTGTCAAGGATGCTTTGGTGCAAAAGGAAATAATTACTGCACAACAAAAAGAGAAGGCTCTCTATCAAGATGTCTTGAAAAAACTTTCTCCTACCCAAATAGCAGGGCTCATTGAAAAGAACTTCAAAGATACAAAGGGCGCATTCAAGAACTACCAAGAAATTGAGAAATGATATGCGTATTATTTTCTGGTACAAACTGCCTTGGCAATGCTTGGATATGATTGTGCTATAGATGGCTACGATTGACCCAACATGAGAATGTGCGTACGTCAATTTGAGATTGATCAAAAGCTTCCTGTAGATAAGGGATTTGCTGGTCCCCAAGTGTTGAGTGGTCTGGTACGTTGCCTCACTACGCCTCATGAGCAGATGACGCCCATTGAGACACAATCACCAAGAGAAGTTGTGTCACAAAAGATTCCTCAACCACCTGCTTTGGATACAGCTGAAATCAAGTCATCACTTCCTTCTGCAGTGGAGTATAAGGCACTCAAGGATAATATGTCAGCTAGGCAACGCGCATGTTTTGTATACTTGCATGAAGTGTTGTGATTCACTCCCATAGTAACTGCTTGAATCCTGGGTAATATATATGCTGAATCGAAGTTTTCGACTACCGCACGTGGTGATAGGGGGAGGTCGCATGGGCTGTGCCAATGGCAAGGTCCCAGATGGACCAATCTCAAAAATTTTGCGCAACGCCTTGGCACCACTACTGATAACTATCAAACCCAACTTGCTTTTATCAAGCATGAATTAGCAACCTCACATAAAGAAGCTGCAAGAAACCTTGGTAAAGTCACAACCGTTGATGAGGCTACTCTTGTATTTTTACATGATTTTGAGAAAGCAAGCATCCCTCATACAAAGAGGAGAACAGATGCTGCACATGTAGCATATCAACAACAAAAAGAGCAAGTGAACGTTGGATAGAAAGTCAATTTAGCCATCTTACCCAAGAGCGTCAGCTCTTTTTTTGAAAAACAACAAGAGGAATCTTACTTTTGTAAGCAAGCGTTAGGCTGAGTCAGGCGATGCGTTGAAATTTTCAAGGAGGTTATTTTTGATAGTATTGGTACGTGCAATCTTTTGTTGTGCTTGAAGGAGGAGTTGATCAAATGGTGTAATAAAAAGTGAGTTCTCATGATGTCCCAGAGAGAGCATTTCTTTGTACCAGGAGGGTTGCAAGAAGGCATGTGGTCCGCGTTTGTAGATCGCTGATGACTCTTTTTCTGCAACTATTCTGGTGAGCTCGCTTGCACAGAGTTCGCTTTCATATGCAGTGCCTTGCATATGCTTGGGATCTTGGAGATCTTTTTCGTAGACTGCGAAGAAAAGGGTATAGAGTCAGCTTTCGGTGTCTGCATGAGATTCTTCACACAAACTACTGATGACATTGTGAGCAGCATCTGGATAGTGCGTTTGTGCATAGTTGATGATATAGGCAAGCGCTTCCATTTTCCAAACGTCTGCGGTATAGAAGGTGTCATCTTGATCTTTGACGGTTGCGAACAGTCCCAACTGTTGCCCAAATTCCAAAAAGAGGGCAGTCTGTGGTCCATACTGTTTGACGATCGCTTCAGCTGAAGCGTTTAGAGTAGTGGTGGTTTCGGGGTTGGTCATGTGAGGAGAAGTAATGCTATAAAACTAGTATAATCAATCCATCTCAGGAGTATATTTTTGTATAGTTTTACCTATCTTTTGACTTGCCATTGTGCTTGAATATGACCAAAGGAGTTTGACATGTTCAAGACGATTTGGGTTGAGTACAGCAATGATTGCTTCCAATTGTGCTATATCTTCTTGGGTTGGATTATTTACTAGACGCATGAGTGTTTCATCTACTATCTTATAACTCTCTTGGAACTGTAATTTAAATAGTTTATCGCTAATGATTTCTCTCAGTTTTTCACGTCTGATCGGTGATGCTGTTTCAAGTTGCTCCAATAGTCATGGGGTCATGTTTTGGAGTTCTGCATACGCTTTGCGTTGGGTAGCCCACATCAACATGCTTTTGCCAAATGATTCGAGCTTATGAGTGAAACTATCTATCAAAACGGTTTCTGTACTCAAGTGACTCAAGCTAAGATACCCTTGTGGATCTGGGTGTGCTACTACATGTGCCAGATGCCCTCCATGATAGAGTATCCCTATTACTTCACCTGTAAGCGTAAGTGTTGTTGCTAATTTCTCATGGAGTGTTCCTTTGGTGAAGAAAATTTCACGTATTTTTCCACTAGCATGCATGAGGGCATGCACGAGATGCTCTCCATGACGGATCATTGCTTCTTGTCTTGCAACAGCTCGTAGTGCACTCACTTTTCATTTGAAGAGAGATTGTTTGGTTTGGGTGACTTCTTGATGCCAATCATCAAGCGCATGTTGAATTGCAACGACATCATCTTTTTGGATTGCTTGATCAAGTTCTTTGATATCCTGATTAACCTCTGCTACATACGCTTGTACTTCTTCTATCTCTTGAGGAGTGGGAGTTTCACTGATGAATGTGGTTTGATCTGGTGTTTTGGGAGTTGTTTGTTGTGTCTGCTGTTTTTCAACATTTACTTTCTCAATTTCATCTAACGCATGGAAGGTAAGCCCCAAGAATTTTTTGAGATTCTTTTGATTTTGGGACATATAGAGAATTGCAACCTGGGATCAAGGTATGAAGGCAAGAGGTGGAATTCGTGTAGCGATACCTGTGATACCAAGTTTACTCATATTTTTCCAGAATTCTTGAAAGTTCTGTCTCGAGCGAATACCTTCAGGAGAGTTTTGTTTCCGTACTTCACTGGCGTAGTCTTGACGAATGATGTTGAGCTGTTGTTTAATATTGGTGACGAGTGTCTTGTTTTCTACCAGAGCTTTTTGCCATTTTTGTTTGATGTAACTTTCCGTTTTTTGTTCTTGACCTGGGGTGAGTTCGGTTATATTTTCATGAGTTCCAAGATCAATTATTTTGGCTTGTCCATGGTCAGTGAAATTAATCTTATTACCAGAAATCTTGAGTCCTTGGACGCCTCAACTGATGAGCATACAGGTGAGTACGGTGACTTTGGCTCCGTGAAGTGAGTAGATCTCACTCAGTTTTGTATCTCATCGTGCTACATCATGTACTCACGTAAGTCATTGACTGATAAACTCTTCGAGCGATTCTCACACAAAACCATCTTGCAGGATCTTTTTCATTTGT
This sequence comes from uncultured Candidatus Peribacteria bacterium, assembly GCA_964447535.1. GTDB lineage: Bacteria > Patescibacteriota > Gracilibacteria > Absconditabacterales > Absconditicoccaceae > CAYUST01. Next base: position 153,203 of record CAYUST010000001.1, read on the forward strand.
CCTGTCTGGAGCACGTTGATAATCCAATTGGACATCACCGACTTGGGGAGATAGCCGAAAAGTTCATTGACGATAGGTCCTCAGACTTGTTCACTCGTATTGGTGATAAATGACTTTGCAACTCCTTTGATGAGACCTTTGATGATCGATGCTCATGGCCCATATTCAGCTATATTTACCTGACCGTCAGGATCAAGTTTGAGGCCATAGTCTGCAACGAGTTCTTCCATCACATTACGTGCGGTGTTGTGTGCTTGGATCGTAGAGGTCATTTTGATGCCAATTTTGGCAGCTTCTTTGGTTCCTTTTTTCACGGTTTCGAGTGCTACTTTTCTCGTTTCTTTTTTGACCATCTGCTTCACTATTTTTTTGCTTCCTTCGACTGCTGCTTTACGGCCGAGGCCAATCATACCGCCTGTGAGTCACAATTCTACCAAAAAGTTCACCGTGCTACTTGCTCCAGCTCACACATCATATCAGGTAATTTTCATCTGTGCGACTGCAGTTCTGGCTTGTTCGAGACTTGCAAAACTTTGGAAAAGTAATTGTTCGGTAGCGGAGAGTTGACCCCCAGCTTGTTGTTTTTTGGCAATCTGATAGATATCGATTAATTTGCCTACTTCCATGATGCCTGAGACAAAGGGAATTTGTCGTTCTCGCCCTGCTTGGAAGTTCTTCCAAGGGGTGCCTTGATCGCTATCTGGGAGTTGCATGATATGAGAAAAATATTGTTGTACCGCATCTAACTGATGTTCTTGTTGTTGCATCGCATTGAGCTGGTGCATGAGGTTTCTTTGCTTCTCCGTGAGTACGGGACGAAACTTGAGCTCTTCACCAGATGCGTTCTGATAGAGTGCGATGGCGTTGATGTCTTCGGGAGAGCAGTCAGCCTCAAATTGTTGTTGAACTGTATGAAGTTGTTTGGTCAGTTGCTCATAGGAGACGCGTTGTTTTTGTACTCGATCTTTGATACCAAATAGGGTGAGCTCACCATTCTTTTTGGTCATCAAGGTAAGCAAATAACGTTCTTTGAGTTGCTCTTTTTGTGACGAAGTGAGACGGCTATCTGCGTCGGTAGTTTTACAAACGGTGACAAGTAATGTTTTCTTTTGTTCGTAGGTTCATCTGGTGAAGTTTCTATGTGACTCAAATATCCTGACTTGCGAATCCATCCACTTCCCAGATCCTACTTTCCCTTCTTGCAGTTCTTTGTAGGCAGTATCCGTCGCTATTTTCTTTTGCTCGAGAGTATTTTGGAGGTGGAGGAGATAGTTATTATATGTACTCAGCTCATGAAACAATTGCAACAAGGCTCTGTCTTGAGGACTTCACTGCATGACCACGCTTGTTTCTTTCGCTACTCCCACGCGCTTCTTAGCTTCGAGATACGCAAGTGTCAGTGCCTGACAAAAACTTTCTTCGAGGAGAGAATTGATGCCTTGATTGAGCTCATAACTGAGTTGATCACGATTATTTTTGTTTTCAAAAAATTTATTTGCAACTGCTTTTTGCAACTCTTGCAGATCGATCTGCCTATCTTTGTTCGTATTGAGTTGGTCGAGGAGTTGCTCTGGCATCTGTTAGTCGAGATGTGCAAGTAAATCCTCGGCTTCTACCGCATCTTGTTGTTGGAGTTGTTTTTCTTGTGCTCTGAGTGTTTCCAATTGATGCAGATTGCTTTGGAGCACGCTTTGTTGTTGTTTATTATTTACGGTGCGAATACCATTTGCCAAGAAAGTGATTATCTGATTTTCTGTTTCTTCGGTACATGCATCACTTGCGAGCAATGCTAAAAAACCTTCAGCTAAGTTTCGACTTGGTTGGAGTTGTTGCAAAGTAGTGATAAGCAATTCTCTTTTGGACATTCCCCACGGTACAAATAAAATAACTACTTATTCATTGTCTCACTCATGGCCTCAACTTTGAACATCATGGCTTGCATGTTTTCTACTACCCCTTGAACTCGTTCTTGAAGTTGTGGATTAACATAGCCGAAGTAGGTGATGAGTGAAATTGCTCAGACCAGAGCTCCATTCCTCATTGCAGTTTGGAGTTGTTTTACTTTTTTTGGATTATCTGATTTTTGCGCCAACCGATATTCTCCTGCGACGAACCAGGATTGGTAGAGTATGGCTGTCACGGTAAATATATTTGCTACCACAAATACGATGTCTAGAATATCATGTGTTTGTTGTGCAAGCTGTTGAGTTCATTCGGTAAGTTTCCACATGACATCAGACCTGTTGTGCAATTGGAGGAGAAACGCTTCCATATCTTGCACTACTTTGTTGGTATTTTCCAACGTAGGTTCCATTTTTTTAGCTTCTGCCATCAGCTCTGAGAGACGTCCATCATACCACCGATCTAGACCTTTAGCGATCAGGGAATTGTTGAGATATTGGTCTGCCTCTTGCAGATAATTTTGATATTTGGTGATAATTTCTTGATAGTTTTCAGAAGTGATTTGTACTTCGGTACCAAACTTTTCACTCATTGCTTTGACTTCACCCGCTTGTTTTTCGAGCGTACTAGATAATTTGCCTGCGAGTGAAATGAACGTGTGCAAAAGATCACTCTTGGCAGTATCCAATGTTTGGAGGATAAAGAAAATTTGTATAGAAATAGCCACGTACATTGCTCTCATGCGTTCTTTTCTATGCTTAATCCAATCTACCAGATCCATCGTCCACCCCTTGAATCCACCGCAGAAACCTGCCTCGAGACACAACCTAAGTAGTTCATTTTTCTTGGGATGACCTGCAAAGACGCGCTCGAGAATACGAGACTTCTGAACGAGTTGTGAGTTACTTAGTTTACCCAGTTCACCTTCAACAATATGTGCTTGATGAATCTGTTGCATCTGTACATCCGAGAGTTCGAGATGTGGATCTATGCCTTTTTCGAGAGCGAGTTGTTGGAGACGTTCTTTAACGGCTTGGTTTCCCTCGGGATGCTCTCGCAGTTGTGCATGTGAAAATGCATCTTCTTCGCTAAAGCCATAGCGAGAGTGCTTGCCAAAGTATGCAAGAGGAGCATCATCGCTAGGCGCTTCCTCGGCAAGCTCAAATATGAGATCTTTTTTCGTCTGTGCAGTATGTGTTTGCACCGCCCCCTCTAGAGGTGTTTGAGAAGCTTGTAGTGCGATTGGTTCTTTGGTCATGACGGAGGTGAGAATAAAGCAATACTCTATTGTACTCCAAGCCTCATTTTTTGCCAATAGAACCTCTCTCCTAAGCCTCTATGTATTGACTTTTGAGTATTTGTAATCATAAGAATATGAACTTCAGTTCACATTACTTTTTAGAGTATTTTCCCTATAGTTCCTTAGTAGTTTCTCTGAAAAAATTATACTTTTTTGTTTCACTCATTCCCATGCAAATAGATATAGATATTTTGAAACAGTTACCCAAAATTGCTAGCAAATATAGACTCCCCAGTACCAAAAAGGCAATTGTACAGATGATCACTTCCTACTTGCCGTATATTACCTTGTGGGTGAGTATGTACTATCTCGTCCAGTTTGGCCGATGGTGGGGATGGATTGTGGGTATCATCAATGCATTCTTTTTGGTACGTATCTTCATTATCCAACATGATTGCGGTCATCAATCATTTTTTGCTTCCCATGCTGCCAATAATTGGATCGGCAAAATAAGCAGTATTTTGACCTTTATTCCGTATTCTTACCGAGCAGCGGGACATAATTTCCATCACAATCACTCCAATAAACTTCGAGAGTTTCGTGATATTGGCGATCTCTATACCATGACGGTCGAAGAATTCAAACAAGCGAGTTGGAGAAAAAAACTTATGTATACGATATTTCGTAGTCCAATAGTGATGTTTGTCATAGTGCCTGTTTGGTACATCTTACTCAATAATCGTTTCCCCCTAGCACGTAGTCCAGAAGGCAAGAAAGTCCATGCAGAACTCTGGATGGATAACGCATTGACGGTAGTAGTGTATGGTGGCATTGCTTATTTCCTCTGAGTGCAGGCGTTGTTGTATGTGCAGTTACCTATTCTCGTATTATTTGGTATGATAGCCATTTGGTTTTTCTATATCCAACATCAACAAGAATTTGGCTACAAAGCATGGACCGACAGACGAGAATACGTGCGTGCTGCAGTACAAGGTAGTACCTTCTACGATCTCCCCAAGTGGCTTCACTGGTTGACAGGAAATATCGGTTATCATCATATACATCATCTCAATGCAGCGATCCCGAGCTACGAGTTAGCTCATTGTTACCATGCCGAGCCGTTGCTTCAACAAGTCGCTAATAAACTTACGTTCACCCAAAGTCTACGCTGTATGCGAAATCATCTCTGGGATGAACAACAGCAGAGAATGATCTCTTTCACAGAGTATGTGCGTAGGTATAAGAGGAAAGAGAAAAAGACCTAAGAATTAAGATTTAAGACAAAAGTGCATTACGGTAGCGCACAAGTCTGGGAATAAAAGTATAGTCTTATATAACCAACAGAACGTTAGCAACCTCACGGGTCCCTATGGGAGTGAGGTTGCTTTTTGTTGAATCGTGATGGCTGTCTTACGGAAGACCTGCGCTACCTAGAGTTTTTTGCTACTACTGAGTCTTCATAAAAAGTTTATTTCATAAACTTTTTTGATTGACTCAGCTGTACTTTAGTGCTTTTTGGATCATGCCAAAAAGGAGGCCACCCCGGCAGGGGAGGAAAAATGCTTTCATATATAAAAAAATGTTCTCCTGGATTCTTCAGCCACTCACGTTGTTCGGGGTTCAGAATGACAGATGTTATCTTCCACGAGCTGCTCTTCTAGGAGCAGTAGTGTTTCTTCATGCAGCTGAGCCAGGTCTTCACGAGCGGCCTTGATTGAGTTGAGGCATTCTACCACTGTTGGGATTAGGTCTTCCTTTACCGAACTTATCGGTAGATTTGTCGAGACGAATTGCCGTGTAGGCATCTTTGAGGTCTACTACGGGCTCATGTTCTGATTTTTCTACTTTGGTCTTGTGCATTTTTTCTATAGCAGATAAAAATACTTTTTCTTCATCGGAGACAAACATAATTGCTTTGCCACTCGCTCCCGCTCTACCGGTTCTCCCGATTCTATGGATATAACTTTCTGACTCTTTGGGGACGTCAAAGTTGATGACTAATCCTACGTTTTCCATATTGAGGCCTCTCGCTGAAACGTCAGTTGTGACCAATACTTTGAGAGCATTTTCTTTGAAACTTTTGAGGGTGCTGTTTCTTTTGTTCTGGGGCATATTGCCATTGAGCATACCTGCTTTGTATCATGCTTTTTCAATAATTTGCAAGAGCGTTTTGGTATTTCTTTTGGTCTGGGTGAAGATGACAATTTTGTCATTGGGATGTGTTTTGATCAAGTTGAGGAGATTGAGGATTTTGTCCTGATGCGGAATATGCATATGCGTGTGATCTATTTTATCAACCGTAGTTTCTTCACCGATCTTGATAAATTCATAGGACGAGACATGTGCATCAATCACTTTTTTGATCTCTGGACTGATCGTTGCGCTAAAGGTGTGCGTCTGTTTGATCTGCGGCATCAGTGCTCGAATCTTTTCGATATCACGAATGAATCCCATATCGAGCATTCTATCAACCTCATCGAGAATGAGTGTACGCACGTCCCAGATGTTGACGACTCTTTGATTGAGAAAATCGAGCAATCTTCCTGGTGTTGCGACGATGATGCTCGGTCCAGTCAACAGATTTTTTTTCTGGACGTTGGGACTTGCTCCCCCATAGAGGCAGACAAATTTCACTTTGTAGTATTTTCAAATTTGGGCAATTTCTTCACCAATTTGGTTGACGAGTTCTCTCGTAGGAGCCAAGATAAGTGCCTGCACTCACTTCTTGCTCGTATCAATGTTTTGCAATAAAGGGATCACAAACGCTGCTGTTTTCCCCGTCCCTGTCTGGGACTGCCCAACAATATTTTTGCCTGCTAAAGCAAGCTTGATCACGTGCGTTTGAATATCAGTCGCTGACTCATATTTCATTTCGGTAAGTCCTTTGAGAATACCAGGTTGGAGATTAAATTCTTTGAATAACATAGGGACAAATTAATTAAAAACGAGTTTATACCTATTATGTCCGTTAATACAACCTACAGAGTGAAAGTTGTTGTTTGTGTGTCCCTCACCAAAGGTAAGGGATAGTTCTTACTTCTAAAAAAATATCTCTAACGAGATTTTTTTAGAGGGCGAACTAAAAAAGCGCAACGAATTCGTTGCGCTTCCTGTTTGGGTTGGGGCCCCGGTGTTAGCTATTCAAGCTTGATCACCGAGGCTTCTTTCTTTTCAGCTTCAGCTTTTTGTATGGCTGCATTGGCCAGTTCCTCGCTCGCAAGGAGTAGTGTAGACAAAGCTTCACCAGTAACTTCCTTTATTGAGGGAAGTAAGGTGATTCCACCAGGCTCGAGATTCAGGCTCCTGCTGTGTCTTTTGAAGCCTCCCTTTTCAGGAAGTTGGCTCCGCAACATAACAAGCCCGTTAACATGCTCAAAGCGAGTTGCTTTGCCATCGTCAATGACACCTACTGTCCACTCCTGAGGCTTGTTTCTGAGTGTTTCAACAACGTTTTTAACGTCGTTGACGTCAGACACCGATGACTCGCAAGCTGTAAACAATAAACTTACCAGGGCAATGCCCAACATCATAAAAACTTTTTTCATTTTCATTTGTTCGGAATTTCTAAAAACAAAAGAAACTGGATATAATAGGATATTTACACCTA
>CAYUST010000002.1:0-1958 GCA_964447535.1 uncultured Candidatus Peribacteria bacterium
CTGCTGGTACTGCTACCGCTTGAGCTACTGCTGGTACTGCTACCGCTTGAGCTACCGCCGGGACTGCCACCGCTTGAGCTACCGCTGGTACTGCTACCGCTTGAGCTACCGCTGGTACTGCTACCGCCTGAGCTACTGCTGGTACTGCTACCGCTTGAGCTACTGCTGGCACTGCTACTGCTTGAGCTACTGCTGGTACTGCTACCGCTTGAGCTACTGCAGGAAGCGCAGGAAGTGCGTGATCCGCCACAGCCGGAAGTGCTGGCTCACCTGCAGGTGACCTGTGAACGCAAGGTGATGGTGATCCACTTGATCCAGATACGTGATTCACTTTACCAGATATTCTCCCACGTACGGGACCTATGCGATGTTTGTGGGAAGCAAATGAACTACTGGCTAGCTAATTGTAAACTATAAAAAAAGAGGAAGTTTACCTTCCTCTTTTTGGTATACTGAACGAAACTTTTATTTTGTCCACAATGTTTGCAACTTAGCCTGCAACAGTGGCCTATACTGAATTGCTTGTTGAATCACCCCAAAGAGGGTAGTCGTGATAATATAAAGACCAATTGCACTCTGCATATTCCACACAAATCATGCCATCATGATCACGAAGACTATATTCATCGTGCCCATCATTTTGGACATATCGGGCATACCTGGCTTGTCCATACCAGGAAGTCATGCCTTTTTGGGTGGATTGACGAGGGCAGTGAGTTTCAACTGTGCCCACATTGCAAGTCCTGCTAGCATCGTGAAAAGGACATTATGATTATCCAACAATTGCATGCCCAAAAAGTCAGTATTTATAGCATCCAATTGAATTGAGAATGAGTACAAAAAGCTGTATAACTCAGTGGTGAAATGTTCGTTCGCCAATTCTTTGATGGTAAAGAAGAGACCCAAAAACACCGGTATTTGAATCAGCATGGTCAAACATCCTTTGAGAGGACCTCCTCCTGATTTTTTGAGTAGTTGCATCATTTCTGATGACATACGTTGAGGATCATCCTTGTATTTTTCTTGGATTTCTTGCATTTTGGGTTGCATATCAGTGAGTTCTCCTTGCATTTTCATGCCAGCCGTTGCTTGTTTGACGAGTAATAATCTCACCAAAAGCGTCAGAGCAATAATTGCCAGTCCCATATTGTTCCCTAATACATCGATAAGCACGGCTAACATATTGAAAATTGGACGTTTAATTCATTCCATCCAAAGAAGAGCGAGAGGATTCATCACCAAGTACACAAAAAAGGATAAAAATACACGAAAGCTAGGTCAGCATACTTATTTCCTGACACAGTGCAACCAAAAAAATCTCTCTAAATAGTTGACAAAATCACCATCTGTCCTTATAATAAGAGTGTTTATGGATATGAAATAGATGAGCAAACAAACAACCTCAGCTCAGTACTCATGACTTTCTCTCACTAGAGGAATAGTTTTGAGTGTATTTCTTTTCAGTGCTCTCGTTACTCAAGCAGTAGCAGCAGGTCCTTGTACCTTATTTTTCGATAGTGGCTACCACGATAATCAAGGCAAATTTCATCCCCTAACGCACAAAGACGGTACTTGTAATATACCGCAATCACCCAGTCAACTCTATCAATTAGGAGCTCTGTATGTTACTTTTTCCTCTACCAATCCTGGTATACAAGCTATGCAAAGAATGGATCTCCATGACATTATTGAATCACGATCACAACCCTTTGTCCCTGTCGATATGCCTGAGACTTTTAGAATTGATTTTGATGAGGATCAATGGACAAATAGTGCTATGATGCTCTATCTCCAAGCTAATTTTCCCAATATAACAGTAGAAGAAATTCCTCAGTTTGGAGGAAATGCCACCACCAATGATCCCAAAAGGGGAGATCAGTGGTATCTTGATTATATTGGACTAGATCAAGCTAAGCAATACTGCGGTGCTAATAAAAAAAAAATTGATGTAGCTATTA
>CAYUST010000002.1:2058-21283 GCA_964447535.1 uncultured Candidatus Peribacteria bacterium
GATCAAGCTAAGCAATACTGCGGTGCTAATAAAAAAAAAATTGATGTAGCTATTATTGATAATGCATTTCAATCCACCCATGCAGATCTCGCAGGCTCTATTACCAAGACAATTGATGTCTCAGATGGAGGAAGTGATGTTGCAGCAATAGACAAAACTACTGGACGTGAACACGGTACGTTGGCTGCTGGATTACTGGCTGCTGCATCTGATAATCAGGTCGGTGTCGCAGGAGTGAGTGATAACTCTGTTGCACTGACGCTCATCAAAGCAGGGAGTGATGAAGTTGCTTGATCAACTATTACTCATGGTATAGAAGCAATTGCTGCTGCTGTCAAAGAAGAGGTGGCAATTATTAGTATCTCACGAGGAGCATTCGGTGCAGACACACCTATTTTCAAAAAAGTGATCGAAAAGGCAATTGCTAAAAACATAATTATTATAGCTGCTGCAGGTAACTACAATAGTTCATCTCTCTTTTATCCAGCTGCCTTTGAGCATGTCATTGCTGTAGGATCTGTAGGGAAAACTGGCAAAAAATCATGGTTTTCTAACTATGGTCCTTGGGTAGATTTGGCTGCACCGGGAGAAGAGATGTTGACGACAACGCTTGGAAATAGTTATGCTATTACCGAAGGAACCTCACATGCAACACCGCTCGTAGCTGGTGTAATTGCGTTTGCTATGGCACATGACATTCCTTTGGAAAAAGTGCTCCAAGTCATGAAACCCACTACTGAGCAAGGTATTGGCAAAGGAATCATCAATATGGCAAATTTTTGTAGCAAGGCGACCTGTTCACCTTCTTATCCACAATTTGATTACAATAGTAACTGAGTACTCGATCCCACAGATATTGATATCATCAAGAATCAGTATTTAGGTACAAACAAAATGTCTACGTGTACCGGCAAACAATATCCAGGCGTCTGCTGTCCTGCTGGCAAATTATGTGACCTTGATGCTAGTTGAGAAGTAAATGCATCAGATGCTAGCATTCGATGGCTTGTCCAAGTAGGAAATATTTCGTTTGATATTCATAACGATGGTATAGACAACAACTGTGATGGCATCATCAAATAATTTCTAAGCTTCTGCACAAAGTGCTGAGAGATATCTATCTGTAATTGCATCTAATGATGCTACGAGGTGTTGAGTAGGATAGTCTTTGGTAGTATCTTCCACTAGTCAAATACACTGCATACCTGCTGCTTTCGCTGCAAGCATACCATTGACGGCGTCTTCAATCACTACGCACTGTCCAGGCTCCACGCCCAAAAGCTTCGCTGCTAGCAAATAACATTCTGGATCTGGTTTCCCATGCGCAACACTATCTCACGTTACTATCTGGGAAAAATAAGAAGTCACGTGCAATGCATCCAACACGGTCATCACATACGGTTTGTTTGATGATGAAGCAACTGCCAAAGAAATGTTTTGCGCTGCTAGACGTTGCAGCAATGCTACAGATCATGGTATTTCTTGTACTCATTGTTGCGCCAAATCGAGCATCAATGAACGTTTTTCGTCAAGTACTGTATCTAGATCATACGGTAGTGATTGTTGTGCAAGCAGTTCTGCAAAAAAATCTCTTGTCCTGACTCCAGCATAGGTTGCAGTAATTTCGTCAGGAGAGAAGTGTATACCATACCTCGCCAACAATTGAGACTCCACTTGAGAATGCAACTTCTGTGTATCTGAAATCACCCCATCCATATCAAAAATAACTGCTTGGAGCATCTAGTAGTATAAATAAATGTTATAAATCTTGCGTTGTTCAATTATTTTTGTGTGCATCTCTATATTCCATGAGCAGCATGCCGAGTATATTTTTACCCGTTAAATTTTCTTGGTCGATACCAAAGAAAATATCTTTCCAATAGGTGTATTCTATTATTTCTCTCTTTCCTGTTTTGAGTAAACGCTCTTTGAGATGGGGGTTTGCGTCAAACTTTTTACGAATACCTTCTCTCATATAGTCAATTCTTGCCAATTCATTCTGTTCCAAGTCATACATCTTTCTTGCCTTTCTAGAGAGTCCATAGCCTGCGGAGCGAAAGGCTATTGCTTTCTTGATCTCTAAATTTTTAGTCCTAGCTGCCATGTAATATCCTTCATTATCCCAAAACTCATTACCAAATGCATCAGTGATGGGTGTCGTGAGAGGCTCATAATTTGATCCTTCCTCAAAAAGATGTGCAATTTCGTCAGCAGTAATATTATACCCCTTCATTCCTGGGTGCATAATCAATGCAGCCTCACGAATCTGTGTTGGAGTAAAGGTTTTGATGGTTTGCAACTCTTCATACGAATACATCTGCATATCTCACTAGACTAAAAAAGATACTAGATATATCTAATAATTCTCAAAAGTAAATAGAAAACATAAAAAAAGGACGTAGCTTCAGCTACATCCCAGGTCCCGTATAGGTATCAAGTGCTTTTTGTTGTTCAACGGGCATATCTTTGCGAGTTTCTTCTACTTTTTGCTCTGCTTTGTGTTTGAGATAAGCAACACCTCACAACAATAAAGCCAGGATAAGCATACCTTTGATATATCCACCGATTGATTCTTTGCTCGCCAATGCATGAAGTTCTTCAGGCACTTTGCCTCCTAGTTCCCCATTGGGTAAGACGTGGAGGTCGCTAAGATCATCATCTTTTTCTTGAGTGAGCATATCGCATTGCTGAAATCTTAAATCTTATGGAACCTCTGAAATAGTCCAAAAAGTGTGCTTGCGTACTTTTAGAGGCGCCTGAAGAGGTTCGTCAAGGAAGCGTTGTGAATTGGTATTTCCGGGCGTTTGACGAATCACATTACGCTAGAAAAATACGTAAAAATTCAATTTTTCAGAGCTTCCTTATTTCTTAATTCTCTTTCTTGCTTTCTTCCCAGGCTGCAATGACCTCATCGATAGACCCCTTGTACATAAAGAACTCTTCGGGGATATCATCACATGCTCCAGAAATCAGCTGAGCAAATGATCTAATCGTATCAGGGAGTTTTACAAACTTTCCTTGGACACCCGTAAATTGTTCCGCCACATGGAAGGGTTGTGAGAAGAATTTTTCAATTTTTCTTGCTCTGTAGACAGCTAGTTTATCTTCAAACGAAAGTTCTTCCATACCCAAAATAGCGATAATATCTTGGAGTTCTTTGTATCTTTGAAGAATCTCTTGCACTCTCTTAGCAATTGCATAGTGCTCTTCACCTACTACCTCAGCCGTCAAAACTGTTGATGTACTATCAAGTGGATCTACTGCAGGATAAATACCTTTCTCTGCGATTGATCTACTCAATACAATCGTACTATCCAAATGCGCAAACGTATTTGCAGGAGCTGGATCTGTGAGATCATCAGCAGGCACGTAGACCGCTTGTACCGAAGTAATAGATCATTTGTTGGTCGAAGTAATTCTCTCTTGGAGTTGTCCCATTTCAGATGCCAACGTCGGCTGGTAACCAACCGCAGATGGAATTCTTCCAAGCAACGCAGATACTTCAGAACCCGCCTGAGTAAACCTAAAAATATTGTCAATAAAGACGAGCACATCTTTATGTTCTTTGTCTCTGAAGTATTCGGCCATAGTCAATCAGGTGAGCGCAACTCTTGCTCTTGGCCCAGGTGGCTCATTCATTTGCCCATACACCATCGCCGTCTTGTCGATGACGCCACTATCCTTCATCTCATGATAGAGATCGTTTCCTTCTCTCGTTCTTTCTCCTACACCACAAACTACAGAAACACCACTATGTTCCTTGGCAATGTTATGAATCAACTCTTGCATAATCACGGTTTTACCTACACCCGCACCTCCAAACAATCCTACTTTTCCACCTTTGAGCATAGGAGCCAAGAGATCAACTACTTTGATACCGGTCTCCAAGGTTGTAGCTTTGGTAGCAAGTTCCGTGAATTCTGGTGCATCACGATGAATTGGCCATTTTTCCTCACCTTGTATAGCTGGTGTACCATCAATCGTTTCACCCAAGACATTGAAAATATGGCCCAAAACTTGTGGTCCAACAGGCACTGAAATAGGAGCTCCAGTAGCAGTCACCGTATCACCTCTTTTGAGACCGTCGGTAGCAGTCATAGCAATGCCTCTCACATAGCCATCTTCCAGTTGTTGGAGTACTTCGATCACGACACTTTGGTCATTTGCATTACGCTGATCTACTATAACTGCTTCATATATTGCTGGAACTTGTTCAGTGAAGTGTACGTCTACAACAATTCCTCTAATCGCACTAATAGTTCATTGAGCCATACGTAACATATATAAGTGAATAAAACGTTCATAGGTTTAATGGGTATGTTTTTTGTCCACATACTCACTAACAACTTCTCCCAAAGCCTCGACTAATAATTCATATTTGTCTTTGTCTATCGAAGAGGGGGGAGTAGGGTGCTCAGGCTGGATAGATCTTTGAAATATTTTTTGTTTCCAGTGGAGGAGTGCTGCTACCGTCTCCGTGGGATGTGCCACATTAGCAAATTTGTAGATTTCATCTTCTACTTTGATAGCGAGATCTCATGATTGGAGTATCGTATCCAAGAACGAATGTTGTTGTTCACTCACACGTTCAATAGCCGTCCGCTGGATAATAGTTGTTTGGTAGCTGAAGAATCCATTCCAAGAAAGCAGTATGAGTCACAAATCACTAACAACCAAGACATCAAGATAGTGATCCAAGAGCGCATAGAGCGTCCTGATATAGATACCAACACCAATACAGCCAAACACAAAAGTCCGCCAGGACCATACCACTGAGCTTATCAACAACGTATATAATAATCGAGTAACGAGCCACATAAAGAGACCCACTATCAAGACTTTTACATAGGTCAGTCGATCATGTCAGATCACAGTATAGACAGTACTATCACGCAAATATCAGGTGATAAACTGAGCTCTCATAGACTATTTGCTTTGTAAAGCACCAATTTTCTTTTGCTTTTCCAAAAACTTCTCCATTCTACCTTTGACAACTTTCGTCTCTTTTTTGCCGGTATAGATAGGGTGACAGTTGGGGCAGTTTTCAATCTTGATAGGTCCAGCAACTGCCGCTGAAACCGTAGAGGTGTGACCACAGATACATTGTACTTGTACGTTATCAAAGTACTGTGGGTGAATTCCTGCTTTTGCCATGGGAGTGTAACAATAAAGTAAAAACTATACTCGATATTAGCTAACCAATTTATCTATTTTTTCCATAGATCATGACCTCGTCAGTTCTTTGGTAGGTTGTGAATACTTCGTCCGCTCCAAAGAATCTTGGAACTTCTACCTTACCTGCCTCTGCATCCTCAGACGCATGAATAATATTTCTTGCGATAGAGACAGCGAAATCACCTCTGATAGTTCCTGGATCTGCCACCGCAGGGTCTGTTTTACCTACTATTTTTCTAATGATAGCACATGCGTCTACACCTTCCCATATTTGCAATAACACAGGAGATGCTTGCATATACGAGAGAATATCTGGAAAGAATGGTTTCTCAACATGTTGTGCATAGTGTTCTTTGAGCACTTCCGTAGAAAGCACATGCAATTTGCATCCTACCAAGGTCAATCCTGTGCGTTCCAATCTAGTCATAACCTCACCAAGGAGGCCTCTCGTAACTGCATCTGGTTTCAAAATAATCAATGCTTGTTCTCTCATGAAAGTAATTATGTGCTGAATAAAGATACGATACTACTGTAAAAAAGGTGGAAAACAGAATTTTTGGCAAACAAAAAATATCGACACCAGCACTATACTAATTTTATGCAGTGTTGCAAGAGGAACCTCTCGCAATTCATTGCCTTTTTTGACATTGTGGGAGTAGAGAATGCTCACCCTATCTAATGTCCATCATCATTGTGGATTTCCACAATCTTGCTAACCACTTCGTCCTTGGTCCTGAGGACAAAGGCTGCAATAGCAAAAGTAACCAAGCCAGGGAGTACTATCCACAACGGAGTAAGCATAATGAAGTTATACACCCGAGGGATGTCAGCAAACTGCTGAGCAAGCACCGCCAACTTCTCCAAATCCATGATCTGGTTGCCATAAATTGCCAATGCCATCGTCAACATCATGCTAATTACCGTACAAGGCAGGAAAATAACAAAAAATACCCATCTAAACACCTCGTGCTTGACCTTACCAATCCCCAAATGAGATTTGGTAGTAATGAAGATCAATAAGATGAAATATACCGTCAATAACAACGTAGGTTTACCAGCAGTGAGTAATGAGGCGACACTTTGTTGAATACCATCAACTCGTCTTCACGTCGTAGCACCAATCAACAAACGTCCTGAGATCAAATCAATCAAATTACTGAGTCCCAAGATGATACTCGCTATCAAATAATTTCCCATGATTATCCTGATCATTTTTTCCAAACCCAAAATGATTCACAACAAGGTGATCATACCCGCGATGGCAACTAACGCTGTTTGCAATGAACCCTCCATACACAACCGCTAGGATAAAATATCAGACTAAATACCTGTGGCTTGGATTGCAATTCTCACGCTCTCCTGTATACTCCTCTGTGGAGTCTTTGATCACTGTGCTTATAGTGTTTTTACACTGATTTGCAAATCATATCCTTTATGTTACTTTCGCTATGGATATAGCCAAAATTCAAGAGTTTGAAAACTATCAACTGATCTTTGATGAAGATCCAAAATTTCTGTTGGACCAGATATTGGCACAGGCAACATACCTCTCCCCAGCACAAAAGAAAATTATTTATACGACCTATGCATTTGCTCAACTGCATCACAAAGATGTAAAAAGACACTCTGGAGAACCCTATATTGTTCATCCATTGAGAGTGTTGGAGTTTCTCATGGACGTCAAACCTGATCTCCCTAGTATACAAACCGCCTTATTGCACGATATCATTGAAGACACGGAAGTGACATTCGAAGACATCAAAAAAGAATTTGGAGAAGAAGTAGCTACCTTGTGTGATGGTCTCGTCAAGGTCTCCAAAGTAAGATATAGAGGAGAGGAAAGACAAATTGAAACACTCAAAAAGACATTCCTCGCTATGGCAAAAGATCTCAGAGTAATCATCATCAAAATGGCGGATCGTGTACACAATATCCAAACATTGCATTTTCATCCCAAGAAAGAAAAAAGAGTGAGAATAGCCGAGGAAACCCTCAAAATTTATGTTCCGATTGCCAAGAGACTTGGCCTCTATGTCTATCAAGGATATCTCGAAAATGGTGCTTTCAAAAATCTTGATACGAGGGAATACACCAGAATTCGCAACTATATCCTCAAACAATACGGCAATGTAGAAGGATTTAAACAAGAGGGGATTGCAACACTTACTCGCCTATGTGATGAAGAGGGGCTAGCTTATTGTGAAATCAAAGGAAGAATCAAAAGTCCATTTAGAATTTACAAAAAACTCATCAAATATCAGACGCAAGATATTTCAAAAGTGATGGATGTAATCGCATTTAGAGTATTAACGAAAGAGGTAGGGGATTGTTATAATATGTTATGAATCATTCACAAACATTATACGCCTATTTTTAGCAAGATGAAAGATTACATTGCGATTCCCAAACCCAACGGCTACAAGAGTCTCCACACGACGGTGTTGGGTATGTTTGATTTTCCGGTAGAAATTCAAGTCAGGACACAAGATATGGATAGAGTTGCAGACTACGGAGTAGCTGCCCACTTTATTTATAGTGATGATCAGGCATTTACCATGTCTGAGAAACAAGAGCAGTGGATTAAATCACTCCAAGACATCGTGCAAAGATATAGTGCAGAAGGAGACAAAGAGAAATTCAAAGATGCACTTCAGATAGAAATTTTTGAGAAAGATATCTTCGTCTATACGCCCAAAGGGGACATTATAGAATTGCCTGCGGAAAGTACTGTGCTAGATTTTGCGTTTAGAGTACACTCCGAAGTGGGTCTCAAATTTAGAAATGCCTTCATCAACGGAAGGATTGTGCCGATTGATTATATGCTCAAAACGGGGAATATTATCGACATCAAGACCTACAAAAATAAATACACTGCCACCAGAGGATGGCTCAATTATCTCCATACTCCTTCTGCCAAAACGAAGCTCAACAAATTCTTGAGACAACAAGAAAAAAATGAACTTTTCAATGAGATGAAACCCATTATCAATCAAAAACTCAGTGAGTACAAACTACCACTCCTGGGTGCCAAAGATGATCAAATTACCAAATTGCACAAAGACGTTGCCTTCGAACACCTGCTCCATAGGTTACGTGACAAGCAGATCTCTGTCACTAAGTTGATCAAAGACACCTATCCACATATTGCTTTGCTCCATCCAGAACACCCTTTGAACGAAGGAGAAAGACAAAACGAAGCAATCAATACAGGTATTTCTCAAACTCTCAATCAAGCCATACTCATCGACGAAGACAAAGAAGTGAACTATGAACTCTGTCCTGAATGTTGCCCACATCCCCCACAAAAGCTAATTGCCAAAAGTGACAAACATGGCATCAAAGTACACGCATTGACTTGCGAAGCATTACAAACCATCAATTATAGCAAACTGATGGAAGCACATCGATGAGATCAAGCACCCAACAAATATAAACTCAAGATGCAAGTCCAAGCATTAGATAAACCATGAGTCCTACTCGATATTCTCAAGATTTTTGAATTCTTTGGGATCAATGTCACCGATATTCACTCACAACATACAGATACTTGATATGCTCTGGTGATGTTGGAGTTGAGTTTCGTGCATCCTGCCAAAATGTACTATCTGTTGAATGACTTGAAAATGAGAAAAGACTTATTAAAAATAGTATCTCAGGAAATCATATAAGTAACGTCTGCATACCATATTTTAGTTTCTTTTTCGTTATGAATCTCTCTTCTTTTTTCCAAGCATCATCACAAGTCCAGTGGGTGGTCTATTGTATTGTAGCACTCGTTGCATTCTTGTGGATATACTGTCTGTTGTGGGTAGCCAAAGATAGTAGCACGAGGACAGAACACTTTAGTTTTCAGCTCTTAAGTATTTTGCTCATTCTGCTGGGGACACCATTGATTGGACTCCCGTTGTACTTCCTCATCAGACCTATTCGTCAACAGCCAGGAGAATTGACCTCACGAGAACAAGCATACTTGGCAGAAGGTATTTTTTGTGCGCACTGTGATGGGAGGAATAGCAAAGAATTTGAATTTTGTGTCTATTGCGGAAGCAAGCTCAAGCACCCGTGCAAAGAATGTAAAAAGCCGTATCCTTTGGACTATGAATACTGTCCATTTTGTGGAGCACCCAATCTAGATATGCCCGAAGAAGAATAAGGTAGGTTTTTGTTTTTTTTGTTTTGCTATATGGGAGCTTCCTTTTGATTTCTCAAACCAACGCTCCCTCAATCATGAGGATCCTTTTTTGGAGTAACTTCAGGAATGCCAAAACGATCTCAGCATCTCCATTGGTGATTTTTCTTGTTGTGTGCTTTGTGCATCAATATATTTAGTTCACTCGCACCGTTTGTACAGTGAGGCATCAACGCTGCATCGCTCCAATCACTCTTACCTACCTTGCCCGTGTTTTTGAGATTTATCGACCCAGAGTTAGCACGCGCTATCTATCATGGCTATACGATGATTACTCAACCACAAAGCTCTCTTTGGAGTGAACATGTCGATGGCGTCACCAAGTATATGGCACAGTGAGGTTCCTGGTTGACCAAACCCTTCTTGCGTCCTTTCCCGCAGCATGTACAACTCATACAACAACTGGCAACTTTCAGTTGAGATATTCGTTCATTGCTTGGTGAAGAAAAAGAACAGCGCTATTTGGTCGTCTTGCAAAACACGTCTGAGAAAAGACCCAACGGTGGGTTCTTTGGTTCTTTTGCGCTCGTCACTATCGTCAAAGGTTGGGTTAAAGATATTGAAATTGTAGATAGTTATCTCCCTCAGTACGATAATCCAGACACCTCCATCACCGGCCCCAAATGGCTCACGAATTTCTTACCTGATCGTCAGGTCTATTTTGTGGGAGCGAACAAGGTCTGATTTACCTATCACGATGGTGCGCACATCAAAAATCTCTACGAAAAGTCCTACCCGGGTAAGAAGATTAGAGGCGTAATTTTTTTGAGGACCGACATGTTCGTCGATCTCTTTCCTGACTTTCTCAAACAATTCCGAGAATGGCAATTTGCCAATGCATCCATCGATCTCATCAGAGGGCAAGCACGTCGATGAAAAAAAGAACTCTATCTCACCTCATCTCAGAACTTCGTCCAAACGCATCAAAAAAAACTTATCAAGGCTTTGTTTACTCGTCTCCCTGAGCTTATTCAGAAAAGATATATCAACATCTATCTTGAAGATATATCCTGAAGCATGCATACACGATTACGTAAAGTAGGCTTGACAACGAGGTTTGAAGAAGATACCCTCTATAGTCGAGAGAGTAATACCTCATTCAACAAAGCAGATGGCTTTGTCAAAAAAACATTGACGATATATGATACTCAAGGAAAAATAATCCAGCAGGCAAGCGGGGACATTATCCCTCTCGGAGCACTACCTCCAGGCACGTATGGCATAGAAATAATATACTCATTTGATGTGCCACAAACGTACAAAGATTTCATTGGCTCTCTCGAAGAGCAGTATCAGATTACTTTGGGGGACAGGGAGCGTCATATTTTAGTGCTTGATCCTACCCGAGAAACGAGAGGACTTGTCTACTATCCCAAACATATTCGTTTCTGAGTACTCACGGGAGATGTCCGTGAGGTCAATCTCTTTGAAACACCTTTCGCCTACTGAGCAACCTATTCTTCTGCAATTACCCAGTCTCCTGGACAGGCAACGATCAGGTGGGTGATGGAAGTGGGGAATAAATAACGATTCACCGTTCATCGATCATGATGTGGGCTTTCTAAGGGATAATTCTTGTCGCCAAAATCACTACGTGCACTTGGGGCATGAAATAAAAAAAGCCCTGGCATAGCCAGGGCTTTGGTAAACATGTATTTCATGTTTACGCAACAGTCTCTTCTTTCTTCTCCTCCTTCACAACCTCCTCCTTTTTCTTTAAGAACTTGCCAAGCACGTTCTCTTCGAATTCAGAGTAGATCTCTGCGAACATTTCATCGACCTGTTGAGGGGATTTACCGGTAGCATTGGCCACGAACTCGCGGGCCGTCTTTTTGAGACGGACCAGCGTATCGCTGATCTCTTTGGACCCTTCGGTGCTCGCGGACTCCCAAGCAGTTTTGAATTTACCGGTCCATTCAATGCCTTTGGCCTTGAGGTCAGACATCAGTTTTTCTCCTTCTCCCTCAGCTCCCTCTTTCTTCATGTACTTGGCGACAAGTACAATGAGTTGCTCAACAATCAAGGGAAGAATTGTGGCAATAAAGAATTTAAATAAAAACTTTTTCATTTTTTTTAATATTTGTGTATGTATTCTATACATATTTCACAAGAAATAGCAATAGTATTTGATTTGAAAAAAATCCCCGGGAAGTTCCCGAGGACTGTCATCAGATTGGTTGCAGTCAGTTGTTAAAACGTTTGAAACGTTTTTTTGACGGCTTCTTGAATACGTTGTTTCTTTTTCTTGCTGACCTTCAAGAAGAAGGACACCGCGAGGTTGCGAATGCTGTTGGCGCGGGTGCTGTTCTTGCGATAACACAAGGCTCTATTGCAACCGTCCTTGATTTTGTCACGGTGCTTGTCGAGCTTCTTCGCAAGACACTTCCCCTGCTTCTCAGTCAACAACTTTTTGCTGATGAGGTGCATTTGCATCTCAAAGAGCATCATTGCCAACTTGATTGGCTTAGCGCGTTGTTCCCTTTCCTCTGTTTTCTTTTTGGGAACAGTTTTTTTCGCAGTGGCTTTCTTGGTCGCAGTTGGCTTCAATTTTTCTTTATCAGCCTTGCGAACTGCTTTATTGACCTTATCAAGCAGTTTTTTCTTGGGTGCAGGCTTCTTGGCCTGCGGTTTTTTGATTGGCATATATTCTATTTTGACAAGTTTATAACATTTTCTTGACAAATAGCAATATGAAATATGGTTGGAAGCAAAAATAGGAAGATGGTATTGGTTCGTTGGCTTTTCATCAGCTATGCGTGTCTAGTACCAATAATCAATGCTCAACTTGACTTTATGCTCCTATTTTCTATAAGGAGACCCTGTACAATTTGATTGTATGGGTCTGTAGCTCAATTGGTTAGAGCAGGGGCCTCTTAAGCCCAAGGTTCCGGGTTCGATTCCCGGCAGGCCTAAAACGTATACTTAAGGAAAACTAATTACCTGATCTCATCGACCAAGGTTCCGGGCCTGTCTACCGACAGGTAGATTCGCCCCAATCGCTCTGCCTCAATCGCTCCGTTCTTGAGATAGAACTCTTGGGATAGCAATTCCCTCACAGGCCTACCATTTAAAACATGAAAATGAGTTTACATACATGAGAACTTCTGAAAAGCGGTTCGATTTATCCAGCAAAGCTGGGGAAATTAGACAGATTCTTCCTCAGTTGAAGGATTTTTTTATTAAGAAATTTGCGTTAGGTTTTTATCTAGAATAATGTCAGATGATGATGATTCTGTATTTTGAGCAAAATCATTGAGTTCTTTAAGAATTTTACTTCTCTTTTGTGACTCATATTGAGTTGCTTCATTAATTCTTTTTTCAAAATTGGAAAGAATTTTCTTCACTTCTTCATCATTTAAATCTTTCAATACCTTTTCATCAGATGTTCTTCATTTGTTTTCTTTAAATTTATTTAGACTTCAACTTGTGAGTAGACTATACTTTCAATTCCGATCCCTCATAAGCATATAAACTGTTGCTATTTTTTCACTAGTTTTTTCTATTGTAAATGATTTTCCCTCAGGATTATTCGGACCATAGTCCACTGTAGCACTAGAAATATGAAAACTTGTTCAGCTTTTATCTTCATATATTATCCTAGTTTTTATAGAAGAATATATTTCATCAAATTTTTTATTTATATTCATTTCATTTTTATTGTCTAAATTTTCTTGTTTAGACTCAGGATTATTATCCATTTAATTCTTTTATAGAAATAAAGTAAGAGAGGATCATATATAATATATCCAAATCGAGAAATAAGTCAAATTTCTGATATCAAAATCTTCATACACAATGATAGTAGGTTTATCACAGATCACAAAAAATATCATCAATCAGCGAGTTTTTTCGTGTATAAATCATCCTTATCTATTCCTTGACCTTCCCACCCATCGGCACGAGTAATGCAAAAAGAGAGGAGTGGGTATTTTCCAGATCATGCAGATTCAATTTGTAGAGTTCCTTGAGTTGATAAAGTAGATATTTGCATTGTCTTTTGGAGTTTGCTTGTGCGATTTCTTTGAGAAACGCTTTTCAAACGTTGAGGTTGTTTTCATGGATAAACTGAAAAAGAGCATCTCTCAATGCATCTATTTCTTTGGCTTTTTCTAGGTCAGTATGTGCAAGACGCTTGTTGAGAAATATCTGTTCTTTTTTGAGTTTTCAAAGAGAAGTTACTTGCTGGATATGTGCAATTTTCCTGTCCATCTTGTCCCCATCACCAAAACAGTAGGCATGGTCACGGATACACTGTATAAGTTCTTGTCTCAAAGACTCCTTGAGTGCTGCAGACGTTGAAGCAGGAGAAAGATGCTGCTTTTGCGGTTCTTCTTTCATCTCTGCTGAAACGAGGTAAAGTATTATGAAAATAGCCAATCTACCGTCTGTCTATCAATCTTGCCATCTTCGATAAGTCTTTTTGCATAGTCCATGTGGGAGATCATACCCATACCACGTGAGGTACCGATGATTGAGTCGATTTGTTTACCATCGTCCTTGCGGATGTTATTTCTGATTGCAGGAGTATTGATCATGAGTTCGTACATACCAATTCTCTTGGTATCATCGCTTGTTTTGAGGAGGAATTGTGATTGGACGCCGAGGAGACTATCGGAAAGTCTATCTTTGATACTGCTTTGTACTTCGGGTGGGAAAAATGAAATCAATCTATTGACGGTGTTGGCAGCGCCTCTCGTATGCAACGTACTGAACACAAGATGTCCTGTTTCAGCCAAGTTTATGGCAGCCTCTGCAGTCTCTGGATCACGGATCTCGCCGACGAAAATCACATCAGGATCCTGACGCATCGCACTTCTCATAGCACGTGCAAACGAAAGGGTATCAGACCCCAGTGCTCTTTGAGAAATCAAACAGTTCTTCTCAGTAAAGACGTATTCGATAGGATCTTCAATCGTAATAATGTGCTCTTTTCTATGTTCGTTGATATACTCAATCATTGCGATCAGCGAGGTTGTTTTACCGGAACCCGTAGGACCACAGACGAGAAATAGACCTGTTTTTTGGTTGAGAATGTGTTCTTTGACCGTATTTGCAATATCTTCGTACATCAAGACCTCCAAAGGGACAGGCTCGTAGTTGATCTTTCTCATCGCCAATCCTAGATTTTCCATTTTGAAATAGGCATTTACTCTGTAGGGAGTCTTGCTTTGTGAGTAGAAGTTGAAGTCGAGCTCTCTGTTGTCCGTCAGCTTTTCAAATCACCCAGGATGCTTTTCGAGCAGACCTTTGATGATCATCTCCATATCAAGATGCGTCACCTTGGGCATGTCCTCAATAAAGGTGATATCGCCAAGTTTTCTGTAACTAATATGTTCTCCCACGCAAATGTGGAAGTCTGAAACGGTAGCATCAGGCTCAAATTTAAGCAAAAGGGCTTCAACATCAGAGAGTTGCATAGGCATGTACCAGAACATAAAGCTCTCTAACTATACGGATACAAGGGTCAAAATGCAAAAAAATGAGGGGAAAATGTACTTCCCGTGATGAGAATAAAATGGCTTATGCTAGGCTTGCAACTGCTTCTTTGAATTGTGCTGCCTTCTCTTTGTAGCTTTTCCAGAGACTAAAACTTGGAGAGCCACACGAAAGGAGGGCAATTTTTCATATAGGTGTATGACTAGCGGCAAATTTTACTGCGTCACGCATTGATGCTGTTGTATAGATCTGTAAACCAGGCTTTTTGACCAATTGTGCGATCAAGGGGCCTGAGTCAGGGAAACAGATAAGATGCTCAATCGTCGAATGACTAATTGTTTCTGCTAACCCTGAAAAATCATACTCTCACAAAATACCGCCTACAAATAAGGTGGCTACACGGTCTCCCAAAGCTGCGAGTGCCGCTTGTGTAGCCTGAGGCGTCGTTGCGATAGCATCATTGTATCGATCAATACCGCATATGTTGCCAATGAATTCAATCCTATCAGGCAAACCAACAAACTCTTGTGTTACTTTTTGGACGAGGTCAGTGGTGATGCCCAAGATATGTGCTACTCCATACAAAGCACACACATTATATCTGTTGTGGGCACCAACGAGACGGACGGTTTCTCACCCCGCTAGCAATTGGTTATCATGCAAAAACTGCCCGTCAACATAGCTAAACGATCCGCTATCACCATAGGTGATAACTTGTGTTTCACGATTTTGAAGTAATTCAGGAAATTGTTCTTGGAGTACATCTTCTACTTGGCTTCCCAGCAACAAGGTATCCGCAAAAGAGAAAAGATGTGCCTTGGCCAAAACATACTCTTGTCGACTGCCATGTTCTGCAAGATGAGTAGGGTAGATTGTATTCCAAATACCTATATGGATTTTAGCACGCTGTAGACCAGCAAGCATGAAGCTTGAGAGCTCATAGACCACATAGTCGGGGGGAGATGCAAAATCAATCTGCTCCAACACCGGTTGGCCGACATTTCATGCCAAGACGACGTTCTTGCCTGCTGCTTGCAATAAGAGATAGGTGAGCATACTGATCGTAGATTTCCCTTTGGTGCCCGTGATACCTATGACCGTCCCTTGAAACCTATCCAAGAAAAGCTGTGTCTGATTGGTCAAACGAGGAGCAATTATTTCCCAAAGTGCAGTATCTTGCAGCTCGTTTTGGAGTAAGACATCCGTGATACCAGGAGATCTCATAATCACGTCATAGTCTTGCAAATGCGTGAGGTATCCAGGCCCCGTGAAGGTAGTGACTCACGCAGGAAAGTCTTTGTCCGTGTGTTGATCAAATATAGCAATAGAGGAGTCAGGAATACCTTCTTTTTGCAAAAAACGATAGGTGGATTGTCATTCCATGCCTCGTCCCAAAATAGCTATATGTTGATTGTCGAACATCTTGTGATTTGAGGATAAGTTGCTATAAACGGGTAGAGCATAGCAAAATAGGCCACAAATAAAAGTAGTTTTTCAATTTCACTTTTTTTTCGCTAATGATAGGTGTCTTCGATAGTGGTCTTGGGTGATTACTCACTGCCAAATATCTCCAACAACAACTTCCTCAGTACGAGTATCTCTACTTGTGAGATCTTGCGTATGTACCGTGGGGTGAAAGGTCTGGTGAGCGGATTCAAGAGCGTACGTTTGTTTGTCTAGAATGGCTATTTTCCCAAGGCTGTGAGCTCGTTATTCTAGCGTGCAATACCGCTTCTGCGTATGCTATCAGGCCTTGGCAAGAACAACACCCTAACAAGAAAGTACTTTCTATCACCATTCCTGGAGTAGAGCAGGCACATGCAAAGGACTACCAGAACTGTCTTTTGTTCGCGACACGTGCCACTATCACCTCGCATATTTATCCAAGCGTTTGCCATAAACTAGGCTATGAGATGAGCTTTATACCTTGTATCGGGACAGGACTTGTTGATCTTATTGAGACTGCAACCACTCCAGAACACATCAAAAATAGCTTACAAGAACTGCTGCCATTAGGTAGTCAATTTGATGCATGTATACTGTGATGTACACACTATCCGCTGATAGCAGACCTCATCCAAGAACTTCTTCCTGATATTCCATTGATTGATCCCGCATACGAAGCCGTCCAGCGCTTACCAGCGTATCTCAAACGTCATCCAGAAATTACCGAAAAATTGAGCACTACACCGTGATTGCATGTTGCGCTTACCTCAATGGGTAATTTCAAGAAAGCAAGTAACTATCGAGGGCTACCGCAAGGAGATGATCTGACTCTAGTTGAGATATAATACTTTATTTTATTTTCTTTTTTCATTTATTGCGAGAGGAAGCTGGTTTTGTCAGCTCTTCAGATGGAGCCTTCTGTGAAGTCACTTGTCAGAAATGTGTAGATGCAAATTCTTGCAAATCATTTTTTTCTTTGTGCAAGCTCAAAAGAATTTTCGCTAATGTTTTTTCAACTCGTTCAATCAACAATCACGTACGATCAGTCAATGCTTGTGTTGCTTCTAGAGAAAGAGTCATAGTTTTTTTGGGTCAGTTGCGTGGTGGCATGGGAGTAAAAAACAAATAAAATTACACCGTATCTTTGGTGACAAAAGGAAATCATGGATAGCTTGCTATTTGTTTTTTGACACTAGGCAGAAGTTTTTTAATCTGACTCCAAACTTTTTTTGTTTGCAGTTTGAGTTGTTTGGTCTGCGTACGATAGACTCACAAGAGATACTCAACTGCATCTTGGTCTCACTGAGCATGCGAATGAAGATGCTCTAGAAGTTGACCAGCTTGTTGTGTATGGGTGTATTGCATATCAAGTTCAGCAATCACCTTCTCTTGTTCTGCAGATGGTTTGAATGCGTACGTCTTTTGTGCGTCTTCACGCTGAAGCGTGAGTAATTTTTCTGCATTGGTATGAGATGACTGAAGGGCAGTAATTGCCTGTAGTATGTAGGGGAAAAGGTGTTGCTGCAAATTGAGTGTTCTCATATTTGCTTCGAGGACATGCTGTCATCGAATTGCAGTAGCATATTCATGCATACGAGTGAGGTAT
Organism: uncultured Candidatus Peribacteria bacterium; assembly: GCA_964447535.1. GTDB lineage: Bacteria > Patescibacteriota > Gracilibacteria > Absconditabacterales > Absconditicoccaceae > CAYUST01. The sequence continues at coordinate 19,911 of CAYUST010000002.1, forward strand.
CATTTGAGCAGAGGAATACGTCCTTCTTGCATCACCAATGCTTGCAAATAATCTTTTCTTTGTACGTTTGCACGCTCATCATCACGTATCCAATGTTGCACAACGGTATGTACACGTTGCATACGATCTAGTCGTGTTTCAATTTTGCTCTCATGGTGTATAACTTTGCGCTCTATCAAGACTTGTAGTATATCCTGTGAAAGACGTAGGTGTTGTTTTTTGATATGGGACATAAGTGAAGCAATCAATGCATATGCTTTGGTATGTGCATGAAGGGTGTGAAGCATATCCTGTTGTTGTTCCAAGAGTGACAGCCAACCTTGGTAGAGTTGTATATCCAACGTATACGCCTGTGCTTCAAGTCAGGTAGCATAGGCGTTGAGGCTAGACCATTGTAGCCAAAAAGACGCTTCTTTAGCCAGCATATCTTCGAGGGGGAGTTTTGCTGTAGCTCGTGTTTGGAGTTCTGCAATCCATGACTGCTGTACTTGTTCACGTTGATCGAGCACTTTTTGAGCTGCTTGTAAATAGTTGTTTTGGGTGTCGGGTATATGCTTTTGTGTCTGTTTGCTTCCACGCATAGTCTGTTGCATCCATGCATCAAATTGCTGTGCAACACTCTTTTCTGCTGCTGTTAGTTGCTTTTCGAGCATGGTCATTTTCTGAACAAGTTTGACTATATCATCGAGCAAAGCTTTCGCCTTCTGTTGATTTATTTTGAATTGGGGAGTACCCATATGCTTGAGATGAGACAAGAGCTCTTGTTGTAGAGACAACAACTGTTTAGCATCCTGTAAATAAGTGTCACGGAGTTCATGAATATGTGTAGTAGTTTGCTTTTGAAGTGTATCTTTGGCAAATGACTCACCAAAAGCACCTGCACTATCACTCAAAGCAGCATGTGGATAAGAAGTCACCGTAGTGTCAATCACCGATTGGATTTTTTCGATCAACAACGCTACATGCTTCATTTCTTGTGCTGATAAATCTTGCTTATGCTGAGACACTATAGAAGGAATTATCCCGTGAAATGCTTGTGCTGCCTCTTTGAAGGTAGTATGTTGTGCAAATTGCTCTCGTCCTGTACCAATGACAAATTGCTTATACATTTTTTTGTGCGCAGGAGTACACAAGGAAGTCATAATAACTGCCTCGAGATGCTCCAGTAAACGCTGTCGATGTACCGCTTGGTGTGCACGTGCAAGTGCATCTGCGACTGGCTTACTGCGTATCGATTTTTGAAAGGTGGCTTTCATAGACAATAGCGGTTCCCACAAAGCACTTCACAACGTCTGTGAAAATGATTTAACGGAACTCGTTAGTGAATCTTTGAGTGGATCAATAAACATGGTCAGTATCAGATAAGTAAACTA
>CAYUST010000002.1:21383-23776 GCA_964447535.1 uncultured Candidatus Peribacteria bacterium
TAACCTGATTGTATCCACTAACCAGTAAAAATGCAAAAAATGGGAGAGAAAATGAGACTAATAGTGATAAGGTTTGCCAGCAATAATTTGTTGTATTCTATAAAGCTGTTCGAGCATAACCAATTGTACCAGACCGTGTGGCATCGTCTGTTTCCCCAATGAAAGCACAAAATCTACCTTGGGGACAATCAGAGTTTCATCCAAACCAAAAGGTCCTCAGATAACACAGGTCAAAGTAGCGTGCTTTTCGGTAAGGGAGACCAATTGCTCGGTCGTTTGGGGCGTTCAGCGAAAGCTGAGTAAGATTTTATACCCAGGAGTATGGCTGAGCGCTGAGAGCATGAGTTGCGTCTCCTTGGCGATAATCTGTGGAGTCGGCAAGGATTTGATGGGTTTGAGTTTGACTATTTCAAGGGATTTACCCATTCTCTTGGTATATTCTTCAATGGGCGAGGCAAAATGCTTATCACTATCACTGATACATATCAGGCGAATTTTCATTGGTAAATGGGCAGTAAATAGGTACAGTATAGACACTTTTTTTTGGTATACAAGCACTCGATGCAATTTTTTGATAGTGTACAGATCAATATAGCTTCAGGCAAGGGTGGTGATGGTATCATTGCAGGAAGACGTGAAAAATGAGAACCATTTGGTGGACCCGCTGGAGGCGATGGAGGCGCAGGAGGAAGCGTTTATATGGAAGCTACCACCAATGAATGGACACTCATGCATTATAGACACCACAAGAAATTTGTGGCACCTCATGGTGAGCCAGGACAATCCAAAGATAAATATGGCAAAGCAGCAGAGGACCTTTTATTGTATGTGCCTATTGGCACCCTAGTCAAAGATACTACTTCACACAAAGTACTTGCGCACTTCACCCAGCACGGACAACGTGTCTTGATCGCGCGCTGAGGGAGAGGAGGGGCAGGAAACATGCATTTTGCAAATTCTGCAGCTCAGTATCCACACATTGCGCTCTTGGGTGAGCCAGGTGAAACCAAGGAAGTCACCCTTGAACTGCAACTCTTGGCAGACGTTGCCTTGATAGGGACGCCAAGCGTAGGTAAATCTAGCTTGATCAACGTCCTCGCAGGGACACGTCTCAAAACAGCTCCCTATCCGTTCACGACGATTACTCCCCATGTCGGTATAGTCATGCACAAATGAGCTTCACGGACTTTGATTGATATTCCATGATTGATTGCTGGTGCACATGAGGGCAAAGGTTTGGGAAATATTTTTTTGAGACATATTCTCAAGGCGCGTTGTTTCGCCTTGATGCTGGACATGAGCAAAGAGCAGTCAGGTATTGATGAAATAGATCTTTTGCTCCAAGAAATTCGTTTGTATATCGATGGACAATTTTTGGAGCAACCTCGACAAGAAGCGACTATTCATGTACTTGATCACAACCTAGAACTCAGAGAAGGTATGCTATGGTATACGGTCACCGCTACTACCTCAACCGGTGATCAACATGTACTTTTGCGTAAAGCAATCTTGCTTATTATTAACAAAATAGATATCTTTGGACAAGATACACAAGGAGAATTGCGGAAAGAGTATACTTGATTACTGCATCAAAGTATCCAAAAAGTATTTGCACAATGGTGATGCCCTTATGATGCTGAAGTAATTGACAAAAATACTTTGCCTATCTCTGCTCTTTCACGCACCGGTATTGATCAACTACTGGATGTCATGGTCCGTATCCTCAACGCCCCGCTAATTTGTACGTATAGTACCTTCCAACCCATTCACGTAGATACCACTCCAGATCCTTTTGTTCGTGAAGTAGACACTGATGAGGTCAAGGAACTCATTGCCCAAAATTATTTACGTGAGGAAGATATGCGTTACATAGCGGTTTGGGAAGTTGCTCATCCAGAAATTGCTTACCTTACCTTCGTACTTCCTCGAGGTAATGGAGAAGCGGAACTACGATTTTGGAATACACTCGAGAAGAAACGTCTTCTCAATTGGTTAAGATCCTCAGGAGTGAGAAAAGGCGATGTACTCAAAGTACTTTCACCCTATACAGGTCTGCCTCCCAAGTACGTGATGCGAGACTAGGTTACCCTCTATTTTTACTTCTTCTTGGTGGACACATTGAGTATGCATTATCAGAAATATCTGAGACAAAGCACCTACCGAAGATATGGTATATTTGTGTTTACCTTCTTTTTTTTGTATTACGGAATTCAATCGTATCTCAATAACATCAACATCGAGTTCTCAATTGAGCAAACCAAACAAGCACGTATAGATACTCAAGAAAAAATCACCTATCTCGAAAAATTCTATAGTCCCTATCTCACCTCACCACTGGCTGCGTATTTTTTGAGTCACGAAAATGGAAGTCTGTACAAAAACGAACGTATTGT
>CAYUST010000002.1:23876-52753 GCA_964447535.1 uncultured Candidatus Peribacteria bacterium
CTAGATCCACTTGCTTCAGGGCTCCTTATCATAGCTACCGATGCTGATACCAAGAAACTCTCTCAGTTTGTATGATTAGACAAAGTATATGAAACAACGATTGATCTTGCGCAACGCTCTGATACCCGAGATACACAGTTTCGATCCTATCATGAACAATTACCATTCACCACCTCAACTGTCATGGTTGACAACGTCGAACGCCAGATCCCAACGCTACAGCAAGTAGAGGATGTTGTTCATTCTTTGGTTGGGACGCATGCATTCCCACTTACTCCCTTTAGTGCCAAAAAACGAAAAGGCAAAAAACTCTATACGTATGCAAGAGAATGAAATCCTGTACACATTGACATGGTGATGGAGGTCTTTAGTGCTGAAGTACTATCGTACACCTTCCCTGAAGTACGTATTCGTTTCCATGTAGGGTCAGGCACCTATATTAGATCACTGGCACATGTCATAGGCAATAAACTTGGCATATGAGGTATTGTGACGCAGTTACATAGAAGCACTATTGGGGAATTTTCCTTGGAGGATAGCCAAAGTATGTGAAAGTAAATTTTCAGAAGGGTTCTCTTCATATTTTTTCTTCATGAGCCTTGAGATAGAGTCCTTCTAACTCTTTTTTGTACGATTCGTTTTTGAGTATAAATGGGAAAATTTGTAATATAGGTACTGGCACTCAATCTTCAGCGTATGTACATGCATGTTCAAAAAAGATATCAAATATATCGGATTGAAGCATGGGGTGTTGATGACAATGAAGTAATGCTTCTTGAATTTGAACAGCAAAGAGAGTTCGTGCAGTTGCATCACTTATCAAGGCATTTTGTTGATATGTTTCTACAATAGTTTTCTTTCGATCAGCTAGATATAAAGGATCATTATAACAGAGTAGCGCAATTTCGTTCATTTGCACTGCATCCAACATCAGATGTGTAAACAAAAATGTAGATCGATATTTTTTATATTCTGTCGATGATATGGCAATGGCATTAATGATTTTGTACCATCCATCATGCGTACGCATCCACTCACGTAATAGTTTCCCTGCATCTGTTCTTAAAATCAGTTGTATATCAGACGCTCAATAGATAGTAAGCTGATTGCAATATTGCAGAAATGCTTTCCCTTGATCTACATTTGGCAAAAGCTTGAGATCCTCAATAAGTGCTACTCAATAATCATGTGTAAAAAGTGATGAAAGCAATGCAGGTTCTACTTGACGATGTGCATGATATTCGAGCGAGTTAGGAAGCTCATAGGATTTATTATAAAAACTAGTGTGCAACCAGCTACGTACCGTTCATACACATAAATCTAGTGTTAGGCTCACAATACCTTCTTGTTGGTGCTGATATGCATGAGGCGCTTCTGTAAGCCATTGCAAAATAGTTGCATCCTGGATATAGCATGTTCTCCCTAGTGCATCATAGTGATTCATAGAAATGAACGGCATCAGTTTGCGCCACTTGCTATTGGTATAGTGATTAACTTCTGGACGACCAAGTGCATTATGCAGTTGCCAAACGCGTTCGTCAAAATACAGTTTGCTGTGTATTCCTAGATATGGGTGTTTTTGGAGGGCTTCATTGAGCATAGTACTAGTGTCAGGTGTTGCATCACCTTCTGCAAAAAGTTTATTTATTTCCTGCTGTGTATTCTCCTGTGCTCTCTGGTATACCATTTTACTATATGAAAAAGTGCTCGCTAATGCGACGGTTGTTGCGGCTATCTTGCATCACATCTTGAGACGAGAAGTGAGTAGAGAAACAAAGGTAGGTCTTGTTGTTTTTTCCATACAGGGCATAATAAAGATCAATGGAACGAATATATAAATTATTGACATTTTTTCAATATCAATCAGAAATAATTGTTTTAAAAAAGAATAGTAGAGTTTCTTTCCTTGCAAAGAGAGGCTATTTGGGTATCTTATCAGGAGTTTTATGTCATCGGAGCACATGCGTTATAGTAATACCTTACTCAAAAGATATTTGTCTGTTCATCTTCCTCATGAGGAGATTATTCAGGCCATTACGCTCAAGTCCTGTGAAGTAGAGGAGTGGACCGTGAGAGAGATTCCTGAATTAGTTGTCCTAGGAAAGATTATTGAAATAGGTCGTCATCCAGATGCAGACAAGCTTTTTGTCTGCAAGCTTGATTGTGGCAAAGCTGGAGTTTTTCAAATTTGTACGGGAGGAGAGAATGCACTTTTGCATGCGTATGTAGCAGTTGCACTTCCTGGATGTCATCTCCCTGCGATCAACCTCAGTATTGCACCACGCATGATGAGAGGCCTCGAAAGCAATGGGATGATCTGCTCCAAAAATGAACTTGGTATCCCCGAAGATACCGATCAGCACTGGATTTGGATCCTACAATATCCTAGTACTCATGTCTTGTGACCCGATGATCAGCTTCCTGATATGCATGATATCACTGATGACGACCTAGGTCTACCGCTCAAAGAGAAATATCCTCGACTTGAGAATTGGATGGTAGAGGTAGAAAATAAAACTATCACTCACAGACCAGATCTGTTTGGTCATCTATGACTCGCAAACGAATTATTTGCAATTTTTGGGAATACGAGTACGCACTATACCAATTTGACACATGTACGCGACCAACTCACGAGTACGAACTGCCTCACACTCCTCGAGCATATGACCAAGTCATCTAGAACCATCCAAATACAGTCAGACTACGTTCGTGCCTATGGGACAATTGATCTCCATCAAGTGACCGTGCAAAGATCTGATCTCTACATCAGGACGTTATTATACGATCTAGATATTCCTCCCAAAAATAATTGGGTAGATTTTTCCAATGTATTTATGTATCTCACGGGTCAACCAATACATTGTTTTGATGCAGCGACCATACAAGGTGATATCATTGTGAGACAGGCACATGCAGGGGAAACCTTTGTTGATCTCCATGGCAAAGAACACTCTCTCCTCCCCTCTGATATAGTCATTGCTGATACCAAAGGCGTCATAGCGCTCGCAGGAATAATTGGTGGTGAGCGTACTGCAGTAAGTTCAAATACTACTACAATCGTGGTAGAGATTGGAAATTTTGACCCTGTCACCGTCAGAAGAACTGGCACAAGACTAGGTCTCAGAACTGATGCTGAACTTAGATTTGAAAAGATGATCAATCCTTTGTTTACCTTGTCGATGATTCCCCATCTCATGGAAACGCTTTCCTTCGTGGACCAAACCAAGTCGGTGACTTTTGGAGGGAGTACATGGTGGGCAGATAGCTCTGTAACTTCTTCAATGCCTCGTCTCCCCTATGACAGAAAACGTATTGGACAATTGCTCCGAGGGTCAAGCCAACCACAAGATGCTGAAACAATTGGGGATACTATTCTGCATCAATTATGATTTACTATCGGAGATGATCGAGCCCAAGCACCTATTTGGAGATCTCCCAAAGACTGTCTCCACACAGCAGACCTCCTCGAAGAGATAGCAAGAATCCATGGATATGACGCATTGCAAGCACAACCTTATTCAGATATGGTTGATTTTAAACCTACAATGACAGAGATATGACTTGCTAACAAAGCTATCCAATACATGATGCATACCTGTCATGCGACACAACTAGAAACCTATCCCTGGTATGATACTGATCAACTTACCCAACTGTGACTCCCGACTGAGCACCTCTATCAAATGGCGAATAGCCTTCGTCCAGAGTGGCTCTATCTCAAAGACACTATGGTACGAAATTTACTCACCTATGTCCAAAAAAATCTCTATCAACAAAGCACATGAAGTATCTTCGATATCGGTAAAACGCGAGATACGAGTACTTCACCTATCGAGCAACAAAAAATTGCCTTAGTTTATCGAGCAAATCAACCTCATACCTACGCTATTGACCATCCATTTTTGACGCAAAAATGACATATAGAAAAACTTCTTACGCTCCTTGTTTGATCATCATGGACTTGCACACCCACCAAAGAAACCTATGCACATCCAGCTCAACAAATCATCTATCACGTTGGCGACACTCAAGTAGGAAAACTCTTTACTGTTCATCCTGCACTTCTCCTTCGTCTACGAGGGCAAGAGCATCCGTGTCAAGGTGCTGTCGTAGGTCGAGAAATCAACCTTACTGCATGTAAAGCTTGTACCACAATTGAACATGAATCATCATCGCATACGTATGCAACCCTCCAAGATCAGTTGGTGACTAAAGACATCAGTTTACTCGTTGATCTCCAAAGCAACCTTGGCAACATCACGAGCGTAGTCAAAGAACGTTTCCCTGCTATTACTGCAATAGATTTGTTTGACATCTACGCAGGCAATACCATACCCATAGGTAAAAAAAGTATCTCACTTCGTCTAACCATGCTTGGAGATGGCACACGAACGAGCGAACAATTTAATACTATACTCCAAGAAGTAGTTACCCTTGCACAGCAGTCTGGTGCAACGGTGAGAGGATAATCAAATAGACAAATGCCAAAACCGAATATTGAAATTCTGGAGTTTGGAGCCTAGTTTCTAAATTCTTAATTCTTTTCTATGTCTCTCTATGCTACCAATGATCGATCCCCCCTCACCATAGGTGCGGATTTTCATTATATTGATTGGATGCAGGGGAGTAGTGGCAGCAAACACATTCATCTCCACGAACAGAGTAAGGGGAGATATGGCTGTATAGGCATCTGAGAAGGTAAACAAAAACGAGAGATAGAGTGTACCACGCAAGCACCTGGTGGAGAGGTGAGTATTGTAGTACTTTTGATTGCTAGACCGCATAGTGAAACGGAGCTCTTCGTCAATGCAGACCTCCTCCATGATCATACTACTGTGCATATTCATCTCCTTAGTTTTCTCCTCGATGAGGGGAATGCAAAAATTGATGGGAATATTTTCATTGCGCCACAGACACGTGGATGCGCGTGAAGGTTACTAGAAGAAAATATCATCTTAGGGGAAAAAACGCATCTCAATACAATTCCCAAACTCAATATCCATACTAGCCAAGTCTCTGCAAGTCATGGTGCTACCATCCAAAGACTCAATCGTAATCATTTGTTTTACCTCACTGCCAAAGGTATTTCACTGCCTATCGCTCAGCAAATGATCATCATGGGGCATCTCGAAAATTTGCTCCAAGGAAATGGTGTTTTCTCAGAAAGAGAACTTATTATCAAACAATGTCTCCCTTACCTCCATATCTAAGGTTTTGATTCTTTCTTCACTATGGAAATTGTCTCCTATCAAGCATGACCACAAAGAATTGATATATGGCTCACCCAAAACTATCCTTATACAAGGAACTTTTTTCATCATCTCATTGCAAGAGGAAGTATTCGCGTCATCAAACAAAAGCAACCTCAGCTGGGCGAACAACAGATCAAAAAATCCTATCTTCTCCAACCTCAAGACCAGATTGTGATAGATGAACTGACCAGGTTCATTGATGGGAGTGTCTTGGACGAAACGCCAGCACGACCCATTGATATCCGTATGCAGACGCCAGACTATGCGGTCATCTACAAACCCAAAGGTGTCCTGAGTCATCCAACTTCGTTGCGAGAGTTACAAACTCCCTCAGTGGTAGGAGGTATGCGACACTATCTCAATAAGCAATGAATGCCATCACTCGGTGGACGAGCGAGAGCAGGACTCATCCATAGACTGGATAAAGATACAGATGGATTTATGATCATCGCACTCTCAGAACGTGGTTTAGCCTATTTCAAGGAGCTCTTTATGCGTAAGTCGACCATGCACGCACTCGCAGAAAAGGAGGCAGTCCCCTTGCAAAAATACTATCGTGCTCGCTGTGCAATAAGTGCTGAAGGAGAGGCATTTCTCGATATGATCCAACACACCTTACCCTATTATATTGATGCACTAGTCCATGCGCGCATTCCTCATCCTGGCACACCCAAAAGAGGCATCACCAAAATTCTTACATTCGAAAAAATCACACCCGAGAGTGTAGATATACAGATGCAAATTCTCACCTGAAGAACGCACCAGATAAGATATCATCTTTCTCAGCAAGGGTTGCCCATCATAGGTGATACACTCTATGGGGCACAACCGACCAATGCACCTATTGCACTGACGGCTTGGAAATTAACTTTTCTCGATCCTGACATGAGAGAACAGGTATTTGAACTTTCATAAAACTACTATGCACGCATAGGAACCTCTGCAAAATATCCAAACGTAAGGATTTGTGATATCGTATGTGATGGGACGTAAAGTTATAAAAATGGCTTCAAGACGAGGTTCCTTAGGAAACTCATACTAATAAAATAACACGAAAAGCTTAAAATGAGATACATTTTGATCCTAAAATAAGAGCTTTTATGAGTTTCCTATACGTTTCAACTCCTGTTGGACAATCTTGTCGGTATCTTTTTGTTTGATCTTCGCTTTCTTGTCAAATTTTTTGTTGAGGACGCCGAGTCAGAGTGTAAGTTTGAGACGGTTGCGTGCGTCTATATGGAGATCAAGGGGCAGGAGGGTAGCGTTCCCTTTTTGAGTTTTGGTATACCATCTCAAGATTTGTTGCTTGGTGGCGAGCAGTTTTCTTTTTCTTTTGGGGAGATATCAGCTGATTTGTGAAGCTTTGGTATAGAGGGGAATGTCCATATTGTGTATCCACAAATCATTGTCCTCGATACGGATAATCGCATCCGCAATACGTCCTTGTCCAAGTTTGCAAGATTTCACTTCATAGCCAAAAAGCACAATCCCAACCGTAAGTTTGTCTTCGATAGTATAATCAAAATGTGCACGTTTATTGGTGGCTAACACCAGCATCTCTAAAGGATTTTGAGTAAAAATTCGTCTTGGAAACCACCTTAAATAATCATGTATGCTCACTTTTTCTGTCTTGAAAAGAGCTTCACAATCAGTATATGCAAAAGGTTCGTAAAGAAAACACTTTTTTTGCGACGTATTTTATTATCATTTTGTTACCTTATGAATAAAGCGTTATTATTCGCATTGTGTGCAGGTGTTCTCGTTGTTGCAGGTTGTACCAAGACAGCACCCACAAATAATGCATCAGGAGCTACTGCAGATGCTCCAACAGCTGGTAGTGACAAAACTGCTTTTGCTACTTGTCTTACCAACATGAACCTGAAAATGTATGGCACTGAGTGGTGTGGTCACTGTAAGACTCAGAAATGAATGTTTGGTGATGCGTTCGCAAAGGTTACGTATATAGATTGCGACAAACAGAGACAAGCTTGTATCGATGCAGGTGTCCAAGGATTTCCTACCTGGATCGACGCAGCTGGTAACAAATATCCAGGCACACAAACATTGGAAAAATTGGCAGAAGTAGCAGGTTGTGCAATGGATGGTACAGCTACCAAAGATGCTCCTACAGCTGAGGTTGCTCCTGCAGTAGAAACTGGCACAGCTGATACAGGTGCTGCAGCTCCTGTGGCTGAGACTGGTGCAGCTACTACAGGTGCATAAAAAACAAAGAAGGCATACATGAGAAGAACACGGAGCAATCCGTGTTTTTAGTTATATCTTATTTGAATCTCCATCAAACCTTTATGCAGTAAAGGTTTGTGGTTGATTCAATTATACCTAATCACATCAAAGTTAAATTATAGTTTCATTACAGTATGATTAGGTATCAAGAAAATTTTACTTTTTTTTGATTAATATAACTATGCCCAATCCCTCAAAATAGTATGAAAACATTTTTCATACGTAGGATTGGGTAACTCACGTAATTGAGAAATAACGTTTAAACAAAAAAGCCTCTGGGAATTCCCAGACGGCTATAAAACAGTAACATTCATTAATTCCTGAATTTCTAACAGCCTAGTCGTTTGACCAAGGCTTTCACAAATTTGGATCGATAGACCTCTTTCAAGGTGACGTGTCCGAAGGTTTCATCTCCAGCCATGTTCTTGATAAGGTGGACCAATCCAGTTGTGTTTTCATTGAGGAAGCGTGTATCCGCAACCTGCTTGGGGTCACCTGTGATAATCAGTTTTGATCCTTCGACAAGCCTGGATGCGTATCCAATGGTTTCGGTTAGGTCGAAGTTTTGTGCATCATCGACGATGATTACACAATTCCTCAAGTTTTTGCCTTGGACCAGGGATACCGTATCCACTTCCACTTTGGTTTCCACTATCTCCTTAAGTTGCATATAGAGCACCTCTTTGTCATACTCACTGTCAGACAAGTTAGCTTGTCGTTTAGCTCTGTACTTGGAAACAGTATCTGGTCTGCTTGCTTTGGAAGCACCATTGTTGGTGTGCGACTTAGGTTGCTTAACTGACTCAGGTGTCAATTCATGTGCAGGTAAATGCTTAGGGCGATTGTTTTTGAGTGCGTTTTGAAATTCACCCAAGATTCCTTCAGCATATGGACCAATTTTCTCATTGAGATCACCTGGTAAAAAACCAACCTCTTTACCCCCAAGGGCAGCGAGTGAACGGAAGAGAACAATTTTTTCGTACCTTCCTTGTCTCACCAACTCCAATGCAGCGTGCACTGCAGCTGATGTTTTACCAGATCCCATGGGGCCACTAATTGCCACGCACGGGATATGAGATAATGCAAGGTGTATGGCAGCTTCCTGTCCATAATCTCGTGCACTAAAACCTAACACCGATTGATGAGGAATACTTCTCATAAACGTAGCATCCTGATCTATGACCCACAATCCTGCATCCTGGTGATTTTGCATGAATACAAACTCATTAGGAAGCAAGGATTTTACTTTACCTTTGAGTGTGGTACAATCCTTAAGACGAACTTTTTGCCTCTCTTTGAGTTTCTGTATCACACTTGCCGTGGTCGAGTAGGTATGAATACCATCTGAGATTTTGGTTAAATCTACAGAGATATTTCGATATGGTTCGGCATGTAAGCCATTCGCCTGAGCAGCAATACGCAATCCGAGGTCTTGAGAAACCAAGACAACTTGTTTATCCGGATTCTTTACTTGAAGCTTCAAAGCAGCACGCAAGATGAGACAATCATTGGAAGAGAGATATGTATGATTGCCGACCAGCTTGAAAGTATAATCCGTCAATGACATATAATCTCCACCCCCAGGGGTCGCTACAGAAAACTCTTTAAATGGTTCATTCCCTACAAGCTCACTAATTTCATTGAATGCCATACGAGCTTTGTAGGCTTTGTTTTCATCCTTATGCGTCTTCAAATTATTCAACTCCTCAATCACTACTGTCGGAGTTCTGACAGAGTTGTCCTTGAACCCTTTGATGACATCCGGTGCAATAATATGCACAGAGGTATCCGTGACATAGATCGGCACTTTTTTGTCCTCGAGCTTTCCGTGACCATTGTCATTGGTAGTGATAGAATCGCCTTCCATTTTTTTTGTAGCGGCACCCGCCATAATTGTGTCTGCTGACATACTTTAAGATTTTTTTTGAACTGTTAATAAATAATTTTTTACTTCAGCACGGTAATACGCAGTTATTGTGTAACTGCAAGAGTATTGTAGTATAATGATATTGACATATTTTTATTTTTTATATTAAAACTACCTTTGCTTGTAGAAATCCGATAAAAAAACTATAAAAAAATAAATAGCTTTTACTTATATTGTTTGTATGTGCATCTTCCTCGCCCTCCCAACTGCCACCTGATATCTTCTCTGATCCAACAGAGATGAGCAAATCAGCAGAGCAACTGATACTGAAGTCACGAGAGACAGTGTAAGAACATGTTCGTATGTCAAAGATCTGGTCTCAGGAGGGACATGGCTTGCCGTGCATGAAAACTGAGTCTATGCGGTGTTGCTCAATGCACCTTCGCTAGGGACACCAGGACCTTTTACTACAAGAGGTATGATGGCATTACAAGTAATGGAGCGATCTACCGAGTGATATGATCTCTCAACACTCACCACCAAAATACAACAAGAACTGCCTCGAGAAACGTATAGATCATGTATCTTTGCCGTCGGTGGTATGCAAGAGAACATGCTCACCCATACTGTTTTCACCCGACAGACCCAGACGAAACAACTCACGCACCAAGAAGTAACTGGACAACTTTTTTTGAGTTCTCCCAACTTATATACAGCGGATGGGCATGCCAAACGAACTCAAGAAAGTACACGTGTTACACCAACTGCCGAATCACTCAAGGCGTTTATGTCTTCACATATGTATGATATACACAACCCTTTGTGTATTGTAGAAGAGGAGGTGAGGACGAGGAGTACGAGTATCATCACCGTAGATGAGCACGTGAGTTATGCGTATGAAATACGTGATATCTAAAATAGAGTTCTTTTTCTGCAATTATTCTTGCGTTATTCTTTGAATTTAATGCGATAAAAGACAAAAATGTATTGTTTTTTATCCTCAGGAGAGTAGTGTATGTATATCAGATTTCGCAATCATAGACAAGAAGAATTGTGCAACTCCCTAAGCTTACTTTCAAGAACTTACTGACTTCTCAACGCACAAAAGATTGTTTCGAGATTGTACCACTTCAAAACAGCGAACTCACTCAAAGATGTTGCATTCTGAAGACCTCACGAACTTACCTGATCGAAAAAGTGAATATTTGCCATTGATCTATCACATCCATTTCGTCTACTATTCAAGCCACTTCCACCCTATGATGGAAAAGATCGAAGAACCATGACACATATTGAAATCATTGATATTGCCATAGATTATCATTAGACAACTCTCTTTTACCCTTATTCCTCATCACCATGGTCTTTGCACCAGACTACGCAATACATCCTGGGGTCTCACTCGAAGAAGCTATGCAGGACAGAAACCTAACTCCTCATGCACTAGCTGTCATGAGCTGAATATCTGAAAAAGAAATCGTTAGTATTGTCAAAGGAAAATCCTCAATTACTCCCGCAATTGCTGATGCATTATGAAAATCTCTGTGAATTGAGCCTTATATCCGGATTAACCTTCAAGAATTTTATGAGGAGACACTTGCTAGAATCGCCTCCCAAAAACGTATAAACAACATAGCATCTTCGGTCGCATAAGCCCACTTTTCTCATTGCAAAACAGCTCCGAACCACTACTTTATGAGTAGTTTTTAGTAGTTTTTCCGTTGCTTCATGAAACAGTTCGGTATGAAATTACTCGTAGGAATCTCGTGTTTGTTTTTGCTGTCGTGATGTACAGCCAACGAAGCTTCACGTAAGCTCAATGATACATGAGTTGCCTTGTACAACGAAGGGAAGTATACTGAAGCATTGGCAAAATTTGAAGCGGCACTCGCTGCAAGTGATAGACTCAAAGAGGCACATTACAACAAAGGACTCACGCTCTATGCACTCGGTCAATACGAACAAGCACTCCTCAGTTATGATGCTGCGTTAGCTCGTGATAGCAAATACGTCCAAGCATTGGCTGACAAAGGATTGACGCTCAGTCAACTCGGCAAACACGAAGAAGCACTTACGTTTTTTGATCAAGCACTCGAAGAGTCACCTACCGATATGTTTGCACTCAACAATAAATGATTCACCTACTACAAAATGGGAGAGTATGAAAAGGCGATCGAACTCTATGATCAAGCACTCACGACCTATCCGCAGTTTGGTAAAGCGCTTTCCAACAAAGCGGTAGCCCTTGCAGATCTCGGTAAATATAGTGAAGCATTACCTCTCTTTGATCAAGCAATTGCCCAAGATGCAACGGACTTTCTCAACTACTACAACAAAGCAACAGTGTTGAGTGATATGTGATTCAAGGCAAAGTCAGAAAAGGCGTCTGGTGCAGAGGATCTCTCTCAGCAGGCCATCAGCCTCTTTGACAAGACCTTGGAACTCAATCCTGACTATATAGATGCAATTGTGTATAAAGCAATTACCCAGTTGGATCTCAAAAAATATCAAGAAGCACTAGATACCCTAGATGAGGCAATTGCGCTCGAGCCAACATATGAGAATGCATGGTACTACAAAGCACAGAGCTATGCTGCCATGGGTCAAAAACAAAAGGCGATCGACGCCTACAAAATGGTCTTGGATATCAATCCTTCCAACCAATATGCGAATCAAGAACTCTATGATCTCGATCCCTCTTCCTTTCAATTAGAATAGTCGACTATGAACAATCATCTCCAAGATTTTTTCCAACGCGATAGTCTGCCCACAGACATGCAACCTTCTTTTATAGAGCACATGCTCGAGCATATTGATCTGGCAATTGCTCGTGGACAGAGGTGTTTGATTTTGACGTTAACCAAAAAATCATCTGAGGAAATCACCAACTTCATGCTCGCCAAAGGCTACAAAACTTTTTATTTGCACAGTGAGATTGACACCATAGACCGTTGGGAGATCATCAAAAAACTCAAAGCCTGAACGATTGATATCCTCGTAGGTATCAACTTGCTCAGAGAAGGTATCGACCTCCCTGAGGTAGGATTTATTGCCATCCTCGATGCAGACCATGAATGATTTTTGAGATCATCGACCGCATTGATTCAAAATATCGGTAGAGCAGCGAGAAATCCGCACAGTGAAGTAGTGCTCTATGCTGAGCATTTCACCGACGCCATGGTCAAATCATTGCGAGAAACCTATCGCAGAAGACACACCCAAGACGCTTACAACCAAAAACATGGTATCACTCCTGAGAAAGCCATCTCCCAAATCAAAAACCTCGATATCGTCAAAACCGACGAAATGATCCAAAAGCACAATGAATATGAGTTGGTCAAAAGCGGGAAAGTCAAAAGACTCAAGCGCATGACCGCCAAAGAAAAACAACTCATTCAAACGGGGCTCAAAGAACAGCTCGACCTAGCCATCAAAGAGCGAAGATTCGAAGATGCTGCCTCGATTAGAGATCAATTGGTGCAGTTGGACGAAGGATAGAGCCGTCATTCTGAGCGCAGCGAAGAATCCAGGAAACAGTTTACCAAGGATTATAGGCTATTTCCATCCTACAACAATCAGTAAAATCTACAATAGTAGAAATTTACTAGGGATTATAGGCATCCTCTTGCTAGTCCTGTCCAAAAGGATCTACAATAGTAGAAATTTACTAGGGATTATAGGCGGACAAAAGACCCAACAATAGCTTACAATCTACAATAGTAGAAATTTACTAGGGATTATAGGCTTGGTATGGGATAGGGAGAGAGGCACTCAAATCTACAATAGTAGAAATTTACTAGGGATTATAGGCTTCACGTACACGGAAGTTCGTTCAAGGATCTACAATAGTAGAAATTTACTAGGGATTATAGGCTATGATACTGATGTAATAAGACTTGCACAAATCTACAATAGTAGAAATTTACTAGGGATTATAGGCGGACAAAAGACCCAACAATAGCTTACAATCTACAATAGTAGAAATTTACTAGGGATTATAGGCTTGGTATGGGATAGGGAGAGAGGCACTCAAATCTACAATAGTAGAAATTTACTAGGGATTATAGGCTTCACGTACACGGAAGTTCGTTCAAGGATCTACAATAGTAGAAATTTACTAGGGATTATAGGCTATGATACTGATGTAATAAGACTTGCACAAATCTACAATAGTAGAAATTTACTAGGGATTATAGGCAGAATGAGGATTATGTACCCGTCTATTAAATCTACAATAGTAGAAATTTACTAGGGATTATAGGCCACGCAAAACTATGCGAGTGAAAGACAGATCTACAATAGTAGAAATTTACTAGGGATTATAGGCAATATCCAAATGGATAATCTTATCTAAAATCTACAATAGTAGAAATTTACTAGGGATTATAGGCAGCAACTTTGGCTTTGAGACTGGGATTCAGAGCATATGCATCTCGCAGGGATGCTCTGAAACACCAGGCAGTACCATAATCCAAATATATTGAGACAGGGGGTTTGCAAATTGCCCTGTCAAAGCCTAAAACCACAATCCATAGGGTAATTTCTAATTATAGAAATATTATGCTAATGATGACTAGAGAAAGACAAGCTCTTCCTCCTCATGAACGGCATAGCCGTATCTAATAGTTTTTTTGCGACACGCTTCACATACTTGGAATATAACAATACTGTCGGTGATGTCAAACTCTTTCGCAAATTTCTTTTCGATCATCATCAACAGGAAATCCAAGATCCTTTCGGTGTTTTTGACCTCATAGACTGAATACTGGAGTCTTCTGCCATGTTCCAAGAGGAGCTTAGCAAACTTGGCTCTCAGTTTGTCATCGGTGATATCATATGAGACGATCAACATGGCTATGCATCAATGTTAAAAGGAACGAGCAGGGCAGGATCACTCGCCATCATGCTCGCATAAAATGATTTCACATAGCGAAATATTGCTTCTCTGTGGGTGATAACAGGAGAAAGGAGGAGTCTGACATACTTGATCCTCGCTTCAAACTTGATATTATACTCTGCGTTCTTGTAAACAAAATCCTTCTCATCGATTTGTCCGAGGTTGTATGCCTTTCTCAATTGCCTATCAATTAGGCATCTAAAGGGTTCTACAAGATCACATACCAATGATTTTCTTTCGAAAAAATCTGTATGATAAACGCCTTTGTAGATATCAAATCCATAGAGATGTAAATGTGCTTCTACTATATTGTAGATCATTGTATAGCCGATATCGAGGAGGAGATTGGGGATATCATTTCTTGTACGAGGCATTCTTCCATATCGTCAAATTGGCTTAAAATAGTTACTGAAAAAGAGTTTCGCAACGTTTCATTCAAATCCTCTCATCGACCCTGCATTGATGGTTTCAGTCGTTTTGGCGAGTATGTCTGTACAGCTCACAATAGCCGTTTTGAGATCATCGTCCTTTTCTCTCAATGATTTGAGAAGAGCAAGTTGATTGGAGATTTTATTCTGAATAATTGCTCTTGCAAGCTTGAACTCAATCATACTATGATATTGTTTTCCTCTCAGGACATAATTTCCTTCCAGCCCATCACCAATGAGAAATTTGGGCTTGAGAGTAGGTCACAGCACATAAATAGAAACGTTGTAGTCTTGGAGAGCGTTGATAAGCTTGGTCGAAAACGTACAGTCACCTACGATGAACAAACAAAACAGCTTGGATATTGAAATTTTGTTCACCGTCATATTCCCCTCTTTGATCAAGAGATTTCCATTGGTCAGCGAAAGTTGTCTTTCTTTCATGATATCTATGAAAGCGATCTGTTTTTCTAAGAAGTCGGGGGCGGAGAGCATTTGTGTGTGCGAAGATAATAATCACACAGTTCTCTATAGATACACTTCGCACACTTGTTGGGATTCTGAGTAAATGCTTCATTATTCGGCTTAAAATCCTTGTATTTCTGTATCAAACGCTCGAATTTTGCTTGCTCGGTTGCATCAGGCAGAGGAATCTGATACTTGATATTATCCTTCATCGAGTAAATTGTCAAATTTTCCACCTCATATCACATCTCAAGCATGCAGTAGTACTGAGCATAGAGTTGGTATTTATATCCATCATAGATCTTTTCTACTTTGTTCTTCCTCTCGACCAAATTCTTGGTCTCTGTGTTGAAAATATCAATCTTTCCACACAGTTTGTACTTGTCTGAATAGATACTCATCGATTGAATATACTTCTTAGCGGTGCTATATCTCTTTTCGTCGATAGTTTCATGAGCGAGCATACCAGCATTTTGAGGTTCCTCCAGAAAAACCTTCTCATCATACTTACTATAAAGATCATGATAATAGATACTTTTGGGACAATACACAAATTCACGCAAAGAAGAAATACGAATATATGCCTCCATAAACTATATATGATAAATCTAGAAATTAACTACTCCGCTTATTATCACATTCTCTTTGAGAAACAGCCGTTGATTTTTCATCATGTAAAATTTTCTCAATAATAATAGATCACTTTCTGGCAATATTATATGCCCCATTTGCATCTCAATTGTAGGGCTGTGATTGTAGTCATTTATCACTGTGAAAGTCACACGCAGGGCACTGAATTATATCAATATCTGTACCAGACTTTGGATTACGCATTTTCATTAGGAGATTTAATAGTCGAATCAGGCTTTTGCACTGTGACACTGATGCCTCTTGAATCCATCCAATATAGTCAAGGTTTCAAGGGCCAAAGAGTTTATCTAATTCTTCTGTTATAACATAGGTAATATCCTGTTTAGTGCTAATGTTATACTGGCTTCTTAACTGATCCTTGCTAGTAAGTCTTCGATGAGTTTTTAAAAGTTTTATATTAGTCTTAGCTTTCCTTATATCTTCAGGCACAATATAGTCAATAAGGTAATTACCATCATTTTTAGATATCATAATCTTTGACAATTCGAATTTTGCTGTTTTTTCATTATTATATTTGAGGTATAGGTGTTTTCTCCATCCACAACAAGGGCATGTGGTTGAAGTATAACCAGCGGGCGTATAAAACATAATACCTGTTTGAAATTTCAAATCACCAAATCATGATACTTGAGGGGTAAGTTGATATCATTTCATAGTTCCGCCAGTTTGATCTTCTGGATTTTTTTTGAAAACGAGATAATTGAGTTTTTTTGCCAAAGCCAGTTCAAACTGCTGATAGACATTTTTTTCTACCTTTTGTCTTCATCTCTTAAATCCACCGTTCAGATCTTCAAGAACGATAATAGCATTATGCTGAATAACTATATTGCAGATCTCGTGAATAACCTGTGATATATAGCCTTTCTTGAGATCTTTGATCTGTTCTTGCTGATCCCAGTTCAACTGTGCTTGGTCTCTTTTTCACTCTCTCTCATTTAGTTTTTGGTGATAGGGTACTTTCTTTATACCATTCTGTATCACATTCCAACTACCAGTTTTGATAATTGTCCCGTCTAGCCTAATTAGTGAGTAATATAGCAAGTGTTTTTCTCCACGATCTATTCAAAGAATAGTTACATCTGACACATTATTCTTAATCACTTTCTTTGTTATATCATTGACTCTAAATTCCTCACGACAGAAGTTGAGAGTAATTGGTACATGGAACATCAATTTATTCTCAGTATACCTCTTCTTCTCAATTACATCTACTTTATGTTTCGGGGATTTTTCTCTTACCTTCTTTTCTAAAATTCCTTTTCTCCAAAATAATTCCGCCTCACCGTTAAGCTTGAAGAGATTTTCCTCTCCTCAAGTAAATAATGCCTGGAAGTAACTAGTATGTACATTTTTGCTTCATGTAGCGTTTGCACTAAAATCTTTATTATAGATTTGGAAAAGATAAAGTTCTCAATTTTGAACAGCTTTTTCTATTAAATCTTTATCCAATACATCTCGGGTTAATTTATAAGATTGTGATTTTATATCTTCTATAAAGTTGGGTCGACTATCATATGTTTCTTGAAACTTAAATTGGAATCTACCTTTATAATAGGAAGTCATTCTTTCTTTGTAATAGTTTATAAATTTACTCAAGTCTAACTTAGAAAAAATGTCTGATGATTCTAAATAACTCCTGCTACGTCTAATTAAATTAATTTCCGGTGGCAAATATATATTTTTAAATTCCTCTAGCATCCTATTAGCACCATCACTATCCTTTTTTCAAACTTTCTTTACAGTTTTGCCATTAATTTCCATCAGACCTGGTATATCCTTAGATGGATCTGCAATCTGTTTATATACCATTTTCTCATATCCTGTTCATACATATAAGTTGGGATTCTTTACCTTATCAAAGAATGTATTTATTCACTTTTTCATAAGCACCAAATAATACATTTCATCTTTGCGGAGAATGATTCAAAGGTTAGTTGCCTCTTTATTTTGATCCCATCCATTAAGCAAATCTGGGCTTTCAAAATTTACTTTAATCTTCTCATCATTGCTATAGGGCTTCTTCGTTAAATAATTTCTTACTTTATCATAACTTGTATGGATTGGATCGAGGTTATCGTCAAAAACGATAGCATCCAGTCCTTGTTCACCATCATAAAAATGTGATTCTTTGACATCAGGATTGAGACGTACTTTCTTGTGCATAAGCACGAATCATCCAAGGAGTCTCCACAAAGTCAGTGAAGTGTCCATAAGCTTCTTTTGATTATCTTTATTTACAATTCATATATATCAATTTCTTGCTTCTTGGTAGGATGCAATAAGTGTAGACACATGATCATATATAAATTCGAAGAAATACTCGCTAAATCACTTTGTTCAAATACTTTTTGATTTCTCCTCACCAAAAACAGCTGTAGCATCAATTCATGATTGTTGTTTCAAATCCAAAAATTCCTTGACTTGATATAATGAAACAAAGGTGAAATCTTTATATTCTTTTCTCAGTTTTGGCTCATCACCTCATTTGCTCGGGTCATATGTAAGCTCCCTAAAACTCATCCATCCAGTAAGTCAAATGCCTCACCAAAGTTCTAGTGTTTTAATTGAGACATACACACCTCTGAGATCATATGCTGTCTTTAAACTCAGTGCTGGTTGTAAGACACTTTGTATGAATGGAATAATACTTTTATCTATACGCTCCTTCACTGCATCGACCGTCTGCAGGAGCTGTGCATTATTCTCTAGTTGTTGTGGGAGCCAATGTACTGATTCCCTTGGTGCAAGTGGCAGTTTATAAAGAATTTGCAATAATGGAATTTTGACTCCACTATGTTGCTGTTTGTAGAGATTTATTGAATGATTAATATGACCCACTATTTGGTTATATACATCAATGCTAGGTTGTGTCAGATGAAGATGATACTTTGTAGTATCAAAAAAGTGACTATAGTCTGATAATTTTTTATTAGTTTGTTCCTGTCTTTCATTCTTTTCTATTACCTCAAAGTCATTGAATCATGTTAGTATTTGTAATACAATTTCCTTATTTTTGAGAAAACGGGGTAAGTTTTCATCTATCAGACGAGTTGCTATTTGTCATGCATTCCCTTCATCTTTATACAGATTCTCTCTGTTCTTTTTATACGTTCAAAAATATCATCGGAATCACCTAAACTGCTCAATTTGTTGTGCATGATTAGGATTATTACTGATGAGTTGATTTACAACATCTTTCTCTCCCAACTTCTTAGCATCAACAAAATGTTTAGTAATTTCTTTTCTCAGCTTTTTGAAATCTGATTCCTTATCAATAGAAAGTGTTGTCACTTTTGCCAATGATTTATTAATGAAGTCGCGATGAAGATCATCAAGCAATTGCTTCAAAACAGGGTATGCATCTGCCTTTTCCATATCCTTTTTAAAAAAATTACTTTGTTCTATAAACTCCTTTGTCTTTGGTACTGGCTTCAATTCAAACCTCAATGTCTTACTCAAACTATACAAATTGGTCATACCATCGAAAATGCTCATAAGCAGGTGGTCAAGGAATAAAGGGAGAAAATTGGTCAATAGCTACTGTATCGGACTAGCTCCAAAAAGCAAGTCGCGAGGGAAAATTACCAATTGCAGTCTTGCTCAATTTCGCTATAAACAGCTATATATTTATTTTTGTCACGTGTACATATGTCGACAGTACTCCCAGAACCCCAAGCACTCAACGATGTGCACGCATTTCATGCATTATTTGATGCGTATGTAGGTGAGGTACCTGCTATCCCAGCACAAGAGATCTGTGACTTGAGAATCAATCTGTTGCAAGAAGAGCTCAATGAGTTGGCTGAGGCTATCCAAAACAAAGATATTGTCGAAGTAGCTGATGCGTTGGCTGATCTCCAGTATGTCCTGAGTGGAGCAGTGTTGGCGTTTGGTCTCCAAGACAGATTTGCAGCGCTCTTTGCCGAGGTGCAACGCTCCAATATGAGCAAAGCGTGTGCCACTCTCGAGGAAGCTCAAGCGACTGCAGAATGGTACTCAGTCGAGAAAAATATGGCGAGTAGCATCGTAGAAAAAGACGGCAAGTATATCGTGTTGAGAGAAGGTGACAAGAAAATCCTCAAGTCTCTTTCGTATAGTCCCGCACAGCTCGCACCCCTTGTTGAAGCTCCCGTAGACGCTACACAAGGATTTAGAGTAGACGCACTTCAAGAGACGCCACAGACACACTAATATTGATTTTTCTTCCATACCGTTGCACAATGTCCAAAAAGATCATATATAAAACTGCAGAGCAAGTGGAGCACATACGTCATGCGGGCAAGCATTTGACTATTTTGCTCCGTGCGTTGGTTGACCAAGCACAGCCATGAGTTGCTTTGTTGACGCTTGAAAAACGAGCAGAAGACTACCTGCAAGCACATCAGCTTACTGGTTCCTTCAAAGGATATCAAGGATATCCTGCGAATTTGTGCTTATCAGTAAATAGTTGTGTAGTGCACGGGATTCCCGATGAGACAGTACTGCAAGCATGAGATCTCCTCAAAATAGATGCAGGCGTTACCTATCAAGGTATGATTGCTGATGCCGCAGTGAGCGTGGTTGTGTGAGGATGGGCAACCAATCCACAAGCTACACAACTGATCATGGCTACCAAAGAAGCACTGGATGCTGGGATCAAAACTATTGTTATCGGTGAATCTATGTTCCCTTATGGTGAAACTGTATATCAAACATTGACACAACGTGGATGTGCTGTTATTAGACAGTTAACAGGACACGGTGTATGAACGAGTGTCCACGAAGGTCCCTATATCTACAATCGACCCTACCACGAACTTCGCCAACAATATCGAGAACCAGGACTTGTCGTCGCTCTCGAGCCTATCACCGCTCAAACAAGCGAAACATTTATAGAGAAGCAAGGCGTGCCACGAAATCTCTATACCCATGGAGGTGACTTGTGAGCGCAACGAGAATATACTATTGTTTGTACAACAAACGGTATAGAGATACTTGCAGGAGTCACCACGATTGATCGATAGTATTTACTAACAAACAAACATACCCATGACACAAGACACTACCACCCCAGAGGAGGCAACTACTCCCATCGACGAAACAACACCAACAGCTTCAAACGAAAACGAGGAACTTCTCCAACGTATCCAAACGCTTGAGAAACAACTTGCTGAAAGTCAAGAAATCACCAAAAGAGCTCAATCTGACTATCTTCGTCTCAAATGGGATATGGATGCACTGATCGAGAGAACCAATCTTGCCAACGCCCAGCTCAAAGATGATACGTTTGTCATCGTTGCTCAAAAGGTACTTCCCTGAATTATGCAACTTCAGCAAACATTACAACACATTCCTGAAGAATTGGCAGAAAGTAGCCTTGCAGAGGGTATTCGTATGAGTTATCAAAAAATCATGAGTGAACTTGCAAGTTTGGGGATTGAAGAACATATTCCGCTCGTCGGCGGAGAACTCGACCTCATGCGTGAAATCCCCTTGTCGACACAACCTACAGCTGATGAAGCACTCAAACAGAGGATCTGTGCAGTTGCTCAAAATGGCTTTATTTATACCAAAACTGATCCTCAAAAGGTTATTTTACCTGCAAAGGTATTTATCGGTGAGTAAGTAGACATAAAAGTAGACAAAAATTTGACAAATAAGCAAATGTGCTTATAATTTTTTTAGATACCTCTTTATATACACAAACAAAACTACCATGACCATACTGCTATTGGGCTTCATGCTCTGATTGTGAGACAAACTAAGATGGATGCTGTGGAGCTATCTAGCAGTTTCTTGTAGCTTTGGCGCAATCTTTTTGTTGGGATCACAGGCACAAGCTGCCTATATAGGTAACTATTGTGGCGACAATAGACTCGTAGAGTCAGAAGAATGTGATGATGGTAACTACGTCAATGGTGATGGATGTGATTACAATTGTCATCTCGAGGAAGGTGTAGCTACAGGCACCGTCAGTACGGGTACAGCTATTGCTACTACTACTCCTGTCACTACTAAGCCAACTTATTATGGAAAAGTATATCGCTCAGGGAGAGTTAATGGAGGGAAGTGAGGTACAGCAATTGCTCCCTACTTCAATGCACTCACGACACTGCACAAGAATCCAAAGTACGTCTTAGCTCCCTTTTTCAAAGGTAATCTTCCTGTAGTCTATCAATACATTGCAACTACTCTCACCCCACTTTCTGCTGACAAACAACATGCTAAACTTAATATATTTCTCACTAATATCAAAAAACTCAATGCAAACTGGTTACTCGTACAATACGATATTGATGTCGTCACATTAGTAGAAGTGATTGAAGCTATTCTCAGAAAACTCAAGACACCTAGTCTTACTAATTTAACACAACCTGGACAAACAGTGGCAAACTATGGACCTACACCCATGCCAAAAGATGATTTGATTCGCACCAAAGTGCTCAACGAGCCTAGTACCGAAAAGGGAAGCGCTGTCTTGTTTAGTATCGATGAGGATGTAGCATACACCCATATTGACTGGCATTTCAATAATGAAGTATTTGGTTGTTCACATGATCAATGTAAGAACATGGTACACTATGTTCCTTCTGGCAAACAAGAAGTTTGGGCTACAATTTCCGTCAAAGGTGGTGAAGTCTACTATGACACCACAACCTTAATTGTTCCCTAAGCAATTAATAACCTACCAGACATCTCTTTTCAAGAAAGAACCTCATTTACCAATGAAGTTCTTTTTTTGAAAATATATTATATCATTAAAACAAAAAAACGGCAACATAAACATAGTCATGCATGTCTGCTGTATAACATGGCTCACTAAGCCAATCATTTTGTTGCTATACGAGAAGTAAAAAAACACGTATTATTTTATCATTGTAGTTATGCGAAAAATAGCTATAGTGCACGCGTTTCTCCTTTCTATTTTATTCTTTTTTTTGCAAGAGACAATGAAGAACACCTGGTATGTAATTTTGTTTGGTATTGCAGCAATTTTGCTCGTTATGTCATGGCCAACTATTGATGATTATCTTGATAGCATGGATACCAACTGGTACGTTAGTCCAAATGCTGGCAAGAAAGATATGCCTGCGACTGATACTGGTGCAACCGTTGAAACGGGTGCAGTGGTAGATACTGGCACTGCGGTTGCAACAGGAAGTGCTGAAACAGAAACCGGAGCAGTTGCAGAAGCTGCAGCTGTAGCAACAGGAAGTTAAAAAGAAACACCTTATCCGAAAAATCATCTCCTCAGAGGTGATTTTTTTATTGCAAAAATAAGGAAACTAACGTAAGTTCTTTTCTATTTTTTGGTTGTTTGTGCTAGTCCATTGCTACATGCTTTTCGTTCCATGGTCTTTTTGCCTGCAGGCGTCACACGCAGTGAGATAACTGCAGGATGCAATGCATAGGTAGCAGAGAAGAGAGGCATATGTTGAGAACGTTGATACTCAGTCAAATCGAGCACTATATGTTCGATCGTTATTCTTTTGTCTCACACAAAGAAGTGAAGCTTGGGCCAGAGGAAAAATGCTCTCCAACGTGCATATACTTCTGATAAGGGAAGCACCAAAGGGTCGAAGAGACCATCTTCTTTGGTAAGTTTATGGCATACAGCGGTAGAGGAGGAACTTTGAGGCTTGGGAGTGATAGTACCTTGTTTCCACTGCCAGACAGTATCTGCCAAGAGTGTAGGTCACTGCATCTTGCATGCTTCTATCAGATCCGCTACCGTCCAGGTGAAGGGGAGGGGAATAGTAAGTTGGGCAAGGATTGGGCCTGTATCCAGTCCTTCATCCATGAGCATGATAGTAATACCAGAAGTATTTTGTGCATCCAAGAAAACCGATTGCAACGGAGTCGCGCCACGATATGCAGGCAGGAGTGATCCATGCACATTGATTGGCCCCAAACGAGGAATGGACAATACCGATGCAGGCAGTATTTTCCCATAGGCAATAACTACAAAAATATCAGGACGTAGGTGCGTGAGTTGTTCAGTGACAAAGATGGCATCATCACGGTGTGTTTTATGATCCTCACGAAGCGTACGAGGAGTAAAGATGGGTATCTGATAAGCCTTTTCCTCTAGCCAACGCGCAATTATATTTTTCTGCAGATGCATACCTCTGCCGATGGGTTGTTCGGGCACCGTGACTACTCCTACTACTTCATATCTAGGATCATGGAGGAGTTGTTCCAAAAAAGGTATGCCAATAGCAGCACTACCAAAAAATACCACACGCAAAACAGGTGGATCATAGGTGATCTGATGTGCAGGACGACAATGATATATTCTCCTCAATGCAAGCGACCATCAGTGCAAGAATCCATATCTCCTGAGACTAAGCACTGCATAAGCACTACAATGGGGCTCGTGCGCACAGACACGTCCGTGCAATCGATAACGCAAAAATCATTTATCAGGCGAAAGCGTGTATTGATAGATGCGAATCAGGCCAATACTGAGAGCTACTAGGATTGTATCCATCCACGAAAGTAACTTTTGCATTCGGGCCTGCTGTGGAGTAAAGTAACTAAGGGAACTATTTGACTATTACTTGGACATCTTTGAGACTAGGAGTATAGTACTGCATATAGAAGACTTGACCACTCGACGCGGTACCTACTGAGGTGAGATTGTTTGCCTGGAGTTGCGCACTCGAAGGAGATCACATACATTCATAAATTGTTGCCTCTGGCGCAGTATCTATGCTGTCTGCATTTGCCCATTGTGCTAGGTTAATTTTGTACCAACAACGAAGTCAGGGAATCCCCAAGTCAGGTCATTCACTCAAAATTTCTCCTGCCCAACTGATTTTGTGAGAAGAGAAATATACTGTATATCCTCTTACAGAGGCGTAGGTTAGCCATCCTGAGGTATCTGTAGCAGCATCAATCGTTGGGGGAGTGAGAGATAATGCGGGTTGGGTAGGCGCACTACCTGTGTTTGATGGTTGCAATGCATCTGGTGGCGTTCTATCTTCAACGCTAGCAGTGAATACTTCTTGTTCGATAGCTTGCTCAGGTTGTGTCGGAGAAAAGGTTTCCAAACGGAATTGCATAGTTGCACCCAAGAGTGCTGATAATGTACAGCTCACTTGTTGTCCTTGTGCAGTCGTACCGACTATCGCAATTTGTGCGACACTTTTTTGTGGATAGGTGATGGCAGCGGTAGTAGGTGTAGTCAACGTCTGATCAATGGTTCTACACAAAAGAGGTGCTTGCGTCATAGCTTGCTTCTTGATGGTATCCTCATTCATAAAAACCAACAAGTGTGCAAAATCAAGCAATGCTTGCTGAGATTTGGGTACTATATAATATCCCCAATTCTCGTGTGCGAAGGTCACCCACGTATTTGTTTCACCTAGATTGTAGAAAGTATTTCCTTGTGAACCAACAAAGCTATCATTTTCAAACTCGATAAAATTTCTTTTGAGCGTCGTACAGTCCTTGATAGGATCTTGTGCAGTGCATACGAAAGGAGTGATATTGAGTATGCTCTCGTTGTCTCATTCTTTGTCATAGAGAATGATAGATTCTCCTTCTTGTTTGACTCCATATCCTTTGGAGATAGAAAGATCAATACCCAATCCTGGAGCAGCGAAGTAATAAAAGGCAGTATTCGCACCATCCAAAGGCTCTTGTTCAGTACGAGCTGTCACAATTTCATCTATACGGAGAATCGGTAACTCATCCTGAATGTCTACAATTTCACCTTTTACTTGCACTTCGCCACTGTATTGTTGGAGAGCTAAGAGACTACTCTTTGCACCAAACTGTTCGCCTTTTTCGTTTTCGAACGTATGCGTATAACCAGCATCAAAATTAGCTTCCTGCGTCAATGTCCCTGCACTGACTACCTTCTCACCAATCACACGTTTGACAAGCGTACTCCCAGATAATTGATCGGTGTTGTCCGTATCTTTGTTCTCATCTCCTCCCCAAAACAAATAAATAAGGCCACCTCAAATTACTACCCATGAAAGGATAAGGAGCCATACGGTATATGATGATGAATGAGCATTGGTTGATCTCGCAGAACGAGTAGGATATCTTCTTTGCATGAGTAGAAAAAGAACATAAACAAATAAAAAAGTGCTGTACACACAGCACAGAGCATAGCGAAAATTGACCAAAATGTAAGAGGAAGCAAGGAAAATTTTAGGATGATAAGGCTATTCGGTTGGCCAACGCTTTCTCCATCGCTCACGGAATATGCCATAGAGCATTGCTCCTGCCAAGGCCATACCCCATTCTCTCATACCCAAAGGTCATGTACCAAAATAGGTGTTTGCAACGGGTAGATAGATAAACAGTAAGATACATGCGAAAGCGATACCAAATGCCCCGAAAAGTTTTTTATTCGACCAGAAATAAGGAGAAAATAAGGGGAGTGTCCCACTACGACGAGACATAATATTCACATACTGTGATAAGATAATGGTCACATATACCAGTGATCTCGCAGATCAGTTAGTTAGTGAATCTTCAACAATTGTACTCAAGGGTTGTCCATGCACCACAAAGTAGAGCACATACATACTGTACGCAATACCTCACATCACCACGCCACTACATATCAGATCCAAAATATTGCGTCTACGCATGATGTGTTGGTGTGTATCTCTCGGGGGTTGTGCAAGTGCATCACGTAGGGGAGGATCCCATGCTAACGCAGCGAGCGGGAACATCTCTCCCATCAAGTCTATTGCCAAGATTTGTACGGTGATCAGTGCTAGTGGCCATCCAAATAAGCCACTCAACACAAGTGAGATCAAGACAACCGTCAACTCTGTAAGGTTGGTGGTAATACACGAAAGCACAATCTTTTTGATGTTTTGATAGATCACTCTTCACTTTTGGATTGCATCAACCAAGGTAGCAAAACTATCATCGAGGAGTACAATCTCTGCAGCTTCCTTGGCGACATCTGTTCAGGTCCTACCCATCGCTACACCAATATCAGCATTTTTGAGAGCTGGTGCATCATTGACTCCATCACCCGTCACGGCTACCAACAAGCCAACTTTTTTGCACAGTTGTACAATTCTCACTTTGTCTTCGGGTGAGACTCTCGAAAAAATCAACGCCTCATCTCAGCTTAGCTTTTGCATTACATGCGTATCAGACATTGCTCTCAACTCCGTTCATTGTATCACCAGCAACGGTTTACCGTGACTATCTAATCCAATACGTTTGGCAATTGCTTGTGCGGTCAGTGCATAGTCGCCCGTGATCACAAACACTTTGATATGTCACGTGTAGGCAGCTTCAATAGCAGCCATCACCTCATCTCTTGGAGGATCAATCATAGCCACCAGTCCCAAAATAGTGATATCTTTTTCTACTTCTTCATAGGTTCGCTTAGGATCGAATGTGGCAAAATCTCTATATCCATAACACAACACACGCATGGCGTTGGTTGATCGTTCATCACTTATTGTATGCAGTTGTTCTTGGACTATTGTAGTACACGTAGTACATTGTGTACCATCTGCATAAGTTGTTGCAGTATCTAGCATAGATTGCAAGGCTCCTTTGACGAACAAACGATACCTACCATCAGGTAGTTGACGTAGACAACTCATTCTTTTTCTTGCTGAATCGAAACTATATTCCTTGATGAGTGGATAGGTATCTTCCAAGGTAGCGCCTACTAATCCAGCTTTTCCTCACAAAGTAATCAAGGCACCTTCGGTAGGATCTCCAATGACATACCACAATGGGTGGTCGGCATCTGGTGCATGTACACGCGCATTGGAAGCGAGGAGTCACACAGAGAAAAAAAGGTTGGTGTGATAAGTTGGAACCAAGACCTTCCCAGAAGGTTCCTGAATTGCACCTTGGGGCTGATAGCCCGTGCCAATTACCTGATAGGTCGTTCATCACGTATAGCATTCGACGACTGTCATTTCATTTTTCGTCAGAGTACCAGTTTTATCCGTACAAATTACTTGGACAGCACCGAGGGTTTCCACCGAAGAAAGTTTCTTGACCAACGCATTTTTCTTTGCTAACAAAAAGGTAGCAGAGGTCAACACGACACTTACTTGCGAAGGGAGACCTTGAGGGACCATAGAAGCAGCAATACCCAATGCAAACAGCAATGCTTCCTTGACGCCAAAATCCAATCCCAACGTCACGAAAAAAAGAGCACTACCAAGGAGGATTGTACCTACCGTCAATGTCTTCGCTAAGTTTTTCATTTCTAGTTGCATCGGCGAAAGACTATCAACTGCCTCGGTGCTCATTTTTGCAATCTTACCAAACTCCGTATCCATACCTGTTCAAATCACGACCCCTTTTCACGATCCTATTGCCACTGTTGTTCCCATAAAAAGCAAATTAGTACGATCTCACAATTCTACTTCTTGTATAATCGCATGTTCATGTTTCTTTTTGGGGTTCGATTCACCCGTGAGAGAAAAATCATTGGTCTGTAAGTTCTGTTCTTCGATAATTCTGAGGTCTGCTGGCACCGCATCTCCTGCCTCCAGGAAAACAATATCACCCGGCACCAACGAACTGCTTTCAACTTCCTGCAAGACACCTCAGACATATATTTTGGCTTTCGCTTTGATCAATTTTTTGAGTGCGTCGAGCTCGTGCTCAGCTTTGGCTTCCTGAAAATACCCAATGAACGTATTCAATCCAACAATCACCAACAAAATAATGGTCGTCCTCGTATCATCCAAAAAATACGCAAGCACTGACGACACCAAGAGCAAAATAACCATCAAGTCTTTAAATTGGCTCAAAAACATCGCTATCTGGCTTTTTTTGTTGACGTTCACGAGTTGGTTTCTTCCATACACCTCCAAGCGATGGAGCCTTTCCTCATTTGGCAATCACGCATCACTCGTGCTCAAACTACTCAAGACTTCTTCGCTACTACGAAGATAATAGGGTTGATTACGCATAGGACCAAAAACGAGATAAACTTGCTTCAAGTATAGCCAAAAAGGTCATTTTATACAAATTTTTTTCGCTTTTGTCCCTCAGTTTAGCCAGAGTGTATCTTGCAGTTCTCGTCAAAATACCTACAATAGGTCATTCACCCCTTTCGACTCACGTATGGAACTCATAGCACA
>CAYUST010000002.1:52853-65090 GCA_964447535.1 uncultured Candidatus Peribacteria bacterium
ATACCTACAATAGGTCATTCACCCCTTTCGACTCACGTATGGAACTCATAGCACATGGACGAAGAGCCAATATTTTTTGCTCAACCACCGCTACATGAGCGCGCGTCGCCACCAAAATCGCTCGCATGCCAGAGGCTCGTGATGCGATTCGCAAGGAGGCAATGCTTCTCCAACGTCTCATGGAATTAGGTAGTTCTTTCACTCCTCAGCTCGTGTCTATTGAAGATGCACAGTTCTCCTATCTTTGGATCGAAGGGAAGACGCGAAAAGAGGCATTTCCTCTCTTGACGCACACACAACAAGGTAAGTGTACCCAACAACTCCTTGACGAAGCCTATCAGCTCGATCAACGAGGCATCATTCATGGAGAACTTGATCGTCCTACCCAAAATATACTGATAGATAGCACGAATAAAGTATGACTCATTGATTTTGAAAGAGGATGGCGAGGAGATACCACGGGCAAAAATATGAGACACCTTGCACAGCGATTGCATCGTATGCAGATCCTGCCTCTCGAAAGCTTGCGTCCTTTGGCAGATTTGCCTTTGGAAAAGCTCTATACACATCTTTCGCACTACCTTCAAACATTTTATTCATCTCAAGCCCACACACATGCATAGGATCATCTTACCACTCTTGCTCTTATTGCTAGTAGACCAACTCACCAAACGAGCCTTTTTTGATGCACAACGAGGAGCAACGAGTAGTTTTTTGACACCCGTCCTCAACACGGGGAGTGGACGAAGCATACCCATCCCGGTCTGGATACTGATATGATGAGCGGTTATTATTTCTGTCATAGCGTACCAAGCGCTTCAGCAAAAGGTATTGCCAGCGAACATCGTTCTTTTCGTCCTCGCAGGTGCGCGAGGTAACACGCTCGATAGGATATTCCTAGGATGAGTAAGAGATTTTATCGATCTCCACTATCGACCCATCTTCAACTTCGCAGATATCTACCTCACTATCGCAGGATGCCTACTCCTGTGGTTTTGGTGGAACAAGGAAATGGTGCAAAAGAACTAAGTATTGACTTTTCTATAAATATCATTATCGTGCTCTCGCCCTGGGTATGGGAAAAAAAGCATGTATGAATATTTACGCTCAAAAAGGCGACAAGGTGGTAGTAAGTAGCCTGACTGCGGGATATGAAAACGAGCAGGAGACGGTGAAAAAACACCTGAAGTTGGGAAATACGTACACGGTCGAAGAGACTAAAGTACATAGTTTCTACACTGATGTGTTTCTCCAGGAAGTACCTGGCGTACGATTCAATTCTGTGTTCTTCAAGGATAAGGTCTTATCCAAGAACAAGAATCCAGCTTAGGTATGAAGAAACTACCGACATTGACCATCCTGTTTACAGGCTCTGGTCTTTTTTTGTACTAAACAAAACTATTTTCCCTCTAATTCCAACTTAAACTCATCTAAGAACTGAATCAAAAAATCCGTTCTTCTCTTGGCAATGTTCTTGGCTGTTTGTGTATGCATTCTTTCAGCTACTTTGAGTAATCTCACATAAAAAAGATCAAGGGCAAATTGTGAGGCATCGGGTTCACGATGTTCACAAAAAGGATCTTCGGAATGGTAAAAAGGTCTTTTCATTTGTCCCGTAGATGCATAGGTTCTCATGATAGAGATTGCACCTGTTGCCTCCAATCCATCTGCATCTTGCAAAATTTTGGATTCTAATAAAGCAGGTACAATACCTTTGCTAAACGAACATTCCAAAATACACGTTGCAACTTTATCTATTTTTTCTTTGGGATAGTCCTCAATATTATTTAGAATTCAAACCGCTGCTTCTGCGCTTTCCTCCTGAGATTTGGATCTATCTGGGTGGTCTTTTGGATAGACGATCAAATCATGGAAAAGTGCAGCCGGAATAACAATATCAATATCCCCATGCTCTTCTTCTGCTATTCTCTCAGCATTAGCTAACACTCTCAACGTATGTTCAAAATCATGGGAAACATCCGTATTTGGGATTCTTTCCTTTGCTATGTTGATCAACTGTTTTTTCAAGGCTTCATACATAACTTCGTAAGTAATGACGATTAAAATAACGGACTATGCTATTGCCTGGTGTAGCGCCTGCAGCAACTCACTTGGTTCATCGGTGCCTATTCTATAGATCTTGCCATCTTTCATCTGTAGTTCTACTGCGTCCAGACCAGCAACATTGTAGATCCACATGTAGGGCCAAAACCACACTCTGATTCCTCGACCATAGTACCATTTGTTTTTCACTGCTTTGACTGACTGGATATCTTGCAATAGAATTTTCTTGGTGAACAATCCATAGCCGAATTTGATGTGGATGAGTTTTTGATCCACCGTCACATGTAGCGACACGAATGAAGCAACTACCAAGACAATGAGCACCATCACCGAAGTGACGAGAAGGTTGGTTCCTGAATCGGGTGACGCAGGCTCCATAGTAGCTGAGTAATGTATCCATGCAAAAAACAACAGCACCGCTAGGGTAACGATGAGCATCATATAACTGGTTTGTGTGTGTTTGTATGAGTAAGACATGTTTTCATTTTACCCAACAAAGAGAGGATAGCAAGTTGAGAAATGAGTCAGTACTTCGCCTCATTTCCGACTAGGAAAATGGCTTATAATCTATATGTTTACGCATAATTTAGTCGCAACAACCCTGTATGGTCAGCATCTATCTCCATCTTCCCTTCTGTATCCACAAATGCCCCTATTGTAGTTTTTTTGTGATGCCGACCAACGAACTTACCAAAGAAAAACTCCAAGAACAACAAACGAAATACCTGGGTCATCTCCGTGCGCAGATCACCTTGTGGAAAGAATTGCTACCGCAGGAGAGACTCAAAACGCTCTATATTGGAGGAGGGACGCCGTTGCAACTAGGGAAAGCAAGATTGCTCGAGCTGATAGCACATACCCTGACGACATGGGGGAGTGAGTTCTTGGAAGAACTGACGATTGAATGGAACCCTGATCCATTCGCGGAGGTCGTGGCAACTATCCAAGAAATTGGCACGCTCTATCCGCAATTGTATAGAATCAGACATAGTATTGGTATACAGTCGTTCGATGATGCGGTACTCAAAGCATCCAAGAGAAACTATACGTTTGAGCAAGTCCAAGAGTTTTTGAGAAGTCTCCAAAGTATCAAACAACAGAATCGATGTTATAATCTTGATTTCATCGCCTTTGGGATGGGACAAGACGGCAAAACGCAAGATCGGTGGGATGATGAGAAAAGAGCATTCTTTCAACGTATCGCCAAGAGCCAGACGTTCGATAGTTTCTCGGTCTACAGTCTCGAACACAGCCAAGGATCTGACTGGTATCATATGGCAAGCGAGTTGCGTCCTGCATTTGACGATGAGACCCAGACTGAGGAGTACATTACCTTACAAACTATGCTTCTCCAAGCGGGGTATACTAGATACGAACTCTCCAATTATGCGCTCGCAGGCAAAAGAAGTATACATAATATGGCCTATCGACTGCAGGAGCCGTATTTGGGCTTGGGTATCAATGCGACTTCCTGTCTCCCCATGCACCTCGTGCCAGAGCAACTAACTAAACTAGCTCAAGGTGAACTAAAAACCGACAGCAAAAGTATCCGCTTCCAAACGACTACTCAACGAAAAAAATGGGACGAAGAAGCCTTTCCTTATACGATTGGTGAAGTCATTTCACCCCAGTTGCATCGCTTTGAGCATTGTTTACTCGGGCTCAGGACAGATAGGGGAGTGGAAGGATTTGCATCCTATGCCGACCTCCTCGTACCAAACTGGGAAACGCAGATAGCTGATCTGTGCACCGAAGGGTTTGCAAAGTACGATGCAGGACATTTGGTGCTGACTACACTCGGGATGAATGTGTACAATACCATCATTACCAATCTTTTTGGGGAACAGGTACGAGAAGCAAAGTCTGGTTAAATCTTGAAAAAGAATAGGTTTTCAGTACATACAGACATTTATTCTTTATGGGAACCTCATGGGAGACAATACATGCTGTGGCTCTGGTTGTTGCAAAGACGAAGCAGGTAAAGAAGGTTGTGGAAACGATGGATGCGGTTGCGGACATACTCATGATCATGCGCATGGAGATGCAGAACATCCACTCCATCTCAGTGCAGAGCAGATTAGTGAAATCAATGCTATCTTGGGAGATATTGAAGATCCAGAGATCATGGACAAAGATCTGACGCCTGAGCAAATCGCAAGACTCAAAGAAATTTTTGGTATAGCAGGGGAAGATGAGTGTTGTGATCATGATCATGCGGGACATACCCACGCCTAACGAGACTCCAGATTCTAGAAAACTAGACTCCAGATATGTAAGAAATAACAAAAAAGTGAGCCTTAGCTCACTTTTTTTATCTCTCAAGTCTGGTTTCTGGAGTCTAAATTCTGGAGTCTATTTCTTCTTCCCGTTTCCATTTCCATTCCCATTATCTATCCCCAAATCATTATCTACAATAGCAGCGAATTTCTGAGTTTCTAGGTCTGGCCATGCAAGGTGCATATCCTTGAGCGTCTCTGCAATTTTCTTAGCTACTAGGTAAATCTTCCATCGGTTTTCATCCGAGGGTATAATATGCCATGGAGTGTCATTACATTTCGCAAATATCGTATGGTATACATTCACATATTCATCCCATTTAGCACGACTTTCCCAGTCATGGTCATTGTGCTTTCGGAATTTCTCAGGATTCTGGAGTCTCTCGGTGAGTCTTCTTTTTTGTTCTTCGGGAGAGATATGCAAGTAAAATTTGAGCACGGTGGTATGATTGTGTGCCAATAATCTCTCAAAATCATTAATGTGTTCATATCTTTCATCGATATATTTTTTGGAGTATATACCCTCGACTGTAGGCACCAAGATATCCTCATAATGCGAACGGTTGAATACATGAATCATTCACTTCTCAGGAGTAAGTTTATGTACTCTTCGCAAGAAATCGTGTCCTAGTTCTTCGTGCGTGGGTGCTTTGAAACCGTAGACTCTACACCCGAGTGGATTGACACCAGAAAAGATCTTTTTGACCGTTCAATCCTTGCCTGAAGCGTCCATACCTTGCAAAATAATCAGGAGGCTCTGTTCACCCTGGGCATAAAGTTTACGTTGGTCCTCTTCAATCTCTTCGAGAAGTTTCTCGATTTTCTCTGAAACTTCCTGTTTGCTTACATTCTTGGGGGGAGTGGTTGGAAGGTCATACAAATCGATTTTCATGGGAATTTTGGGTAAATAAAGTGCTCTTGCAATTAGTTATTATTTTATTATACATTCTTTTTTAGATTTGTCAAATATTCATGCATCTAGAAAAAGAGATTAAAGTCCTTGAAATCGAACCCGACGCCTTACACCTTCAGTTACTCCACCACGGAGGAACAATTGTGTTTGCAGGCAACATAGTAGACTACTTCTATGATTATGCTGATGGGAGCCTCAGCAAACAAAAAAAACGTATCAGACTCAGACAACAAGGTCAGCAATGGCTGTTTACTTTCAAGGAGCGTCATGTACATGATCGCCTCAAAGTTGCCACAGAGCACGAATTTCTTATTGATAGTCCTGAGGAAATCAAGGAACTTTTGGCCTCCTACGGTCTCGTGTGTCATCACCAAGAAACCAAAACCAGAACAGAGTACAAAGTAGGTGAAGTTGCATTTGCAGTAGATACGTACGCTTGGGCGCCTCCTTTTCTAGAAATTGAGTCAGCGTCTACTAAAGCTGTCTACCAATGGATCAAACGTCTGTGATTACAAAAAAATACCCTCCTCACTTGTGGGAGAGAAGGGTTATTTCGTTACTACGAGACTATCAAACAGGAGGTTGCTTAGCATAATCCTCAAACATATGATGGAGTTGCATTTTGCTAGGGACTGGCACATGCTTGGTATTTCCTAATTCCGTAATTTTGTCGATCACGGGTTGGAAGAGTTTCCAATCATTTACCTTTTTGAGATAGTACATACCAAGACAGTATTTGCTACAATGATCCATGGGTTCGATGCCTTCTTGACGCATAAGATGATGACTCAAGGTATCTCCACTTACGGATTTGCTTTCGATAATGACAACATTGGAGAGGGGTATTCTCTTCGCAGATGCTTGATCTGACTCTCTATAATCGGCAAAAGAAAGATTGAGGTCTATAGTGAGTCTTTCATTATTTTGTTTGCTACACAAGGTCAGTCTATTGTATGAGTTGTTCAAAACCGGGAATATAAGCTGATGTGGATGATCTCCATAGATGCTCCAATAAATACCTTCATAAAATTTCATTGCTTCATTGGTCATCGCACCATGATTATCCAATCCATACTGATACCTGAACTTACGGACTAAGCTCTTGATTTTTTGCTTGTATTCAAAGTAGACGAGGTCACCACTTTCGACATAATGTCTGGTTCTTACTTTGGTTCTCTGTTTTTTACCCTGGAGATGCTGAAAATAGAAATCATAATTTTTGGTATCCATATACACATTATCATAGGTGAACAAGACATTGTCCTTGATCTCCAAGACGAAAAAATGCTCTTGCAAATGCTGGAGAAGAGCAGGCAACTGCGAAAGATGAATCATGTACTTTGTCTCAACTCTATCCAACAATTGGACAGTACTATTGAGTTGCGTCAATGAAATGGGTGCAAATCATTTGAGGGTGGTATATAATTCTTTCTGCATGGATATATATTGTGAACTTCAATAAACGTAAACAATAATACCTATATTGTGAAATTTGTCAAAAAATCAACTTACTTTTTTACATTCACGTTGTCAATATAGCAAAATTATTTACAGTATAGCCAAAATAGCGGTATTTTTCATCAAGTATCATCTCTCCATCGTGTTGACTAACCCCAAAAATACATACCTCCCCCAGAGGTCTCCATCGATACTAGATTGCAAAAGATAGGTGAATGAATGCCAGTTTTCAAACTTATGCCTATATATCGTTTATGGTGTATCAACACTAAACGACTCATATATCTCCTCATCAACATCCACAGATTTTTCTAGGCCAGTAATTTCATCATCGTTCAAATACAAATGCATGGTAGCAATAAATACCATTTCACTTGCTTCGTATATGTAGTGGTCTACATTCACTAAGGTAGTAATATGCACCTCTTCAAGATTTCCTTGCTTACTTACCTCCAAAAAGAGATGCATGAACTCCGTATGGAGACGTTTGATGACGCCGAACGCAGAGTATAATTCATCATACCCTACTACGGAGTTATGCCTTTGGGTTACGTTGGCGATATGTCTATAATAGATAACCAACATCTCTAGCGTCTTTTTGAAGAGGAGTTGTAATTTGGGATCCATACTTTCTCTCAGATCCACCAACTCATGACGAATATTTTTGATAGCTTTGATCGCCTTGAGACAACTATACAATGATGTTTCAATATGGCGAAGCTGTAGTGCATTATCTTTCCCCTTCTTCAATGACTTGAGATGCAAGAGTGCAGTTATCATAATATCTGAGTCTTGTTTAATTTTTTCATACTGATGGATATGTTCTTGTTTTTTCCAGGGCAAAAGTGTCTTAGTTACTGCCTCAGGATCAAACTCTAAATGCTTGCAATGTTCCCAATTGATGCCATAAATATAACTAGTATATGCAATTGTTCTCTCCAAGAGGTCCTTACTGTCTGCCTCTAGCGCTAATGTTTGTGCTCACGCAAATGATTGATTTTGTTGATTCTCTCACAATTGTTGAATATGTAGTTTTGATTCATCCTTGCGATCAGGTACTATCCAAATTACTAACTTAGTAAATGGTTTGATAAGAATACCAAATAGAATACAGGTAGTCAAATTGTATACTACATTGAGCACAGCATTGCTCATAGCAGGATTGTCCTTGAGTCCAAAGAGTTCATTGGACACCCAAATATACTGGTAGAAAAATATTACACCAATAATAGTTGAAAGTCAGTTGAAAAGTACATGACTCATGGCCACTTGTCTCTTGATTCTCGCACCCCCCAATGATGCCAGGAATGCGGTCCAGGTCGTTCCCATATTGGCACCCATCATAATAGCCACTGATGCCTCGAAAGAAATAATACCACTAGATACTGCAGCCAACGTAATTATTCACAAAGCACCGCTCGAGGACATCATGGCAGAAAATACTGCTCCCAAGACACCAAATCCCCACAAGGGCAACCACTTATACTGAGCAATATCAAACGATGCTTTGATAGCATCGACACTTTCCTTCATCCAACCAATACCTACGAAAAACAGCCCAAATCCAATGAGGAGTTTTGCATACCATTCCCATTTCTCATCCTTGATAAACATCAAAATCAGTGCGCCTGCACCGATCAAGGGGAGTGCCAAACGCCCAATATCAAACTCGCCAAATCCAATAAGTGCTGCAAACAAGGGTAGCATAGGTGATCCAATATTTGCACCCAAAATCACGCCAATAGCACTCGGCAAGGTCATTAATCCTGCCCCAGTAAATGCCAGGGTAAGTAATGAAACGAGCGTACTACTTTGCAATAATGTGGTAGTCCATGTTCCTGTCCAAATAGCTGACCAGGTCGTTTTGGTGTATTTATTCAAAAAGTACTTGAGTTTTTTTCCTCACAAATAATTGAGTGCTTGCTCAAAATTGTTCATTCCATAGATGAGAATACCAATTCAGGCAAGTAATAACCAAATATCAAATCCCATGAGCTCCTATACAAAAAATAAACGTACATATATAGTACGTTTTTTAGTCAGAAAAAGCAAATTTTGTCAACTATTTTTTGGAGAAAGTGATATGTCAAGTAGTTGTATGCTAGGGAGCAATCTGACGTAGAGCAATTTTGACGTAGTCAACTTTAGTAGCAAGGCTTTGATAGTCTTCATATTCCTCAGGTAAATCTGCATCAGCAAACCAATCAATAAGCCATTCCATCTGGGGATGATTGAGGTCTATGTAGGTCTGCTTGCTAGGTGTTTTGATAGCTCCTACGAGTTGCTCGAGGATGTAGAGTGGTACTTCAAAAGGGGGGAATCCTTGATCAGTAAACTCTACCAACGCACGTTGACGTTGGAGATCAATACGAATAGAAGAGAAAAGAAAATCATTCATGGGATAGCCACCATTGGTGAATTGTTGAAGTTCTTTGTTGTCACCAAAAATCCATCTGACTAAGAAGTTGATAGCTTTCCAATCGGTAGAAACGGAAGACAACGTGAAAGATCAAGGGACGCCTTTGAGTTGCAGTAATAATGCGCCACTACTATCTAATCACAAACAACATGTGTACTGCGCTAGGCATATAGTCTCTTTGTCACCAGGATAGAGTGTATAGATACTTGGAGGAGTCGTTTTAGGCTTTTCTACTACGTCGTGAGAAGAAAGTACATACGTCTGAGGGTCATTGAGTATGCTTGCACACTGATTTTGGGTAGTTTGTATATGCTGAGTAGTTTTCGAAAGGAGGGAATCACGAGGTGGAAGCTCAGGCATCGCTTCTAAGAACATATGGTCAAAGGATGATAAAGTAGCACGACCATACGAATATTATTATCTATTTCAAGTTTTTGTCAAATCTTCATATCGGTGGAGATACCAACCAAACATCCAAAGAGCAAGAAGTACGAGACAGAGAAATTGTACCCGACCACTCACACGAACAAGGTAATCAAGGAGGAAAGATACACACCAAAATACAACGCCTTCGTAGAGGAGGAATTGTCATACCAAGCGTGCACGTCTTCACCTACTCAGATCAGCACTGGCAGTTCTGGCATGTGCCACCGTTAATCAGCCAATAAGTAGATGAGCAGGAAGTGCAAATGAACGAACTGCGCACACCAATAGCACTACTACCATACACAATAACCAAAGATCAAACAATACAAACGTCTGCATAATATCAGGCGTAATCGATCCATTAATCGTCAAATATAAAGCATCCAACAAACTTACTCCGAGTTGGAGCAACAAGAAGAAGTAAGCAAGACACAAGATTGACACTGCCCATTGTTTGAGAGAGAGGACTGGTCTTTTGGATCACATGAGCCAAAGAATGCCACTCCCAATCGTACCAAAAAGGAGGAGAAAAGGTAATGCATCGATAATTCACTGGAGCAACTCAAGTACGAGTGTCCATAGTTGCCCTCGTAATGTATCTACAGATCACCACCAAGTACTAGGGATTTCCCATCCTGGTATCCAGGGACTAATCAGCAAGAGGAGTGCCCATAGAAGTATAACTCCCAAGCATGGCCACAATCGATTCAAACGACTCATCAATATATCTACCACACGAAGTAACAAGAAATGCTGGTGAGACTTCATAAACATGTGCGAAAAATAAAAGAGACTATGCCTCGTGATGATGAACTGCAGTATGTTGATGCTGCTGCGTAGCCCCTATTCTCGAACGATCCCATTGCAAGAAGAACAAAGAAGCCACAATACTATAGAATACTTGCATTACCAGCATAGCACCATTGTGGATGAGGTCTGGGAAAAACGCCCATCATCGTAATCCATAACTAGCTTTGAGTCACCATTGCAAACAAGCACTGATAATGATCATTGGTAAGTATAACACAATCATATATCCTACTGTTTTCCATCGTCTTCATTTCACAATACGCTTACTCTCATCCAGTGCAGCTCTTCGCTTCTTGCCATAATGTACTACTACATAGACGGTAAATACCCAATAAACCAAGAAAATAATACCAGGGATAATGAGCAACAACAACAGTCCAAACAAAAAGAGTATTTGCAACAGTGTCGTACCCAAGATGCCAAAAAGCATTTCACCTGCTTCTTGTAATGCCTTCTTCCACCCCAATGCACGATGATGATCTACAAATGATCTTACCTGCAAAAATACGGCAGCAGTCATATACATACCAAGAATAGCTATAGCAAACTGAAGTAATGAATGCAACATCATCAACTCAAGTGAGCCATCTACTGCAAATGCATATGAATACGCCCCTTGAACTGGCGTAGCAATAAGTTGCATAGGGATCATACTCAAGAGCAGATAGCCAATACCCAAAAGCCATGCAGCAGTAGTCAAGAAATCTTTGTAGTGAGTAGTGAACAAGTGCCAGGCATGAGTGAAGATACTTCAAATTCACGAGGTAGGTGTATGCGTCATCAAAAAAACAAGAAGTAGGTAAAACAGTGCCTTCTCTCTATCGTTTTCTGTACCAATAGCAAGCCATCGCCTCGTTTACTACAATCAAAAATACTTCATTTTATATGTCAAATAGCTCTTGCAATGCGATACTACTCGAGTATAGACATCAAAAAAGAGAGATATGGAGATCATACCAAAGACATTCCTCGTGGGTACGGGTAGTCCTGTCCCCTTGGCAATTATCAAGGTGGTTGCGTATAGCAAAACCTTACCACAACGTATTATCTGCCTTCCAGAGCCAATCGCAGGGAAGTGGTATCGCTTACACATCAAGGATGAGCACGAAATTGTCCTGGACAAAAAAGTGATGGAGTGGACGGAGATACAAGATGACCTCGTGGTCTATTCATATCTCCAATGTCTCACCCATGCACAAACGCAAACATTTGACCTTTTGAGCAAATGGACAACTGCTGGATTTATGCACATGACCTCACTTCCTCCGTGGTGGCTAAAGTACCAACTTCCACAGCTTTATGCAGAGGCACTGGAAGGATTCTTCTACCAGCAAGGAAAAAAGTTTCGAGTGGAATAGGGGGAGGTACAACATGTAATTGACGGGAACTCCCGTCTTTTTTTATGTACGCTTGATTTTGTAGGTTCATTGAGTATACACACGGCCAGGTCATTGACCTATTCCTTACTTTCCCTTCTAGGCCACTATAGCTCAGCTGGTAGAGCGATCCTCTCGTAAGGGATAGGCCACCGGTTCGATTCCGGTTAGTGGCTAGTCCCTTGTGTCATTCTGACCTTGAGTGA
This sequence comes from uncultured Candidatus Peribacteria bacterium, assembly GCA_964447535.1. Taxonomy (GTDB): domain Bacteria; phylum Patescibacteriota; class Gracilibacteria; order Absconditabacterales; family Absconditicoccaceae; genus CAYUST01. The sequence continues at coordinate 64,802 of CAYUST010000002.1, forward strand.
AACGAAAGGAAAGAATCCCGGAAAACATGTTTAGTACATGTATTCTGTTAATTTATGTCCAACTACCTACACAGGGCCTTAGCTCAGATGGTATCCCGCTAGCTTCGCTACGGGACTGCAGCCTCTCTTTGCCCCGCTAGCTTCGCTACGGGACTGCAGCCGTGCTCGTGTGTTTACCATGTTAGTAAATGTATCTGTTAATTTATGTCCAACTACCTACACAGGGCCTTAGCTCAGGGGTAGAGCGGCGGTCTCCAAAGCCGCGCGTCGCGGGTTCAAATCCTGCAGG
>CAYUST010000002.1:65190-132826 GCA_964447535.1 uncultured Candidatus Peribacteria bacterium
CCCTGTATTCAATTCGTACTTCTTAGTAATTCGTTCTCACTCATACAACTAAGCTCGAAAGCAATTTGCAGGTTTAGTGCCCTTTAGGGTGCAAATCCTGCAGGCCCTGTATTCAATTCGTACTTCTTAGTAATTCGTTCTCACTCATACAACTAAGCTTGAAAGCAATTTGCAGGGTTTAGTCCCGCGAGGAGGGGTTTATCCCGACGAAGTAGGGGCAAATCCTGCAGGCCCTGTTTCACCTACACAAAGCTTCAAATACAACAAGACACGATGTGATCGTGTTTTTTTGTCTACAAAAAAGATTTATCTTTTTTTGACACAAAAAAAGGAAACGGGAATTCCGTTTCCTAGGTGAGGAGAGTATCCTCTATTTCTTCTTCTTGCCCATCAATTCATCATAGTGATCATTGAAGTAAGTCTTGAATACTCCGAACGAATCAATCTCACGATGATTCATCATCGACAGGATACTATCCATTTGCAACTTGAGCAATTGCACTGAGGCAAAGGTCGCAGGGGCTAAGTTATCAGCATAAGACCCTCCATGATCAGACGAGCGCACTTCCATACAATTCAAGGATTGCAGTATCGCTTTTTGCTGTGGTGAAGCATTTGCATTAAGGTATGCCGCAACTTCGTTCGATATGTAATAACCCTTAGCGGTGATGTTTTGCGGCACAGCTGTATTAGTACCATCATTCGTAGGCTCCTGGCGACATCCTACCGCACACAGCAAAGAGAAAATTAGCAAAACACCCATTATAAAAGAGAATTTAACTATTCTTTGTATATCCATGAACAACGCATGGAAAAATAACTTCATTACTTTTTTCATTACTTTTTTGTGTTTTTTTTCTCTGTGAATAAATGAGGGTTGTTTTCCATGAACACTCTGATGAGTGCAATGGTATCTTCCTTTGCCATAGCTTGGAACCGTTCACCAGCTAAGATGCGTTGCATCTCTTCCAGTTGTATTTCCATAGCTTCTTGGCGTTTTTCCATCCGCATCATTTTTACCAACAATGTTGGCGTAACATTGTCGGCACGAGCGCCATCAGTAGTATTAGTGCTATTTGTACCTGCACCCATCTGATGAAGCATTGTTTTCTCTTCATCGCTGAGGTACTGGTTGAGGTAGTCAGTGATATTATTACCCTCAGACCTCATATTTTGGTTTGGATTCTCAATATAGGATTCGCATCCCAACATGAATATACACATGATTGTAATTACTTTTTTCATTTCTTTTTCTTCTTTTGTGATTTATTTTGTGGTTTATCCGTCTCTCCCAAATCAGGGTGGTCTCGGATCAATTTGATCGCTGCTTGCAGCGAATCATCATAGGTCCAGGTACATTTTTGTCGCATAAGTTGCAATAGCGTATCTAGTTTCATCCTTGTAGCTTCACCATTAGCAAAGTCCAAAGGAGCAGTAGCATCTGCTATATGTCCTCCATAATCACCATATGTCGACACTCCAATACGCATGTCATTGAGATCACTCACGATATGTTTGGTGGTTGAATCCATATGGTTATTTGCATAGTATTGCAAACGCCATTTGTAATCTGTAGCGTGTTGGTCATTACTACCTACCCAATACCATTGAGGTTTTTGGGGAGGTGATGCTGGAGGAGTTTCCTGTGCCGCATTGGCATCAGCTGCCGATGTCATAGATGCAGCTAGGGTAGCACTAGATGAAAGGCGAGTATCGACTTGATCATTTTGATCACACAGATATGATCCCAAAATGAAGCTTACCGTCATGGTGCACACAAATAATATTATTTTCATATGAATATTTTTTACCTGCTAATGAACTACTAGCTACATTTTTTATAAATAGATTACATCAAATGTCAATACCAGATTAACGTCTTGTGCAGTGACTTGCAATTGCACGTATGAGCAATAGAATGGGGATTGTTTACGTCCCAAGCGTCTCGTATGCAACCAAAGCGCTACTGATTTCTCGGAGATATTCGCCCACCAAGGTCGAACGAGTTTCGTTGATTACAAACACACTTTTTGCATAGACCTACGACGCTTCTCATACGCTTGTTGCAACGCAACGGCATCATCCAAGTATTTTTTTGGATCATCCACCCGCTGCTGCACGCGGTGATCAAACGGACCCAGCGTCATCCACAGGTCGTAGAAAGTCGTCTTTATAAGCGCCTGGTGCATTGATTTCAGCAGAGTGAACGAGGCAAAGTGCATCACCTTCCCGCATCACGAAATACACAAGGGTATACATCGTGGAAAAAAAATGTACCAATCTCGCTCTATGAAGACCTAGCGCCATTATTACAAAAGAGATGAGGCACACGAGAGGCAACCACCACACCACCTATCTGGTGACAATCAGGAGGGACGAGCAGTGGTATCCCCAAACGCATCCCCATGGTCAACGCATGCAAACAAGCCAATAGGCGAGCTAATCTCATGGTGCTCGATTACGTTGCACGTCACACTCCGTGACAACGTTTGTTCAGCGGATTATTTTTGCCCCAAGTAGGGACGTATATACGTGAGCAAACACCAAGATGAGCAGAAGAATATGGTGATGTTTCAAGCTTTCACGTCAAATCCCAAGGCAAGCGAGTACAGGGAACGTACGCATATGATCCCCTGATTTTGGTGGCGGATGCACGCGACAAGATTGCCTTCTATGCATCTACCGTGATAGAGCAACAGATCTCCTGTATCATGGGTGCTACGATTTGGGTAGAAGAAATGCTCAAACAAGTCTACTCACAGCACGGACACACCGATGCATATCATCGTTGGATCAGTCGTATCGATGCGGTATTGTGTGGTTGAATGCCAATTGATCCACGTCTGTCGAGTTTCGCATCACTCGGTATACCTGCGCACAAAATATGGGGTATCTACAACTCCGCAGAAGGTATGTGGAGTCACGAAGTTCGTCATCTACAAACTCCAACCACGTGAAGACGATACCGTAGGTTCACCAATACGCATTTGGTTGAGTTTACGCCGATAGATAATGTCTGAGGAGATGGACGTTTAATTGATGTACAGAACGTGCGAAGGAGTGAAGATTTACTTGCTGAACCTGAGTTACTAGCTCAGGCATGAAATCACTTTTTCCCTATTGTCACAACCTTCGGTCTCCCCCGTTATTTGCTCCAAGATACCTTGCAGTTGGCAGTAGTATATGAAAATGATGGCACACGCGTCTTGATAGAAACCGTCTTGGGCAGAGAACATGGTATGAATGAACGAGGAGAGGAACTCATGGAAGGTAACATTGAGCAAGCATTTGCACAGTTGCGTACTTCGGGGTATGAGCTGGGTGAGTATGCATTGTGTGCACAAAACAGGTGAGTAGGTAACGAAGAAGTGAGAAATCATCAGCGAGTAGTCGAGTCTACGTACGAAGTCGATGCTGAACGTTTGGCGGAAGCTATCGACGAAACCCTACAGTCTCTCGCGCTTGATTATCAAGCAAAGCGTCAGAGTGGCATTATCAATAAAAGACCTACGATGCTCGTAGTCAAACCAGGTGCATTGCTTGCCTACGTCACTGAGGTCAAAGGTAGATATGGAGGGCAAGCAAAAATTAAACATATCTATACGGGAGTGCATAATACAGCGTTTGATGAACTCCAGACGCGATGCCAATCACACCAACTGCACACATAAAATCTGAGGATTCCTTGCTTTCGTGTGTCGCTCCGCTATAGTGCAACCACTATTTATTTACGCACACCTATGACCAACCATCACGCAACCGTCGCTATCATTGGTTGATGATTTGCATGACTTTCTGCCTATTGGACTATCAAGAGAGCTTCACCACAGACGAGCATAGTCCTCTTCGATATGCGCGATCATTTCACGTGGATACCGTGACTCCACGAGACCTTGGGGAGAGGTAAAGTATTGGCTAGTTTGCAAATATCTCTTCGCAAGACCCTCTGAAGCGATTATCATGCAGAACACATCACCCATATCCAAAAACATGAAATAACTACAGCTTCAGAAAAAACACGAACATTTGATTTTTGTGTTATAGCGACCTGATCACGTACGAATTTTTTTGGGAAAACAGATTTCGAAACACATGCGGTGACGCTCCGCTATCCAGAAGATGTGGCTATCATCAATGACAAACTACCGCAGGCGCACCATGTGACTGTAGTAGGTGGATGATTCACTGGTATAGAAATTGCAGGCATGCTCGGCGCACGCAAACTCGTCAAAGGGACACTTCGCTTGATTCATGGCAAAGAACGCCTCGCAGATCGTATGGAACCAGCCGTCTCACAATTATGCAAAAAAAGATTGGAACAGCGAGGAGTCGATGTCATGCTTGAGCAAAAAGTAACTACCATCACCCCAACGGAAGTGCATCTCGAAAGTGGTGCAATACTCGTTAGTGATCTCACTATCTTGAGCTCCGGCATCAAAATAAATGATGAATCATTCCGTGACTATCTCAATTTCGCAGGGGAGTATGCTTCGCATGAATCGCCTGATATTTTTTGGTGTGGAGACGTCGCTATCCATGGTTTGTATACGACCGCTCACAATGCTATGTGCGAAGGCAAAAGAGTAGGACGCATCATCGCAGACCGCCTCCTCGGCATTACACGCTCCTATCCACCGCTCACCAATCGAGACAAACTCGCTATCGCCCTCTGACCGTATGATGGCGTGATGACCATAGGTACCCGCACCTATTATCTCCCGTGGATCACTGGTTTTCTCAAAAAACTCGTCCAGCGAAAGGTGATGCGAGAGTTCAAAACGGGGTGGATGTTACCGTTCTAGAAATCTATAATTCATATTGACAACTTCAATAACTTTGTTATAAGTTTTTTTCACCAAAATTAAGAAAAAATGATCTTTAACAGAAAATCACCGCTAACCGTAGGGATAGTCAGCCTTTTGCCAAAAGAGCATAAGTTTGCACAGGTAGATGAAATCACCAAAAGTATTCTACAATTTTCACCTCTTTTGCAGCTCACAAAAGATAATGATCCGGACATAGTGATTTCATTCAGGGAAGAAGCAAAAAAAGTGATAGTTCATATTGCAAGAAAGGATTGTAAACCTCATTTGCAAGCTAATATATCCATAGATGACTTGAACAAAACTCAAGACGTAAATCTGACGTTGGAATTGTACAAATCAATATATAGATGTTTTACACATGACGAAAATAGATACAAAACTTGGGCGGAGGAAAAATGGATAGAGAAGCATCGCGTTGATGCAACTGCTAGAACTATCTCATACAAGATTACCAACCTTGTAGATGCAATGAAACCAGAATTCCCGATTTCACAAGGCTATCAGCAAGCACTAGAAAGTATGTTTGGCAAAACTGACACAGATCCACAAAAAGTGCAGGTACAAGGGGAAGTAATCATACAAGGTATCAAAGATGAGCCAGGCAATATTGAAATGAAACTGGTCTACACGCTACCAGATGGGTATTATTTGATCAAGGAGAAAAATGAACATAGCTTTCTAGGTTTTCTCAGTAGCGATGAGCAAACTTCTCACAAGGTATTAGATCAAACACATACCGTGGAGTTAAATACATCAAATCTCCTCCATGCGAATGCGCAGTTGGTTGCTCCACTGATTCATTCTCCTCTAGAGTGGATGAGGGTGTTTCTGTTCAAGTTCTATAGCGATTGGAAAAATAGTATGGAGGAAGCACATGATTATGTGGTTGTATCTCACGCTACAAATGAGACTCAAGATCTCATAGACCATCTATTTGTTTTGCCTGAGAATGCTAGCCTTCCCATCCGTTTGCATGAAACAATAAACAATACAAAGACCAACAAGTTATGTCAACAAGAGATAGCGGAAGTGTTTGAATCAAACAACTCCATTATTGGGTCTTGCGTGGACATTGAAATAGTATATGGAAGAGAAGATGTAACCTTCGAAGTAAAATTCAATGGGCACAAAATGGGCAATGCAATTGTGCCTGTTGATGTGCTCAAAGCTAAACCTGATAGACAAGAGATATTCAGAGACATACAGGAAAGACTCAGCAAAGATATTGTAGTCCCCTTGGCAATTTATGCGCTCAAGCCACAGGCAAGCGCTTAGAAGGCAATAGCATAACTATTGAAGTAGCCAGAATTCTGGCTACTTTTTTTATACACAAAACAGTTGACAAAGATGAAGTAATTGGTATAAAATACTGGTTAGATAGCAAAAATTACTTTTAGTATGTTATGTTTTTCACATGAAAAAAATCATCGCAATATTGCTCGCTGCTACCAGTGCGTTGAGTATGTTTGCTTATGCACTCAGCGTCGAAAAAGAACTGCAAGTACAAACAGCTACAGAAAAAATTATGGACTATCTCCTTGTCCAACCACGTGAGGTTGCCAACAATATCTTGCTCGTACTCAAAAGTTACCAAAAAGATTTTCTTGTTTCAGGGGAAAGTGATAAACTTGCTATAGTTACGATGCTTTTGGAGCAACTTACGCCCTTTGTCACGTGTGTCTATGCAGAGGGGACGTGGCTAGTAGAAGTACAGGAATGCGAGTTTATTGGTGAAGCAACCTGTAGAAGTATGTGAGGCATGTTTGATGCATGTGCATCCGCATGTAGACATGGTGGGAGTAGTATCTGTACCTTGCAATGTGTACCCGTGTGTAGCATGCAAACAGAAACTGTTGCACCTGTAGCTGAGAAGAGCATGCGTATCAGCGTTGGTCCAGCACAAAATACCTGCTACAATATGTATAACCAACAAACTTCGTGTCTCCTCGTCAGACCAGAAGGACAATTCGGTCGGACGCTCATGCCAGAGGGTATTCAAGGTTTCGATCGAGATGCAGGATTTACCTATGAGCTTGAAGTATTGGTCACCAACGATGGCATGTATCATTACTTGAACACCATCTCCAAAACTATAGATCTCAGTGTGTGTAACTCCTATTTCGATGGATGTAATACCTGTACGGTGACCAATTGAAAAATTGCAGCATGTACCAGAAAATATTGTGAGACACCCGCGGAGCCACGTTGTTTGGACCTCATTACTCAGTAAAACAAAATCCTAATTATATGGTGAAATTTGAAAAGAAAAATTGTGCATTTAGTTACCCTATCATTGGAGAACTACGTGTAGGAGATGTGGGAGTCATTGGTGAAGGGACAGTGTATCGCAAAAACAAAGAGGTATTCATCAGCAAAAGTGCTTTTGTTTTTCCTCTTTCATACTGGGCACCTGGTTTCCTGAAAATCAAAAAGACAAAAAATCACTTAGGAGCAGGTAGTATTGAAATTGAGGGGAAACATGCCAAAATCGCTTGTTTCAGCTTCAAAGAGATGCATCAGCCTAACTGGTGGTTACGACTCAAAGGATTTGCTGGTCCTCAACAAATGGTACTTGAGATGGTACACCAAGACAATTGGTGGTATGCGCTCAGAGTAGAAGATTTGATTGGGACCTTGGGAAATGTATGTGGAAAACGCACCTTGCCTGAGTGGTATGATACGGTAATTGCGTATGTTATTCACCGCATCAGCGTAGATAAGGTCCTGAAATTTCAGGAAATCACGCCACTATTACACCAAGTCTCTGGGGTCGTTAGCCTTGAACCGATCAACGTAGCGCTGAGGAATGCTCTCAAAGAAGATCTCCCTCGCTACAAAGAACTGTTCAGTGATAATACGCTGGACACTCATCTTACTGGTCTCAATGAGATTCCCGAAGAACGACCATTTATCCGAGAACTGCAAGAAATTGCAGGTTCCAAAAGAACTGCCATTGGATTTTCTACCAATGGAAATGGGAGAAAATGATGATGATGTATTTTGACAAGGGCTGCGCTATGCGCAGCCCTTTTTTTTTGATATAATCTCCAACTTCCTAAGACTTTTGCCACTTGTTTTCTAAACGTTCCAAGAGATGGCTAAGTTCAAAGGTAACTTTTTGAATACAATGACTTGCATATCTTTGAGATGTTTGTTGTTCTTGTGCTCTGAGTACCATAGGATGGATTGCCAAGGTGGCAGCTTTGCACTCAAGGAGTAATGTATGGAGATCACGCAACTGTTTCTTGTGAGTTCAAATTTGCTTTTGTGGGAAATTATCAAGTACGGTCACCACCTCCAAGAGAAAGTCGAGGTGACTCAAATAGAATTTTCTCGTATATTCCACTGCGTCAAATGTGATAATCTGAGACCAGGCAGGTCTCGTAAACTCTCTAGCAAGCAATGCAGTTGAAAGTTTTTGATAGCTTGCACGTTCATTTGCATCCAAGAGGAGAATACATGGCATCTCTTCTTGTATTTTTTCCAGTAATGATTTACGCTCTTTGACAGGCTTTGGCGCTTTGACAGGCTTTGGATCTTTGACAGGCTTTGGTTGCTTGAGGATTTTGGGTTGCTTTCCATTTGGCGCGCGACCTATCTTATTCTTGGCATCACGAGGAGCTCAATGATCTTTTTGTATTTGTTCATTACTCTCTGGGATTTCTGAGGGCACAATGGGAGCAGATGTAGTACTTGTACGAGAAGGTCTGGTACCAAGTCTATTATCCTTGAGACATTCCTTGAGTGTTTCTACGTAGATGTTGGTGAGTGATCTGATGTATGGCGTATATGCAATTTCTTGTTCTTCTCTCAATCTTGCAACCTCCAAGAGGAGTGGACGTTGGGTATCATATAACTGACCTACCGTCGGGGGAGTACGTTTGAGTATTTCAAACAAGGCGTTGCGAAACTCCTGCTCTGGGAAAACATCATTTGGAAGCCCGTGAATATATCAGGTAATTACAAGCTCTAGCTTTGCTTGGAGGGGATAGGGAAGTACTTTCATAGCTATACAAAATAAACTGAATTGAGGAAAAAATATTTATTTCAAATAAATAATCAAGTCAATATAAAATGTATATTTTATGAGATAATGCTTATTTCTTGATTTTCTTCCAACAATCACGCCAATGTCTCTTCTCTACATAGACAATTTGCCATCGACGAGTCCCTACTGCGTAGCCGAAAATGACTCAGGTAATGATCACGGAGAGTTGGGCCCACACAGGTAACTCACCACACCGCATCCAAGCAGGTGTCTGAGGCAACATCCATTGGCCAAACTTTGCCAACCAAATCACATGCGCCACATAGCTGAGCATAATCCAAAGGATGATGACCAGTATTAGGTAGATATGTTTTTTCATACTGAAAAGAAGAAACAAAATCATTCTCATATGATCTTTTTTTTAGCGATATGCAAGTGAAATGCACAAAGATAGTATTTACTTCTCTGTACTAAGATGATCTGAGATATTCTCTATATCATCCAATACTAAACGTATTTATAAATGCTTCTATCTCTGGAAGGAGTCCGCCACACATTTTGTTGACACCGAGGTCCATGTGTTGTAGTTTTTCTTGGAGACAAGCAAGGTTGTCTTTTTGTTGTGCTACCACATGAGCCACTCGTTGCATAAACACAGGAGAAGCAAGGAGAGCAGTGAGGTCGATATTTCTCTGTGCATCTACCGCATTCGGAATCTGTGCAAGCACCTCTGCGGGGATATTACAAATTCCTTTGCTCAGGTCATCTTTGAGATCTTTGAGCCCATAAATCCATCACAAAATCTGTGGAAGTTCAGCAATATCAGCAGCATGAAAACGAGATCACAACGCCACCAAATAAGCCTGTTGTGACCCACGAAACGACTGATCATGCAACGTACACAACGCATCATACGAGAGCAGTTGTTTATCACGACGTCTTACATACTCACTCTGCATCCCATCCAAAAAATCTGCCAAATCTGTCCTGATCGTAGCACATCCCAATTTTTCTAAGTCACCTGCGACCACTCTCGCATATTTTCCGAGGCTTGTCTGCGGTGCTAAACTACCCAGCAGGTCTGCTTTGACTTGTGCAAGTAATTGGGGTACATCGGTAAATCAGTTTGGCAACGGAATATCTCCATCGACAATATCATCTATCTCTCTTCCTACGGGATAGGCGAGTCTGATCCCTTGTTTGGTTCTTATTCTCTGTGTAGAAATATCAAACAACCCCATCAAATACGACTTCGTCACCACCCCCACATATTTCTCCCAATTTCTCAGAACCGTTCTCGTATTCACTTTGGCTATAAAAAGTTCATTTTGGATACTAGTTGCGAGGGATCACATAGTGTACAATTGAAATAAAATGGGAAAAATTGTAGTCAAAAAAGTATCAGTTTATGTGTTTTTTGAACACTTTTACAAGTGTATTTTATTCTAAAATAGCATAGATAAGCCAAAAATCTTTGTAGCTAGAAAACTAGTAGTTTCTATAAGATTTTCAGTCAATTAGATTGCTGACAACAAGAGTATAATCAAATCCACTACTTTTTCCTTCTCCTTTGGGGAGCTCACCGCAACAAGAAGAGTCAGTGCTACAAGTGCTTCTGGGGTAACACCAGACAATGTATGACCTGTTTGTTTGAGAAATCGAATAAATGCAAATGCACCGCTTCTCTTGTTACCATCATTGAATGGGTGATTTTTCACAATAAAATAGAGCAGGTGAGCAGCTTTACTTTCAATACTTGGATACACATCTTCACCGAACGCACTCTGGAATACATTAGCAAAAATACCCTCAAACGTTCATTGTTCTTTTTCTTGACCAAACAACTCTGTCGTCTCTCATTTCTTGATCAGTTCTAGTTTCAGTACTGCAAGAGCAGTATGCAACTTTTGGGCTTCAATGTGGATTTCACTTACGGTCTGAGGGACTGAAGATTTTCCTTGTTTGTCAAATGCATCGAGTGAAAACCATGTTTTACCGTAAGCACGAATTAATTCCAACACCCCATCTGAACTCACCACATGGGAAACATTGAGCTGTTTGATACCCTCTACAGCACGAAGAAACGCTGTATAATTGTGCTGTATCCTCTTGTGGTTTATAGTAAATCACTGAGTGATATGTTGTTTGAGTGTTTGTGTAGCTCGTTGACGGAACTTGGTTGCTGTTCATGAATTGACTCTGTATCCTACGGCAAGAATAACATCCAAATTGTAATAAACAACGTTTCTGGTTTGTGTTTTATCAATCTGGAAGCCATGTGGAGTGGTATGTGCAAAATTTGCACTAACCACTTTTTTATCAAGTTCATCACTTTTAAAAATATTTGAAAGATGTTTAGTGATGACCGTTCTATCAACACCAAAAATTTGAGCTATTTGTGCTTGATTAGCCCAAATCGTCTCTCACTCCTTATCTCCCCTCAATTCCAATGCACCATCCAATCACTGATAGATAACTGCATCTCAAAGAGTATCACTAGGCATATCACGCGGAGTTGTTTCCATACAAAAAAAAGAGAAGTAAAACTTCTCTATCGTATTAGCGTGCTTTGAAAAAACTAAGAAGAACTACAGAATATTTCTAGAACAAAAAAAACGTGCAGAGCACGTCGAGGGAGAAAGGGAAGTTTAGCAATAGTAGAGTAAAAATTATTTGTGATTTTCAAATAACTTCAGAGTGATATCTCTTATTAATTCCTTTTTAGCCACATAGTCTCTTCGTCTTTGAGGAATAGCGTCATATCCATAGTAAGCTCACGCAAGGAAGCCATAGATACAACCATTAGTATCTGCATCAAGTCATAAATTAATGATACGCAATAAACCTTCCTCAAACGTCGATGTGTGATAAAATCACCAAAGAGCCACCTCCAAAGAATCAACTACATATCAGTACTTCTGTCATACCTCGCTATCAATCTTAGATTTATAGGATCAAGCCATTACATTGGATAGGCTTGGATCAATGGGCTTCTCTTGTCGATAATTCTGAATTGGTGAGTAATTTTCGTCCAATAATTCAGATTTAGAAGCTCATGCCAAAGCACCCCATATCATTCCTACTAGATATCTTGCAGAGTCGATGCAAATAGATGAGTTATGTGTCGGTTTAACACTCTCTCAAGCATAGTAAAGTGCATCATCTACATTATCACAATAAAATAATGCCACAGGACCTATTTTCATGATTGATCAATTTCCATCCTTATTCCTCCCTGATAAATCGTCTTCCCATGGCTTATGAGTAATTTTTCCTTCTTTATAAAGTTTATAATCGTACAACATTCTGCCTGTTTGGCTTCAAACTCAAAACGCTCTTCAAGTACTAGACATATAACCGTTTGCGTACCAATCCAGATATTTGTCTAATTGATCAACTATATCAAAACCATGTGAATCAATCAGACTCTGTGCGAGGCATAGTGTCATTGCAGTGTCATCAGTTCGCTGGCCTGGAGATGTTCTGAATTTTGGTCTGCCTTGTAAGTCCTTTACGTAACCAAACTTTTCTGGTGTTAAAAATTCAGTAGCTACTCACATTGCATCTCCAACAGCACCACCAAACATTACTCATAAGAATCTATCTTCACTCTTCTGCATCTATTGGTGAGGATAAAAATACGCAATGGGGATAAGCAGCTCAATGGCTTCTTAACTATTCTTTTAAATGTGCGCTTTACAATGGTGCTTCTCAAATATCCATTCACAGTACCTTCTTTGCATGATCAATGAAATTTTTAATATTAGATTTTCACCATTGATTACTTATAGCGATGGTGCTATCTGAAAGTTGAATAATCTCTCATGGTTTGGTGTAATATCTTTGGTATCAATATCTATCATTCATATCTTGAGCTTCAGTGATTTCTTTAAAAACACGATACAGTTTTCATTGTAAGTTTTCAGGAAAGACAAGTCTTAAATCATTTGAAGAAATTCATGGATGCTGATCCACATATGATTTTATTACCGCTAATACCAGTCTTGCTTTGTTATACACTTGATTATTAAATAAAAATTTTGAATAATCTTTTTGACTGTAACTGTACTTGAAATATGCATCAGAGATTACATATATTTGATTATCATCTGATCTAAATCTCTTTAAAACAATCCCTGCTATAGGTGTATCCTTATATGTGTATCATTCTGAAAGCATCTTCTGTAATGAAGGGTCTATAGATCATCATACTAGCACTCCAATCCATTTGGGTGAGATGTTTTTATCCAACCAATATTTATCATCAGCCATATTAAGTATTTGATCACGTTGTTCTAAGTATTCTTGTAGTTGGCATAGTGCATCATTACCAATTTGATTTATTTTAAGCTCAACTATAGCTAGATATTCACTTCCATATGATGCTAAAATATCAACACGACCATCTTTATCTTTTCTTCATGCAGTTAAGGCAATTTCTGCATCCAAAATTCAAACCTCTGCAAAATTTGCATCATCTAGTTTGAGAATTTCTTGGTTTTCTATCAAGTATGCTTCCATTGCAAGCTCCTTAAGAAATGGGTATGGTTTAAGTACAATATTATTTGCTGTAATTTGTTTGAAAAGCTCCATCTTTAAATAAGAAATTAAAGTAATCTACTCCCTCCCCTCAACCCTTATCCCCAACTCCTTAAGTTGCCCCTCATCAAGCACACTCGGTGCACTCATCATAGTATCCTCAGCCCTCCCACTCTTCGGAAACGCATAGATTTCACGAATGTTTGGCTCATCTTTCAAAATCATAAGGATGCGATCAAATCAGAAAGCAAATCAGCCGTGAGGTGGACAGCCATATTGGAAGGCTTCGTACATAGCGCCGAATTTGGCTTTGACGTCGGATTCGGATTTGCCTACGAACTCAAAGGCTTTGACGAGGACTTCGGGGTGGTGATTACGGATTGATCATGAAAGGATCTCGTAACCATTGCAGACCATGTCGTATTGTTCAGAGACGATAGTGGTAGGATCTTCACCGCGTTCGGTGACACCACGGAGTGCATTGACACCACCGCTGACCATAGAGAATGGATTGTGGGCGAAGTCGAGTTTGCCTTCGTCGTTCATTTCAAAGAAGGGGAAGTTAACGATCCAGGCGAAGGAGAGCTCTTTGTCATCGACGAGCTTGTAGTGATCTCTCAAGTGCAGTCTGATTTTATTACCTACTTTGGCAACCTGTGCGCTGGTACCGAGCATAAACACCAGGGTATCTCCGGACGTGAATCCGGTTTTTGATTGCAGTTGTGCTAATGTCTCCGCATCGACAAATTTTGCGATACTGCCTCTCAGATCTTCTGCATCGAGTTGGAGATAGGGGAGTCCACCTGCACCAGCAAGCTTTGCTACCTCGGTGAGTGCGTCTAGTTCTTTTCTACTCGGCAGTTGTCCCACGATACGGATTGCTTTGAATAATTCGCCTTGTGCAAGCGGTGTGGCAATGAACGTCGCCTCTGTGTTTTTGAACAAGTCGGTGACTTCCACAAAATGGCAATCAAATCTGAGATCGGGTTTGTCGGAACCGAAGAGTTCTTGTGCTTGATCATAGGGGATTTTGGGGAATTGCGGATGTGACCCGGGCAAGACAACTTCTTGCAAGAACGGTAATCTCTCAACCGGGGTGACTAATGTCTTGTCTGACAATGCTTGCGTAAGTCACAAGATGTAATTCTGTGCGACCGCATGCACATCGTCTTGTTCGACGAAAGACATCTCGCAGTCTACCTGATAGAACTCACAGCTATGTCTGTCGGCACGCGGATCTTCATCACGAAAACAAGGAGCTATTTGGTAGTACTTATCCAGTCATCCAATCATCAACAGTTGTTTGTACTGTTGGGGTGCTTGGGGGAGCGCATAAAATTTCCCTGGATTGACACGGCTCGGGATCACATAATCTCTTGCACCTTCGGGTGAGCTGACCGTGAAAAGAGGTGTCTGGACCTCGGTAAATCCATTGTCTGCAAACCAATTTCTCGTGAACTTGTTCATCTCCGCTCTAAAGAGGACGTTGTCCAAGACTGGACGTCTTCTCAGATCCAAGTATCTATGTTTCATCCTTACTTCTTCACTGGTAGCAGGATTGTCTACGATAGAGAACGGTAGTTCTTTGGATTTGCCGAGGATTTCTATCGTCTCAAGTGTGATTTCTATCTCACCCGTCGGCATGTTTTTGTTGGCTTGTCCGTCTGGTCTCGCGATAACCTTGCCCGTGATTTTGACGCAGTCTTCGTGATGCAGTGCGTCGATGTGTTGTGTTGCCAAGATATCCTCATGCGTAGAAATCTGCGTCACGCCATATCTATCTCTCATGGTCAAAAAAGTGAGTCCTCCCATATTTCTAATATTATCTACCCAACCTGACAAGGTCACGGTTTGTCAAACATGCTGTATACGGAGTTCTCCGCAGGTGTGTGAACGATACATACTTCCTCACCAAAAATGCTAAAACTACGCACAGCATACCCAAAGAAGTTCGTATTACAAGCCAAAAACTGCGCGTTCCACGCTGGCTTTAATTGAGCTAATTAAACAGAGAATTGTATTGACATTTACTAGCAAATAATTATCACTATTTATGTTTGAGGACATTAACATTATACAATCAAAAAAAAATTTAAAAAAAACAATTTATGAAAAATTTTAGCAATTTGCTCTTGGGGTTGCTCATCTGTGCACTTCCCAAAACCATCTCCGCACAGTGTGGTGTTGTGCCTATCAGTACCCATGGCAACATCCAGTGCAACAAAACAGACACACTGGCACTGTGGCTCAAAGATGCACCATGCATTGATGCGGCAATGTTCACCTGGACTGAATGCAGCAGTGCAGACGGACCAGACAGTGACACGCTGACCAACGATGCATTGTGCACCAAAACGATGATGCTTCCAAGCATGACCGTCAAAGGCACGGGGGCAAACAAGGTCACCATCTACTGGATGATGATGTCACCCACGTGGATCAAATGGCAAAAGGCACCCAACAACTATGCCAAAGCCATTTCGATTTACATCAACGGGACGTTCTCCAAGAAAGTAGATCTGCCACAGACCTGGCAGACACCAACCTCCTATACGTTCACCAATATGGGCACGACGGTCATCACGTTCAGTGTAGACCCTGCTGATATTGTGGCGAATGGAGGAAACATGTCTGTCGTCGAGTGGGCAGAGTTTGGGATCACTGGATCATGTGGCAGTTCCGTCGATACGACGGGACCGATCATTACCAAGATACCCAAGGACACTACCATCGTGTGTGGCAATGCATTTCCCAACTGGAAAGTTACTGCAACCGATGCGTGTGATCCTGCACCCAAGGTAAGTATTGATTCAACATTGGTGTCTGCATTATGTCCTATTACATTCTCCTGGGTCTATACGGTCACGGTGACTGATAGTTCAGGTAATGTAACTAAGGGCAAATGGGCAGTCAATGTATTGGATACAATCAAACCAGTAGTAATTGGCAACTTGCCAAAAGATGTCACCATCAGTTGTACGGATAGCATTCCAGACCAACTTGATCTACAAGTAAGTGATTGTTCACCTACTACACAAATTAAAAGTGCTGCAACGAGTGGAACACCTTGTGAGACGATTATCTTGTATACGTGGATCATTTCAGACAACTGCAATGAGACTACGTATACACGTAAAGTTACCATCAAAGACACCACCGCACCGGTTTGGATTAGTCCCTTACCCAAGGATACTACTGTTTTGATCCCTCCGCCGTTTGATAGTTTGTTTGCCAAAGATGATTGCTCTGCAATTACCTATAGCATGCAAGAAACCAAACAAGGAGATTCATGTAGCTATCTTTTAGTAAGAACATGGACCGCCACCGATGCGTGTGGAAATATACTTACGCATACACAAAAGATCAATGTACTCGGTGGAGGAACGCCGTGGTGGATCACACCATTGCCAACTGACACTGCTGTACAATGTAATGCGATTCCAGTATTTGTTGATCTCATAGCTCAGGACTCTTTGGGCAATATTCCCGTTTTCAAAAACGAGGTATACTCAGGAGATAGCTGTAACTTTACGATCACCCGGACTTGGACAGCCACCAGTAGTTGTGGTACAACACGGACGCACACCCAGATCATCACGGTCACCGATACGACGGATCCTTTATGGACGACGCCGTTACCTGGAGACACGACGATCTTGTGTGGTACGTCATTGAGTGACACCGCAACCGTTGGAGCTATGGATATGTGCTGGAGACAAGTGGGAGTGACCTTGGTGTTTACGCAAGTAAGTACTGATTCACTGATCACTCGAACATGGACAGCGACAGACAAATGTGGTAATAGCGTATCCTATACGCAACGCATCACAATTCTGAAAGCGCAGTTCAACCTAAATCCTGTAGTGACCAATGTCAGTTGCTTCGGCTATGCTGATGGAAGTATTGACCTGCAACCAACGGGAAGCTATGCTTACCTATGGAATACCGGCGATACAACGTCTAGTATAGACAGTTTGGCACCTGGTTCCTATACCGTGACGGTGTCTCAAGGAGCATGTGATGCAACGTACAGTTTCGTCATTACGCAACCAGACTCGATGAACGTACACATAAACCAAGTGTCAGCGTTGTGCTTCGGAGGAAATGGACAGATTATTCTGACTGTTTCTGGTGGTAGCACACCATATACGTATCTGTGGAACACGGGAGCTACGACAAATAGCTTCACCGACACTGCAGGTATATATAGTGTGACCATCACTGATGCAAACGGTTGTAGTAAAGTAGTAAGTGGTCTCACAATCACCCAGCCTACCCAGTTACAGCTCAATTTGTCTCCAACCGCAGTGACCTGCCAGGTAGGTAACGATGGACGCATAGACTTACAGGCAACTGGAGGTACTGCACCATACACCTATCAATGGTCCAACGGCACGACCAACCCTAGCCCCGCAAACCTCGTCCCTGGTCTCTATCAGGTCGTGGTGAGTGACGCAAATGGTTGTGTCATGACAGATACCACTGAAGTACGTTGCTTGGGATGTAAAGTCTATCCCAATCCAGCAGTGCAAGGTGGCAACTGTACGATCAACATCAATACGGGAGATCCAAACGACGACGGTGAAGTTGAATTTACTGTGTATGATATACTCGGTAAACGTAAGCAAAACTGGCGTCGGCAAATGATTGATGGATATTTGGTGGAGACATTCGTCGCCGATTTGGATCCAGGCAAATATTTGCTTGAAGCCAAAGGTCCTGGTATTCATTTTGTAAAAGAATTTTCGATTAACTAACCACAAAAAAAAGTGAATCATGAAAAAAATTATTTTCTTCTTGATCTGCGTCATGTGGTTGGTAAATCACCAAATCGCAGATGCACAAACATACAAAAGCGCACAAGCTCGTCTCGAGCGTGTACGCAATGGGTATGATCCCTCCACACGATGCGCCGGCAAAACCGTCAACACCTGCAACGGGAAAAAGAAATTTCCTCGAGGCAAATTGTTTGACGAATGCTGCGTCCTCATGTGGATAAATGGCAAAGAGCCAAACGACAAAATAAAGTTTGGTGAGGTGTTCTTGCTCCTCGATGGTACGCTTGATACCTTGGATCAACAACAAGCCCAAAACGGCGTCTGTTGTCTGATTCAGGATCGATGGTACAAAGAAGGCAAGATTGACACACCGTGTCCGCCAAACGCGGGTTTGTGTGATGTCACTCCCTTGCCTCGCCGAGGAGACAGCCTGCAAATTCCGAAACCCAAGATCATGGCGCCGACCCCATGTAATTGTGATACGGTGTACATCCATGATACTATACCAGTACTCAAGGATACCATCATTCGCGATACAGTGAAGCTCCCTTGCAACGAATGTGATTCAATTCACAAAAAGTTCTTGGAGCATCGAGGCATGTTCGTCTATGGGCAAGCACTCCTGACTGCGTTACCGCATGAAGGGGAGCAGCAGCTCATAGATTTCGGTAAGCCACAGTTTAGTTTCGGTCTAGGCTATCAGTTACCTCTGAAAAAGCGCCTGGCTCCTTGTATAGGGCAAGGTGTACGTTTTCAGTTGGGACTGACGACCACCCATCGTCAATATGTACCTGATGCCTGCGGATGTAACAACGTCCCTGCGGTCGCCAACATTGGCTACGAAGCACAAGCTTTGTATCAGATACATTTGCTACGCAACTGGCCATGGGATTTCGCTTTTGGTATAGGGCCCACCGCTTCGTATACCAAGGTCACCTCAGAAGATGAGGAGATCCGGAAAAAGCTGGAGCCATTTGCCTGGAACATCGTGGTCGAACCAGAAATTGCTCGCCACTTCGGGAATCTCGAAGCTAGCGTTGCAGTGAGTTTGCCTCTGCTTGAAAATCAGGAGCGGCATTTCGGTGCTTCACTTACGTTGAGATATCTCATCAAGGGTAAGAAGAAAGCTCAAGCTCCCAAGGAAGTTCCTCAGATTGACACTCTCCAAACTGTGGTTCCTCCGACTGATACTCTCCAAACAGATAGTCTCGAGTCGGACACACTCAATAATGAGATTCCTCCAAGGGATACTCTGCAAAGGGATATTCCTCAGAGAGATACTCTCAATAATGAGAGGCCACAATCTGAAATTCCGCCGATTGAGGCTCCTCAAACTGAAGCTCCTCAAACAGAGGTGCCAAAGTTAGAAGAACTGAAATCTGATGTACCGAAATTGGAAGATCCTGAATAGAAATTGTTAAATTGCTTATAGCAGTTATCACCCACATGAATTCATGTGGGTGTTTTTTTATATTTAAAATATTGAAAGTTTTTTGTTTTTACTTCGTAGAGTAACTTTTTTTGCACGAGCTCAAAAAAGTTACCAAAAAAAGCCCATCGAATGCAGTGCTTACTTTTCTCTAGGCTTACTCGTTTGTCCTGCAACGCTCACTCCTCCCACTTCGTGGGCTCCGGGTCGTTCGCTTGTGTTGAGATTGACTACCAAGAAAAATATACCTCCTCACCAAAAATGCATTCGATAATTTTTTCATGGCAACGCACTAAGCCTGAGAAGGTAAGTTATACACAATTAAACAAGTATTTTCATAAGCAAGCGAGCGGGTCCCTCTGGGGGCGAGCTTGCTTCGTATGCGATAGGTGATATGAAATACTCACGGAAGGCCTGCGTTGCCTAGAACTTTTTGCTCCTTTTTGGGTCATGCCAAAAAGGAGGCCACCCCGGCAGGGGAGTTTTAGAGAAATAAATGTGTAATGACTACTGATAAAACCCCCTCTCACTCCCCCTTCACAGGGGGAGAACCGTTTAGACTACGGTGTAATCCTATTATGATATCTAGGGAAAGGAATGGTTTCTCTGATATGATGCAAACCACATAGCCATCTGACGAGTCTTTCGAGGCCAAACCCGAAACCACTTGTCGTGACGCCTCCGTATTTTCTGATATCGAGATATCGTGCGTATTCTTGGAGATCGTAGCCACGATCAATAATTTTTTGTTTCAAGATTTCATAGTTGCCTTCACGTTCTGATCCACCAATCACTTCTCCATAGCCTTCGGGAGCGAGCAGGTCTGAACACTTAGCAGTGCCTGGATGATCTGGATCCTCGGGCATATAAAATGCTTTGATAGCCAAAGGGAAGTTGGTTACAAACAACGGTTGATCAAATGTGTTCATGAGCAACTCTTCATCATCTGCTCACAAATCTTCACCATCTTTGATATCTGATCACAACTCTTGGAGTTTCTTCACTACTTCTGCATGGGTCATACGAGGGAAGGGGAGGGTGATCGCTTCGAGTTTACTTATGTCTCTCCCGAGCATGGTCAATTCATTCCTATTTTTTTTGAGAATTTCTTGTATCATAAAATAGATGAGTTGTTCTTGAATTTCCATATTGCCACGAAAATCACAAAATGCCATCTCAGCATCCATCATCCATAGCTCATTGAGATGTCTTCTCGTCTTGGATTTCTCTGCTCTAAACACAGGACCAAAATCATACACATTTCTGTGCGCTGCGATCGCTGCTTCGATATACATCTGTCCTGTCTGACTCAAGAACATTTTTTCACCGTTGGTATGGGTCACTTCGTAGAGCTCTGTACTATCTTCTGCACAGGTGGGCGTGAAGATCGGCGCATCAATTTTGGTAAAATGATGTGCTCTCATCCAATCATAGGTAGCATGAATCAATGTATCTCTAATACGCAAAATAGCCCATTGTGACTGCGCTCTGAGATGTAAGTGTCTATTGTCGAACAAGAATTCTACGCCATGATCATCTTTCTGTCCAAGTGGCCAGTCCTTCGCCTGACTGATAACCTGTACATTTTTGACTTGTAGCTCAAACGCACCTGACTTGGGATGCAGAGAAACGACACCCGACAACGCAACCGCACTTTCGATACCACAACAAATCAGTTGATTGAAGACCTCATCACCAACACTGCCAAGTTCGATGACACACTGCAGATACCCTGTCCCGTCTCTCAATAAAATAAATGCAATCTTACCCGATGATCTGATTTGGGCAATCCAGCCCTGCAAATCAATTGACTGACCTACGTCAGTTTGTTGTATATGTGAAATAAGCATACGAATTACTAGATACTAAAATTATTTTTTGGAAGCTAATGTCTTCATCAATTTCTTTCTATTCCGTCCTGACAACATCACCTCTGCGAAATCACTCGAGCCACTAGGCAGTTTGATATATCTCCAACCGTCTGGATCTGTTCTCATCCTGGTTTCTCGACAGACTTTACGTCCTCTGAGGAATCGGTGAAAGGTATGCCCTTTGGGATTGGTTTCTGCGCCGACGACACCAAGGTCTTTAGCTTCATCCAAAGCTAATTTCCTTTTGGGATATTCAAAACGCTTGCCTCCTTTGAGCCTGCCAGCTTGTTTTTGCTTCTGCTGTTTTTGTGCGGCAATTCAGCGTTTATTGGTTCTCGATGCCATCAGACAACGAATCAAAGAATAAATGTCTATGTATACCTATATCGTGCAAGCTTGCAAACGTAGCCAAAGATTTGATGTTGACTTTATTGAATAAATAAATATAAGGATACCTCACCAAAAAAGTTGTGTACCATGGCAAAGACAACCCGTCCGGTTAAAGTCCGGAAATTCGACCTGATCAAAGTAAGAAAATGTGTGCTCATCCTCAGAGCCATCAATCACCAGCTTCGGCAAAGGATTTTGGATCTCTTGGAAGAGTATGATCAGCTGACCGTCACCGACATCTATGTGAAACTTCGCTTAGAGCAGTCCGTCGCCAGTCAGCATCTTTCGATCTTGAGAAAGGCGGGAGTAGTTGCCACCGATCGACAAGGTAAATTCATCTACTACAGTCGTGATAGAGATGAGATAAAACGTATCAATACGTTCATCACCGGACTCGTAGGGTGAGCAACCAAGCCAAAACACAACCTGAGATGACCATCGCGGCAACCCCGTGATGGTTTTTTTGTGCTTGCAAAAAAAAGAAAGTTATATATAGTTCAAAGTTCCTACTCTCATGTTCATGAGAGATAGGTTGGTTACTAACAAAAAGAATCGGCGAATGCGTCGATTCTTTTTTACACTACATTTTCTCTTGCAAATTATATTGAAAATATATATATTGTCTATGACACAAACAAAACGGACTTTCCCAATGGAAAATCCGCTTCGTCATTTCTATTTGCTGCCAACATGAAACGTTTCCCAGATACTTGTTGACCAGAAATAGATATCTTTTCCATGGTTATCCGGGGTGGTTCCCGGAACTTGGTTTGGTTATTAAATGAAGTCTAGTGCACACATTGTGCCTAGACTTTTTTTATTTGAAAATTATTGTAAACTTTCCCTATGTATGATCCCTAAGCTCCTTAGTCCTGAGATTCTTCCGCTTCGTTACACTCAGCGTCAGAATGACGATTGAGTTTCTGGAGTCTAGTTTCTAAATTCTTAAATCTTAACTCTCATTTCTCTACTCTATCCAATACGTCCATCTCTGATCAGCACGCAACATCTTCGCCGCTTGTTTGAGGTCTTCATCAGTTACGTTTTGATACGCAATAAGT
Source organism: uncultured Candidatus Peribacteria bacterium (assembly GCA_964447535.1). GTDB lineage: Bacteria > Patescibacteriota > Gracilibacteria > Absconditabacterales > Absconditicoccaceae > CAYUST01. Next base: position 88,073 of record CAYUST010000002.1, read on the forward strand.
ATTTCTTGCAGTGTTTTGACACTGTCGAGCAAAAGGAGTTGCTTCCCGACAAAGTCTGCCATATGATCAGATGTTTCAATACCAATTTGGGTCGTACCGGTGATGTTACCGACCGCAACTTCTCTCTCATGGGCAGACCATTCACCAGCAGCATAGGCGTCTAGTTGTTGATTGATAGCCACAAGTGCCTCATCCCATCTCCCGACTTCTAGCCCCGCTCTAACCATGAAACACCCCGTTGGTACCTGTGCATGATGAGAAGCATGAATATAATAGCATAATCATCTTTTCTCTCTAATCTCTTGGAACAGTCTCGACGACATATTTCCACCCAACATCACGCTCAATAAACTACACGCATATTTGAGCGGATCAGTCATGGATACACCTGGCATACTCATGACAAGGTGGCGTTGTTCAGTTCACTTTTTTCGACAGTCTTGCTTGACCTCGGGGAGGGTATGTGCAAAAGGAACTGATACATATGATTTGGTTGCTCCTAGTTCACCGAATGCCTCACCAATCCATCCTTCAAGATCACTCATCGAAGGGATTGCTCCTGCTACGACGACCAGCAAGTTATCCTTGGTGTATAATGCCTCTTTGTGCGCAAATAAATCCGCTTGTGTGAAACGTAAAATATTCTCTTCTGGTCACAAGGTAGACCAACCTCGACTCGTATCACCATAGTATCGTTGTTGCCACTTCTCCATGACAAGATGTTGTGGCATATCTTCGTACATTTTGATTTCTTGTATCACCACTTGCTTCTCTCTTTCCATTTCTTCCTTCGGAAAAGCTGCATGAACAAGCATATCACCAAGGACATCTACCGCTGTTTGGACATAGCCAGGAGCGCACTTCACATAGTAACCTGCATACTCATCGCCGGTAAAGGCATTACATTCGCCTCCACATGCATCCAAGGTCATTGCAACAGAGAGAGGAGTTGGATATTTTTTGCCTCATTTGAAAAACATATGCTCGAGGAAGTGAGAGATGCCATTTGTTTCCTTAGTTTCATAAATACTTCCTGCTTTGACATATACCTCAACCGTGGTTGAACTAGCTTCAGATTGAGGTGCAAACACTACACGTACTCCATTGATCTCTTTGCGAATAATTTCCATATATATATAATGAATAAAATATTACACGACAACTGTCCTCCTGGTTTTCTCAGAAAACTTTACCAATACTTCATAAGAGATAGTACCACATAGGTCAGCCACGTGCTGAATAGTATGTGGATCATGTAAGTTTGGACTGATAATTTCAATGCGATCACCTTTGGTGATTGGTAGTCAGCAAGTATCGATACAACAGAGATTCATGCATATACGACCTCTTTGGGGGAGAAGATGATCATTTCGACGCATCATCCATTGATTTGAAACTACTCTTGGCAACCCCTCATAGTATCCAAATGGGATAGTAGCACTTACCATCTTTTTACCTGCGGTATAGGTAGCACCATAACTGATACTTTCACCTGACAAAACTGTTTGCGTAGCAACTACTGTAGATACTATACGCAACGCAGGACGCAAATTCTCATAGTGTTGAGACAATATGTCAGATTTTTGCAAAGGGCTATATCCATATAATGCAATTCAAGCCCTCGATGCATTGAAAAGTGGATCACGTACTTTAGTTATCCCAGCACTGTTTGCAATATGCTTTCGATTTGGTGAAAATCATGCATGTATCGTAAGTTTAAACATATCATGAAACGTACTTACTTGTTGAGCACTCATCACATCTGCAAGATCATCAGCACAGGCTAAATGACTCATGACTCCATCTACTTCAATATGTTTTGCCTGCTGTAATAAAACAAGTGCTTCTTTGAGTTCTTGAATTTGCAATCATTCTCTATGCATTCACGTATTGAGGAACAAATGAATTTTTCTTGATTTTTTTTTCTCAATTAGTGCACGTAATGTTTGTAAGCTAGATACTGCTAATGTTGCGTCAGCTTTATACAGACGATAATTTTCTACATTAGTTTCTCCAAGTACCAACACCGGCTTCTTAGCCCGACGACGTACAATCTGATATTCAGGAAAACTATCTACACAAATATAGGGGACATTGGTCCTAGATAAGACAGAGCTCACTTGCTGAAGTCCATGTCCATACGCGTTTGATTTCAAGACAGGAAACACAGTATCTCAAGCAAGACGTTCCAATATTCCAAGATTATGTAAAATATTGCTACGGCTGATCTCTATCGTATTGAGGGGGATAATTTTGGGAGCTAATAAACGACGTATTGAATTATACATAGCTAGGTCTAGTATGCAAAGCAGTAGTATATCGTGTGGTCATTTCTATCAAATCGTGTTTCATATGATTATGAAAAATATAGAGCAAGCATCACAAAAGCTCACTATCTGATTGCAGACGTTGCACAGCATCCAGTATATGTTTGCTATGCATATTGTCATATTGGTCAAAATGAATCCCATCGGCAGAAATAATACTAGCTAACCATTGACTGTTTTTTTTGTTCATCAATGCACTCATCAAGCCAATAAAACTTCCATCGTAGCTCATCCCAATGTCACTTTTCTGCAACGAGTCAGGAATAATTCTTGTACATTGTTGATGATGACGAACCATGGCTTGTCATTTCTGCAACAAAAGCCGAAAAAGCACAGACAAAGCTCTTTTGAGTGATGCACGACACACCTGATCTCCAGGTATATAGTCAAACACAGCACTTTCCAAATACGACTGCCATTGCTTTTGTTCTCAGAGATGGTACGTATGTGCCAAATTCTCCATCTGTTGCATTATGCTTGTCGTATGTGGTTGATCAAATTGTTGTTCATATCGTTGCACATAAAACTGAGCTATACTATCACAACATGCTTGTACATCGCATTCTACTACAAAATTTGCAATAAGTTCCTGGAGTGTACCCGTTCTTACCAAAATATGATACTCTTCATGTGCATAGAACGCTTGCTCATATTCTGGTAGGGCATAATAATTTTCTATAAGTTGTTGCGTATACTGATGCAACACTTTTTGTACTCACACGGGAATTTTTTGGGCTATTGCTTGCTCCGCCATCGTCTCTCTGAATTGCACTACCTCCTTGCCACTCAAACTAGTTTCCCAGACCTGAGGTGGCACATGAGGATATCTGACGATCATAGGTGCGATAGGCTCTATCAGCATATTAGTCCTGCAAAGATAAATCTGCTCAGAGCGACCTAAACTGTTCGACAAAGTTGGGGAAACGACGGAAAAGTGGAGTAATTGCATTGATAGTTGTTGTACCATCTGCAGCTAATGCTGCGAGCAACAACGCATACGACGCTTGGATAATATCACTACAGACAATATTTGCTCCTTTCCATTGTGTCGGCCCAAATGTAATAATTCTATGGGGATCAGCCATCACGGTACGTCCTTTCATCTTCGCTAGTTCTTCAATGAAAAACCAAGCATATTCATAACCGATATTCATAAAGATTGCAGATCATTCACATGACAATGCGGTCACTGCAAACGTGTGAATAATATCCATCGGTAACATCGGCCAAGGCTGTGCTCTCACCATTAGTAAATCTCATTTCAAGGTCTTTTCTATCTGACGTGATTGTTTCGCTGGGACGAAAATAGTATCTTTCTCTTTGTCGACAATCGTGCTAATTCACAATTTCCTATATGTTTCAAGCATCAAATCCATATGCGCAGTGACAGCTTGTTCGATGGTAACCTCTCCTCACGTCATCGCAGCTGCAGCTATAAATCCAGCTACATCCAAATGATCAGAGATAACTGTCCACTCACATCCATGCAATGAACTAACTCACGTGATGCGCAATAAATTAGATCAAATACCCTCTATCTGCGCTCACATTGCTACCAACATATTGCACAGATCCTGGGTGTGCGGTTCACATGCAGCGTTGTAAATAATAGTTGTACCTGGTGTTTTGACAGCCAACAAAATCAGATTCTCTGTACCGGTCACCGATGGTTCTCGACTCCACACCGTCGATGCATGCAGTTGTGTAGCCTCGAAACCGTACATGCCACCTTGATGCGTAAACTTCGCTCACATCTTTTCCATATTACCCACGAACGCATCGAGAGGACGTGTGCCGAGCTTACAGCCTTGGGGAGTTGGCATCATCGCTTTACCAAATCTCACGAGCAGGGGTCACAAAAACATCACTGATGCTTTCATCTTGTCACTCAAGACAGGATCTATTTCATATGAGTTCACGCCCTTGGCATTGATCTTGATCGTATGCTCATCCAATCGCTCATACGTTCCACCAAGCAATGCCAAAATCTCCAACATATAGCCGACATCAGAGGTCTTTGGTGTATTGTGAATAATAATATCTTCGTCGGTCAACAAACACGCTGGGATCAGTTTGATGATACTATTTTTGTTGGGGACAGGGCGCACGGTGCCTTTGAGTGGTTTGCCTCCATTGATAATCAACTGGGTCATGACTCATATATTGACTAAAACTCAAGAAGTTTATTTTTTTCACCTCTTTTTGCAACTGACGAAATTAGACTATGTGCATGGGCTCCCAGTCGACCTTGAAACCTCTTTTCATCACCTCCAAACGATCTACACTTGAACGTACAAATTCACGTATATCTGGACCTCTAATAATCAAATGGTATCTAAATTTATTGTACATTTTGTAAATGAGCGGTGGCGTAGAGGTGATAGTGATATCCTTCCAAGCAGGGTTTTGTTGTTGCAAGAAAAGGAGCTCTTGATAGAGTTTATGCACACTAGTATAGACACGCTGTTCGATCTCGTGTTTGTACAACAAGACACACAGCTCTCCATACGGTGGGTATCCTCATGATTTTCTTTGTATTCATTCCCATGCACGCATTCCTGCGGTATCACCTTTGGCTACAAATTGCAACACCGGATGCTCTGGCGCATAGGTCTGCAAGAGGAAAGTAGAAGCCGGATATGCTTGTATCATCGTATGCAATGTACAAAACGTCTGTCGATTTGCTTGTCGGTCGGGGATATAAAGGCCTTGGTCAGCAGCAAGTACCACCACCAAATCTGCATCTACAGACTTCGGTGGAAAATACAACAACGATGTTCCGATTACCACTTGTGCATCTGCAAGTTGTTGGAGGAGAGTTGTCACCTTGCGAGGAGAGTTGGCTACCTCACGTTGAATAATACCTGCTTGAATACCAAACGTTTGTTCTATCCATTCAGCAACCTGCTGCACTCACATACCATACGCCTGCAGGGCAAATCCATGACACTGGGTACACGCTCATAGGGCAGGGTACTGCTTTTTACACAAATGACACATACCTACAAAATGCCCTTGATGGTCTTTGTGATAGGCAATGGGCGCAGAGCAGTGATCGCACGTGGGAATATGTCCACAATCTTGGCATATCACTCCTGCAGCATATCACTTTTTGGGAGCGATGATGACGACGCGTTTGCCACTGCGAAGTACCTTGGCTACTCCTTTTTCGACCAACCCAGAAAAACGACTTCCTTTCCACGGACGCATATCACACAAAAATATTTTCTTCTTGTCTTGCTCAAACTGAATATAATCCATAAGAGAGAATGTAGCTATTTGGCAGAGAGGTGCAAAGGATTTTTTGTGAGAATAAGAGAACATTGTGTTGGTGGCAACGCACAAGTCTGTGAATTCCAGAAATAGCATACAAAGCATCACTGACATAAGCAACCTCACTGGGACCCTTTGGGAGTGAGGTTGCTTCGTATGCGATAGGTGATTTCTGTCTATACGGAAGACCTGCGCTGCCTAGATTTTTTTGCTACTTTTTGGATCATGCCAAAAAGGAGGCCACCCCGGCAGGGGAGAAAAAGATTTCCTTGATACTTACCCCTAAAGGGGACAAGTGCTGACGCTCAGTATGACATAGACTAGTGCGTTGCCGTATCCTTAAGTCTTAAGTCTTAATTCTTATTTCTCAATTCTTTCCACCTGAAACAACTCATCAGATGATCATTGATCTGACCGGTTGCTTGGAGATGTGCGTAGATAATAGTAGATCAGACGAATTTCATGCCACGTTTTTTGAGGTCGACTGAAATGGTATCTGAGAGTGGAGAAGTAGCGACATAGTCTTGCATAGTTTGGTGTTTGTTGGTGACCACTTGGTGGTCCGTAAATCATCGTATGTAGTTACTAAACGACCCTAACTCTTTTTGAATTTCTAAAAAAACACGTGCATTGGTGATAGCTGCAGTAATCTTAGCTCTATTTCTGATGATACCCTCATCGAGCATGAGTCTTTCGATATCATCCTGCGTAAACTTGGCTACTTTTTTGGGATTTCGATTGGCAAAAGCTTTGCGATAGCCGTCTTGTCTTTTGAGGATCGTATATCGACTGAGTCCTGCCTGGGCTCATTCCAAAATCAAGAAAGCAAATTGCGTCGTATCATCTTTGACGGGTACTCACCACACCTGGTCATGGTAATCAATATACAGCTGATCCTTGAGACATCGATGACAACGCATTTTTTCTTTCATCATCTACTGCAAAATAAAGTAGGTAGGGAGCGTTGCATTTGCATGAAATGAAAATCCTGTGGCAGCAGATCGCAACATAGTAGAAGATCCACCATCTAGGTTGATGGCAGTCGTCGATTTGCCAAATGTTTTGAGTAAGTAAGCAGCGAGATCCGGTAATGTGTATCATTTTTTGGTTACCACGAAAAAGACGCCTCTGGAGGTATTGAGTAAGACGGTTCTTTGGGTCTTTTGTTGTCGGTGAGAGGTGCGTTGGGTGAGATCTGTATTGATCATACCCTTGCGCAAGAGGATGGGGCCTCAGGAGATAGTAGGTTGTTTGGTGCTTTGGAGTCATTCGACGATACTCATCGTATCTGTGTGGATATAAGCACAGAGATTCTTGTCACGTTTGCAAAAGCTACTATCTATAGGACTAGGATCATGAGAAACATGACCTGCAGGAAAATATGCTTTGTCAGCATACCCGAAATAGCTTGCGTTGACTATATTGGTTACTCCAGAGTATTGCATCGCCAACTGAGGCGCAGTGGTTCACGATGCATTAAAATACCGTTCTCGATGGGTAGGTTTGATAATATACAATCACTTGAGTTTATCCAAAATTATAGTCGTACCATTTGCGAACGTATGTGTAGGGAAAAGATACTCTCTCAATGGACTTGCCGAAGTAGTCAAAGGCACGCACAAAAAAAGAAACATTCCGATGCTAAGCAAATACTTTTTCTTGTTCATCGTAGTACAAGTGACTAAAAGATATTGTGTTTTGGAGAGAGATACATATCTTGTATGCATAGTCTTTATTGTATACCTATTTCCTATGCCGTTTCAACTCCCTGAGCTGCCCTATGCATATGACGCACTGGAGCCGATGATCGATGCACAAACGATGGAAATCCATCATACCAAGCATCACGCTGCCTATACCAAGAATCTCAATGATTGACTAGAAAATACTCCCTACCTCAATGTTGCAATTGAGCAACTTTTGGTAGATCTCGACGCACTGAGTCCAAGCTACAAAGACATCGTACGCAATCAATGAGGAGGTTTCTACAACCATAATCTTTTTTGGCAAATGATGTGTCCAGGAGGCTGTCAACCCAGTAGCGCATTTGTAGCTGAAATAAGTACCCATTTCGGTAGCCTGGATGCATGTATGCAAGAGATGAGCACCTTGGCTACCAAGAGATTCGGCAGTGGCCGAGCATGGCTCGTGCGAGATGGTAAAAAAATGACCCTGATGAGTACTGCCAATCAAGATGCACCGATTAGTCAAGGCTATGGAGCGTTGCTTGGCATAGACGTTCGAGAGCACGCCTACTATCTCAAATATCAAAACAGAAGAGCAGAGTATATCACCAACTGGTGGAAGGTCGTCAATCGAGCACGAGCAGAGCAACAGTTCCAACGTTTCCAAACAACCAAAAACCTCCTTGCATAGAAATTATACAAGGTGCAGTTCTTCAAGCCTCGATCTTGCTAGTTCAATATATGATGCTCATTGCAGATCATCTATTTTTCGTGGTCCAATAGCACTACGTTGGAGATGCACCACTTCATTTCCTACAGACTGAAGCATACGTTTCACTTGGTGATATTTGCCTTCGGTAAGGATTAGTTCTAGATGATGATTGTCTAGCATTGTAGCTTGTGCAGGTAATGTCTGGTAGCCATCATCTAATGTCACACCTTTCGCAAGCGTAGCACACGTCGTGAGATCGATGGGATCGCGTGTCGTGACCAGATAGGTTTTTGGCAGATGGTGTCTTGGTGAAATTATTTTGTGTACCAACTGTCCATCACTGCTGGCGATAATCAGCCCTTCCGTATCGACATCCAATCTCCCTGCTATATGGAGCAGAGGTGTATACGGATAGGTGATTAGAAGTTGCTTGTAACTCGGTCGTCCATACTCATCCACATCACTCGAAACATACCCTGCAGGTTTGTAAATCAAAAGGGTCACTCGATTCTTTACGATTATCTCTTGTTCATCTCGGCTAATACGATCTCACTCAACTAAATCATAGTTGGCATGTTTAACTATCTCTCCATTCACCTGAAAATATCATTTTTTGATCAGAGGCGCAGACTGTCTTCTCGAAAAAAGTTGGAGTGAGCTGAGATATCTATCAAGTCTCATAGAGCAAAGAAAAATGAAATAAGGATATTTTGTACAATTACATTTCTATAGTACACATCAAGGAACAATACCCATATACTTTATAGAGAAATAAGAAAGATTTACATCTCCAAATACTGATATCCTCTCCTTTGGAACCACAAAAAAAACTTCCCAGGAAAACCTGAGAAGTCCAAAGGGAAAAACATGGGAAAAATATGAGTTTATTCGGTCACCAAGACACCATTGTGTTTTGGCATCTGGTGTACTACCAATATGGCATCAATATCGAGCCGTTTGAGGTGAATGAGCTCCTCAATTTCCAACAAAAGATCACAACACTCACTTGAACTCGTCAAGGCAATCTTGCGAACAAATGCTGAAACAAGAGCAATATCGCTTGGGGAAGCGTGTTTGTCACTGTCTCGCATTATCGCAAAAATAGTTTTGAATAGTTTACGACGAATTGTCGTTTCAAATGACCATGTCACTCGTGGAGTGATGAGCTCATGAGCAAGCAAGGCAGTTGCACCAATTGAGAGTGATGTATGCTCAAGTTTGTAGATAATTTTGAAAATGATATTCGCTGCCAAACGAGGCAACATAACTTCATTTCCATACTGACGTGCTAGGGGCAAAAGTGCTAACCCTTCACGATCTCTACCTTCCAAAATGAGTAACAAGTCTCTGAGCTGTTGTAAGTTAAGTTGTTTGAGTGCAAGGTCGAAGTTTGCAATTGCTAGCTTTCCTTGCTTTTTGAGAGCATCAATTGACCCTCCATAGTCTTTGAGACATTCAAAGGGTTCACGAAGCAAGAGGCTGATTTGTTTTGATTCCAAAGGAGACATACCTGATTTTTTTTGGTTGAATTAATGATAAGGTTCATACAAGAGGTTACCTATACGTATTTCATTTTTTAATGCAAGCACACAAGCATCATTTCTCAACAAGGTGTTGACAAAAGGATAGAAAAGAGTATACAGGACGGGTCGAAAAAATATTAATCATTCATTAACAAACCAAAAAATTTAAACGATGGCCAGTAGGTACACAACTGCTCAGGAGCAGCAGCTCAAGACAACGATTTTGAATCGCATGCAATCGCTTACTGAAGAAATTCAGCAATGCTCGCAAGAGCTTGAGAACCCGGATGACACGACTAGTGATGAGGTCGATGTAGCAACATCTTCCTCGAATCGGATGTTGCTCATTCAGCGACGTGAGCGACTCCGTGAGCTTAAGATCGGCCTCCAGGCCAATCTCAATCGGATAGCCAATGGTACGATCGGGATTTGCTCGATCACCAATCAAACCATCCCGTTTGAGCGGATGCTCTTGGTGCCTCATGCGACCAAATGTGTCCAGGGTAAAGAAATGGACCGAAACCGAGCGCAGGCTCAGAAGCTCAATGTCTTCAAAGAAATTGCGTTATCACATGCAAATGCAGTGAATGACGGAGTTGATCCCGAAGACAATGAGGATCCTGAGATCGTCAGCAGGTTCGATGGCCCCGCCATGAGGACAAGATTACTCTAAAGATCTTGTGTAAGTGTCTCGTTGTAAGAGTTCGAGACAGGCCTGTTGGTTATACCAACAGGTTTTTTTTGATGAGAAAACTACAACACGTGCGCACTTCTCATTTCTATTTTCTCCATCTTCCCTATACTGCTTCTCTTTATGTATACGCAGGTATGGAGTCCATCGAGTTCATAGAAGAGATACATAGTCTCATCGCCACACAACGAAAGGCTCAGCCTCAGCTCGTGCCCATCATACGATGAGCTACCGCCACCGGCAAATCTTCCCTCGCTATTGCGCTGGCGGAGCATTTTCCTATTGAAATTATTTCTGCAGACAGCAGACAAATTTTTCGTGGGATGGACATAGGTACCGATAAAGTATCGCAAGAAATCAGAGATCTTATCCCGCATCATATGATTGATATCGTAGCATCTGACCAAATCTACACGGCAGGGGAGTGGAAACAGGAAGTCCTCAAACTCATTCCCGAAATTCAAGCACGTGGTAAATTACCTTTCATCGTTTGAGGGACAGGACTCTATATAGATATGTTGTACAAAAATTATGCGATGCCAGATATTCCTTCTCAACGAGCACGAAGAGAGGAGATGCTCGCTCATGAAACCACATCACCCGGTCGGCTCCATGCACAACTTGCGACCAAAGATCCTGCAGAAGCACACAAACATCACCCGCATAGTCTCAGGTATATCTTGAGAGCGCTAGAAATTATCACCTTCTCCGGCAAGACCAAGACAGAGCTAACCTACGAACAGCCCGTCGATTATCCCTTGTGTATGATTGGTTTGTGGAGAGAAAAAGAAGACACTAATCATCGTATCAATATGAGAATCAAACAGATGGTCGAACAAGGACTGATCGAAGAAGTGCAAGGTTTGTTGGATGCTGGCTATACACTCGATCATCAATCCATGCAGGGGATTGGGTACAAAGAAATCGTCTTACACCTCCAAGGTGTTTACTCTCTTGAAAAAGCTATAGAGTTTCTCAAACGCAACTCACATCGTTACGCCAAACGCCAAAGATCACGATGGAGAAGATACATCATCGATAGCAAAACTACACCCAAAGAGAGTGTTTCCTATCACGTTTGTACGCTAGCATAAACATCTCTATTTCTTGTTAAATGCACGATTGACCAAACTAAGTCCGACTACCAAACAGATAATTCCCCGGACAAACTCTCGGAGCAAAATGAAAGCGATAATGAGCAAAATAATACCCCCAACCAGCCCCACCCAAGAAAGATCAGTGTTGGCAGAAGAGGAATGGCCATGTTCATGTGACATGATGAATGAGCATTGATAAAAACAATTATTTATCTATTATCTACCCAAATACAGTGAGAAATGCAAGCCCACTCTCAGCTGTATACTCATTTCATTTTTTTGGTATCTGATGAGTGCACTACGTGAGGACATCCTCAATCGTTTGGATATTGTCGATCTCATCTCCAGATATACTTCGCTCAAAAAAGTGGGGAAAAACTGGGTAGGGATTTGTCCTTTTCACAAAGAGAAGACACCCTCTTTTACGGTTGCTGAAGACAAGCAGATCTTCAAATGTTTTGGTTGTGGGAAGTGAGGGAATGTGATTACTTTTCATATGGAAATAGAAAAAATTGACTTTCGAGATAGTATGCAATTACTCGCCAAGGAGGTCAATCTCGATATCACTACCTATCAAAACGATCCCGTTGCCAACGCCCAAGGACAAGAACTCAGAGAGAAAATCAAACGTATGAACAAACAAGCGCAAGCTTTTTTTGTTGCATCACATACACCAAACAGTGTTGGCTATCAATATTGTACCACCACCAGAAAACTCTCCGCCAAAACTATGGAGACCTTTGGTATCGGCTATGCTCCAGACAATCACTATGATCTGATTCGTCATCTCAACAACTATGGACGATCAGGTGCAGACATCATTTCTGCGGGTCTGGGCAAACAAGGCTCGAGTGGTGATCTCTATGGATCATTCAAACACAGGGTCACCTTCCCAATCTTTGATCATATTGGGAATGTAGTAGGTTTTGGGGGGAGAGCATTGGGAGTGGATCAAACTCCCAAATATCTCAACACGCCCGAGACCTCTCTCTATGACAAGTCATCTGTATTGTACTGACTCTTCCAGGCCAAGAATAATCTTCGCGACTATCCATTTTTGATTTTGGTAGAAGGATATATGGATGTGGTTTCCTTGCATCAAGCAGGCTTGCCCATTGGTGTAGCACCGTGCGGTACAGCCCTTACCTTGCCACAACTCAAACTCATCAAAAGACATACAGACCATCTCATTTTGAGTTTCGACAATGATCAAGCAGGACGAGATGCGACGCTCAGAGCACTCAAGGTAGCATACAGTAGTGATGTCTTTCCTCGTATTTTGGCTATACCGTCCGAGTACAAAGATATAGATGAATGGAGTAGAGCAGACGCAAGCATAGCAGAACTCATAGCAGATCCTACCAAATATACTCATGAATGATTTACCTATGTGTGTTCGCAACTTGCACAACGTTTGGATATTAGCAATCCTGTAGAAAGAAAAAAATTCACCAATCAATGTTTTGAGCTGCTTACTAAAGTAGATGATATGAGTATTATTCATCTCTACCTAGGACAGATGGCGACCCAACTCCATTTGACGTTGGATCTCCTCGTAGAGCAGTTCAAACAATTTACTCGTCAACTACCTCGTACCGTTGGTACTCCAACGACAACTACAGTGCAGAGTTCTATCAAACAGCCCTCGCCACATCATCTTATTGCTGCTTTATGTGAACCAGATTTTTTTGCTACCTATCATCCTACTCCAGAACTCACTATGCTCCTGAATGTCCTGCAAGAAAGCTTGTCACTGTTAGCTATCCCACCAAGTACAGTTCCTGACCAAGAAATCAAAGAGGCGCAACTCTGGCGAGAACAGCAACTTGATAGTTTACCTCTTGCAAAACAACAAAGTGAACTGGTGCGTTTTTTGCGTGGGCAACTCCATGTCACCAAACAAGATATTCTACGCAACAAACAACTCACGCCCACCCTCAAAGATCAGCTGATGCTTCGCTACAAAGAACTAGAGAAAAAATAGAAAATAACAAATATTTATTTTGTCAATCAAAAAGCTGCTGGTTTAGTCGTCAAACTGGCTATTTTTGGGTGTGCGGATACAATGAGATTGTCTTTAGTAGCCCCCCTCGACATGTTCTCACCGTTGATTGATATTCAATGACTCACCCGAGCCTATCCAGGGACCACCAAAAACATTTTTTCTCATCTCTTCTTGAGTATCAACAAAGATGATTTCTGCTTCGTCGTAGGTAAGTCAGGTATTGGGAAAACAACATTGGTGAAATTCCTCATCAGACAACTCCAACCGCCGATGAGAATGATCTATCACAAAAAGGAGGACATCGCGAGATTCACGCCCTGAGAAGTACAACGTTATAGAAAAAGAATTGGCGTTATCTACCAAGATTACAAACTTATTGACCGAAAAAATGTAGCTGACAACATTGCCTATCCACTCGAAATTGCAGGGATAGAAAAAAGTCTACGCACCTCCAAAGTAGCTATCATTGCGGAACAATTGTGACTCACGGACAAGCTCACCACCGGTATTCATCAACTCAGCTGAGGTGAAAAGCAAAGAGTAGCAATTGCGAGAGCACTCGTCAATGATCCTGAATTTATTATTGCAGATGAGGCCACAGGTAATCTTGATCGAGAAGCTTCACAAAAAATTGCTGACACCCTGATCGGACTCAATAGAGCTGGCAATACCATTGTATGTATTACGCATGATAGAGAACTCATTGCCTATGTCCAACGTCAGCAACCCATCAAAATTGTAGAACTCCATCCATAATACAATTCTTTACCTTCCAAAACCCCTGGTATCATGAGTGAAAAAGCACTAGCTAACAAATTGAGAATTGCTCTCCTAGATCAGATTGCAACCGTTGATTTGCCTGGATTTTTATTTGAGCATCTAGATGCACACTTGGTTGAGCTCAATTATTTCAAGCTTTCCAATCTCTACAATAATCTTGGGAGATTTACCACCTATCTCAAGCAAGTTGCTAAGGATTACGTTGTCTATGTCAAAAAACATAATCCTCAATTCCCCAAATCGACTACTAAACTCTCTGTATACGAACCATTTTTCAATAACCAACTCTTCAATGAGGGGTACGTCATGCATTTTTCACCTACCGATTTAATCAAGATGACAAGTATTTATAGTGTCACCTGTGTACTGACTATGAAAGAATATATTCATAGAAGAGTATTCAAAAAAACTGTCACCAAAACACCTACCAAGAAAACACAGGCATAGGAAATGTGGCTATTGTAACTTGCAACTTTGTTCGAAAAAAGTACTCTAAGGGGTACTTTTTTTGATATAAATACTCGTTTATTTGTTTATTTGTCCTATGTCCTCATCTTCCCTCATCGAAAAATATGCAACCGTCATTCAAGAAGAAATCAATGTCAAAGAAATCGGCGAGATTGATGCTCAGCTGACTTTTTCAAGAGTGTTTGTCCCTTTGGGAAACAAGCTCTCAGAACAATTTGGCAAAGATACCGGACAAATAATTGCAGCTGCCAAACAAGGTAATGCTACTGTGCAGGACGATGGTACCTTGTTGGTTACCCAAGGTAGTTCCTCTCGAACACTTCCAGCAGATGCTTTTGAAACCAGATATGAAGGGATAGATTTGACCACCCACCGGGTAGGACAGGGAGTAGTAGTCACTCTAGACACCACTATCACGCCGTCACTCAAACGCGAAGGTATCGCTCGTGAACTCTCTAGATCCTGCAATCAACTCAGAAAAGAAGCCAACTATCGTATTGATGAAAGAGTCGCCGCTTATATGCTGACAGAAAGCGCTGAACTCCAAGAAACCATTACCAGCTTCACCGATTTCCTCTGTGCAGAAGCACTGCTCAGTTCATTGACCCTCGGCACATGAACTGGTGAGATCACCCAAACTATAGAACTTGAAGAAGGTGATGTAACGATTACTCTCAAACGTGGCTAAGTAGCCACGGGTAAACAAAAACACTAAAAAAATTGTTGATTTTTGGTATTGACATACAAAATAATTTACATATAAGAAGTGTTCGTTATTAGTTATTTTTGTCCACTCATGAAATTACACACCAATCTCAGTTGATTTCATGCACGCATGATGGGACAACCCTCACCGCAGGAACATGTTTTTTTCGAAGATAGAAAATTTGCCGAAAAGCAATACGATGCGATCAATGAAAAGCTCCTGTTATCTACCAGAAAAGCAGGACATATTGCGGTAGATACAAGCAATATTCTCAACTTTTTTGAGCACTATAGGTTTTCGAATGAAGAAAAAGCATCACTCCACGAGAACTTCTTTTGGTCATTTGATTCGACCATAAATCATATCGATCAGATGATGATCTCACTCAGAGCGCAACTCTATGAGGAGCAAGAACTCATTCATTATATCAAGCAACTCTTCGAAGATATTCATCAACACCACGCCGAGCGCCTTTTTCCTAGCTTTGAAACGGTGAGACGTATTCTTTTTGATAACCCAGATATTGCCACCTTCAAAGCAGCTATAGACAAAGCATTTCCTCTCATTAATCTCAGTCATGGTTCGCGTCAAACGGTAGATTTCCTGGTCTCTCCCTTGCACTTTGAGAGCTACAAAAGTATATTCTTTTTGTACAAAATCCGAGAATCTGCACTCATCATCTTCCACTATGATCGTAGACAGGAGGACCAAATTGACGGCTATCTCAAATATATGGGGAAACAAAATGACTCACTTTCTCGAGAAGAAAAAAAGAATCATTTGTGTGAACGTATCAATGGAACGCTCCAGGAATTTATCACTTATTTTCTACAAAAGAATGGAGAAAAGGTAATTACCTCACCAGACATTCACAAGTATATTTCGTCTACTTCTGTCCAGTTGAACTCATCGTTCAGATTCAAAACTGAGGCATCAAAAATTAGAAAAACCCTTCTCAGAAAAGAGTATCCTAATCAAATCTATGATTATACTGGGGCGTATTTTTTGATTTCGCTTCCCGAACTTGAGGCACTTGCAGCGCAAGATCTTCCTCCAAAATTTGCTGAACATGTTCAACAAACTATCTTCACACTCAAATACGAAATTGCACAAGAGCTGATTGCATATCTTCCAAGTTTACTTGGTAATTACGCAGATTCTAAGACGAGAGTAAGAGCATATCTTGGTAAAGGACATACACCAAACGACAGTAGCAAAGATTATCAAGCACTCCATTTCTCTTTCTTCAAATTTGTCGTTGATGACTATCCATTTGATATTCCACTAGAATTTCAACTCGTCCTCGACTATTGAAGTCATGAGACTTTGAGAGCAAATCAGTTTGAACGCCTCTCAGAAATGTATTATCAACAAGCAACTATGGAGCAAGTAGTAAGAGAAGAAGTGAAATATCAGATAGATCCGAGCAAAGAAAACTATATTAAATACAGCAAGTACAATACCAAAGCACTCAATCCCCATAAACTTCACCAAAAGGGATATATTGAAGAGATGCAAGATATTTTTAGGAAGCAAAATGCAGGCTCTCACCTCGTAGATTTGTATACTAAGTGCGATGTGTATTTGTTTCAACAACTCTTTACCTACGAAAAAAATATCTTTGATAGAAAGGTTACGGGGATGACCGACGAAAAAATGATTCAGCTCTTCGGGAAAAATAAGCTCTCTTTTGTCAAAAGTCAGATTCCGCACTTCGCCATCCGTATCCTCCAAAGAGAATACGATTACATTATCAAGCCACTCCAAGATAAACTAGAATTACTCGCCCGCAAATATGATCCAAACAAGGTACAACCAAACACACCTGCTGAAAAAGTAGCAAATACTGCCCAAAAAAAACTTACTATCTTGAAACAGTATATTGTGCAAATTAAAGAGCAGTACAAGATACAAACACGCTAAAGAAAGCTATTTTTTGCTTCCTAAAGACAGGCGATAACTTCGTCTATTTTTTGACAATTCTCAGCATTTTCCGTATAGTTATGAAGGAATACACCATTGTTTCCTTTTATGTACTTTACCTGTATGAAAGCCCCTGACAAACAGATTCTTGAGATAGTTGATATACAAGCTATAGAGCCAGATTTGGTGTTTTTGGCATTGTTACCAAGAGCTATGGCAGAGAAAACACAAACCCTTGTATTTGGCGGAGATGGAGATCATATTTATGTATTGACAACAAACAATTTTCCAACATTATATCATCAAGCCATAGACAAACTTCAAGCACTAGGATATACTTGTGCTCCTTACTACACTGATACTATTGGTATACAACATGCTTTGGGGCGATATGATCGTCTCGAGAAACAAGAAAAAGATCAAGTAGAGCAGTATCAATACGCACATCACGTGGGGGGTGAAGAAGCAATTGCCTTGATCAAAAAAGCTTATAAACAAAAAGATACTCTCAATGAATGAGCTTTTATTGACGAGATTCTCAGACTGAGCTACCAAGCTGGTGCATCAGATGTTCACTTCCAAGCCGAAGAAATGGGCATATTTATGCGTTTGAGAAAAGATGGCGTATTGCACACAATTATAATGTTTACCCATCAAGAGTTTCAAAAATACCTCATGAAGCTCAAGTATATTGCAGGCACCAAAATGAATATTATTGATATCAACCAAGATGGAAGATTCGATTTTGTAGCGGAAAGAGATGGACAAAAAAATAAAATTGACGTCAGAGTTTCCGTCATGCCTGGTTTGAGAGGTGAAAGTATCGTCCTGAGATTCTTGGATCCCAACAAAGGTATTATGTCATTGGAAGATCTTGGTGTACAGCCACACAATGTTGCTATTATCAAAGAAAAGCTGAGTCGTACCGTTGGATTAATTCTCGTCACCTGACCTACGGGATCAGGTAAAACTACCTCGGTCTATTCGATGCTCAATATGATCAATGCTCCCGACAAAAAGATAATCACTCTAGAAGACCCCGTCGAATATGAACTTCCTGGTATAGAACAATCTCAAATAAATGAAAAAAAAGGATATACGTTTGAAGAATGACTTAAAGGTATACTAAGACATGATCCAGATATTATTATGGTAGGAGAGATTAGAAGTTATGAAAGTGCACAGATGGCGATCAATGCGGCACTTACCTGACATTTAGTCATCTCCACGTTGCATACCAACTCAGCGGCTGAAGCTATTCCTAGACTTATCAACATGGGTGTTAAACCCTTTATGCTGGCAGCAGCGTTGAGTCTCGTCATTGCACAAAGACTAGTCAGGAAAGTGGCACATGTAGAGAAAAAACCTGCTCCAAGATCCGTTGACGCAACTATCAAAGCAGTGTTGCAACGTATTCACAAAGCTCATCCGCACATGGAATTACCTTATGATGGTACGATTCCTATGCCTATTCAAGGAGACAAAGCAAGTGATGATGGCTATGCAGGGAGAGTAGCAGTGATGGAAACACTAAATATCGATGAAACGATCAAACATGCTATTATGGAGAATATGCCTACGGATCAACTCTTGGACTTAGCTCTCAAACAAGGCTATCTAACTATGGAAGATGATGCGTATCTCAAATTGATTGCAGGTATTACGAGTATAGAGGAAATCAAAAGAGTACTCTAAAAAACCTTAAAAGCAGACTTTTCATTTGCAATTTAACTCGAGAATGCATATAAACAAGAAGTACTCCGCAATGCATTCGTCTTTTAATTTGACCCACATATACGTATGACAACTGACAAATCTATCACCCTAAAAACCGAGTTTACCAACATCACTCCCGCTCTCCAAGCAGATCTCGAAAAACTCGCCTGGGATCATCTCGAAAAATTCCGTAATAGTTATTTCAAATCTATCCTCAAAAAAACAGATGCTCAGATCAGAGTTCGTTTTCTTCTTGCCAAAAACAAACAAGACAAATATGAAGGCAAATTCCATGCAGACCTAGATGGAAATATCTTCAATTGGGAGAATGATGTTCCTTTCAAGGAGCCAATTGATGTACTCAATCACGCCTTCAAACATCTCAAAGAATCATTGACAGACTAAGTTCACGCCTAGCCATACTCCACCAAAATACTTGTTGCAATCGGACCCATTTTCTCTATATCTAGGCGAGCACGTATTTTTAATGTTTCCTCATTTTCACTCATGACAGGAACTACTTTTTTGACCAAACAAGGATATGAAAAACTCGTCGAAGAACTCCGCCTCCTCAAGGACGAGAAGCTTCCCGCCGTACTTGAAAGACTCAAAGAAGCCATCTCTCAAGGTGATATTTCGGAGAATGCTGAGTACGACACCGCGATGTCAGAGAAAGAACTTATTGAAGGGAGAATCTCAGAGATTACTGCTTCACTGGATCATGTTGAAATTATTGAGCACAAACAAGATGGCGAAATTAGATATGGTTCCAAAGTAAGTTTCATAGATGACAAAGATAGAGAGTATACCTATACAATTGTAGGTACAGGTGAAGTAGACATCTTAGCAGGAAATATTTCCTTTCAATCACCTTTGGGTATTGCGCTCAGAGGCAAGAAAAAAGGAGATGTTGTACAAGTCAAAGCTCCCAACAAGAAGTACTCTGTCAAAGTTACCAACGTTCGCTAACCAGCGTAGATGATCAATAGCGATGTCCCGCGAAACAGTATACCCTCTCGTCCCGGTGTCTATGTGTTCAAGACTGCTTGAGCACAGATTTTGTATATTTGAAAAGCAAAACAACTCAAAAAAAGACTCCAACACTACTTTACTCCAAGTTCTGTATGGAAGCAGGATATGGTTGCCAAAGCTAAGTATATAGAGTGGTTCCCGGTGTCCAATGAACAGGAAGCGCTTATGCTCGAACTCCAACTACTCAATACTCACCAACCTCCCTTCAATAATCTCATTAGGGGAGACAGCAGTTATTTCTATCTCAGACTCAATCGTGAGCCATTTCCTCGTATTGAACTCACGAGATACAAAAAGAACGATCGTGCCGAATATTTTGGTCCAAAGCTACGAAAGCGCGATCTCAAACAATTACTCCAATTACTAAGACATCTCTTTCAACGGAGAGGATGTGGTCCTACACAATTCAACAAATGAGTAGTTTGTAGCGATTATTTTTTTGGGCTCTGTGCAGGGTGGTGTGTCTACCAACAACAGACGATCGCCTCTACAGAGGCCAACCGTCGTCTAGGCGTGCAGCAGATGTTGACCGTAGATGCAGCTACTGAGCGCTATGAGCAATTCCGCACATTGCTAAGAGCCTTTTTCACGGGTAATACTACACCTATCGAACAATACATTAAGCAACAAATTTCACTGGCCGTAGAACAACAACATTTCGAACGAGCTGCCAAATTGAGAGATATATATCAGATGATCACCTGACTGAGTGAACAACAACATATTATTCTGGACCAACCCAAAACAGGTATTTTCTCACTAATAGAACAACAGAGGAGTCACTGGCATATTGTCGTTATTCGTCTCTACGCTGGCAAAATAGTAGATATTATCACCAAAAGAGAACTACGTAGCGATTGTGACATTGAGGACCTTATGCTTGCGATGTCGCAAACATTTGGTTTTCCACTCACTACACAGGCTCACGAAAACTCCTGGTTGATCTATGGATGCAACGGAAGACCATATGCGCAACGTCATCTTCGTCTCCTGAGAGCACATGCGCAGCAGTTTCTAGATGCATTTACCGCAGGAGGAAGTGACCAACCACACACCATACCTCGTCTCCTCACGCAACTTCAACAAGATTACCAACTTATCACCTACCCCAAGCATATTGAAACACTAGATATCTCTCACAGCAGTTGACAAAATGCGGTTGGGGGGTTAGTGTGTTTTGTTGATGGCAATAAACACACTAGTGGTTATAGGCGCTTTCGCATCAAGCTAGCCAAAGGAGGGGATGATTATGGAGCTCTCCAAGAGGTCTTGGAGACAAGGTTTGGGGTACATAGCAAGCAAAGAAAAACAGCTGAACCTGCGCCAGACCTCCTCATTATCGATTGAGGTAAGTGACAACTCAATGTTTGTATCAAGTTAGCTAAGCAATTCCCCGAGTTCGCTCAACTCCTCACGACCATGTCCATCCTGAGTATCGGCAAATGAAAAGCGAGAAAACGTAAAGGCAAAAGACAATGAGAGCAAGAAATTGTGTATAGACTTACTCCTCACATGACCATCACGTCAACTCCGTTGGGGAGCCAACATCTAGATCAGTTCCTGACTACTATGAGAGATGAAGCACATAGATATGCAAATGCCTATAGAAAAGTGCTTAAGCGTACGGAGTTTGCTTCTACAAGACCACGTAAAAAGGCTATTTCTTGAGCTTAAATAAAACAAAAAAAATGCGATTATAGTGTTGCAAAGTGTCATTAAATGACTACAACCGAGCATCACTTTATTTTTTATTGTTCACCGTTATGAAAAAGAACTTTTGGTTGCTTACTATTGTTGCAATGAGTATCCTTATACTCCCAGGTTGTTTTAAAAAGAATACTCCCGCTCCTATGGAAGACAAAACACCAGATCAAGAAAACACTGCAGATGCAAATGTTGTTGCTGCAGGTGATACGATTAGAGTAAATTATGTTGGTAAATTTGCAGATGGCAAAGTATTTGATACGAGCCTCGAGGCAGTTGCTAAAGAAAGTGACCTCTACAATGAATTGAGAGAATATACACCTCTTGAGTTTACCGTTTCTGCAGGACAAATGATTCCTGGATTCGACAAAGGAGTTATTGGTATGAAAAAAGGAGAAAAGAAATCTATCACTATTTTACCCGCAGATGGCTATGGGGAGATTAGAGAAGATTTGGTCCAGAAACTTCCTTTGAGTGGTTTCCAAGGTGCTGGTATTGAGCCAAAAGTTGGTGAAACATACAACTTCCAAGTTGCTCAAGGTACCGTATTGAAAGTCGAAGGTGAAGAAGTTACTATCGACTTCAATCACTTCTTAGCTGGGAAAACATTGATCTTCGAAATTGAGCTTATCGAAATTATCAAAGCTGGTACAGCTCCCCAAGCACCTAGTGCTGTATTACCTACTGAGCCTTCTGTGGCTGAAACAGGTGCAACTGATACAGGTAGCGTAGCTACCGGCAACTAAGCGTGTTTATATTTCTTCTAGACGACAGTCATGTTGCAAAAAATTATACTAGGCATCTGCGTCTATACGATACTTCTCTTTGTGATAGTGAAGCGGGGAGGAAGCGTGGACTTCCTTCCCCTCATCATCACTCAGGGGGACACCGTTAGTCAATTAGGTTTGTATATTGGTTTGTGAGCTTTGCTTTGGGTCGTCTACAATGTGTTGAGACCTGTAGTCAAAATGTTTACCTTACCCATCAATCGACTTACCTTGGGGCTTGCACATATCTTGCTCAATATTGCCTTCATCTATATCTTCCCGCAGGTAGTTGCTTTATTTCCGCGAGAAGTACAGATAGCCGTTGGATCTTTTATTGAAGTGATTGTCTTGTGCATTATCTTGTGGCTAGTGTGACTCATGCTTTAGTTATGTGTATGTTGCTATGAAATTCTTCTTGTTATTTATGGGCATTCTGTTTATCATTGCAATCGTCGTCTTGTACTTCCAGCTCTTTACCGGGCCTTCTGCGATGATTCCCTTTTTCACGGCTCTCATTGATATCAAACAATTTACTATATATATTATTTTGCTCGCCTTTGGCGCTGGGACCTTTCTCACCATTAGTATTCGCTGATTTATCTCTTCAAATGATAGTATAGATGACGACTTTAACTTATAATCTTTCAAGACATCAAGCGTCCGACAAACTTGGTATTTCTACGAGAACAATTGATAGATATATCAAAGGAGGCAAATTGAGTTACAAAAAGATTGCCAACAAAATTCTCTTAGCTGATCAAGAAATCAATCTATTGGCTGATGAATTTTCGTTGTTGCACCAACAAGAAATGCAAAGCGAGGTGGTCAAAGACAAAAGTGTTGGTATTCCTATGAACAAGCTAGCTACACCTACACAAACGAGTAGTTCTGAAACGGGGAGTGCAAACATCAAAGAATTTGTCCAAGTACTGCAACAAAAAGATCGCACGATCGAAGAGAAAAACCAGTTTATCTTTGCCTTACAGCACAAGATAGGGGAGTTGGAGAGTAAGTTACAACAGACCATTGCTCTACCCGACTACTCCAAAGAAAAAGACACTATCATGCACACCATGCAAACACTCGAACTCGAAAAACAAGATCTTATGTATCAAGTACGTAGAGAAAAGACACGAAATGCAATATATGTAGGTATGGTTTTGATAGCGGTAGCAACGATTATGTTCTTCGCACTAGGCTTATAAGTAATTCCCAATAAAGTGTATTGAAACGTCTTCGTGAGAGGACGTTTTTTCTTCTTGTTCGCTCCCCAAAAGAATGCATATTCTTTTGGAGGAATGAACAATCCCTGTGTGGGCTTTCTTTAAAATATCCCACAGCAAATGCTGTGGGATCATCCTTTCAATTAAAAAAATTATCTAACGATATTTTTTTAAAGAAAGGAAGATAGAGGAGTAGTACTTTCACAAAATCATTCCAATAAACTAATAAAGTTTTCAAAGTCTTTATGATGCAAAAATCATCATTTTTGACTTGCATCAATGGTCGAGAATCTTATACAAATGGCAAGTTTATTTATGGAACTTTCCACATATTATATAAATTGGAATATTCCAAATATTCATATTTTACCTCTGTCTACTATTGTCATTATGGACTCTAACGAAAATATATCATATCATATTGAAACAAAGTGAAGATGAAGAAAAAAAATAACAAGAAGTATCAACTATACCCCTACTCTCACGATACGACAACCACTCGATGGCACCAAGGACCCAGACATAGTGCGCCTGGGACATGATGAACTTGAAGCGTTGAGACTCAAGAACATTAATAAGCTTGGTATTATCACGGCAGCCAAGCAAATGGGTATCTCCAAATCCTTATTCGCTAAGATCTACATTGATGCAACGACGAAAGTAACACAAGCATTGATATACGGTAGATCATTGCATATTGAGCTCTGAAAGCCAGAATTCAACCCTCCGCTCTAAAACCCTTTTGGTTTGCACAAGATATATTGTGCAAAGCTAAATAAGAGACCAAATAAGCACTTTGTTCAAAATAGCTCCCTTTCAAGGTTTAGATGCTATTTCGTCCATATGTTTTTTATGTGTACATGGTTGATTTTTATATGTTTTGCACTTTGTATTTTGTTGCTTTGTAAATTTGAGTTGAGTAGAGGACTACTCCCCTCTTTTCCCTCCATAAAAAAACCCGGGAATCCCGGGTCAATATCATATTTTTCATATTTCAATACTTAACTCACTTAATTGAATTTATTGTAATACTCTTCTGACGTAAATGCATACAATATGCTCGATAATCTTGATAT
Source organism: uncultured Candidatus Peribacteria bacterium (assembly GCA_964447535.1). GTDB lineage: Bacteria > Patescibacteriota > Gracilibacteria > Absconditabacterales > Absconditicoccaceae > CAYUST01. The sequence goes on from CAYUST010000002.1 coordinate 112,781, forward strand.
TCTAACTGTGTCTATAATTCTTCTAAACCTCCTCTGTACTTTTAGATTCCTTTCAGATATCATCTTATTAATAAACTCTCAGTACAACTTCCATATTCAAGATGCCTCTGAAGGTATATCCATATCATATGATCTAATTTCATCTCCTATGATTGAGTGAGTATTCTTAGAAAGAATTTTTATATATTCTATAGTCACTCATTGTTTTTTAAGTTCATTCAATACTTCTTTATAGTCTCTGCTATTTACTAGTCTATAAGCAGTATTATAAAAATCTATAAATACCTTTTTATCATCATCAAGTTCAGATAGTTTTTGAGTTCTTGGATTAGTAATACCTATCTCTCTTTTCTTTATAGTACTTAACTGCTCTAATATAAGTTTACTTGACTGATCACTATTTAACAAATTCAGGAGTTGTTCTCTATCCTTTCAAACAAGTTTATGCTTCTTATTATCAAAAAATGGCATAGCTTCCCTAAATGAAGTAAAACTTCTGAGATTAGGAAGCTCTGTATAAATCAATTCCTTTGAAGCGAAAATGTGAAAAATTCTATAACATCTTCACATAAACTCTCTTGTAATATAACTTTTTTGAATAAAGTTTTCTTTTCACTCTGATTTTCAATATACTTTTCTATACAATGTATGAGGAGAAATTTTTGCCTCAGATATATATTTATCTAGCATCTGTCCAACATCTCGCATAATATACAACGCCTCTGCTCATGTCATTTTATCTCCAAAAGCTTTGTATTCATTATACAATGGAGTTATTTCTTTGATTAAATCATGTAAGTCTTTCATAGGGAACATATTAAATAAATACTAACTTACCTCAGAGAGACTCTGTCAATCTAAATCTATTAGCATTGATTCAAAAGTATAAATAAACTCGACCAAATCTTGAAAGAGCTTTTTATCATACTCGGGTTGTCAATATCTGGTCTGAAGTTTGTCCTTATAATGAACGGTTATTTCTCAGGCTAGATAAGTAATTAGTCTTTGAGTAATTTTGACTTCTCCAGACCTACTCTTTTTAATTCTAGCAACAAAATCAGGATGTTCTTTATAAATGTGAATACTTCCTCATATCAACTGTGACCTAAATTGATAGCTATTTAAATCCTCGGGTGGCTCTCCTTCAATAAACTTAATGTCAAATCAGCTACTTTTCTTTTCTCATCATTTGAAGTCACTATCTTCAAAAGGATTATCTGCTTCTTGATCAGATCAGGAATTTCACTCTGATTTTCATCCTTGGTTAATATCATTACCATCATTTCAACTGGGTCACACTCATGATCACTCATTTTCTCAATAGTGCTTCCCTTTTCACTCAATGGTTTTTTCTGATCAATGATCCTTTTCTCAATAACCAAAATCAAATTTTTGTCATTCTCATCATACTTTGAGATTCACTTGATCACCTGAAAGGTAATGTTTTCTGAAATTCATTGAATCAATTCTTGCGAGTTTTGATAATGCTTGATTCAATTTATCTTCTAATGCCTTATAATGCTCATTTTCAGATCTTTTATTCATATCCACTATATCATTTAATATTAGTTCCTCTAATTCCAATAATAAGTTAAAAACTGCTTTCGACTTATTTGTATTTCTAAATCCGTCTCTAGCTATTGTAGGTTCTAATACAAAGGACAAATCAATAAATCACGTAATATTAGGATGACCCCAAATATCGCTTTTATGCTCTGTTTTAAATGCTTTAATATGCCTTACCTCAGCTATTCTCCTTCACTTTATAACAAAAATTGGTGGCTTATTTATAATTTTCTTGGTAAACTTAAGATAAATATTTATTGGATCATCTAATTCTAATGTTTCAGTTTTTGAGAACTTCTTTCATTTGTGATATGTCAGATTCCTGACATCATCTATATAAGAAAAATCCTCCTCATATTGATCATAATTAAACCTCTCACATATATGTGTATTACTCTCTGCATCAATCAACATAATTTTTAAATTACCTCTATCCAATAATAATTCAAAATGCGATTCAATCTCTATTTTTAACTCAAAAATATCAACTAGCTTCCATTTATCTTTGTCAAAACCAAATAATTTAACTTCAGTACCCGACTCTTGGTTATACTCAATCAACTCAACATCTTTAAAATATACTTCTTCTTGTTTCTCTTTGTTAAACATACTTCTTTCAATTAGAATATTATTTGCGTGATTCTCAAACTCAACTTTAGAAGTCAGCTCAAGACACTCACACGCAGCCATAAATGAATATATGCCATATCAAAATTGTCCATTAGTCCATGGCTGTTCTTTCTTGTCAGAATTTCAGACACTTTGCACAACTTTTGAAAAATTAGTAATGCCTGTACAGTTATCACTAATGATAATTTGTCATGTATTATATGTTTTACCTATAATCTTAAGTCTAATTTCTATTGGCTTAGAATAAGAGTTAGTCTCTTTAATGAAATAGTGCTCAGCACTATCTATAGAATTATCAATATACTCCATAAAGATCCTATTTGTATCATTGTACAAACTAGCAATTGATGGAATAATTCTAGGCGAAATTTCAAGCTGTATAGGCATAATATACTAATAAATACTAAAAAATTATAATTTAAATTCCTTTTTCCTTATAGTGAACCTTGATCTAGTATCCTTTAATTGTTCATTGATTGCTCTAAAAATCTTATTTATATCATCTTCAGTGTATTCATAGGCACTTTTATTAGCACAATTTCATAAAATACGAATTTTATCTATGATTTCGTTTATTCTTTTTGAAGCAACTCTTTGAAAACGTTCTCTTCTATTTTCCATATTAAGCATTTATTTGTTATAAAATCAATTATTTGTCTTTTTATCTACATAATATGAATATAGATTGACTATTTATATAAATAATCAATATAATTACAAGAGATAATTTAATTTTATTCTTTGACACAAGAAAAGTCAACAACATCACAGTTTGGGTCGTGCTATTTTGTTTTTTTTGATCATATTGGTTTTCTTGCAGCAATATCTGGTAGGGATTCAGCTGGGGAAACAAAAATTTTAACATTCTCACTTCAAAATCTTTCTCTTGCCACAGCTGTCATAATCTTTCAAGATCTTTGCGATTCCTCTATTATTTTACTAATCTCATCTCCTGAAATACGTCATCATCCAGGTCCAGTAATTATTGATTGTACATTAAATTGTGCTTCATTTTCACTACCGACCCTCATTGCATCAATTCATACATCTGGATTTGATTCCAAAGTATCCATAGCCTCTTGTATGCCTGCTCCTCCGATTGACCAATTAAATTTAACATGGCCACTTTCAATAGCCTTAAACATTCGCAGGTCGTACTCTGAAAAACGTATATGGAAGTCCGAAAAATCGATAAAAGGCTTATTTGAAATCCTCATTTGAAAGTGATAATGAGGGAAAGAACAAGCTCAACAATGACCAGAAAAGTCAGAGTTAGCACAACTAAAAGTCCGCTCAATATGCCCACACTTTACAGTATACTCAAACTTTTTATTGCTACTTTTTTCGTCTTCTAAGTTGTTAATATTTCTTATAAATGAGTCCTGATTAGCCGCCCATCTTACATAAGTAGCAATGTTAAAATATCAGTATTTGAAAAATAACTTTTGAAAGTCTTTTTTCTTTGCTCAGTTTTGTCTCAGTAGTGAGTGAAGACAAATAACTTCGGAGGAATTGGTTTGTAGAGGCTTTTTACATATAAAACATTCCCCTCTTTGGTAGTAAGAAACGAACTCTTGATACTCATGCATAGCTTGAGCACTATCTTCTAAATTGTCTTTTCTGATTTGTTCTTGAGATAACTTACTCAGATAATCAGTATCAAACATTCAAATTAAAAATAAGTAAAAATGATATGGTTATAGTACCATTTTCTTTTAATATGTAAATACAATTTCTTTTGTCTAATCACAAAAAAACCCGGGAATCCCGGGTCAACATGTGAAGCCAACGCTTAATGAGGTCAGAAATAGTCCAATACCACCTGCTACTGCTAGGTACTTGTACTTTTCCAATTGTTTTTTGAGTCCGTCATCCCAGCCATAGGGCAATTCTTGATGTTGCAAACCTGCAATGCATCTTGTTGCCTCTATATGCTTTCTCCCGTCCCAGTGCATTACCAGTCCGGTAGTCAAAGCAATCTTGGACAGCGCATAGAGCCAGATATTGGGCTCATCGCAAAGACGGAAGACGAAATTGACGGTGTGCCCTACGATCAGTTCAGACACTGGCCATACCAGCATAAGCGCAAAGGCGATTCTGAATAGCCAATTTTTCCAAGTGTATTCCAGATTTAGAATAAATGATTTTACTAGTTCTTTCATTTTTTCAATTTTTTGTGTTTATAGTATATGTACTTCATAAAGCAAGTCAATACCTTTTCAATTTGCAAACCTCCAACTTTTCACTAGTACAAGAAAGTTATTTTACTTCTCTATACGTCATGGATCTCTCCGTCACGCACGAAGAAAAGAAAGTCGTTCGTCATTTGACTATTATCATCGTCACCTTGGGGCTTTTTCTCAGTTGGCCAATGGTCCACAAACGACTAAATCCTGCATCGCCTCTTCAAGTGAACAACGAAGTTTGACCATCCCTCCCCGACTTAGTTGGCACATGGCAGGGGAGCGACTCCTCTACTACCCTCATATTTACTGAATGAGGCACGTGCCAAGAACAACACGATGATCAAACAAGTGATTGTCTTCGAAGTGTTTTTGATAGCTCGCATCCACTCCCCGCGTTTCCCTATGAATATGAAGGAGATAGCACCTATGTGAATATCGCTTCCCCCAACAAAGGTATACATACCTATTATAAACTACTCAAACTTGATAAACAAACTTTATCCCTCGAATCCATCTCGACCACTATTGTTGCAACTTTTACCAAGCTTTAGTTTTATACATATCTTCACTCATGGAATTCGCCTTAGCTGTCCTCAACGTTATCATCATCGACATCGTCCTCAGTGGTGATAATGCCATTATTATTGGCATGGCTACCAAATGATTTCCTGCGCATTTGAGGAAGAAAATCATAGGGGTAGGTATCGCAGGTGCTACGATTTTGAGAATTATTTTTTCATCGATAGCCGTGTTGTTGACTCAGATTATCGGTCTCAAAGTGCTCGGTGGCGTGTTGTTGCTCTATGTCGTATGGAAATTTTATAAGGAACTCAGAGTACCAGCTCATCAAGAAGGTGGTGTCAAAGAAACCAAAACATTTCGATGAGCGGTTACCACGATTTTGATTGCAGATATATCACTTAGCCTCGACAACGTCCTCGCAGTTGCCGGCGCAGCCAAAGAAAACTACACGGTACTGGCTATCTGATTGGTGTTTTCAATCTTGTTGATGATGCTCGCCTCCAATTATATTGCGAAAAAATTGGAGACCTATCCGCAGATTCAATGGTTGGGTCTGTTTATTATCCTCTTTGTGGCTATTGAAATGTTGCTCAGTGGTACACACGAGGTGTCATGAGCGTTCAACTGGATCAATATGATGAATATTGTGTTTGTAGTAGTCACGCTTCTCTTTGGTCGATTGCATCACAAAATTATTCCTCAAGCAGATGAACAGAAAATTAAGGTGTGGATAGGTGAAAATTATTTCAGTATTATCACGGTGTTGCTGTGATTGTTGCTGGTGATGTTGCTTTTTGGGCACTTGGTGCATGAGTATATCGCACAACATCCAGCTTGGCTCTATTTTGTTATCTTGCCTATCTTCTTACTCTTTTTGGAGCTTATCAGTATCAAATTTCTGTCGAAGAAGAAAGCACCATTGGAATAGGAGTTACTCAACCTTCATAGGCACCGAAAGCACGGGCATCTGTGCAGTTTTACCATAACCACATTCGTCCGTATCTGGGAAGACCGTACCATCCGTACTGGTGGCTGATCAAGCATTTGCATGTCGGTGTTCTGCCAAATCACACTCATCACCTTGGAACTTGTGGAGTTGGTCAACGGGTAAGTACTTACCTTGGTAGGATATCACTTGGGTCATCTTGAAACAATACGGTGGTTGTCCTCCACACTGACTTGCGTCAGGGCAGGTAATTTTCTCTGCGACACATACACCATCGGTACACGTCCATCTCCCTAGTTCTGTAGCGCTACAACATGCGGGTTCACCACAAGACTCTGCTGTTTCACAGGTTGTTTTTTCATCAAACTCTGCGTCTTTGATCACTTGCATCTCTTGTTGGAGTTGTACAGGAGGTCTCCCTTCTGCGATAGCACACCATACCTGCATAGCGTGATTGTAGTCCCCTATCTTTCTACGTAATCTAATTTCTTTGCTTCTTTGACCCCCAAGCTGTGCATCAGACATATCTATTTCGAGTTCTGCCAAACGAGATCTAATTTTAGCGCAAACCATCACTGCGAAGACTTTGTCTGAAATAGCACTTACCGGAACAGGATTCCCAACGACATCTTCTGCCACCATTTGCAACAACTCCTTGAGCACATCAGTAGCTCACAAGTCAGGTGCTCTTCACGTACGTGGCTGAGAGGTAGCTCCGGGAATACTTGGTTGACCTGGTGCGACAGGTTTGGGTGTGCACACATCAGCATCAGGTGTAATTTCCTGGACAGGAGGTTCACCATCGACCTCTTCCGTCTTTCCATCACCTATTACGCCATTGGTCGCTCATCCTGCAGTATCTCATCCTGTCTTGGGCTTATTGCACTCTTTTTGTAACTCATCTAGGGCCGCCAAAGCAGCGTCACGTTGCGCCTTGGCAGTATTTTTCTTTTCGTAGTATAAACGCTCAGCAGCATCATGTGCTTGCTTGAAATCATCTCTACATTGTTGTTCTCTGTTTTGGTTCGTAGTTGACCAGTCCTGATAGTCATCAGCTTTTACCTGCGCATAGCATGCATCTCGCTTTGCCTTCGCTTGTTTGTAGGTAGTATAGAGTGTATCATTGGTGACTTCTGCAGACACATCAGCGTAGGCCTTTTGTAATTCCTCCCATTGATCATCACAAGGTCCTTTTTTCCAGATACCTTCGAGACATGCATTGAGATCAGTCTCAAACGCTTTGATAGCAGCGAGATACGTATCGCTTGTTTCTTGCAAAATTGCATCATAGGTAGTCAAAACGTTTTTTCTAGCCTCATCTATACCAGGACAAGTTACTTTACTCACATCAAATCACGCAGGGACAGCGCTTCCATTCTGCCCAGGTGTAGGTGCCGGGAGACAGCCTGTCAAAAGCAGAGCGATAGTAAAATACCCTAGAAGGCGGAATTTTTTACCAAGTGAACTGTTCATGGAAGAAGAAAAAAGAATAAAAAAAAGCAACCTAGCCCTTATTTTTTTTATTTCTTTGACCAAAGAGATACGTAAGGTATGCAATCAGTGCTATTACCAAGATAACTAGTATGAGATGTTCATATTTGCCTACTATACTGCTCATTTGATTTCGATTTTCCCCCAACAAATACCCTGCCCAAGCTAATAGCCCGCTCCAAATAACAGATCCAGCCAGTGTATACGCACTAAACTCCCAAAATGGCATCTTGATACACCCAGCGGGGAATGAAATTACCGTACGAATAATCGGCATCAAACGTCCAAAAAACACTAACGCTTTACCCCGACGATGGAACCAATCGAATGCCTGATCCACCTCTCCTGGTTTGATAAACAATCGTTTGCCGTAATGATCCAATCGTTTATTTATTTTGTGTCTATTTCACCAGTATCCCAAGAAATAGAACGGGAGCGTACCCACATAGCTAGCTACTCCTCACACAATTGCCAAGGTCCAAAGGTTCATCTCACCTTGTGCTGCCAAAAAACCAGCCAAGGGCATAATTGCCTCAGAAGGAATAGGAGCAAAAAAACTTTCGATCATCATAGCTATAGCCACGCCAGGATACCCAATATCACGCACCAATCACAACAAAAAATCTATCATCACTTCAATCATACGCAATCTATCATCTAAACAATTTGACAATACCAAATTCTGAGATAAATACAAATGTTTTTGTAACTGCTTGCAATAGGACATAAAAAATATATACATCATACGCATATCCAGATGGACACGAGAGATTAGGCTCTATGACTGTCCAAGCAACCAGTTGGCCCAAACCAACCAGGTGCTCCCTCCTACCCCATCAGGGGAAAGATATTACACACAGCCACAGGTTATGTAATAGACTTTTCTCTCACGAAAAGTTTTTTTTATTCTTTTTTTTTCCTTCTTATGCCCCGTCTCATTACCTCAGAATCTGTTGCTGCTGGACATCCAGACAAACTCTGTGATCAAATTTCTGATGCCCTTCTCGATGCCTATCTCTCCCAAGATCCCCATGCGAGAGTAGCTTGCGAGTGCTTGGTCACCACCGATCATCTCACGATTGCAGGTGAAATCACCTCAACTGCACAGGTAAATCACGCCGAAGTTGCCAGAAAAACTATCATCGACATAGGATATGATAGACCTGATCTCTATTTCGATGGACACACCTTTGCTATCACTGATTTGATTCATACCCAGTCACCCGATATTGCACAAGGGGTGGACACCTGAGGCGCAGGTGATCAAGGATTGATGTATGGGTTTGCTTGTGATGAAACACCAGATCTTATGCCAGCTCCCATCTGGTATGCACATAGATTAGCAAAACAACTTCATGACGTCAGAAGCCAGCAAATTTTGTGATATCTACGTCCGGATGGCAAAACACAAGTCACTATTGCCTATGACGAACATGGAAAACCCATGAGAATTGATACGATTGTCCTCTCTACGCAACATGGACCAGAAGTCAGTCAAACGCAACTGCATGCCGATATCAAGGAACACGTTATTCTCCCTATTGCAGGTGAACTTATTGATGCTGATACTATCTTTCATATCAATCCTACGGGGACGTTTGTCATCGGAGGACCCCATGGTGATACTGGACTCACCTGAAGAAAAATTATTGTAGATACCTATGGGGGTGTAGGTAGACATGGAGGTGGTGCATTCTCTGGGAAAGACCCCACCAAAGTAGATAGATCTGCTGCCTATATGGCAAGATATCTCGCCAAGCGCATCGTTGCAGAAGGTCGAGCGAGTAGGTGTGAAGTACAACTCTCGTATGCAATTGGCGTAGCACAACCCGTGAGTGTGCATGTAGAGACCTTTGGGACAGAGCAACGATCTACCAAAGAAATTGAACAACGAATCAAGAAAAGCTTTGACCTCTCTCCTGCAGGTATCATTGCATTCTTGCATCTCAAACAACCCATCTATCAAAAAACCGCATCCTACGGTCACTTTGGCAGAAACGACGTCTCTTGGGAACAAGTGCTCGCATAAAAAAACCGATATCAAAAAAGCGACCTCCGGTCGCTTTTTTTGGTTGTTCTCTTACCTCTTACAAAGGTGTCTATTTTTTGTGAAAACTTGATCACACTACGCCACATCACACGATAATAACTACCAGGGTCACCCAAAATCTTCGGTCACTATAGTAGCTAATGAGTTGGTCATATGAGCCAGATTGTGAAACAAAGGGAAGCCACATGATTGCATCCAGAAAGAAAGAAAGCAGGACGACTCATACACCGAATTGCAAACCATGCGCCATAGTAGCATATGCTCTTCTCTGGGAGAAATAGAGTACGCATCGAAGTAGCGTCACTACCAATGCTATCAATACACTTGCATACCAAAGTTCGTCTGGCATGTCAGTAGTAGTCATATCAACTCATGCTATCAATGCATATATAATTCCCACGACCATGGTAGTGAGATAACTTCCTATACCGTACCAAATGATCGATTTATACTGCATGAAATTTGGAAAGTGATAAAGGTATCTCTATTTTCTTTGAGACACATCCCACATTTTCACAAACTCATCTACAAATTTTTCTCTCTTCTTGTTCTTATCTGACATTTGCTTAGCGCCTGTCGTTAATAAATGAAACTTGAGTACATTCATGTTGAGTGATTTCAATAATCCCATTGCAGCGTTGATCTGTTGTGCTAGATCAGGACACTCTGCATCATGGGTGATCATGTGTTCAAGTTTTTCCATCAGTCCACTTACTTTTTTGAGTGAAGTGATTGCTTTTTTCTTCTGTTCATTTGAAAAGTTTGCCATTGTTATAAGAGAAAAAATAAAATTGGATTACATAACCTTAGGTACTGGTGAAATATAGATGTTTTAAAATCAAAAACAAGTGGAAAGACACACACTTGCATCTTGCATCAAAAAAGTTATAGTAGGTCAAACGCTTTATTTTTTATATTTCCAATGCAATATATTCGTTTAGGTCTCATAGGTATGAGCCTATTAGTACTTAGTGGATGTCAGCTATGGGGACAAAAAGCTACTCCTCGCGCTACCCCTGCTACGACTGATCAAATTGCACCACCTCCCCCACCCATGATTCCTTTGCCTACTACTGTTGAACTTCCTTATGTCATGTATGATGATGGAGGTGTCTCTGGTATGCTGATCGGCTGCAATGATAGTTTGGTAACCGTACCCGTTGCTGTCCCAGGAGCAATTACCAACTGGCAAGGTCTCCTCAGTTGGATGTATACAGAGTTGTTTGCACAGACCAGCAAAGGAACACTTGAAACTGCCCTTCCTCCAACCGGTATGACTCTCCAATCGCTCACGACCACTGCTACAGGTGCACATGTTGCTTTCAATGGAACATTGATGTTGTGAGGAGCTTGTGATGCTCCGAGAGTATCAGAGCAACTCAAAAAAGTAGTTTCTCAATTTCCACAATTTACCACGATCAAAATCTCTATGAATGGTACAGGTATAGATGAATTTATGAGTACCAAATAGTCGAGAGCAGAGACCAAAAAAACACCCTTGTTGGGTGTTTTTTTTTGAAAATAGTAAGTAGCAAGAACAATGGTCCTACTAGCAAATTTTTGCTCTGCACATATTGAACAACGCTTCATGTAAAAGGGGGTGATCAGGAATATCCAACAACGAAAGATGCATCAGATCATCCTCGAGACTATATGCCAATCTCTGTCCCCAGAGATCCACCAAGAAATTGGTCAAAAAGTGTGCATCGTGTTCTGCGTGTTCTTCTGTCATGAGAGTTTTGGTTTGTGTTTAAAGGGGGTATTTTTGTTTGTTAGTTTATACTACCCCACTCCCCTCTTTTTTGCAAAAAAATCCCACCTGAATCGACGCTTCTATTTGACAGTAGTAGAAAAAAATATAAGCAATTTTCAGCTTAAAAAAAACAGTCGGTAATGTACCGACTGCATAGATCTTTTTCTCTCAACCATCAGGGATGGGAGAGGTGTTCAGGGAAAACAGATTGTTCTTCTTGCGTATCATCAGAATCAAGCTTATTTTGTTCTCTCACCATGTTAGACAAGGCAATATCAGGTTTGGACTTCTTATTCCATAGTGCCCTCCACTGCCTTTTGATCCTTTTTGTCACGATACCCCGAGAGCTAGTTGGATCATAATCAGGATCATGTAGATTCTGATATGCATCTTCCAATAAGTCATCAGGCATTTTTCCAATTCTCCGGATCCAGGCCCAAAACAATTGGCCTATTTTTTGTAGCTTGAGTTTCCAGGCTATTATAACCCGTGATCTCAATAAACCAATAAGATCCTTGGGAGACATGTCCTTGCTCTCATGTTCCAATGGGGGGCGATATATTGCAGTACCAAATGATTGATCCAGCAAATCGTAGGTCCCCTTCAAAAATTTGAGCACAAGCATGAGCACACTAATGACGATGCTTCTTACTACATTAATGATCCATTTAACTATCTTTTCCATACTTCGTTTTTTGTTGGTATGAGAGTATTCTTTTTTAACAAAAAGTCAAGCTTATTTTGAAAAGATGCTACTTGCTCTCTCTACTTGCATGATACAGTGCTGCTACGGTGATACGGAAAAATTTGGTAAATGAGTCTTTGACAGGACATCCAAAAATTGCCTCATCAGGCATAGCTATATCACTTGGTAATCATCATCTTATTTTCGCATATGCTCTAAGATTAAACGACTCATTAGAGATCTCCTTCATTATACTTTCAAGATGCACTGCAGCTTCTGCTGATATTCAATGTACTCTTGTATCATCATAAAATTCACCTTCTGGGCATTCGGGATAATACCCTCCTCCAGGTAATTTACCCCTTACCAGTCGCATCAAATGTATTCATAAATTTGCAAGAAAGTACCGAGATTGAGGTGCTTTTGCTTCCTTCAATGGAAAGGTATTACCTTCCTCAAGTTGGTTAGTAAGGTGCAGGATATACGGCATTGTTTGTACTACTAGTTGCGACATAATCAGTGGATCAGTCAGCTGTTCAAAGGCATTTTCAGGCTTTCATTGCCCTGCTTGCCTACATCAGTCTTTTGCTAATTTCTTTTTCAATATCCCATATTCAGTTCACTGGTTATACACCTCAGGAAATTGCTTTCGGATATGTAAATTGACTCCTACAACTACTTCTGGCAATACATTCATTGCTTCATCGTAGGTGAGCTGAGTAATTTTACACATATCTTCGTAGGTAAGCTCTGTAGGTATGTTGGGTTCATAATACGCGTATGCATGTTCAATCCACAATGCTATAGCATCATGGGAGAGCTGATATTCCATGTTTTTTTCTTCATTATTTTGCTTTAGGAGTTCATCATAGGTCAGGCTACTAAAATCCTTACCTTGCAGTGCGTCGAGGGCAGCGATGATTTTTTCTTTTCACCAACGAGTAATCTTTTGAAGCTTTATTTTCCCGTTGTGATAGGGACAGGTAATTTGCCTTTCAAAAAATTGTTTTTGAACCTCAGGTGAGAATGTACTGAATTTTTCTTCCCTCATTGTTGCAACCTATGATAAAAGTTAAGCATATATTTCAAAAACTCTTATACATATATTGACATAAAAGTCAATATTAGCGTATTTTCTCTCTTTCATATCAAAAAAGGACTCTATGAGTCCTCTTAAGCACCAACAATGCTTGTATTCTTTCCTAATGTGCTGAGAGAAAATGCTTGTATTTTTCCTTACATGTGTGAAGTCAAAAAATGCTTGTATTTTCTCTTTACGTATGTGAAGTGAGAAAATGCTCGGCTTCAAGTGCTGCCATACAACCCGTACCCGCAGAGGTAATGGCTTGTCTATATTGTTTATCCTGTACGTCGCCAGCTGCATAGACGCCTGGGACAGACGTTTGCGTCGACATGTGACCAGAGGTGATGATATATCCTTGTTCATCCAGCGCAATTTGTCCGTTCAAGAAATCTGTATTGGGTTTATGGCCGATGGCATAAAATAAGCCCGCTGCTTGCAAGCTGGACGTCTCCTGAGTCTGATTATTAATGACGTTCACCCCGGTCATCACGTTCCCATCGCCAGTGATTTCTGTAGCCTCAGTATGCCAGAGGATGGTCAGTTTGGGGTTGTCAAATGCTCTTTGTTGCATGACTTGTGAAGCTCTCAGGGCGTCTCTTCTGACGAGCAAGGTCACTTGGCTCGCATATTTGGTCAAATAAGTTGCCTCTTCGATTGCGCTATCTCAGCCTCCAATCACGATCAACGGTTTATTGCGGAATATCGGCAATGCACCATCACAGACCGCACAAGCACTGACACCACGTTGTCGATACTGCTCTTCTCCTGGGAGACCCATACGCTTCGCTACTGCTCATGTGGCTATAATAAGTGATTCAGCATACCAAGTCTGCCCATCAGACACGACCGCAAAAGGGCGCTTGCTCAAGTCAACGCTTTCCACAGTTTGCGTGAGAATATCGCATCCAGAATTAATCGACTGTTGTCTCATCAAATCCATCAATGCGGGTCCTCCGATGCCCGTTGGGAAACCAGGAAAGTTCTCTACTTCTGTCGTGGTCGTCAGTTGTCCGCCTGCAGCAATACCTCCTGCCAAAAACCCCTCAAACATGAGTGGTTTGAGCAATGCTCTCCCTGCATAGATCCCTGCCGTATGCCCCGCGGGCCCTGATCCAATAATAATCACTTTGCGTGTTTCTGTCATCTGTATATATAAAATTAAACAATGCTGCAGTATATACAAAATGAGTCGTTTCGCAAACGGAAAGACTACGTGAGGAAAAGTTACTTCAACATGAGCGACATATAGACGAAATTATATAAGGCAAAATCATGTGCTTCTATAAGCGCCTCATCGCATGTCCTGGTGTCAGCAAACAAAGATTTCAAGTTCGCTTGATTGTAATAGTGCACTAGTGGATTGGTAGATGATACACAAGATTGGAGTAGGTTGTTGAAATACTCACTGCGAAAATACTGACGAAAATACTCAGCCATATTAGTGTTTTTGGCGAAAACTCATATGAGTTGCGGATCAAATTGTTCATAAAAGGTTCCAAAGAACTGTTGTTTAGTAACATACAATCACTGAAAATATGCATATGCATCGATATTGAGATAGGGAGTTATTGGCCAAATTCAATGTTGGATAAAAAGATTATTTCTAGAGATAAGTGAATCATACACAGATGGTGGAAATATACCGTCAATGTACAGTATTTCTGGTCTCGCGTTCAAAGCATGTACGTCATCGATCAACTGTTGTGTAAACAACTCACTCAGTATGTCATCAGATGCAGCCACAAAATCACTCTCTGGGTCAGCTGAGTTTTCAAATGCTTCATCACCTCAGAAACCAGTAAACACCGTATTTATGCGATGCTTTTTGAATATGGCTATCTCTCACAAGACACTATTCTTGTAAATCTCTTCAACAGGATGATGTATCATGCCAACGGGATCATTTTTGAGTGGATAATCATCCGGGGTAATGAGATGGTACTCATACGGCAACTGCAAGAAATTGAGGATTCCAGAAATAGTTTGCCACTGTGTCTCTCACACAACTCACGTATGCAGTTGCCCAGACACAAAACGAAAAGGAAAGTTTGTAGCCTTTTTGCTGAGAATAGGCAGAAAAGCACTATCTTTTCATCCAGAAATCTCTGCTCAAACAATATTCTGATCAGTCAGGTGACAAAAGTTTTGGTGCAACATATCCTCTAAGGTGATCTTCTGTGGTGTGTAGGTAACGGGGATCACCGTCAATCAGTCACGTGAAAAGTGATATATCTTTCTTGGGTACAAGGGAAAAATGTGTTGGCAAATGCTTGCATTACCTGTTTTCCCATTTCACAACATAAGCTTCAAATAGTCTTGGTTTATTGTGTTCCTTACATCCAGCTGTTGTGCAAAATAATTGTAATCAGAGGAAATAATAAGTCTCTGCTCATGGAAATAATAGAACAAAATCAACGTAGCCTTCACATCTCTTTCAACACTGACTGTTTTGTGGGTAGTATCAATATTGATTTCCATAAACTCGCTATATGCCTTGTCCTTCTCGCCATAACCAAATACCCATCCATTTGTCTGTTCCCTAACAAAAAAGCAGGGATAAAAATCTTGGGTAAACGTTTCTTGATACCTAAGTATATTCTCTAAAGAAAAATCTATGTCCAAGACATATCTACGCATAGTCATATAAGCGATAAAATGCTACAACAAGACTTCAATTATCTATCTTCCCTTCTTCCTTGATCATCATATCCAAACAAAAAGCAAGTATAAAAAAAACCTCGACGGAAACGCCGAGGTTTTTGTCTAAGCTATCATAGTAGCGCTAGATAGCAGACAAAAGAGGTTGTTGCCTGCTATGCATAGTAACGTTTGATAGCAGACAAAAATTGCTTATCCAAGGAGATCAGATCTCCCCAAACAGGACGTTTGTATTTGTTTTTGCCGATACTGATCGGCATGTAGAGAGCATCTCGCATACGCATGTAGGCGTGTACGCCTTGACTTGCGTTATTGACCTTGCGAGCAAAACGTCTGTACATAGAATTTTTGTTTTCACCACTTTGCAGGCGTAAGCTAATGAGCAATTCTTGAAGCTCATCATACTCATCGATACCGATATGACGTGATCCTATCGCTTGTTGCAGCTCTCGATAAAATGCTTCATGATGGGCAATTGCCTCATCGATGACACCATATACCAATCCTGCTTGCGTCTGCAAGTGAGGGATACGAGCACATTGGTGCCAGGTGATGGGTTCAGACCAGTGAACTCTGAAGTTTGCATTGGTCAGGTAGGCATAGTACAAGACCAAACTTTCACTACCATTATAGTTGTCTACGACCAAGAAACTATGATTGCCCTTGTAGAACCAATAGCAATACTTGGCAAACGGATCGTACTTGATAGCACTCGCATTGTGGATAAGTGGCATCAGTTTGTAACCAAAGCTTGCAAAACGCAAGAACAAAGCTGCTCTATCGGTAACTAAATACCGAGTCGTAGCCTGCTTTTGTTTGAGCACTTGCGCCTCACCTAGAGCTTTGATAAGCTGAGTATGCTCTTCAGGACTAATCGTCCCCAAGGTGCTTAGCTTGATCTCCTTGGTTTCCTTATTGCGTTTATAATTCTTGTAGATAGCCCATCCAAGATTTACGTACGCTTTGTGCTCTTCCAAGCGCTGGGCAAGGTACTGCCCGAGATACGGTAAGTTACTCCATTTCATATTTTGCAGGTTTTTTTTATTACGAAAATTGTTAATGACCAGAAAGTCACTTATACATATCAAGAATCGTTTGTCAATATCTACTAGGTGATGATTTCTCCAAACAACGTGAAGGCCTTTTTGCCGGTGACTTTGGCGGTCACAAACTGACCGATACTTATTCCTGGTTCCTTGGGCAACACTATCGTCTTCATGGAATCTGTATACCCCAGGAGGACGTCTTCTTTGTCTTCACGAATCATGACTGATCTGGTGGTGTCGATATCTTTTTCGTTGTTTTTGTCTGACATACTGATGAGCAACGCATTGAGACGTTGTCGTCTCTCTTTCTTGACCGCCAACGGAACGTTATCTTCATATTTTTTGGCACCGTAGGTACCGGGTCTGGGCGAATAGATGCCCATATAAATCATATCAAACTGACTGTACTCTGCCAAGGAGAGAGATTGTTGAAAGTCTTCTTCTGTCTCATCACAAAATCCTACAATGATATCACTCGTGATGCTGATTGGTCTGTTTAATGCGCGCAACTGATCGACAAATACTTTGTACTGCTCTGCGGTGTAGCCTCTGAACATTTTCTTGAGCACTGCGGTAGAGCCTGATTGCAACGGCATATGAATATGCGGACAGAGTTTCTCCTCACTTGTATGTAAGGCAAATAATTCTGGCGAGAAATAGGTCGGATACGGAGAAGTATATCTCAGCCACACCAAGCCTGGTAACGCCAAGATCCCCTGGAGAATAGCACAAAAATCTGGATGTTTATTGACGATCTGCCCTAGGAGTACAATCTCCTCAGCACCCGACGCAAGGTGCACCTTCGCCTCTGCAATAATCTCATCGACAGGTCTATGTTTCTCCAAACCTCTCGCATACGGTACAATACAGTACGCACAAAACTGTGAACAGCCCGTAGAAATAGGGAGATACGCGGTCTTGGTTTTCTCCTTGAACAGCATATTGGCATTCTGCGGAATAATGCCTAGATACTCATTGGTGAGTTCGCTCTCATAGGTGACCTCATAACCAAGACGTTTCATCATCAAAGGCAAAAATCAGGTGTCATTGATACGGAAAAATAATTCCACATTTGGAAAGGCTGCCTGCATCTGACGAAAGAGAGGATCAAATGCATGATTTATATAGAGTAAATTCTGTGTCTGATCATCAGCAGTAAGTGCAAATGCCTTAGCCACTTTTTTGAGCTCAACATCATCCTCCAATGAAGAAAGCCCCACAACGATCGGATCTGTAGTTGTCAACGAATGGAGAAAGTTCCCTTTGGGATACTTCTTACTCTTGGTAGTTTGCGCTTTCTTGAGATTGAGATTGTGTTGAATCATACAACCCGTCAGCCAAACCTTTTGGTGAGGGAGCATTTCCTTCAGCTGTCACCATACCTTATCCTCTGATTTCTGTCTCACGCTACACGTATCCAAAATAACAATATCTGCTTGAGCAATATCATCGACATGCGCCCAACCACAATGCGTCAGCACCGCTTTGATACGGGCTGCATCACTATAGTTCATTTGACAGCCATAGATGATGATATGGAATGTTTTCATAGTAGACATAAACAAAACAAAAGCCTATCCTCGAAATGAAGATAGGCATACTTGTGTGCATTATAATGAAATTAGCAAACGTATCCACAGATTTTATTTATCAAATTTTGGGAAGAGATTTTTGGCAAATCTTCTCAACATAATCATCACATATCCCCTAATCTCTACGATGGTAATTACATCATCATCTACTTTGGTCATAATTGCATCCCTCTTGAGTGCATCCAAATGCCTCTTCCACCAAGGGATTATAGTCTCAGTTACTGGTATATTGTATTTACCATTGTAAATTAATCTCGCAAAGACTGTGCCAAATTGGGCTCTCGTCACGTAATCGTTTGGCTCAAAGGTAGTTTTAGGAGCACCTGCTTGATTGAGTCCCATCAATCACAACTGACATGCAAGTTTAATATATTTTTGTTCACTGCTAGCTGTACCTGCAATATCAGTAAACACACATACTCTTGAAGGGTCAGGTTGTTTATCAAATATCTTCATAGCAAAGACTGACATCATCTTAGCAAGTTCTTTTCTCAATAAACCATCCTCCACTCTCGCCTCCTCAAAGGTCGGCATGGTTGTTGCTCAAATTTCATATGAGAAGCAATATCATTGATGCATTTCATCACTTTCATTACACTTAGATAGTGCATTTTGCAATGCTTCTAACACCTCATCTACCACTACAACCTCTTCTCCAGTACCACCTTCTTGCCCATTTTGATCCTCAGCTAAAGCGCTTCAAGCAGATCATGCTCATCATGCTCAACCTCATCATGCAAATTCCTGAATAGGAAAGCACTGTATACCATTACCTTGGAATCATGACAAACACTCACACATGAACGAACCAGTAGTATTGGTACAAAGTGCATTGAGATCACAATTATTGCCACTTCCTTCACCCAAGCACTCATCTTGATCAAGACAGGCAACTCCATTTCCTGTATATCCAACATCACAGGTACACATAAATGATCCGCCTGTATTTGTACAACTAGCATTCATATCACAATTATTTCCACTTCATTCTCAGATACATTCGTTGTAGTCCGTACAGGTTACTCCGTTCCCGGTATATCCTGGATCACAGGTACACATAAATGATCATGTCGTATCTGTACATATAGCATGAATATCACAGTTATTTCCACTTCCTTCTCCTAGACATTCATCTACATTGAAACAACTCATAGCACCCGTATCACTTCAGTAACCAGTTCAACATGGTTCACATGTTGCTGATCACGTATTGCTATAGGTATTGGGACTACATACTAAACAACTCATTGAGCCTGTTGTTGAAGCATATCCTCATGGGCATATAAGACAAGAAGCTGAACCAGGGAATTCACTATATTCACCTGCATCACATTGCTCACACGTAGCTGCTCATGTATCACTATAGCTTCCTGGATCACAGAGTATACAGGTATTTGCGCCCGTATCACTATAGCTTCATGCAACACATTGCTCACACGTCAAAGATCCAAATAATGCTGCGAAACTACCTGGGCTACACAGATCACAGGTTGCTGATCACGTGTCGCTATAGCTTCCTGGATCACATAAATCACAACTTACTGCTCCTGTATCACTGTGTCTACCTGCATCACAACTTATACAAATTCAGCCAGTGCCAAAGGTGCCTGCATTACATGCGTCACAAATTATACCATTACCGCTATATCCTCAATCACACGTACACGTAAATGAGCCCGGTGTGTTGCCACACGTTGCGTTTGCGTCACAGTTATTTCATGATCCTTCTCAGATACATTCGTTGTAGTCCGTACAGGTTACTCCGTTCCCGGTATATCCTGCATCACACGTACACGTAAATGAGCCCGGTGTGTTGCCACACGTTGCGTTTGCGTCA
>CAYUST010000003.1:0-7301 GCA_964447535.1 uncultured Candidatus Peribacteria bacterium
GCGAAGTCATCTCATGCAATTCACTTTTTTTGGTTCACCTTCCTGCTCTCCACACACATAATGTAGAGCTCACCCGGTAGGTACACCATTCACCACTTCACCATTATGCAGCGGTACTCGCGGTTGCTTAGAGTTTGCACCACAAGCTCACTATCGATGCTATCAACATGCAAAATGCGATAAAGTGGGTTTGAGGAAGAAGTCAAGATTTTTGTAAGAAAACCTTGATTTTTATGTATTTCATGTTTACACTTGCAAGCGTCGCGTTTCAGGCAAGTGTAAACACCTAAATGTAGCTTAAGCTGTTACCCATGGGGTATCATATGAAATAACAGATATGCATTAAAATTGGCTCAAAAAAAGATATATTATTCTTGCAATCTGTTCGTTATTTATTATAATATAGTTATATTTAACGAACAGTATTATCATGACCCCAGACAACCAAATAAAGCTCATAGAAGAAAAATTGAGTATCTATAACAAGCCATTTATAGATGCTGGTTTTTTGCAAAAAATATTAGATAAATTTGCTCCTCAGTATAAGCCATACCACCTCAGTGCTAAATGATTGATTTCTGTCATAAAAAACTGAGAACTCTATAAAAATAATCTCTACAGCTGATATGTCTCACGGTACACCATCATCGCATTGTATATGAAATGATCTGAGTATATGATCTGATGACTGTTTGCCTACAACCAATACGGCTTTACCACGCAATTACCCAACCGACGGACAGTCTACAACACGGTCTATAGCGGACAAAGAAAGATTGCATGAGCGCAGATTATCTTTCGTAGAGTCAGACCATCATTCTTTCGGGGCAAAACAAGAAGACAATCACAAGATGTCTATTACTACCTTATGTCGCGTGAGAGATCACTTATACAGCTACTGATCGAGACCAAGTGAAATCCTGAATTTAGAGATGATATCATGTATCAGATAAATCAAGGGAGTATTGATAAAGCAAAACTCCTCTCCCTCACACACACATATCTCAACAAGCCTCAGCAATCCTTTATCTCACATTTTCTTGCATGATCAAAGAAATAATTCAGCTTTTGGGATATCCTATCCCACTAAGACATGATCAAGAGATGATAACAACTATCATTGCAATTGCTGACCAACATGGTTTTGATAGATATAAACTAGAAAAAGATTTTTGGCTAACGGTATTATTGATCAATCTTGGTCGTCAGTGTCCTGAGCTTACTTTCAAATGAGGTACATGCCTGAACAAAATCTACTTTCAGTATTATAGACTTTCAGAAGACCTAGATTTTACGCTTATCTATGAGGGTAATAGAACACAAACAAAACAACTCCTTGAACACTATAAGCAACTCTTTGCTTCATCTACGTATACACATCTCTGACTACAGCTTTCTGAAAAAAGAACAAAATTCAATGAAGACACCCAATGATGTTTTGAGCTAGTGTATACATCACTTATTGATCATTCTCTCCAGGCTATTAAAGTTGATATCAGAATAGAACCCACACTCTTGCTTCCCATCCTAAAAAAGCCTATTTGATCGATCTTTACTGATCAAGTACTCTGAGATCCTATCTTCCAAAATGATATGATACACGTAATGCATCTCGATGAAATAGCTGCTGAAAAAATGAGAGCTGCTCTGACTCGTAACCCATCAGCTATTAGGGATTTCTTTGATATTTGGTATATGAAACAACAGTGATTTGATTTTACTACTATTAGATCATTGATACAACAAAAGATATGATCATTGCCATACACTATACCAGATAATGCTGATTATCTACAGCCACAAATAGCTTCCGACCTTGCTCCTGTGCTGTGAGGTCAAACACAGGATTTTAATCTTTCTCAGATATTCCCCTTTATATCTTCATTCAAAAACTAAACTTCATTTATTTATATCATCTCATAAACATACCATCACTCCCCAAAGGTATCACCGATAATGTACAAAACAATAGTTCACAGGAGACGAAGCGTCACCACCTCAGAGAACAAGCCTTCGCTCAGATGAGAGCATCGCATGCATTTGATGATCTCCAGGAAGAGCCAGATTTGTATGATGAATACTAGTCACTACCCGCTCCTTATATACCTTTATACTTTCAAAGACCAAGAAATTGATGCAAAAAGGAATGTGCAAATTTTGCACATCGCCAAGGCTGATCAAACAAGTGACGACAGAAAAGGGATTGAAAATATGCTAAAGGAAAAAAGTATATAGACGATTATGAACTGTCCGGAAAAACCGGATAGTTGAAAAGATAGGGAAATAGCCAAAATAAAAAACTCGTGCCACTGATGCGAGAAATTTGAGGGGTGCAACATTCTACCGGTAGCCCTACCACAAACGATCCAACACCTCACTAAACCCAAAAATATAGATGGCGACGACTACTCATTCACCGATGAGGACGCCGACGAGGCATTTCCAGAGTTTGATTTTCAGAATCTCGCAGACGTAGCAGATCACGTCCGTGGGCGTGAAGGGAAGAAATGCCCGGAGAACAATAAACGGCAGTTCTCTTTTTTGTAATGCGCGTTTGATACGCGCGATGTGCTTGGGATATTTTTGTTTGAAGTAGGTATCAAATCACAGGTACTTACTCCAGGTATAGACGATCGTCGAAGCGACAGCTACGCCTAGCATGGTCACCATATACAATACTCGCGGATCAAAGACAAGTATTCACGGGACCAAGAACATAGTCAGTGGCAACAGAAAAACACATCTCACCAGCGAGATCAATACAAAATAGATGACGAGTGCAACTACAGTATTCGTGGCAAATAAACGCTGGATATGTTCGCTATCAAAAAACTCTGGATGGAGTAGCCAAAAAAGAAGCACTACTATCAAAACGCCTACCCAACTCCAAAACAATATTTTTTTCCTGTGCTGCATCCACGATGTGTACATATAAAGTCGTTTCAACTGCGCTCAGTATAACGTACTTGCCAGAAACTACAAGGGTGATTCCAAAATCTCTTGCGGTTCGTAGCCCATCCCGTATACTCTCTCCAATCAACTAGGTCAAAATCATTTATTTGTGCGCATTCCCATGCATATAGTCCAATCTACTTTTGTGATGAGTAGCCCCAACGTCGCATGATGCCCTGCAGTGCTGACACCTGAGTTTGTGTTTATTGGTAGAAGTAATGTCGGCAAATCGAGTCTGATCAATGCACTATGCAACAAAAAAGAATTTGCAAGAACCAGCGCCAAGCCTGGCAAGACGCAGCTGATCAACTACTTCGAGATCGAAAGCGTAGATGATGAAGGCAACCATAAACACTGGCATCTCGTCGACCTCCCTGGGTATGGCTACGCCAAAGCGAGCAAGCAAGCACGTCACGACTTAGAAGATATGATCATGGACTACCTGGAGCAAAGGGCCAACATCGGTATGATCTGTGTGTTGATAGACAGCAGACATCCGCCACAAGCTATCGATCTCGCGTTTATCAATCAACTCGCTGAACGAGATAGACCCTACTGTATCGTCTTCACCAAGTGCGATCAACCCAAACCCCACGCACTCCAAAAAAACATCACCGCATTCCTCGATGAAATAGGCAAGAAACGACAAGAGCTCCCCACCTACTTCATCACGAGCGCAGACCAAAAAACAGGCCTCATAGAACTCCTCCATGCACTGCATCATTTGTAAATAGTTTATTTTCCCCCTCCCCATGCCAACGCTCGAAGCCACCAAAACCCTCGTCCAGACCTCCATACTTGGAAATCGTATCGGCTGTGATGTGCCCAACTATCTGCATTCGTTCAGAGTCTATGATGCACTCGTACGCTGAGGATTTGCTGAGGAAACGTGCATCGCGGGACTATTGCACGATGTGATCGAAGATAGCACCGTCACGATGGACGACCTCAAAGCGCTGGGCTATAGCGACAACATCTTGCGCTTAGTAGATTATGCAACGCACGATGTGACTATCACAGACAGTTTCACCAGATGGCAAACCATGATACAAAGAATGATCGATGCGAACGATCGCGAGGTGCGAGCTGTCAAACTCGCTGATATCTCAGATAATTTCACCGAGTGTCATCTGCTCAAACCGCATAATTTCGAAACCTTCTTGACCAAAAAAGCTCCGGTGTTTATTTATTGGGGCAATCACTTTTTCGGAGGGACACCCTTTTATACAGAATTTGTAGAAAGATATTTCACGGAGGTGAAAAAATTATATGGCTATTTTGCATAGATGACCAACACCACCAGACCCAACCGTTATGACTATCTCAAACTCCTCGCCTTGGCTACGATGATCGTGGATCATGTGGGCTATTTTTTATTTCCTGAGGTGATTTGGCTGAGAGTGATAGGCAGAATAGCGTTTCCTCTCTTTCTCCTCCTCGTCGGGTTCAATGGGTCGTATAAACGAAGATGGTCGCTGCGGTCTATGGCGATTGTACTGCAAGTAATTATCTATGTGGGGCGACAACAATGAGTGATAGACGATCCTTTGGGGAATATTTTGTTGGCAATTGCATTGACGAGAGTCATCCTTGGTCGAACAACCAAACAAGCAATATGGAGTCAAATAAGTATCTTTGGAGCGAGTATACTGCTGGCACCGAGCACTATGGCGTACATCGACTATGGGACGCTCTCACTCAGTGCAGCGATGGTAGGTGCACGAATGCACACACGACATCGCAAAAATCGACCATTCATGGTGCGAAGCATGGTCATCTGTGTTCACTTATTCTATATGATTTGGTTACGTGATTTTCCACCCTCCACGCGAGGTGCATTGGGAGGTGTAGGTCTCCTCTTGCTTGCATGTGGCAGGCGACTCCATCAAGGAAATATGCATATCTCGCTCAGTCCTCGTATGGAGAGAACTATCATGTGGATTGCCAATCAGGCACTCCGAATCTATCTCCTCCATGGAGCATTACTTGCGTGTCTTGCTCGATTACTGTAGAAAAACACCCCGTCATGCTGAACCCCGAGCAAAGCGAGTGGGTGCTTGTCCCCGAATGTGGGAAGTTCCTAAAGGGATAGCAAATCCATGAAACATTTTAGCTTACTGTTTTTTACTTCGTAGAGTAGCTTTTTTGCACGAGCTCAAAAAAGCTACCAAAAAAAGCCCATCGGACGCAGTGCTTACGTATGACTTATCGTTTACGTGCTTATCAAAAAGCTCACTCCCTCCCGCAAGCGGGACCCGGTCGTGAGCTACGGTATATCACCTTATTACTATTTCGTTTTACTCCTCAGCAAAAATGCGTCCGATATCCAGCTCGTAATGGGGTGCCTTCTGGAGTCTGGTTTCTAGTCTCTGGAGTCTGGTTTCTTAAATCTCAATTCTCGCTTCTTATTTCTCCGTCCCAGCACTCGTACCATCTGCGGCGGTGGTGAGAATATTGGAGAGCCAGAAGAGGCCACTTGCTATAAATCGCGCCATACCAATCATCACGATACCAATAGCCGCCGCTTTGAGGACTTTGGCACCAGCACTATACTTTTTGTCATCACCCGCAGCAGTCACCATTTCAAACCCCCCGTAGAGCAAGAAAAGTAATGCTATGAGTCCCAAGATACCCAATACCCAGTTGACTGCTCCTTTGACGACGTCGAGGAACTTATCATCCTTGAGACCATCTTTGGTACCTGCGATTTTGATCGTATTATTTTGGTCGGTCAATTCTGCGTCATCACCAAATCAGTTAGCAGGCGCAGCGAGCGCACTACTAGCAAGGAGGGAAGCAAAACAGAACGACCCAAACAGCGAAAGGAGGAAGTATCTCATGAGACACTTTATGAATAAAAGAGAACACTTGATTATACCTACCTGAGGGTGTATTGCAAATTTTTATGACAAAAAAAATCACCCAGGTCTGTTGAGACCCAAGTGATTTTGGAGAAAATAGGAGAGAAGTATATTAGGTGTCTGTACCAGCAGAAGTACCATCAGCAGGCTGTCCAACGACAACGACCAACCAGAAGATAATACTAATGATGAACCGAGCTATACCAATCAAGATCAAACCAGTTGCAGCTTGTTTGAGAATAGTGAATCCTTCACCGTACTTTTTCTCATCGCCTGCAGCAGTCACCATTTGGAAACCACCCCAAAGCAAGATCAACAATGCAATCAATGCCAAGATACCGAGTACCCGGTTGACAGCACCTTTGACGACGTTGATGAACGCATCATTTTGGCCTTTACCGGTTCCGATAATAGTGACTTGATCAGATGATCCTCCATCAGTCTTGTCAACGAATGGATTCTTGGTATTGGTCAGCTGTGCATCAGCAAAGCTAGACAATCCCAACACGCCAAGAGCTGCTACGGGAAGAACGAAATAACGAAATAACTTCTTTATCATGTTAGTACAATGAGTGATAAATATGATATAAGTATACTCACCACCCTATTATTGTCAAATTTTTTATGACATTTTTGGGGGATTTTGTGGGCCCAAGGACGCTATTTTTAGCAAAAAGTGATATAATAGGTGTCTTGTAATTACTTCTCTAGAGGAATTCTAATCGGGTAATCTTCAGGGATAGCATAGCCATGCATAGCACTGAGGCATTTCATAATGTTCTTTTGTCGATTGTAGGGGGAGGATGCATAGATGAAACCATCTGTATTACCATATCTCGAGAGCTGATCAAGCGTCGTATACTTACCAAGATACTGATTGTTGAAGACACTATACATGGCGATAACGCCAGCCAATGCACTTGGGAACTCTACCACGTCTCCTCTGTCATTATTTCCTACGTTACCAATATTGTTGAGTGATTTGAAGTGTTTGAAACTTGTCTCTGCAAATCCTATGCAAATACCAAACAACGGATCAATCCCCGTATTCTCAGCAGCATCATACCAAATAGCAGGATCACGATACGGCCCTGTCGCATAGCGTTGCAGAAAGTCATCTCTTCTTTCCTCGACACTGTCTCCTACCACCTCTATCTTTTCTTCGGCTAATTCTACTTCTCTGGCAAAGTAATCCTGTATGTACTTAATCTTGTAGTCCTTGGGAAGGGTATTTTTCTGTGGGAAAATACTAATATCGAGATGGAGCAAAGGATCTATGTGTTCTCCATTCTTGAGCAATTCAAACTGCAAATGAGGCGAAGAACTATCTACACCAGCGCCATTGGTCCCCGGTTCACCTCCAGATTTCCCAATTACCTGCCCTCTTTGGACCACCTCACCTTCTTTGACCACTATACTACTCATAGGTGAATAGAACGTCACATACCCAAATTTGTGGACGATAGCCAGCCAATTGAGCGAAACATC
>CAYUST010000003.1:7401-88908 GCA_964447535.1 uncultured Candidatus Peribacteria bacterium
AGGGTTATAATCTCATTTTTGAGTTCTTTGATCTTGCTTTGATGAAGTGATACAGCGGTGAGGGTCTCTTTGAGAGCCTTCTTGGTGCGTGCAGTATCTGAGATGATGTGCTCAATAGTCACACGTATGTCACCATATTGATCTTCGAGCAATGCGGTATGTTCATCCATTTCTGAATATCTGTTTTGCGCTTGTTCAAATGATTTTGATAAGTCCGAAAGCTGTACTTTGGCTTGTTGAATATCGATCAACGGCAAAAAGTTTGGATTTGCATAGATATCATCTACCACTGCTTGCCTAGCGGTATCTCCCAACATGCTGTTTTGGCCAAATACTCCACCATGCGAGATGAGGAGTATGCTGACCAAGACCATCCAGGTTTTTGCTTGCATGTGAACATGGGGAAATAAAGATATCTACTTCATCGAAAGCTGTTTGGGGAAGTGGTTCGTTTGTTTTGCTTTGACCAAAATTCTCTTCGCGTCTGACAACAACGGATAGCATGCCATCAGTGTCAACATATGATCACCATCGGCAATAGCCAATTCATCAGCCACTTTTTTGGGTCGTGTGACCGTGGTGGTGTCGACCGCATAGGTATACTTACGCCCATTCCACAATACGATTATCTCGTCACCAGCTGCCAACTTAGGCAATTTATAGAAAATATAACCATATTTTTGTTGGTAGTATTCCCAGCCATCTACGCTTGAGTGCCCAAACAAGAGAGTGTTTCCAGCTTCTCCTGGATCACTCGTGAAAGGGTACTTGACTACGCCCTTTTTGAGCTCATCACCAAAATCACCCTTTTCTAGTTGCTCAGGCGTCGAGGTGTGTGCATCTACAATCGGCGCATCTACGCCTATCGCGGGGATAATGATTCTTTTCCCTGGGATTTGCGTATTGAAGGCTATTTGGTAGTCCTCTACTTTCTGGTGCAAGTAATCGTCCAAGTGATGTTGGTACAAAAACGCATGAGTATCAATCTCTTTACGCAATTGCTGCATACTTGCGGTAAACTCACGTTTGGTAGGTACAGTTTGTTGAGAAGCACGAGAAAGCTCCTCTGCTGAGGAAGTATAGCCTTGCAGGGTAAGGACAGAATTGGTTGATGTGGATGCAAAAAGATCTTGCACCTCATACACAACAACCCTCCAGTTCAAGACCATCATTCCCAAGACAAAAATACCCCCAAATACCAAAATAAAGTCTACACCCTCTTTGACAATCTTGTGTACCAAGTGTGTGAAATTGTGTTTGTGTTTATGCATACGAGAACTAAGCGCTTATAAATCGTATACATATAGTAAGAAAATGTAAAATATTTGTCAAAAATATGTAAACAAAACGATTATTTTAATTGACAAAAAGCACGTAATCGACTCAATTTTTCTTTTTTTTGGCATAAAAAAAGAAAGGGCGCACAGCCCTCCCCATGTATCTTAAATTCGAAGAATCGGCCTACCCCATAAGCCCGATTCTGTGTTTGCCGACCCCCAAAGATACGTAGTAGCTTTGGAGGAGAGGCTTATACTTCATGAACAAGAACTATTCCTACACCCTATTCTTTATAAAAAAAAGGAGCTTACTCCATAAGCCCGATTCTGTGTTTGCCGACCCCCAAAGATACGTAGTAGCTTTGGAGGAGAGGCTTATACTTCATGAACAAGAACTATTCCTACACCCTATTCTTTATAAAAAAAAAGGAGCTTACTCCATAAGCCCGATTCTGTGTTAATATGACATTTCTCTCGATCGTCTCGAGGACGATATCTAGCACGACCCCCGTATTGCTACGAAGTACGCTTGCACGAAAGTACCGTTGACCACTCGCCAGGTCATCGACCAGGCTGAGGAGGACTAGCAGACGTGAGTCCGCATGTCCGCGTTGCACCTTTTTTCTCCCAAGGGAAAATAGTTTTCGTCTCTGTGGCACTTGAGTTTGCCCGGTTTCCCGACGCTCCAGCAACCGTTAGATGCTACTTGTTTGGTTCGTGTCGGGACTTTCCTCGCTGAGATGCCGAACATCCCAGGGTGTCATAGGAGTAAGCCAAGGGTAAGTGTGCACAAAGCAGGGGTATTTTCAAGTTGAAAACGTACGCAAAATACATAGACTGATCGGACAAGTTTTATTCCCTTGGTCATATTGTCATGAAAACGTTACTTATTGGAGTTATGTTGGTAGCTGGTATTATTTTTGTGAGTTGTGTTATGTTGATGAGCCCCAAAGGTGGTTTGGGCATGGGACTCGCAGGTATGGCAGGAAGTAGTGAATATGGGAGCAAAAAATCTCTCGAACATACCCTCAAGCGCACAGCATATGTTACTGTTGTGTTGTTTGTTGCAAGCAGTATTGCGTTACCATACGTTGACTAATATGTGTACTCTATGCGTACTCTCCCTCCAGGGATAGTTGCGCATTTTTTTTGTTTCTTGTGATGCAATCATGATTTTATGAATTCGTAGTCGCTACTCTCGATATTGGATATTGTTTTTGGTCTGGTGAGTATTGAGTATTCACGTAGGCTATCTCTATACCTCTTTTTCGGCAGACAAAGATAGTAGCAAAGGTGGCACCTTTATAGAAGCCTCTCTCCAGCCCATCAATTACCTCCCCTATCTCACGACCGAAGAAAATGATCTTTTCTACCAAAGTTTATTGTTTCAAGGATGTCTCTATCCAACCGTTTCTGGGACAGATATTCTCTACCGTGAAGAGCTCTGTACGGTCACTACCAAAGATTATAAACTCTTCACTATTACTCCCAAAGCAGACATTGCTTGGTCTGATGGGGTAGATATGACACTCAATGACTTGCTATTCACCTACAAAACGCTTCTCAAAGACAATTATCGAAATATTAGTAGCCTTGAACCCTACAAAAACATTACGGTCCAAGCAAATGAAGACAACACTGCGCTCAATGTTGCCTTTCCTCAAGCCAGTATCGATAATATTATTTTCTTTACGAATTTTATTTTGCCAGCACACTTGCTAGCAAATCAGTCGCTCGAATCATATATCCAGACCTTCCACGACCAGCCTGTAGGCACCTCATGTGGTAGATTACAGCCTATTGAAAATGATCCTACGAGTGTCGTGTTTGATCTCGCCAAATGTGATGATATGTACTTGAAGTTCTATCAAGTCAAACAATTTACTCGTGAAGAAGAACTCCTCAATTATACGACGAGTAAGGAAAATACGATTGATTTGATCATTTCCCCAATTACCTACGCAGGCTACCGTCCCAATCAAGTAGTCACCAACAAATTTTCTACCCTCTTCTTCAATACGAGACGTGTGAGCGCACCGGTGAGACAGTGGCTCGCTCGCTGGGCAAGTCAACAACAATTCCCAAAAGCATCTGGCCAATATCTCGTCAAAGATCAATACCTCTTTGATGCGTTTGTCCCTGCAGATCAAGTTACCCAGTCGTTGACTGCTGCACTTGCGACGCTGCAAGCACCTGCGCCAACTACTCTTCAGACACTGCCTGATACTATTTCACGAGCAGGAGATGCGGGTGAACAAGTCTATCAACTCTCTACAGGCATCACTGATAAACTCACGCTCAAAATGCAATTTGCACAAGTGTTTGATAAAGTCTCTATCACGTTCAATAATGGGGTAGAATATTTCCCTGAATCATTTGATCCAACTGCGAAAACCACGCTCTACAATTTCAATCCCACCTTTAGAAATATTGCACCGGGCAAAAATACGTACACAATCAAAGGATACCTAAATGGCACACATATTGCTACCTTTACCTTGGTCGTTTCGTATCTGTCACAACCTACTTCTGCGGTTGCAGGAACGGATGCTGAAAATGGTGCGAAGAGTATCAATCCTCTCAAGCTCATCTATTTCGATGATCCATTCAACAAAGTCATAATACAAGACCTCGTAGCGTTGTTGAGCGGACAAGGTCTCGCAGAAACAATCCTCATTGAAGGATACCACGAACCCGATGTCTTCGCAGGCAAACTGGCTTCCAAAGACTATGATATTGCACTCAGGACTATCGCTATGGGATTGCGCAAAGATGTGGGTAATCTCTTTTTGACAGACAATGCAGATATCAATCCCTCACTCTATACCAACCCCGAACTCAGTACGGCAATTAGTAATTATTTCCTCGCATCAGAAAAAGAAAAAGGGAAATATAAACTCCAAATTGATGCAATCTACAGACAAGATACTCCCTTTGTCTTGCTAGGTAAACAACTCTCATCGATCAACATCAGACAACAACTCGACTTCCCCTATCCGTATAGACTCTATGTATTGGGATGGAGAAAAGATTTCTTGCGCAATATTATGCTCTTCAAGCACCTCAGCGTCAATCGAGATAAGGTTTTTGACAAAGCAAATCTTGAAAACTTCTTGCGTACTCATAATATAAAATAACCCCCCTCGCGAAATTCGTGTATTTGTTTATTTGGCTATTTGATTTATGATCTATCTCATCTTCTTGGCGCTCATCTTTGTGATTTCTATTTCGTTGCATGAATACGCGCATGCGTGGATGTCCAATCGCTTGGGAGATCCCACCCCTAGACTCCAAGGCAGACTCACACCAAATCCTCTAGTTCATATTGATCCCATTGGATTCTTGTTGATTTTTTTGATTGGATTTGGCTGGGGAAGAGCGGTGATCGTCAATCCTGCTTATTACAAAAACACCCTCAGAGATGAGCTCTTGGTTGCGCTTGCATGACCTGCTACCAACCTCTTGCTCGTCGTTTTCGCAAGTGCTATTATGTTGGCATATGGCAAAATATTTGGTGCTGGGGCATTGCTTGCGACCGACAATCTCGTCATTGCCTTCTGGGCACTCTTCGCTCAGATCAATGTAGCACTTGCAGTGTTTAATCTCTTGCCTATCTATCCTTTGGATGGATACAGAATTGTGAAATACCTCTATCCTCGTGTAGGGTATTGGATGGAAGAAAATAGACAAATCGTCACTATCGTATTATTAGCTTGTATTGCACTCCCCTTCACAGGTGCATTCATCTCCAAAGGTATTTCAACGGTATCAGATGCTGTATTTGGTGCGATCCATGGATTCATGACCTTCCTCTTTTTTCTCTAAACGTATCCCATGATCGATAAATTACAATCAATTGCCACCACCTATGAATCATTGCAGGCACAACAATACGATCCTGCTGTCATTGGTGATATCAAAAAATCAATTGAAATAAGCAAACAACTCAATCAATTGCGTGATGCATACGAGCTTTACAAAGCTATCAAATCTGCTACCGAACAGCTCAATGAAGCGAGAGAAATCTTGCTCAACGAAAAAGATGCTGAGGTCTTGGAAATGGCACAATTGCAATTTGATGAAGCACAAGCACAACTCACCCACCTCGAAACACAAGTACAAATCGTTCTCCTCCCCAAAGATCCCAACGATGACAGAAATATCTTCCTCGAGATCAGACCTTGAGCGGGTGGAGATGAAGCAGGACTCTTTGGTGCCGAACTCCTACGCATGTATTTGAGATATGCGGAGAGACAGAACTGGAAGCCAGAGTTGATTGAGAATGATCTCAACGATGTCTGAGGTTTGAAATTTGCTATGCTCAAAATTGCGGGCAACAAAGTATATTCCAAGATGAAATTTGAATCTGGCGTCCATCGCGTCCAAAGAATTCCCGAGACCGAATCACAAGGGAGAATTCATACCTCTACGGTCACTGTGGCAGTAATGCCTGAGGTTGATGATGTAGAGATCGAAGTCAGACCTGAAGATCTCGAATATGACACCTTCGCAGCGTCCTCAGCAGGTGGACAAAACGCCAACAAAAACCAGACCGGCGTCCGCATCCACCACAAACCGACCGGCCTTATCGTCATGGGACAGGATTCCAAATCACAGCTCCAAAACAAAGAGAACGCACTCAAAGTACTCAAGTCCAGACTCTATCAAATGGAAATAGACAAACAACAAGCTGAGCAAAAAGCGCTGAGATTTGACCAAATCGGCACTTGAGACAGATCCGAGAAAATCCGCACCTACAATTTCCCCCAAGACCGCGTCACCGATCACCGCATCAAACAATCACGGTCCTACCTCCCCAACATCATGGACGGCGACATCGACGACATCATGAACGCCCTCATCGTCGAAAACCAGATGAAGATGCTCGAAGAAGTGGGTACTAAGAGTTAAGAGTTGAGAATTGAGATGTCATGCTTCGCTGCCGCTCAGCATTTAGGAAAATGTAAGCCATAGGGAATCCCTGACTTTTTTTTATGGGGAAAATGCTACCACAATCACGACCTACAGCCGAAGCATTGTGTCATGCAACACAGCGTCACTTGAATCACGACATCTATTTTTTCTGCAGGGAAAGCATCAGTAAGTTTTTGAAGGAGCTCTTCGCGTACCGCAGGGATATTTTCGATTTGTTCAGGAGAAATATGCTCTGGTAAGATACGAAATTGAAAACTGATGACGCCCTCTTCGTTTGCTTTGATTCTCGTGCGAAAAGAGAGCTTGATGATCTCTCGAGCTTGTGGACTGAGGTTTAGTATTTTTAAAATAGCGTAGGTTGGCTCTTGATTGAGCGGAAGGTTGGCAAGTATCGTAATGGGAAAACAGACAAAAAGACATTGTATCTATTTGACAGCTATAGTCGAGTCATAAAAAAAATCATACGAAGATGTTCGTACGATTCCTCACTTGTTGCATTATATAATCGACTTGAACGCAAGTACTGATGCCAGCATAAGTCCAAAGATTACTGACAAGAATATGCACTTAAACTTACATCTTTTCCAGTCTCTCTTCTCCTTGGGTTGTACTAATTCCCAAGCGATACTTCCGGCGATATTACCAACTGCTGCACCTATAAATAAACCTATTACCATCATGGTTGTCATAAAAATGATTTTTTTGTGTACAAACAATATAATTATATCTATATAAATGTCAATACCATTTTTTGTCGTTTATGATTATCTTTCTCCTCTTGCAGAACGACTTTTTCGGTTTAGAATACATAGCTTTTATCATCTACAATACACCCATGCAAAAAACATTCACTACGCAAGAAGCAGAAAAAATAGCAACACTTCTCGGAATTGATTGGGCCATCTGTGGATTTGACCTCGCTCAATTTACCGCTGGCATGAACGTCGAACTCGAACACGGAGCACGTGATCCTGAGACAGATGTCACTCATGATGACGCACTCACTACCGGTAAAATTGCATGGGCACATCTCAAAGAACTCCCCAACTATTATACACTTTTGGATGAAATGGAAAAACAAGCGGAAGGTAAATAACTCCTCTATTTTACCATATCACAAAAATCACCATGTACTCCCATAAACGGCTCTATCGGACACCTAGAGTACTTTCCCTGCTATTTCTCCTGTTCATGTTGTTACTCTCTCTTGATGTCTTTGATCCATCCTATACGTGGCAAGAAATGCTCATCTGATTTATCATGCACAATATCCCGACCCTCATCGTATGAACACTCGTCGCCATTGCTCGGAAACATGAGTTAGTAGGCGCAATTTCTTTCGCAGGGCTGGCATTACTCTATTTGTGCTTTGTGGCTCGGTCAGCATATCAGGACTGATTTGAACGATATTTACTTGCACGAACTATTGAAATTAGTGGACTTCTCTGTCTCATTGCGCGACTTTTTCGGAAATGAAGACAAATTAAAAAATAGTAAAATAGACTACCATATGTGCGACATTTCTCTATGCTCTACACAATTTTATCACCTGAGTCAACATGGAGACATTAGCACTATTTTTCTCATCACTTGAGTGACAGTTTTTATTTAATATTATTTTTTGTCTCCTCATTGGCACAGCTATGGGACTTGAGAGACAAATCAAAGGCAAGGATGCAGGTATCCGCACCTTCTGTTTTGTGATACTGGGAGCCATGGTCTTCACCTTCATCTCGCATCAAGTAGATGCCCAATCTACTTCGAGAATTGCAGCACAAATTGTCACGTGAATTGGTTTCTTGGGAGCGTGACTGATTATCAAAGACTCTGAAAGCTCTCAAATCAAAAATCTTACCACCGCTGCGAGTATTTGGTATGCTGGAGCAATTGGGATGTTGATTGGTTTCAATTTCTATGTCCTTGCTGCTTTCTCTGCGCTAGGCGCGCTCGCTGTACCACACTTCTCTAGAGTGATAAGCAGACAATTTGATCCTACCAAAAAATATGGTACTCCCCACGAAGAAGAAGACACAGAGCCAAATCATAAACACTAAATCTGTTCTTGGATTCACTGCCAGAGTGACTTGAGATCAGCTCCTACAACTTTTTTGACCTCGACACCATCTTTGAAGATCTTGAACGTTGGCATACCGGTGATGCCTTGCTTCATAGCAATTTCTTGTTCCTCATCGACATCGACCTTGTATATGGTTGCATGTGCTCAAAGTTTAGCTTGCATATCATCGAGATAGGGTGCGACCATTTTGCATGGACCACATCGCTCCGCAAAGAAATCAATGACGACCACACCGTTTTGGATAGCAGCATCGAAAGTGGTCTGGGTAAGTTTTTGCATGGTATTATACTAATACATAATAAATCTAAGCACTACAAACAAAGTGAAGAACTGTAGGAGAGATAAGAGCGCAGGCCAGTTTGGAACGAGCTGACGCATAAATGCCTGCATACACCGTCTTGGAGACAACCATCTTGGCACACGCCTGCGCCATAGTCAACTGGTCAATATCCTGCCAGACAATCGCCTGCAACTCCTCTGGTAACAAATCAATCTGTGGCAGTTGTTTGAGAGCAGTTTTGTTCAGTCACACAGGACCAAAACACTGACATGCCATCTGCTCTACTTTGATTTTGACTTTTCTGCAAATCTTTTTTCTGCCTACGGTCATCTACTCTCACTATGAATAAAAGAATATGTTCTGTAATGTAATACAGAATTCTTTTTCGATTGCAAGTAGATTTTAGAATATATTCGGAAATAAAGCCCCGTGCTTTTGGGGAGCGAAATATAACCCCTCATCAAAGATAAGGGGTCATTGTGTCAATCACAAAAGCTTCACGTAAAAAGATCACTGCGTTACGATTATGGAAACGAATCCCGCAAGCCATAGGCAGCGGGATAATTATATCAATCAAAAAATAAGCTTCACTACGTGAAGCTTTTAGTGAAGATGTAAATAAAAAAACTCCCTGCGCATGCGCAGGGAGGAAAGAAGTTTATATCATTTTCGATTATGCAGCTTTTGCACGCTCGATCTCATTGTTCATAGTTATGATACGCTCGACTGTAGCATCTGCAGCTTCATCCTGACCTGCAGGAATGTTGTTTGCATCCCACGGATGGGTAAGCCCAGAAGATGAATTGATCCGAACTAAGTGCATCGGATAGTTGAACTTTCTCAAGATATGAACTACTTCAGCTACTGAACCACCTTGTTTGCCACAGCCAGGAATCAACAACGGTACTGGAGTATCTGCAAATTGTGCAATCACATTCTGAAAGTGAAATATCGATTCTGGGCGATCACTTATACCTACAACAGCCCCCACATTGGGATACTGCGACGTAAGTTCAGTGAGCCATTCTGCTACGTGTAAATACAATGGGAAACCTGATACTCCCATAGGCTTCGTTTGCAAACGATTGCTGCCGGGATTGGAAGTCAGACACAACACGTACGCACCTTTCGTTGGATCCTTTAGAAACGGTAATACCGAATCATCGCCCATGTACGGAGATACGGTGATTGCATCGAAATCCCAATTATGCAAGATGTCTTGTGCATAGTTTTCACTACTCTTGCCGATATCTCCACGCTTGGCATCACCGATGGTGATAGTATTCATCAAGAGTTCATGCCCTCCATGGGTCCCATTTACCTGTTTCAAAATGAAGTCAAGTTCATCGAAGCCACGAAAATGTTTGTCATAATCACGTGGTCTGTTCATGGCTTCATAAAACCCAAGGTTGGGCTTGATGGCACCGATCGGAATCTTGGCAACACCTACTCTCATCATCACAGCATACATACTCATCACAGCATACATATAATTTCCCCACAGCCACTTGTGTAAGGCAGGATTAGGATCCATACCCAAACATAATGAGGAGGGATTTGCTGCTAGTTTCTCCCGAAACGTCAGCTCTTTCCAGTTTTTTTCCATAAATATTGTTTTTAATTTTTTTTACATAATGTGAAGGTACTTCCTGCTCTCTCGAAAAGAGAAGACAGAAAATCGTGAAAAGTGTTTATATTTATTATGTATTATAAGTCAATATAAAAGTATATCTTGAAAAGACTATCCGCACGTGCGAGAGAGTTCGTTAAATACGTTGAGAGTTGAGTCACTTAGCTAAGTTGCTTCTTTTTCTCAAGAAGATATTTGTAGAGTTCCAAATCATCATTCTGCTCATCCTCAATATCCTTTTCCACATCAAGTGATTGGGAGATCAGTTCATACAAGTCAGGTGAAATAATATCGTGATGCAATGCACTAGATAGATTGGGCTTTGCATGCGCGCTTGTCTGGGCAAATCTTTCACTGAAGTGTGTTGATAGTTGAAGGTTTTTTTCTACAAATTTGAGCATCCGATCTGCTACCTGCTTTTTTTGCGCTAGTGATACGGTAGGCAACCTAAAAAAGTCATCAAGATTATCTTCTGAAATAGCGATAGTACTCGTCATAATAAGTTGCTCTATAAGGTATGATATCTGTTCATCGGCTTCCAAGAAATTATTAAAAAGTTCATTGTTTTCCATAAACATATCTAACTCATGATCATCAGGGAGTGGTTGATTATTCTCCTTAGCTTCCAAGACACGGCTTGCCTCTGCAAAAAAATCAATAAGTTTTCTATGAGCCTCAATATAATGCATCATGATCTTGCGGCTATAGGTGAGCAACGTTCACATTCTCTGATAATTATTTCAATTAACTCACTGCATCAACAACATTTTCATCGACTCCTGCGTCCTATGTATAGTCGTCATCAACAAGGGCGTATCCGAAAAAAGATGGAGTGGGTTTTGGGTACACGCATCGAAATCTAAGGTTTCAGTCTTCATTGAGGTGTTCTATCCATAAAATATAAGATTGTTTATAAATATTTATACAATAAAGTCAATACAACGTTACGGAGGATAAGGCTTGGGTCTTAAGTAATAGTTTAACGTTCTTGTTTGAAATAGGGCCGTGCATGCACGGCCCTTGGAAAACGTTTCTTTCTTACTTTACTGCCTAGCCCTTAACTACACAAGACAAGAATGATCACAAAGATAAAGGCTAAGACTAGAGCAAGAGGAATCCATCTGGTTCTCATAATATCATATTTTTGATGTTTCTTCTATATTCTTATTTTTGAATAAGTCAATACTAAATATACCTAAAATACGACTTGATTGTTGAGAAAGCTTCGCTACAGTGATGGTCCGTTTTGTTCTTTTCATCGGCATTTTGTTAGTTTGAAAGTTTCTTTTTATATATTGGTTAGGTGTATGCTGATAGACCTCGTTCGTGACTACTCGCCAGAAACCATCACTACCCTACGCAACGTATGGAAAGAAGTTTTGCAATTTGTTGCAACACAACACGATCCCAAGAAAATGGTCTCCTTTTTGAATAAGTGCGCTATCATCAGCATCGATGACAAGGCTCAGATCGTCTACCTCGGTATCCCCAATGAATTTGTCCTCCAACAGGTCAAAAAGTTTTTCAAAAAATCTATTGAACAAGCAATTCACGAAACATTCCATCCGGCCTATCAGGTAGAAAATATTGTCTACACAGATTTCCAAAACGGTACGCATCCCCTCCAATTTGATCTCAAACAATTATTTGATATCAAAGAAAAGCCAGTTCTCGTGGACCCTAGCATCAAAGCAGATCTCCATCAGCAGTTTGGTATTTTATTCGAGCGCAAATTTCGTTTCGATAACTTCGTCGTCGGTGCTCACAACCAACTCGCCGTGAGCGCTGCGCAAGCATTGTGTGACGCTCCAGCAGAAAGCTACAATCCCCTCTTCGTGTATGGTGGTGTGTGACTTGGCAAAACGCATCTCATGCAAGCAATCGGCAATGAGCTCATGCAACGTTATCCTGACAAAACGATCGTCTATTTTCCTGCTACCAAATTTATTGATGAAGTGGTCTTTGCACTCAAAAAAAATCAACTCGACTCCTACCTCCAAAAACTTAGCACGGTAGATGTTCTGATGTTAGATGATGTACAATTTCTTGCAGGCAAAGAAAAGACACAAGAAATTTTCCACAATATTTTCAACGAATTTATGAGTGCCGACAAGCAACTAATTTTCACGAGCGACCTCCCTCCCAAAAGCATCACGCTTCTCGAACCCAGGTTACAAAGCCGTCTAAGTCAAGGTCTCGTAGTAGATATCAAAGTACCTGATCGAGAAACCAGAGTGGCTATTTTGCAAACCAAACTCCGCACCAAAGATGAGGAACTTGATCCAGAACTTGTTGAACTCCTCGCCAACAATATTTCTACCAATGTGAGAGAACTCGAAGGCGCACTCACCGTATTGTTGACGAGAAAGAAATTACTCAAACACGAACTTACGCGTCAAGACACTTTTGAAACTCTTGCTTCCCTTGGATTCGATACGATAGATGCAAGTACTTCTATACAAGCTACCACAGCACCCAGCAATGGTCCTGTGTACTCGCAGAAACAACAATTTGATCATATCATCGAACGTATCGCGACACAGATGGATCTCACCGTCGAGGCTATCATGAGTGAACAAAGGACACAAAACATCTCCAATGCCAGACAAGTAGCCATGTATATTGCCAAGACACATTTTCACTGGACCTTGGAAAAAATAGGTGCATATTTCAACAAAAATCATGCCACCGTCATCTACGCTATCAAATCATTTCAACATCATATGACCAAAGATCCACAGCACCGACAAACGATCATCAAAACAGTGCTCAAGTAACAATCCAAAAAATTTATTTTCGCTTTTTCGATGACTCCACACATACTGTTTGACAAAGCAGTTCTCGCTAACTATTGCAAGGAGCACAAGCTCCCGACGTTTAGGCAAAAACAAATTCAACAAGCCATCTT
Organism: uncultured Candidatus Peribacteria bacterium; assembly: GCA_964447535.1. Taxonomy (GTDB): domain Bacteria; phylum Patescibacteriota; class Gracilibacteria; order Absconditabacterales; family Absconditicoccaceae; genus CAYUST01. Next base: position 20,509 of record CAYUST010000003.1, read on the forward strand.
CAACGAATCGTTGCTGGAGATAGATGAGATTACTACTCTGTCGAAAGATCTGCGCGACACGCTCAAAAAAGAGTTTGTAATCAATACGTTGGTGCTCGATGAAGTCGTGGATAGTGATGAGACGACGAAATTTTTGTTTCGTCTGCCTGATGGGAATGTGATAGAGACCGTTCTCATGTATCACTGGCACGAGAAAGATACGAATGAAAGTACGCGCAAGATATTGAGATCTCGAACAGATCACAAAATTAGTGATGCAACCCATACGCTCAACAGAATAACCATTTGTATCAGTTCACAAGTAGGATGTGCAGTAGGATGTATTTTTTGTGTAACAGGCAAGTTGTGATTCAAGAAAAATCTCTGACGACAAGAAATTGTCATGCAACTCCTCTACGCAAATAATTTTATCAAAACCAAGTTCGGCAAAAAAGAAGATGGTACGTGGAATCGTATCAGAAACGTCGTCTTTATGGGTATGGGAGAACCATTGCTCAACTATGATAATATGAAAACCAGTATCGAATATATGCTCGCCCAAGATGCATTTGGGTTGTCCAAAAGACATGTCACGATTTCAACTTCAGGAGTGGCAGCATACATTGATAAGCTCGTCACGGACGGTATTGATGTCAGGCTTGCGCTCAGTCTCCACGCCCCCAATCAAGAACTCCGTCAAAAACTTATTCCTATGATTGCGAAAAAATGGCCCATCGAGGAACTGATGAAAAGCGTCGATGCATACGAATCAGCAACAGGCAATCGTATCTTCTACGAATACATCATGATCAAGGATATGACAGACACCAAAGAAGTGGCTCATCAACTAGGGAAACTCTTGCAAGACAGAAATGCGCATGTCAATCTCATTCCGTACAACGAAAATCCTGCCATGCCTGATCTCGTCACGAGTGAGTTTGATAAAATTATGCATTTCAAAAAAATTGTCGAAACCTACGACGTCACCGTCACCGTTCGCGACACCCTCGGCAGAAACGTCAAAGGTGCCTGTGGTCAACTCGGATACGAAAAAGTAATGAAAGCCAGGATTGAAGATATGGAAAAAGACAATAGGTAGGAAACGTTACCTCAAAATCACTACCCCTCTCCCAACAACTTGTTCTGCTCTACGATAGGCAGGCAGAGTTTCTATAGTTCGTCACAGCGACTGTGCGTGCGATGCGATAGCATCGATCATGTGCGTCCCATCTGGATACACAGGAACGGTCATCACGATAGGAAGTTTGCCTAGTGTCTGTGCAGTGACGGTCAGGAAATTTTGGTAGAGAAAAATTATATCTTGTTTGATCTGCGCGAAACGTTTGGGATCACGCTGCACGTGGACAAAGTTGGATTTGGTCATCACGGGTCACAATCGTCACTCCGTGACCACGACGGACGTTGCACGGATAAAAGGCTTAGTAGTGGCTTGAGTTGCATCATGTTTGAAAACGGTCATCTTCGCATCAGTTGCATACGCAGATGCTTTCCACCACGCAAGATTACCTTTGACAGAAGTAATGAGGATGTCTGAACCAATCGAGTGATACCCTCCTGCATTGGCGACAAACAAGGTAGTTCCAAAACCACAAAAAGGATCTCGCACCGTGATCTCATCTTGTGCTGTGACTAATCATACACCGATATTGACGAGTGTTTGCGTCAGCTTCGCAGGCATCATACCAATTTGCATACCACGCATCGGCTTTTCGATATCAAGTGTCGTATAACGATCAATGTTTTGTCGTCACACGATATGTACAAGCTCATTTCCGAAGACTAGAATTTCTACACCTTTCTGTTTGATCTCGAGATCTGCACCAACTATATCCACTATCTTGTATCTTCTGCAACTCGTTTCTTTCTTTGCTCGACGCGCAAAATCTTCATCGTTGGTTCCCAACAAGGTGGCAGTTGATAAGAGCTCTTTCGCTTCGTCACGAGAAATCGATCTCCCTCGTTTAGCAGCCGATCACAAGCGCGCGCTACGTCACGCCAACTCTTGTTCAAGGATGTGCTCGCATGAAAGTATCGCTCTCGGTGATTTGTAGACAACCGTACACTCAGGAAAAACAGCGCCGATCTCGTGGCGTGCAAGTTCATTATGTATTCAGGTAATCAGTGTCCAATACTGCATTAGTTTTGTTTTGAAAGAATGAGGCTATGTAAGGTCTCCTGTGCAGTGATCAGTTGGTTGTCTACGCCTCCAGAAAGATATCCTTCAGCATCAAACATCACTTCGACATCTGGCACCAATCCTTCATGATCCTCAATATGATTACCATCTGGGGTATATCGTTTGCCTACGGTATATTTCAAGAGTGAACCATCTGGCAATTCATGTAATGTTTGAATAGATCATTTGCCAAAGGTTTTTTCTCCTACAAGTTTTGCGTTACCACGTTCACGCAAAGCTGCAGCGACAATCTCAGAAGCCGAAGCCGTAATATCGTCTACCAATACCACCAACGGTTTACCTTGGAGATATGCGTATCATTTGGAAGTGAAAGTTTCTGTAGGATAGGAGAGATATTTTGTCTCGGTCACGACGGTTTCCTTGGGTAAGAAGAAGGAAGCAAGCTCTGAAGCCATAGGCAGATATCATCCACCATTTCCTCTCAAGTCCAAAATCACTCCTTGTGCCGATGATGCGAGTTCATCCATCACCGCCTTGAAACTTCTCTTGGTATCTTCTCCAAACACGGCAACTTCTATATACAATTGCTGACTTCCTGACCGATCCATAATTTCTCCACGCACAGAAGGCACGACGATAGTATCCCTGATCGCTTCAATACGCATGACTTCATCTGAACGCTCTCTGAAGATAGTAAACTCGACTTTGGAACCTTTGGGTCCACGCATTTTTTTGACTGCTTCTGGCAAGGTCAAACCATGAATATCTTCGCCATCTATCTGAATAATGAGATCTAGGGGCTCTATACCCGCCTTGAACGCAGGACTATTTTTGAGGACCTCTTCGATCAACACGCCTTGTTCCTTTTTGACCACGACCGCCCCAATCCCCTCAAATTCCATCTCGCCCTCCAACTCTTCATCAAACATTTTGTTTTCATCTACGGTCATATATGATGTATAGGGATCTCCCAATGCATCGACATAGCCCTTGAGCGCATATTCTTGCATCTTCTGAGCATCAATTTTGTCTTGATAGATATACTGCGTGGTGAGTAAGTCAAAAATAGCACGTTCTTTGGCCTGCGTAAGAGCATTACCACTACCTCAGAGGTTGCTAATTTGCTGTTTGAGTTCTTGGACCAAGGGATGAAGGTCAATTTGTTGACTACCAATCAATTGTGGCCCACCGGGGAAATAATTAAAAAATGCTAGCGTGAGCGCAAACATAGCTCATACACCACATATCAAGCCCCATATAAATCACGAAACTCTTTTCATCTGCTATTTATTCATAAAAAGTCACATTGGTATAGTGGGCTAGTATCTTGTTATGTTCCACAAAAACAACATCAAGCATCGTTTGTTTGGTAGTTGGATAACGATGCGCATAGTGTTCAATCGTCCTTTGGAGGGCTTGGAGCTTGTGAAGCGGGATAAAATCGAGCAAATCATCACGAGAAGAGACATCTTTGACCTCGACAATAACGCGATACTCCTCACGCTCTACTACCAAATCCAGCTCTCCTCCACGGATCGTGAAGTTTTGGCAACACACACGTCGTCCTTGTTGACGATATCGCTGAGCAACAAAATGCTCAGATTGGCGTCATTTTTCCCTCGTATCTGTCCGTTGGTTACTCATATTAGATATTGAATTACCGCATAAAATCAATATTAGCTTGTAGAGAGGATTTCTTCCTCAACAAGGTACTTGGTTCCTCTTGAGTACCCTGACTACCATTCCCTACTAAACTTTGTTTTCATACGGTTTTTGGGGAGATGTGGTAAGAATAACTACAGAATATTTGTATGAACGACGCACTTTCTGCTTCCTCACCCACTTCTATGGAAACGATAACTGTCCTTGATCGGTTGATTAATAAATTATATAAAATAAAGGGTCCTCTTCCCGAGGGCATCAATTATGGCAACAAAATTGTCTACAAAGATGATGAAGGTAAAGAACAAGTCTGAGTTGTGTTGGGATATGATCAACCCACTCAAAAGATAGGGAATTTTTTGTATCCACTCGCGGGACAACAGGCAGATCTTTTTCAAAAGTACCAACAAACTGCTTTGACCTTATTTGAGACCTTCAAGGTCCAATTCAAAAAGGAATTTCCTGAGTCTGTACCTGTGACAGCGAGGATGAACCTCCAAGGCAATACGGTGTACTTTTATTTTTATGCAGAAGTCAGGTTCAACTTTGCAGATTTCGTCAAACGCTTTAGACAAGAGATTGGCTACAATTTCTTTTTGTATCAAGTATGAGCAAGAGATAGAATCAGACTCGATCCCAGAGCAGACGGCATGTTTTGTGCAAGTGGTCATGGGTTTGGTCTAGATTGCAAAATGTACAGACATCCTATGCCAAATGTAGAGACTGACGCTATCATGGTCCAACAACTCGAAGGGAGAGATGTAGAAAAACTCAAAGGACTGTGTGGCAAACTCAAATGTTCACTCAATTACGAAAAAGACGTCTATACCGAAGAAGCACAAAAATATCCTGCGAAATGATCATACGTCACCTACGAACAGAAGAAAATGATTTGTATCGGGTACAATATCTTGACTACGGAAATCAAACTCAAAAACGAAGAGCCATTCCAAATTATCAAAGTCACGCTCAATGAGTTCCTCAAATATGGCAAAATAATTTCATCACCTCCTCCATACCAACCAAGATACTCCCACAACTCATAACCGCTCATACACTATTTACCTCATTCCTTACGATGACCCAAGTTGAAATAATACTGCGATTGATTACTACCCTTGTCTTGGTGCTGGCGCCTGCTTTGTGGATTATAAGACGTTATTTTCCACAAGTTATTGCTTTGTTCCAAAGTCTCCTTGCCAAATATTCCCAATGGAAAGCACATCGTGATGATGAAGTGAGTGTACAACAGCCATTGCTGTGAGAGCCTGGAGAGTTCGTTTCTCCTGATTCTTTTCAAGATATTTCTACAGAAAAAATAAACATTGAAGATATGAGTCCTCTCGAAGCCCAAGAGGTGATCACCAAAAAACTCAGCGAGAGAGATGCACAACTCCTTGAAGCACTCAAGTTTGAAGCACTGTCTCACAAAGAAAGAGGTAAACTAGATTTGTACGAAAAGAAGTTGATTGAGTGATTAGCGTTAGATAGCGAAAACTATGAACTGATGCAACTCCTAGGTGAGCACTATTTTACAACAGGAAATCTCATCAAGGCACTTAGCTTACTCAAGAAAGTCATAAATAATGAACCAGATAATCACAAAGTGATTCGACAAATTGGGCAAATTTATTTGAGCCAAGGTGAACAAAGTACTGCTAAACTCCTGATAGAAAAAGCAATCGCTCTCAAGGACGATAATCCCAAATATCATATCAGTATGGTAGAGATCCATTACGAAAACCAAGATACCAAGCAAGCTATTCGTTCAATGGAAAAAATTCTCAAACTGAGACCTACCAATATCGACTATCTCCTCACTATAGCAACACTCCACGAAGAAAACGCAGAGCCCTCCAAGGCAATGAGTTACTATTCCAAAATAATTGAGCTTGACCCTATGCATGAGATAGCTAAAAAGGCCATTAGACGTTTATCCTCCTAATATTCTTTCGTTCCATGTCAGCAAGAACTAGAAGCAAAGCAGTAAGTATTTTTGTCATCATTGTGATCGCTATGTTGCTCTTTTCAGTGATGTGAGTGATGGTGTTGTATCTCAAAGGTCCTGTCATTCCAGCACAAACTGCAGGTCTCACCGGCACCAACCCTGTACCTCCCGCACAAAACACAGGTCGTGTCCTCTACCAAGCTCCCACGATGGAGGCAACGGGTAGTGACACCACTACCGGTACTCTACCAGATCAACCAACTGCTTCCACATGAAACTAGTCGTCGACGTTCAACAAAGATATGCTAAAATGCGTGCACACACTGCTACGCATCTTTTGCACGCCGTGCTTGATGAAATGCTCTGAGGTACCAAACAAGCATGATCATTGGTTGAACAAGACTATTTGAGATTCGACTTCGCAGCCAAACAACCATTGACCAACGATCAGCTCGCACAAATAGATAGCAAAATAAATCACTGGATAGCGCATAGCCTCGCCGTCACTACGACAGAATGCGCTTACGCAGACGCGATCAAACTCTGAGCAAAAGCATTTTTCGAAGACAAATATGGCGACGTCGTGAGAGTCGTCAGCATGCAAGATGGTGATGTGTCTCTCACATCTATTGAACTCTGTGGTGGTACGCACGTCTCCAACACCAACCATATCGGTGCTTTCAAGATCGTCGAGCAAGAAGCGGTCGCTTCTGGCGTCAGGAGAATCACCGCCGTCACCGGCCCCAAAGTCGCTATGCATGCGCATAGTCTCGAAAAAACTCTCCAAGAGATGGCGCTCAAACTCGACTGCCAACCCAAACAACTTGCAGAGAAACTCGAAAAAATCCTCAAGACACAAACCGAACACCAATCCACTATCGAACAACTCACAAGCCAACTTCTCGGTGCAGCGCTCGGACAACTCCAAGCACAAAAAACAGATACCGTCCTCATCTATGACTGTACTCCTCTCGCCTCATTCGCTTTCAAGGATATTGTGTCACAAGCTAAATCCCAGTGGCCAAACGAAAATGTATGTTTATACGCAGACTCCTGATCGTTTGCACTCCTCTTCCCCCAGGGCTGAGCAAAAGCATTTGCTACTGCCAAAAACATCAAAGGCGGTGGCTCTGATACGTTGGTACAAGGCAAGGATGGGGAGATTAAGGAGAAAATTAGTTCGCCCTCCAAGAGCCCGTAGTGATTTTGGAAGTAAGAACTATCCCGCAGCCTATGGCTTGCGGGAGCCCCTTCCATAGCCCAAAATTATCTATTGACTTTTAGTACATAATATGTATACATTTTTTGTAGAAAATTAACATTAAATAAAAATTTATGACATCAAAATTTGCTATCAAGGTACTCTTATGGTGGAGCACCATCGGACTAATGGTGTCCAGAATCAAAATAATTACGATAAGTCATGAAACTACTTTTGCTGACTTGTTTGTACTTATTTCTTCACCTGTGCTGCTTTATGCAGCTCTACAATGTCTAAAGGACTTAAAGGAGCAATAAGTGACTCAGGAGGGTATTGAAAGTGAGGAAAAATAATGGTATAAGACGGAGGGGCATTCCTTTCGTTTTTTTTTGCATTTCATGACTTTGTCATATATACTTTAGGGGCTTTATATTGATGCATAGACATGTTGACACAACTGGAAATACAAGATCCAGAATGAGGAAGACCATATGAGATTATCTGAATTGATTATAACGATGATCAGATATTTTCACATATGCATACACTCGGTAAGATATTCAAAGAAGAAATTATCACAACCATTGGTTCAGAAATTTATAGATATCATAAAAAAAGAGAAAATGAGGATATCAACTCACTATTGACCATTGCCAGACCAGATGCATACAAGGATATTACTTTTGATCTTTTCAGAAGAGAACTTTTCTTAGAGAAAACACTCAATATTCTTAGAAAAATAGAGGATGTACTTCATCACCCACCACATGAGGAATTTCGTCGTGCATGGGAAGAAGCAAATTGGTTGCTTGTTCTTTGTGGTGATGAGACAAACTCAGTAAGTAAACTAATTGAAAGTATTGAAGTAGCGAACACTAATCTTGCTTGTTGTCAATCCAATTTACTTCAACAACAAGAACTCTCATGACCAGAGCTATACTCTCTAAATCATGATGTACAGTTCCCCACTTCTAGTTTGGATGAAGTGCTAGTTACTTTTTTCACTACTCACTATCGCCTCTTGTGCACCATTTGTCCTCAACTGACCAATGAAGAGCGTAACTTTATAGCATCGTATGGATTCATCTGATAGTAGTAATTTCTATATGTACTATTCCATATACAACCACTCTACCGGTACATTCCCCGCGCAGGTCAGGAGCGCGTCGGTGGTGCGAGGATTGGCGTGGAAATGAGGCTGTGCGGTAGCAGTGATACGCAAGTAGTCTGGATATGAGCGCTCCTGCGGTGCTATTTTTTCAAAAGCACGTTCTACTGCAGCGCTGCCGTGGAAAGTGAAACCACTCACGCCTGCTTTGCGTTTGAGGAGATGCTCGAAAGCCAACATGCTTCGACTACTTGGGATCAATGTATCAATATGTGCATCGAGGAAGTAACGCAGATCATGTTTGATTGCTTTGCGTACCATAGGATCTCTTGCTCCGAGCGTAGTGACAAGATATTGTCGTAGTCTCACCTCCTTGCATCGCAACGGGAAGTCAAGATGAAATGTCTTGATATGTTGTTGTCTTGGGGTCAGGGTGAAGCGTTGCATGAGGTCATGCAAATAGGTCTGCATCTCTGCTTGGTCTGCTCGTTGGGTGAGTACACCAATTTTGCCAACAAGTGAATAAGGCAATACCTCTTCGAGAATATATGTTTGAAACAAAGGAAGGATCTCTACTCACGTAGGAAATCCATCGGGCAGTTGTTTGGATCGTTGTAGTTCGAGAAGTGGTGGAAGAATAATATGCGTCACGCCTTGCTCTGCCAGTGTCTGTGCTCCCAGGAGACAGCGCTCAGCTCTGAGCTCAGGCATTTTATCTCCCCATGGCCAATGTGATGCATCCAAAAACATATGATAGGTATGCGAAAAACGCGCAAGTATACGCCACAGAGGAAATAATGAGCTACCAGAAGTAAGTAATCCTATCTTCATTAGGTGTTCGAAGGAGTAATTGGACGCTCTTCGAGCAGACGCAAGTAGGACTTGAGCGGTGGGATCAATTGATCAAACTGTTGAGAGAATCTAATTTGATCAAGGAGCTGCATACGCTGGAGATATGCTTCTAGTTTGAGGAGCAAGAGTTCATACTTATCACGCTCACCAGCAAGTTTGGTATAGAGCAAGAGCTGTCTTGTTTGATCAATACTCGCAGTGAGATCCAGTCTAGTTTGTCTGAAATAGTAGTTGAGAATTCATTTTATTCTCAAAAAAAGATTGTTTTCATAATCCTCTATGGCTGCCAAGAATTGTTGTTGTAGATCAGTCATCTGTTGTTTTTTCATTCTCAGCTGATCATCAACAGTATTTCGATACGCTACGTCTTCACCATCTTTTATATATGACTGTGCTGTTTCTCTTTGTTCGTTGATATTCTGAATACTCAATGAAAAATCACGAATATAGGCAAAACAATATCTTTGACCAGTTTGTAAGGTTACCACGATACTATTTCACTCTACCGAACAAAAATACTGATGCTCAAAATATCAGTTTACATCAACAGGGAAAAGTGCATATGTTCATGCTAACACACCCAGGAGAATAGGAATTATTGTACGTGTTTTCTTCATGTAGGTTTACTATAATCTTCAAATAAGATATTGAGAATTACTGCAATAGGAACAGCCAATATGATACCTATGAATCATAAAATGCTTCCTCCTATTATCATACAGATAAGTATCAACAAAGGACTAATTCCCAACGTTTGATACATCACCATTGGTACCAAAATATTGTTCTCTGACTGTTGAATCAACCGATACAAGCCCAAAACAAACAATCCTCCTCGCCAGCCATATCCCAAAATACCGAGCAAAATAGCAGGTACCATACCCATAAATGGTCCAAGATAGGGGATGAATTCTGTCAGACCAGCAATCAACGCAAGGGTAAATTTATTGGGCAGATCAATACCAAATGCTCACAGGATTACCAATCACACCCACACAATAACACCAATTGCTAGACACAAAATCAACTGTCCTTCCAACCAAAAACCGAGCTTTCTATTGAGCTTGAGGAGTTTGAGTTCTGTATATTTTGCTCTCCCAGAAATACGTGCCAAAAAACGAATTACTCTCTCCTTCTCAATCGTAAAGAAGATAGACAAGATAAAGACCAAAAATACTTGAATAATCGCTGAGAAGAAACCGCCAAGTACTATAAAAGCAATGCTACTTGCATTCTTGATATATGAGCTCCCTACCGTCACCAACTGCGTCATGTTTTGGAGCAATGCTTGTTGAAAGCTTGCACCTCGATCATTGTTGATCATCAACTCAATGAGCATATTTTTGAATCACAAAGGCAAACGACTCGAAAGGATAGTTTGTTCAATTCCTTGCGTTTGAAGCACTAATTGGAGATCATAGACTTTGTCCAACAAGAGATTAATAATATCTGCTATTTGTTGAACGACAAAGGGCACTACAATTACAACGCCTGATAATACAAACAACAAGAGCAACACATATGCCAAACCTATAGCAAGTCCTCTCGGCATTCCCCTATGAAAAAACTCCACCATGTTATTCATTGCCATAGAGATAATGAATGCTGCTACGATGAGATAGATAATCGTCAGTGACTGAAACAGAAAATACCCCAACACTACCACTGCTACACCCACGAGCCAAAACTTTCGAATACGTTTTTGTTCGTCACTATGTTCAGCAGACACAGGTTGTTGTTCGTGCTCTTTTTGTAATTCGTCACTGAGTTGTTCTATTTCTTGATAGCTTTTGTACTTCCTTTGCTTCAGTTGTGTCATCCACGCATGTGCATGGTCACGGAAGGCTTTTCGATTGAAGACAGTACTGTTCATTTGCGTCCATAAAAATAAGCTAAATCCTGAGTACACCACTGCTTTCGTGTTTCGAGTATAGTTGTTTTATCTCCTGTTGCAATCAATTGTATAACCTCTGCAAACGCGTCTTTGTGGAGACAAACGAAGGTTCTGGTAGGGATTCCTGACGTATCACCTCCTCAAGCAAGGTCATAAAATACCCTCTTACACATATTTCTCACGACTGCTCTTTTGTCCACTTTGACTGGCAGTTGAAACCCCCATTGACTTGGCTTATGAGGCAATTGACGCTGAGTTAAAAAGAGAAATTTTTTGCCACTTAATTTCTGTCCACGACGCAACAATCGCTGGATATCTTGTGTTCTCAATCTCATGTGTTTAGCAATCATACGCGTACAAAAAATGAAAAACGAGGTTGGGAGATTTATGAAGCCAGTGATGCCTGCACTGCGAGATCAAAGGCTACATGTGGCTTGGATACGGGGAGACGCGTCATCTTCCGTGCAGTGAGTAAACTACGTACTTGTGCAATATCCTGTTGTACCATTGCTTGATGCATCCATGCTTCACACACACGATCCCACTGGTCAGCAGCAATGAATTCATTGATATGTTCAAATGAACTTGAAATAAACTGCTTGGTAGGCAAGGTAAGTTGTGCAAAATGGTGCGCCATCGTAGTAAGCGTTTCTGTAGGTCGTTGTGCCATCTCCCTAGCTAAGCGAGGGCGACCGCTAGCAAATGCCAAAATAAACGCACGAGATTCTGAGGCAAGTCAGGGAAACTCCTGATTCACGAGCTGAGTAAGTGTCTCATCATTCACGATGGGCATATCAATCAACCATGCTCTCGAAAGAATAGTGTCCAACAGACGATGCTTGTGTGTGGTCGTCGCCACGATAATCCTCCCGGGGAGCGGTTCTTCAAAGGTCTTGAGGAGTGCGTTTGCTGCACTCACACTCATTCTTTCGATATGCTCGATGAAAACAATTTTCATGCCACCCATAGGAGCCATAGCCAACCGCTTCGCTACATCTCTCGCACCCAGATCATAATAGTTCTTGCCATCGAATTGCACCATTTGCTCTTCTTCATCTACCTCCACTTTGAACGTATGTGTCTTGCCCGTCATCTGGCTCAAATCATAGAGCGCTCTATAATCTTGTTGGATGTAATTACCCAGGAAACCATGGATTGCTTCCTCCAGCAATGCGGTCTTGCCAGAATACATAGGTCCATTGACCAACAAAAAAGGAAACAAGGCATGTTGTTGCTCTTTGTTTTGTGCAAAAAACTTCTCTATCACCATGCGGACACGCGTTTGTGCTGTCATCACCTCTATCCAATAAAGTGCTTCCACTGTAGCCAAAATAGGAGGAAAAGCGAGAGAAAGAAAGATAATTATCAGAGATCAAGAAACCACTTAAAAAGTCCGCCTACGTACCTTGCAGGCACAAGTACTTTTAGTGACGCATGAAGACATTCGTCACGGAAGTGCTGTAAAGTGGCTTTTCAGGGATTTGACAAACTATGTTATGTTGGAAAAATATGTTTTATACTCCTTGGCGTGAAAATGAAGTTTCAGGAAAAATTTGCGTACTTATTTATGAGTATGCAAAATATTTGTCAAATTTCTGTAAAAAACTATTCAAATACCTTGATCTTTACTCTTGCAGTGACCGGAGTGTCATTTGCATATTCGATTTCTGCTCTGATGACATATTCTCCTGGAGCATCGAACACCGTTGCAGAGTTGGCACAAGATCTATCATCACAATCTATACTCTTGGTATTGCCGAAGTCCCAAGCAATGTGCGTGACGACGCCATCAGTTTCTACACTGACTTGGACGGTATCGCCTACTTGAGCTTGTTGCGTAGGATGTGAATCAAGAGAGATATCTATGACCTTTTGTTTTCTTTTGACGACAATCGGTTCTTTGACACGATACGTATCGGTGAATCATTTCCTGGTTTTCACGGTGACCGAAGGATAGTATTCTCCTTGTTGTTTCGTTTGATCAAACACATAGGTGTGAGTGACTTTTCCTTGGCTCACATTTTGCAAGGTGTTGCCGTCTCCGAAATCTCGCGTGAAATAGACAATCTCATCTTCTTCATCATAGAGCGGAGAAACCGAAGCATCAAGCACTACTTCGAGTGGATCTTCACCTACCAAAGGCTCAGCCTTGATCAAAGCGGATACGGAAGCTCTCGAAATATCTATCGTGTACTCTTGGCTAGACTCTTTGCCTTGCGCGGTGGTCACACGGAATTCAAGCTGCTTTTTTCCAAGTGTTCACACATTCAATTCATATACATTGGAGCGTTCTTCGAAGATCTGTTTGCCATCGAAATAGACAGCAACTTTTGCAGTTTTGTCAGGGAAGATATCGGTGATCGTAAACTCAAGTGTCGCTGGGACGATACTGACTTTGATTGTTTGGTTGGGCTCATCGAGTTGTACGTCACTAGATCCAGAGATACTTACGAACGGTGCAGATGCATCTTGTTTGTACTTGAGCGTGAAATCGACCTGATTGCCGGTGAAGCCAACCGTGAGATCTTTGGCATTACAACTTCATTTTTGTGCCTCTGGAGTGAAGTACATCATACTAATTTCATACTGTCCTCACTGACGGAATGCGTAGGTAATGGTCTCCTTGTTCGCATCAATTTTGTCTACCAGGGTATCCAACTGTGTGTCATAAATCAGATAAGTATATTTGGAAACCGTTACCAGTTCATCAAACTGCGCTTTGAATCTATATTTTTTACCTTCTATTTCTTCAATTTGCAAATCACATTTCGCCAAGGTAGATTCGAGTACTCTCAAATCAAACGTCAACCAGGTGTCTTTGAATTTAGTTGGTAAACCAGGCAGTTTATAATTGATCGTATGGAGTTTTGAGGTAGTCAAAGGAAGATCAAACGACGCATTGTTGTTGACGTCTGGAGCTCCATCTCCATCGGTGTCCCACACTATCGTATCAGTATCCAAGCTCAAGTCAGTGAACAAACGTTGTGCTCTGACCTGCGCAGTTACGGGAGCTACACCGAGAATGTACTCTGTTTTTTTATCATTGAGTACAGGCTTGTCGTCCAAAGTCGAGAGTGAAATTTCTGCAGGTATCGTCAACGTGTAGAGCTCATAGGTTTTGGTTTGTGATTCATTGGTAGCTTTGTTGAAATAGCTTACTTCGAGTTTGATGGTATAGTCGCCTTTGTTCATATAGAGACAGTGCTCAGGGAAATAGCTATTTGCGCTGAGATGCATTTGATTGTTGCCTTCAAGTTGCTGCCCATTGCCACAATCAAGAATGAATGAAGCTACTTGATTGCCTGCTAACTCGGGCAGAATATTTCTATCGAATTGATCTTTGTTGAGCTGATATTTCATCTTCATAGGAGCTATCAAGGGAACTCCCTCATTGACCCAAATTGCTTTGTCTTTGGTAACTACATAGGGCAAGGCGAGTTGATCCGTCTGGATCTGTGTTGCTCCACTCAGTGCTCTAATACGCGTAATACTCAATGTCCCGAGCACAATCGTCATCGCTAGTATAATTACCCCAAAGACCGTACCGATACCATGTACTAACTTGCGTTCCTTGACCGTGACTAATCTGTATACGTTGAGCACGAGGACATAAAAGCCCACAAAAAACAAAATACCAAAGAATAAGACCGCGAAGATAATGAGAATATTTTTGACATCCTCTATAGCCAATCCAATGGTTTGCAAAAATTCTGAGGAGGTGACCGCATAGTACAAGCCCGCATAGACAATACCGAGGAAGAACAAAAAGAATACGCCACACCCGATGAGGAAAAACTTAGGTGAAATTCTCGAGCCTTTCTTGACCTGTGCACCTTGTACGCTCCCCAATTGTTGAGGCACGGTGACCGTTTTCTTTTGAAGTCTTTGAAAGGGATCCTCTGCTGGTTTTTGCTCAGGCAAAACGACCTGAGCAGGAGCGTCAGTTGAAGTGACTGGAGTCTGCGGGGGAACCACAGGATTCACAGGAACAGCATCTGGAGTTGGATTGTCTGGAGTCATAGGTGACAGGAAACAAAAAATAAGGTTACCCAAGTATAGGAGATTTGCCCTCCAAATGCAAATTTCCTGGCTGTTGAGAGAGGGATTTTGGCTATATTATTCTTGACTAAAATGAATTATCATGCATGACACTAGCAATACTTTCACGCCGCTAGTGAATGCGTTTAAAAAAATAAATCTAGTCAGATACAATTCAGGTTATTAGACAGGAAAGAAATAACCAAAGAAACGATTTGTGCATTCAAATTTTGCTCATAAAAAGTTATTAAAACAGCTACTCATATTCGGGCGTAAACAACTCGCATGAGTAACTATTCTCTCTTGTTTTTGCGCCCCAAACACATAGTATAGCCTCAATTTATTGATTATTGACCTGATGATAACCAAAAAACAATTCACAGAAGTGACGCATGAAGCGATGCGACAAGGCAAAAAGATCACCTTTAGTACCGGGAAATTGGCTCCACACAGCGATGGCGCTGTAGTCATCACTTATGGTGATACCCAACTCCTTGTGACAGCAGTTATGAAAAAAAATGCTGATCCAGACAAGGATTTCTTGCCACTCGCAATTGAATTCCGTGATTCCTACTATGCAACGGGGAAAATTGGCGGAGGAAGATTCAACAAACGTGAAGGAAGGCCTTCTGATGAGACTATTTTGTATTGTAGATTGATAGATCGTCCATTGAGACCTATGTTTCCCAAAGGCATGGTCAATGATGTCGTCATCACCGTGACGCCTCTATGTCTCGATTTACAAAATTCTCCGGGTGAACTTGGTATAATTGGTGCTTCTACCGCTATTATGCTGGCTGGTATTCCCTTTGCAGGTCCTGTCGGAGCGGCGAGAATTGGGTATGCTGATGGACAATATATCTTCAATATGACTGAGGCGCAAGCTACTACATCACTCCTTGATCTCCATGCTGCATGAACAGCCAACTTGATCAATATGGTCGAAGCGTGAGGCAATGAGTGTCCAATAGATATTGTCTCTACTGCATTTGATCATCTCCAAACGATGATTGCTGAGATTTGCACAATTCAACAAGAGTTTATCAACAAATGCACAATTAGCCCAAAAGAAATCACCCTCAACTACCCTACACAACAACAGCTCGATGAGATGCACACTGTAGTCACTGATGAAGAAATAGCTACGTTGTTCAAAAAAGAGAAAACAGATTTTGATTTCACCTATGCTTCGCTCGAAAAAAAATTATATGATCATTTCAAACCACTCACGGAAACCAAAGATAGCGGACGACGTGGGAGCACAGTAAATATGGGCTTCTTCGCCTTGGTTAAAAAATATATTAGAAAAAATATTATCGAAAAATGACAAAGAATTGATGGCAGAACGGTAGAACAAATTAGAACCATTTACTGCGAACATGGCACAATCCCCAGAGCACATGGTTGCGGATTGTTTTGGAGAGGTGATTCACAAATTCTCAGCATGTTGACGCTTGGTTCACCTGGCGACGCACAAATGCAAGATGATATGGAAAATACAGATGTGGAAAAACGTTTCATGCATCACTACAAGATGCCACCGTTTTCGAATAATGAAGCTATGATGATCAGAGGTGCAAATAGACGTGAAATTGGACATGGTAGATTAGCTGAAAAGGCACTTGAACCGATGATTCCGAGTGAAGAAAGTTTCCCATATACCATTAGAATAGTTTCAGAAGTACTTGGATCTGGTGGCTCAACTTCGATGGCATCAGTATGTGGTTCAACCATCGCCTTGCTCGACGCAGGTGTACAGATCAAGAGACCCGTCTCTGGTATCGCTATGGGATTGATATGTGGTGATGATGATCAAACTATTTTGACAGACATTTCTGGAACCGAAGATTTCATAGGCGATATGGATTTCAAACTCGCCGGCACGACAGAGGGTATGACCGCCATTCAAATGGATATCAAAATACAAGGATTGACCGTAGCGAAGATCAAAGAAATCTTAATAAGAGCACAAACAGGCAGAGCTGAAATCCTCGATTTCATGTTGCAAACAATTGATAAGCCAAGTGAAACACTCAGTCCCTATGCACCTCTCCTCCTCCAATTTGCAGTAAAACCTGAACAAGTGAGAGAAGTAATTGGTCCTGGTGGATCAGTCATTCAGGAAATTATTAGAGTGACTGGCGTCAAGATAGATCTCAATGATGACGGTACAGGTGTGATCACCGCCAAAGAACAAGAAGCAGGTAATCGTGCTATGCAAATGATCAAAGATGTTGTACGATCTCCCAAACCAGGAGACAAAGTAACAGGCAAAATTACCAGAGTTGAAAAATATGGTGTCTTTGTAGAATTGAGTAAGAAAAAAACTGGTCTTTGTCATGTGAAACAACTCGGTGCTGGATATATCGAAGACCCTGCAACATTATTTAAGGTAGGTGACATGCTTGCTGTCGAAGTGACAGGTATTGACGCAGACGGCAAGATCCAACTCAAAAAGTCGGCATAAATATGCTGCTCTTTTAGTTTTTTTGTACACCATGCGTATTGTGTATGAGGTGATCAAAATGTTCTTTTTGGGGATAACAATCCTCATTTGATTGCTCTATTGGAAAGGAAGTGTACTTTTCGACGCAACATCACTAGCGACACTCAAACAACTTCTCTTACCAGGGTACATTGTATTATGTGGCGTAATGATTGGCTACATGCTCTCACGTGGATGATCTCACGAAAGTCACGACCAGACGAACACATGACTCAATACCTTTCTCTTGGGCTGTGGCCTCGGAGTAGTCGGCGCTCTTATTGTTATTTTTAGTCAGTAAGCGATGATGGGAAAACAAGGAGTATTCCTACTAAGTTGTCTCTTCTTGGCATGATGCTGAACATCAGTCATTAGTTCTTCCACACAAACAATCGCATTTGATGGATACACTATTGAGATTCCCAATACATTTACACCGATCAACTCTGCGTTGGTAGAAAATAAACAGATCTTGAATAAAGTCCTAAAATCATTTAAAAAGACAGTACCCTCTTGATTTGCAAGTAATATTGTGATCTCTCGTTCATCGTTACCCCCTGAGTTAGACTATGAACAATTCTGGTCTGCGAATTCCAAAAAACTTTCGTCCTATCTCGTCAACTACCAACCAGGCGAACAACGCTTGATTTCGTTCACTTGCGGAGAGGAAATTATCAAAGGCATTCTGGTGACGTTTCAAGTAGCCAACACGTTCGTTGGTAATAGTACACCGTATTGGTTGGCACAGTATCAGTTTGTGTCTGGAAGATTTGGGTATATTATTTCGTATGCAAGCGCAGATGAAAACGAACTCCAAGAGATGATCGAATGAGTAGATGATATCGCATGTACCTGAGTACCAGCTGCCGTACTCGTAGATAGTTCCACATGATCATAGGTTCACTTTTTTATTCACTCCTAGCACATGCAAGACGATAGAAATTTAGAAATTGCTCCCTACAATCCGTCAGGTCGACAAATCTTCATCAAATCCCTGATTGGATTGATAGTCGGTTTGTTTATTGCATTCTTGGTATTTATTATGTTGCTCCTGGTAGGTGGTATGCTCCAAGAGGCGCTTAGCCAAAGGATTGCTGGGACAATGGTAGTCAATCCACTGCTTCCCCTGATCTTGTTGATCATCGCGTTTGTTGGGACATTTATCGGATCGATCGTGCTAGCGGGTATTTATAATTTGCTCTACTCCGACAAATATTATGATATGGGCAAAATGTTTTCTCTCACGTTGACCATAAATATTATTATTTTCATTCTCTTCATTGGGCTGTACTTATTGTTTGCAAATAGTATAGATGAGCTGTTCTTCGTCTTGGCGATTCATGTATTCTTCACCGTCTTCGTAAGTATTTGCGCGGTTGAGTTTAGTACCAACCCAAACTATGCAGCAGTACACTTGATTTGAACTGCATTTGGACTGACGACAAGTATGCTCATGTTTGCACTCTTTTACAAGATGATTGATATCAACGAAGGTAATCTTGCGAGAATATTGATTGCACTTCCACCAGTGTTAGCCTACTTCTTCATTCCACTGTGTCATGATGTGCGAGAAAAACTCTACTACAAATTCTATAGTATGTGAAATAACTTCTTCTATGTGCCTTCGTTATCAGAAGTAATGGTCGATGAAGAAGAGGAAGATGAGATTTCTGTAGAAACGTAAATAATAACCCTCCGGCCTACGGCCACCTCCCTTCTAAAGGGAGGAATATCCGATATGCAAACGCGTCTAGTTTCTTAAATCTTAAGTCTCAATTCTCACTCTTTGTTTATTTGATTATTTGTCTCATGCGTGTCTATAGTCTGGGTGCCCTCTTCAAAGTATTGATTGGACTCCTCATTATGTGGGTTCTCTATCGCTACGTCAATGTCTATCAAGATCCTGTACTTGGCTTATCATTTGGCTTCTTTGCATTATTTATGGTGATATGGTGAGCAAGTTATTTCTTCTTTTTGATTGGTTACAAATTCTTTTCTCAAAAATCAGATCATCTCCAATCCTCATTGAGCTACAAACTCTCCCTGCTTGTTTGACTCTTTGCTATGACCAACCTGACGCTCATGGTAGTAGATAAATGGTCTCTTTTTCTTTCTCTCGTCCTCTTGATAATCTTTTTGTTGTTACAAATGGTGATTACCTACGAAAAATACCCTAGTCGAAATCTAGAGAATTCAAGATAGAAACTCAGGTAATATACGTATGCTATACACATGAGGATTCAGATTTTCAAAGCTTGCTCGTCTCTTATGCCAACACCAACGACTCTACCTCCTAGCGAGCCATCGCTTATTGAACTCATTGAAACACAGCTCCAAGGTGTCTATGATCCAGAATTTCCCGTGATCGATATTTTCACGTTGGGGCTGATTTATGATATCACGCTCAATGAGGAGCAATCAACCATATCTATACTGATGACCTTCACAACCCCCGCTTGTCCCATGGGAGAAATGATTGAAGCTATGGTAGAAAACGCCATTCTCGAAGTCCTCCCGACCCGACACGTCTTGATCACTATCACCTTCGACCCTTTGTGGGGCCCTCATATGATCAAAGATCAAGATTTGCAAAGGATGTTTGAATAAAAAAAACTGCCGGGGAGATCCCCAGCAGTCCAAACTTCAACACTTTACCGGTAGGTACCGGTTTCTTGTACATTTTTTGATTCTGTAGGGTGTAATCTCCCTAAGACACGATCCAGGTGCTGGATAAACTCCCAATCGATACGCCCCTGATCGTGGTCATAGCCATCAGACGTTTTTTCGACCTTCAAGACCTCTACCTTACGTAGTGCACTATCAGGTACAGCGCTACGCGTTTGCGTCAATTGCCCCGTCAAAGAAAGATCATCTGGCATGATACCCATCACCAATTGCCTGGCCTCATCAGAGGGGAGAAATCCATGCAGTATTGCATAGTGTCTCCACATCGATGGCAACCACAAATACACCCCTCGTGTTGACAACTTGGCTGTGCTCAACACGTACTCCTGAGACCCCGTCTCAGGACAGCCGGACACCCGGCACTTTGCAAATCTCATAATTTAATATAATTTTGTGTGAGACATGTCTATGTATTTATAGTTTAAAGTCAAGTTTAATATCTTGATCACTTTTAGTATTGGCTATATCTTGCATTTACCATAAAAATAGGTACATTCACGGTCACCTCAAAAACATGCCCCGCTATACGGGACTATGCCCAGGTGGTGCCTCGGTGCCACCGAGACTGTAGAGCTCAGGTGTCAACTTTGTTAATTAAGTTACCTCTGCTTCAAATATGTTAAAATTTGCCTTGCCCAGGTGGTGGAATTGGTATACACGTACGCTTGAGGTGCGTATGCTTCGGCTTGGGGGTTCGAGTCCCCCCTTGGGCACCACACATTGAAACATTATCCCTGCGGGGACCTAGGCCCCCTTTTTGGCACCACTATAAATTCGTTTTGATTCATTGATTTACCGGGAACCTTGCCTTGCTATGCGGGACTTCGCCCCCTTGCACCATTCTGGCATAAAGGAACCACTATAAATTATAAAAACTGAAATGATCGTCTGATCATTTTTTTTATATAAAAAAAGAGATACTTGCGTATCTCTTTCATGGGCAGGGACAGGGCGTTTTATAAGAGACTATCAATTGCAGCTAACACTTCGAGAACGAGGTGATACGTGCGTAATTCAGAAGAATTCGGTAAGAATAATGAGGTTGCTAATGTGTATTGTATATCAGCCTTCTTGGATGCAATCTTAGCAAGTATTGCTTGCGTGCGGTCTGCGAGCTCTTGACCACTTCGTGACTTGAGGAACTGAGCAACAACTTGTTGGATCATCACCTCATGATAGGGAGTAAGATAGACAAAATCATTTTCTATGCACTTTTCTCTCCCTTTGGCAAAGCACGCCATCTTGGTACATGCACCTACTTTACCTTCTTCTACCGTACAGGTATTACAGCCGTCATACCACAACGTACAGGTTGCATCAATTTCTGGCTCAACTGGGAAATCACCACATTCACCTGGATATGCTTGAACCACGTCAGCACATGCAAGTTGACAAGGATTTCCGTATGTTTTGCCATCTGCTCCACATACAGGATCATACTGCATTGTACACATACATGTAGCTGGCTCGACAAATTCTTCTGCTAGTATATATGGACATGCTGTACAGAGTCCCCCTTCGAGGGTTTGCCCATCATTGGAGAGGATAATATACTCTTTACCTTGTTCGAGGTCAGCACATGCGCCTCATCGAGTACAATTTACTTCAGTCACCTCACGAGTGAGTGAGACATACTCATCTACATTTCCTTTGAGTTCCTCGAGTACATGAAACGTGAAGGTATGTTTTCCTACATCTGATGCATCATAACCTCCTTCAGTACAAAGCATTTGCTGAGAGGCATTTGCCGTGAAATCACTATAGGAAACGGTTCCACGGAATGCAATGGGTGCACTCGTATACATATCATTGAATGTGGGCAAGGGAGTAACACATTTGAGCGCATAGGTAGAACCTAAACTCAAACAGATTACCGAAATGAGAAAAATAAGTTTTTTCATGGAGAAACAGCGTATTAAAAAAAGCGTACATAGTATGTACGATTGAGTTATAGTTTGTGTGACATACTGATGCTGACATCCTAGGAAATTATAGAGGTTTGGTGATGCAAGATGAGCAGTTCTCTCCTCTATTTAGAGGATAAAATCATTGGTATCTATAAACTCTCCTGTGGTAACATCAAAGTTCAGAATCCCATCATCTGCTCCTCGAGAGATTGCTAGCAACTTCTCCCCAGCCTCAGTAGTATATCCATGTTTTTCAAAGGGGGTATTGATCACCACTTCACCTGCCCTGACTTTGTTGCCAGAAATATCAGTTGCAGAGCCATCTAAGATAAAAAGACGTGCTTCTTGTGCATGATGATGAGGAGGAATAGTACCTCCGTTTTTGGGTAAGGTAAATAGAAAAACATTTTTGAAATGGGGCAATGCATCTAATACTTTCAAAAAATGGGTTTGTCAAAATATGGTGACAAGATCACGTATAAATATTCTTTTGTGAGCATCCTTGAGTCCAGGGAATCATACAACATAGTTGTTTCACAGTTCTTTGGGGACTTGCTTCCATGGCAATTGTGCAAGCTGATTGGCTAACTCCTCTGTTTTGGTAGAAACTCCTGGGATTTCATCAAAATCACCAAAATATGCCATTTTCTCTTGTTTGGTCATGAGCGTATGCGGAATAGCGTCCGTAGCTTGGAGATCATGCATAAGATCCTGCGCCGTATGTGGACGTACATATCCTGATGAGGAATGAGCTGATCATTTTGTCTTCTCCTTGAGATGCATTATAGCTTGTAGAATAAAGTATTTCTCATCGCCAACTACTATTTGAGCTCATTATAGACCTGTTTGAGATCTTTCCCATAGTCTGTACCTCCATTGTAGAGCTTACCAAACTTTTCTAGTCCTCTTTTGGTAAACAACTTCTCAGGATGTGCGATATATCTTTTATATTCTTTGGTATATTGCATATCTGCAAATTTCTCATAACAATATGCTCGAAATCGTTCTCAAGCTTTGATAGGATCAGCCATCACTTGACCTGACGAGAAGCCAAGCTGCTGGAGAGCTGTCCTGCCGGGTCACGAATCCAATACATGATAGATGCCATATGAAAATCTTCCATGCCCAGGCTCATAGCGATACATACTGGTAGATCACTGACTACTCTCTTTCTTGGCTACTGCACACATCACTTTGGAAAGCTGCTGTTCTCCCACTTTCTCGAGCAGACTTTGGACAAAAGCACCATAGCGCTTGTGGTTTTGAATCTGTGTAAGTGCTTGTGTTGTGCTGCTCATCAACTCTTCGTAAGTCAATGCAGTTGCTTCACGATCCAAAGGAATAGGCACCAGTTGTCCTACCTTGAGGTTATCTGCTTGAATATTTCGTGAATGAACATTCCCGCTACTGTGTGGTTTGTAGGTACTCCCTTCTAGATATGAGAATCTCTCATCTTGTGCTAATACCGAGCGCAACTCGCCTATCGTTTGACCAGATTGTACCTGTCGATAATAGACTCCACTCACCGGATCACGATAAAGTGTATATCCTGACACGTCCAATCTCTTCATATTTTTTGGTGCAGAGGAAAAAACTTCCTTTATTTGTTTTTGGGGAAGTGGAGTAAACTCAGCTAATGGACGCTCTTCTCAGTGTTTGATAACTGTTTTTCTTTGTTCATGTGTGGTCACTTCAGTTTTATCCTTCTTGACGTCACTAATCGGTTTTTTAGATGATAGCGTCTCTTTTTGTGAAGCACTTTTTTGCTTGGCAGTTGCTACTAGTGAACGTAGTTCATCGGGATGAGATGCTGCTTCTTTCCATGCCTTTTCATCAAGTGCTGCTACTTCCTGAAGGCTTATTTTATTGGTCTGCGTCGTGTACAACAAACTACCCGCTACCGCAGCAGCTAAGAAGAGTTTCCTGGGGGAAGGAAGTGACTGCACATCAAGTTCAGGGATATACGAGCGTAATTTACCTAGTAATGCATTGATGTATATAGGAGTATTGGTAAGCCAAGTTTCGAGTACCTCTTGGAGACGTCATTTTTTCTCTTCAGGTGAAAGGGTTTCATTCTGGAGCACTGCATCTATTTTCCATTGTCGTTGCACAAAAGTTCGCTCAATGCTGTTGCCATCTTGCACGATAGTCTCCATTACATTATCAGTGAAATGTACCACAACCGACTGCGCTGCAGGTCAAAATGAAAGTACTTGTATATGATCTACTTGTTGTTGAAGAGCTGTGATAAACTCTGTTGTATAGATGAGACTCGTATCATGTCCCGCTTTCTGAGTAAGTCGTGCATGCAAAAAATGGATAAGTTCGAGTACCGCATCTGCTCACCACGTATAGCCTGGTGTATGCATGATTCCTCGAGTCTGGAGTTGGTTATTTATCGTACGACTTTCTACTCTGTCCGTAAATTGCAGGTAATGCAAAAAATCGACTACTGCTCTCTGCGGTATCGCTTGATCTTGCTGTATGAGGTCATATGTACCACCATAGGTTGCTTCGTGCATGCTTATGCAAACTTGCAAACATAAAAAGCCTTCAAAACACCTTATAAGTATAGAAGATATCTAGGTAAAATACAAAAAGAGCCTCCCTTTTGGGAAGACTCTTCTTGCTATATTGTGAGAATGTTATGCCTTACTTTTTAGCTTTGGTTGCCATTTGATAGACTCACTTCTCAATACGTTGGAACAGCATTTTGTATTTCTGAAGGGTCAACACGATCGTATTGGGAGAAACCATCTTTTCTTTGAGGACTTCTTTTGAAATCTCTTTGATAGTCATTGCTCTATCGAATTTCTTGAGGATACGTTCGATGATATCTTTGACGCTACCACCTTCAAATCCCCACTCCTTGAGACCATAGATACCCAATCCCATATTGACGAACATGTCATTGTTTTTGACGAGTTCATTGTGGACCGTATTTACTTTGACAGACTTCTCTGGGAACCATTCAACGACTTTGGAAGCCATTTCTTGGTAGTGTACAGGTTTGTTGAGTCTTCTCAAAATATAGAGGATTTTTTGCTTGATCGTTGTTGGGTTGACTTCGGTGAATGAGTCCAAACCTACTTTGCCGTAGAAGGTAGAGATACCTTTGATTGACTTGAAGAAGTTAGTATAGAAGAGGTTGTTCTCGAGGTAAGCGATATCTTCGTATTCAGCTGAGTATTTCGTTTTGAGTTTTCCTACGAACTCGTACATATCCTCTGCTTGATCTTTCTTCTGAAAATATGTGGTGATATATACAGACATATCGGTCAAAAGGTCTTCGAACAAGGGATCAATGTAGAAGCCTTTGTTGAGACGTTTATTTCTTTTGAGATAGTAGATATCGAAATCAGAAACGATAATCATCTTGAGCTCTTGGGCATTGAACTTGCCGATACCCTTGTTGAATAATTTAGCCAAGAAGTCATCCTCTACGAGAAAACCACCGTTGGCATCAAGTATTTTCTTCGCCTCTTCGATGACTTTGAGATATTTCTCATTGCCTATGATAAGTCTTCTGAATCTCATCAAACCTTGTGTCTCAATTTGTCTCACTCTTTCTCTCGTCAAGCCGTACTCCTCACCAATTCTTTGAAGAGGTGTTTCTTTGCCAGACGTGAGTCCGAATTTTCTAAACAAGACCAATTGTTCCTT
Source organism: uncultured Candidatus Peribacteria bacterium (assembly GCA_964447535.1). Lineage (GTDB taxonomy): Bacteria > Patescibacteriota > Gracilibacteria > Absconditabacterales > Absconditicoccaceae > CAYUST01. Next base: position 46,089 of record CAYUST010000003.1, read on the forward strand.
GGGTTTGCAATACTGGAGAATGTCTTTGACATTCGTTTCCTCAAGGTTTACTTTGATCTTCTTGTCATCCATTTTAATACTGAAACCCATGGGTAGGAATTAAGAAAGGGTAAAAGGTTGAAAAACATCAAGTTGATAATCATTCGCCTTTGAATGTCAAGCCAAAGGTGGAGTTTTTTTGTGGTCTGCTCCCCAAGTGGTACATTCCGTGATATGCTTTCTCATTGGTAGCATGCATACATATGGTTAGGTATTCTTTTGTTGCAAATAGTTCTCCAAGATTACCATCGCTGCCAAGGTGTCTTCTTGTGAGGTTTTGGAATACTCTCACGTTTTGGCCTGGGCTTCGACTGATGAATATTCTTCATCTACTTTGATCACGCGAATATCTTCATTGATAAATTTGATGTTTTCCAAGAAGGCATCAATCTGTGTTTGGAATTCTTTGTGCTGCTTGGGATAGCCTATCACTACCGTGCCGATATGATATCTCTCCAAAACATCGCCAATAGAGAAAAAGAGTCCTGGATCATTCATCAAATACCCAATAGGGAAAACAATCTTGGTCTCAGGATGCGCATATGCCATACCTACGTATTGTGTCCCTCGATCAACTCAGAGAATTTGTGGAACTTTTTGATGTACCATGATAAATAAGGTAGTAAAAAAAAATTAGTTTTTTAACATCTGTACCAAAGATATTCCTCAGACGAACACAAAGAATATGCCTGCAGTCACAAACATAACGGGATACCCATACGTATCTCCAATTCGTCATTGAATAGGCAGGAGTATGGCATAAAATAAACGATGCACCATACTCATACTTGATAGCATCGTTGCCCTTAGTTTGCTCGTCGCTTGTTCATTGAGATAGTAAGTACCAAGTGGTGCTTGTATACCACGTGCAGCAAATGCTAGACACAGTCATGCGAATGCTACTATCCAAGATGAGCTCACTGCCAACAGCCCATAGGCGAATATCATGGTAGCCAACAAACCAAGCCATCATTTTCTATGTCCAACTAATGCATCATAGGTATGCGCAAATAGCCCTCCTCACGCAGTACACAACTTTGCTCCAGCTCGCAGTACTCCAAACCAAGCTACTGGTGCACCCAAGGTAGACAGCCATTGTTGTTGAGATCGCACGAGCGCATACGAACAATACGACAAAATTCCCGTGAACAAAATAAACCGCAACATGCGCGGGTTTGCTTTGAGATGAGCTCCCATTGCTCTCAGATCACCCATCATATGGTAGGTATGATGTACATGTTCAGGAGCCCTAATCTCTTGGAGAGAAAATGCTATGGGGAGCGTCAATGCAACCATACCTGCGCTCATCAACCACAACACATCAAACCCATAGAGATGTCAGAGAAATCATCACACCACACCTCCTATCACCGCAGCAATATCACCTGTAAATCCTATTCTCCCTTCCCATTTCTTGGCGGCAGTAGCCTTACCTGCTTGGTCCAACGTGTCATACAACAATGCACTATCACTCCCCGATACACATGCCCAGCCAACTGCTAAAATAAGTTCTGCTACCAAAAATGTCCCAAAGTCACTCCCCCATCGGTAGGCCACATATCAGAGGATAATCACGATATGTCCTATAATCAACGACGTTTTCCTTCCCCATCTATCACTGATATACCCTGTTGGTACTTCGAGACTCAACAATGCAATAGAAAAAAAAGACTGCAACAAAGAAATTTGCGTCAACGTCAATCAATTTTCGGTAAAGAACAAAGCAATCACTGGAATGATAAACATCACATTCCTACATAATTTCATGCATGCTATCTTCCGTGTGTTTTTCTGTCGTCGCTGAGTGGGTAAGATCATATCTGGGCCATAAAACAAATCAAAAACATCTTCCTCATTTGCATTTTCAGTTTGCACCACTATAAGTAAGTATACGATACATACAAGACTTCCTTATGACAACTACACCTCCTTCACTCAAGCAACTCCTCAAGACAACCGATAAGTTCGTCACTATTTTGGCAAGCGAGCATATCACGACACCAGAAGATCTCTTGCGATATTTCCCCAGGACCTACGAAGATAGAAGACATCTCAGCACCGTTGCTACCCTGACCTTCGATGAAACACTCCAAACCGTCAAAGTACAAGTGATCAAAAAATCCTTGATCAGAACGCCGACCTGAAAAAAACTTTCTGAAATTCATCTCCAAGACGAAGCAGGCGGACAGTGCAAGATCTCTGGGATCAATACCACGTATCTCCTCAGACAACTCGAAACAAAAAAGCGATATTACATCATTGGCAAACCACAATACACGTGAGGTAAAGTAGTCTTTTGGCATCCCGATATTGTGCCCGCAGATGATGAGGCAACCGTAGAACGATCTATCGGTAAAATTTTCCCGATCTATCCAAGCCTCCAAGGTATCAGCGCTGCACGATTTGCCAAAAAGATTTTGCGTATCTTGCCTCAACTCATAGATAGCGTCCAAGAGACCTTGCCCGACAGTTTGCTCAAAAAATATGATCTCGTCGATGTGCGCACGATGATGCGTTGTCTTCACAGCCCAGATGATCGAGAGACACTCGACAAAGCCAAAGAGCGTATGTTTTTTGAAAGACTCCTCCGCATCCAAATTTCATCACAACTCGCCAAGCGTGACTACCAACAAACACACACCATAGAGAAACCAGATTGGTCAGTGATCACGCAGTTTATCGAAACATTGCCCTACACCCTCACCCATGCACAAAAAAAAGTGCTCAAAGAAATCATCGATGATACTACGACAGGGCGTTCAATGTTGAGGCTTCTGCAAGGAGATGTAGGAAGTGGAAAAACGGTGGTCGCGACTGCTGTTGCACGATACTTTATCAAAAAACAACATGCACAAGTTGCGTTCTTGGCACCGATTGAAGTCCTTGCACTCCAGCACTATCATACCCTAGCGAAGTTGTTACTCCCCTTGTGAATACGCCTGTGACTGCTCACGTGATCTACACCTCCTGCGGAGAAAAAACGCATCAAACAAGCACTCGAGCAAGGATCCATAGATATCATCATCGGCACGCACGCACTGCTTCAAGATGACATCACATTCCACAATTTGCAGTTCGTCATCATCGATGAACAACACAAATTTGGCGTCAAACAAAGAGCATTTTTTCAGCAATTTGGATCACCACATATTATACAGATGACGGCTACACCGATTCCAAGGTCGCTTGCGTTGGTCTATTTTGGGGAGTTTGCCGTGAGCGTGATCGATGAGATGCCCGCAGGCAGGAAACCCATTACTACCAAGATTATCAACCACAGCGAATTTCTCAAACTCAAACCTTGGCTGTTGAATAAAATCGCCCAACAGCAGCAAGTGTTCATTATTACGCCACTCATTGAAGAAAGCGATAAGCTCGATGAAGTAAGTAATGCACAGCAGGTCTATCAAGATGTCGTTGGACTCTATCCTGAACTCGCAGGCAAGATATGACTTCTGCACGGCAGAATCAAAGCCGATGAAAAAACAAAAACGATGCAAGATTTCAAGGACGGCAAACTCGTCATCCTCGTCTCGACGACCGTCATCGAAGTAGGTATCGACGTACCACAAGCGACGACGATGATCATCCAAAACGCAGAACGCTTCGGCCTTGCGCAATTACATCAGTTACGTGGAAGAGTCGGAAGATCTGATCTCCAATCGTATTGTTTTTTGCAAACCAAACACAAATCGTGAGAAGCTTACGCGAGACTCCGTCACCTCGAACAGCAGCACAGTGGGCACGTCCTTGCACAGCTCGATCTCGAAGCACGTGGCAGTGGTGAACTCCTCGGCATCAGACAGTCTGGCATTACCGATCTCCCACTCTCGATTATCAACGATACCGCCTTCGTCGAAAAAACGCAGCACGCTGCCCTCGATCTCCTCGAGCATCACCCCGATATGATTTCTCCATTCATCTCCAACGATCTGCAGGAAAGTTTGGATGGGATGATGGTGTAAGGTTACCCATACACCGGATAGTAATTTCCAAACGTATCAATCAATCCTCGAGAGCCATCTTGAAGTTGGACTTTGGCGATTCAGCCGGAGAAATCTGAGGCTGCAGTAATGATCATAGATCCAGGAAATTTGAGTTGTTTTCAGTTTTTATCAAAAAATTTTGTACGAAATTCTGGATATCATTGCTCGCCAAATCTTGCGGGATGCATTTTGGTTTTGTACTCTACTCTCGTGAAACCACAAGAAAAAGGATTCGCTTTTTGGAGATGAAATTCTTGTTTTTCTGGTAATGCATTTTTATCAATTTTGGAAAAATATACATCTGGTGAAAGCACTATTTCATTTTTTTGATCGATGAAAAAGTGCACTCCATCTTTGCGGACTTGGCAGAGTCATTCGCTAAAATCATCTACTCGGTCGTAGATGCACGGTATCACCTCTTTGCCCGTTTTATCCATAAAACCGAAGGTGTAGGTAGTGATAATTCCTTTGGTATGAGCTTGTTGCACCCGAGCAAGTCCTTCGTGGAAACTGCCTGCATCTTGATATTTATTTTTGTCTAGGCGTAGTTCTTCTTGTCACCAAGTGTTTACAAAAAGAGTGGTTGCGTCACGAGAGTCATCCAATTTAATCCGTCCATCAGATATACCTTTTGTAATTGTGTATGTTTTATCAATTCTGACTTGGGGATTATTCCCTGTGACTGGTCATCGATTTTTAAAATTATATACTTCATAGTCGGATCCATCAGGACGTGCAAAGACCACACAATCATCATCTATAGCTCATACTATTTCCTCATTATTAACAACTTCTTTTCAAAACACTTGTTGGAGGTCTTTATACAACCTCACTCACCTCCCTCACTTCAGGTTATCAGTACGGAAATATTCAATGAAATATTCTCATTTTATGTCTATCTCCTTAATATCACGCAAATTGCCAAAAAGATGAGATTTCTCATCCAAACTATGTCAGAACAATCATTCTCCAGGGCTTGCCCCATAATAATAGTTGGGTCATCACTGACTATTTTCCGTCATATATTCTAATTCTCAGCTTATCCTTTGATTACAATAGACATTCCCATACGCATCAATCTGCACATCTTGATATGATACTCATTTGAGTTTCTCCGTGATACACTTCATCAAAATCCACATACCGTCAGGGTGAGATTTGAGTTTGTCGAGTCAGACTTTTTCGATGAGTGATTTGAGATCAAGGTGATCTTTGAAACTATCTCTACTGCGGATATGTCGCAGGACCCATTCTTTGGTCAGATGCTCGACGCATCGGTCTCGTCATCTTGTCTCTAAAAAAAATGGAAACGGAAAGTTCGTGCTGTTCCATGCCAAGATTTGTACAACTTCCGGGCTGACATTGTGTACATCGAAATGATATATTTCTTGCAAGGATCTTTGTCGCTGCGTGTTTGCTACGGTATAGGTGAATGAGTCAGCAATACTCAAATCTCCGAGGTGATCACTAATCTTGGGGGAATGTTCTCCCGCATCGACAATATAATACATGAGCATAAAATAATCTTGTAGTTTCTTCGGATCACTTTGGATGTCATTCCATAGGACTCAGATCTTTTGATTGTGTTCAACATCTCCTGTGTAGTAAAGTTCTGCAGGGATCACATTATCAATCACGTTCGCCATTTTATCACCATGTAGTGCTGAAATTGCATGATGCATAAAAGAAAATTGCTCCCACGCATACCCCATATCATGCTCTTTGTTCTTGCTTGCTGCAAGCAAGGTATCTACCATATCTACAAATTCTGCTAACGGAGGATAGATACGATGGAGATCAGCATTGAGTTCTATGCTTGTATATGATTTTTGAATGGTCTTCAACAATTTCTTGGTGTCAGTTCCATTTTTCCACGGATCGATAGTAAAAAATAAACTCGCAAATTCTTGCTTGAGTCTCATAAGTTCTGCCTCGTGAATTTTCCTGACGTTGATACCGCTTCACAAGATCATGATGATTCACATTTTGAGGACGATATCCTGTCTCGCGATCGGGTCAGTCACGGTCGTCGATGTTTGCATCAGATCGCTGATCATCTGCATAAATTGACTGATCTCTAGGTCTCTACGTGCTTGTATCTCTGTATCTATCGTGATCAACTGTTGGTAGTGCTCTGGGGTGAAACAAGGAGAAATCGTATGTTTCTCGATTAACGTATTGAATGCTATCACATACATTTGGTTGCCACAGGATTGTTCGAGTTGATCGATGGTATCTTTTTTTTGCTCGAAGGTCAGTTGCACGTTGGTGATAGTTTGGGAGATTTGTGTAATGAGCAAACGTTGTTTTTCTTGTTCATTGACTGCTTCATCATAGAGTTGCGTAAAGGACTTCCCCGTCGTGAGTGACTCCAGCAGTTGTCTACTCGTATGTGCTTGTTGATGATTTATTTCTTCTTGCACCTCATCTTTTTGCGTTTCACGAAAAACCTCTAGTGCCTGTTTCTCAAGTGCAGATTGTTCGTCCTGCATCTCTTGGTAGAACGTAGAGTCGTCTGATGGCGTAGCTGAAAAGAGAGATTTTGCCATGATATAACTACTTCATATATGCTTCAATTTTACTTATGTATTTTTCTGTTTCAGATGCAGTAAGATATGAAGCAAAATTTCTTCACTCAAATTTAAATCAAGATTTATATCACATTGATTTATAATTATCTCACTCTCCTGTTCCATGTACATGAATTGATTGATAATGTCCATTTGGCATTCTAATGAAATCTATTTCCTCTGATTTATTACCATTGATCACCTTAATTTCAATAACTTTGGATCATATAGGTGCATTCTTCGCAAATCAATTTCCATTGCTATATAGATCATCTCAAGATTTAATTCGCACTTTTGTATTTCATTTAACATATGCAACATCTTCATCACGTTTAGAAATTTTCTCACGTATATTCCTAAACCTAATGTCCAATTGTTTTAATTTAACAGTATCCAACTCATTAATACCTCATTGTATCCGGTTGAGTAATTTCTGTGCCTCCTCATGAGAAAGTTTTTGTTTAGTAAGTCATTCTTTTTTACCATATACTTCTTTTTGCGTTACATATTTACCATTTTTATCAAAACTTCACTTTGATCACCATGCATAAATCTTTCAGTTTTTTTCTACAATACTCATTTCTCAATATGTTCCATCAGGGTAGGCAATATCAATAACTACCTCACCTGTATCTGGCCGGAGCATAATACTCATTTTACCATGAGTAGTAGTTTCATACGTTTGATAGCGATCTGATATTTTTTGCTTTAATTTTTGAAATTCAATAAGAGGATCATTTCATTCAATGTCCTTTTTGAGACTACTTTCTTCAACATGTATTTCATCAATCAACTGACGAACATCATTTTCAATTTGTTGATTTCTTGACTCATGCTGGTCTACAGATTCTAGATTTCCCATGATGGTTCTGATAAAAAGAATAAAAAAAATGAAAGTCTACTTATATTTCTTATGCTTCACCAACCTATATACCTCCTCGATACCAAGTTGTCCTTGAATCATTTTGAAGACAGCGTCTCTTTCGAGGTTGACCATTCATTTTTCTTCGAGGGCGTATTTTTCTACTGCGAGTGCTCTTTCTCCATCGAGCAGCATCGTCTTGATTTCTTCGTCGAACTCCAGCATCTCATACAAACCAACTCTTCATTTATATGCATCGAGGCCTTTATCTGGATCAGGTCAAATAGCCATACCGTCAGAGATAAACCATTCTAGTTGTTTGCTCGTGATGTTTCTCATACGCGTTTCTCTTTCGAGGGCATCTGGCTTCATCGTCAAAATTGACTGTCTTGCTGATTCGAAAAGTTCGGGGAACTGAGTTTTGACATTCATTTCAATTTTCGAATCGTCACGGATTTTTCTTCACAATCTTTGTGCGACGATCACATTGAACGTACCCGTAATCATATATGGCTGAGCGCCGAAGTTCATCACTCTCGTAATAGTTTCTGTAGCTGAATTCGTATGCACCGTAGAGAACACCAAATGTCCCGTCATCGCTGCTTCCATCGCTGTGGAAAGTGTCTCGAAATCACGAATCTCTCACACCATGATAATATCTGGATCTTGTCTCAGTGCAGCTCTCAAACCTTGTGCAAACGTAAACCCAATATCAGCCCTCACTTGTGACTGATTGAGTCCTGCTACCTTGATTTCTACCGGATCTTCATAGGTCGTAATATTTACTTCAACCGTATTCAAAATATCCAACGCAGCGTACAGCGTCGTTGTTTTACCCGAACCCGTCGGTCACGTAACTACGATAATCCCATTCGGGAAATCAATATTTCTGGCTATAATTTCTCCATTGATTCATTCAATACCCAAGACGCTCAACGGCGGAGTCTTTTTAGACTTATCTACCAACCTCATTACTAATTTTTCACCCCAAACGGTCGGGATCGTATTCGCACGCAGATCGAGTTCTTTGCCAGTCAAAGTTGCAGTAGATACACGGGCATCCTGTGGCAATCTTTTTTCATCTGGACGCATCTGTCCTGATTCAATTTTGAACTTTGCAATGACATTGTCATGAATACGTGCTGGATATTGAATCAATTCACGCAAAACTCCATCAATTCTCAGTCTAATTCTGCTCATATCCTTGCCTGGCTCAATATGAATATCCGAACATCCCGCTTCTGTAGCAATCGTCAACAAATTATCAAAAACACTGATGATATCTCTGTCATCAATCGCTTTTTGCATACCTCCCAGATACTGTTCTAAGGCTGGGTTGTCGGTAAAAATACTCATACGTTGGTCACAGGTGAACAATAAAAAGTTTTCTGCCTAGTAAGTATAGGGAAAATAAGGGGTTCTGTCAAAAAATGGCTCACGATTTCGACAGTGTAGCATGAGATACAAATTTGGCTAGAAACAGCCACAAATGAGCTAAAAGACCTCATTTCTGACTCATCTGGAGGACATTTGATTGGCTCAAAAAAAAATATGTCAAAAAAGCCATTTTCAAAACATACATGAAGAAATTCGATGAAGTATTGAGTATAAGTTGCTACAAAGAAATAATTTCCTGATAGGTAGCAATAAATTTTGAAATACGGTAATCGATCATTGCTTGAGAGGTTTTGATAGGAGCGATAAGATGAATACCTTCGAGGGTTCTACAACGAGAGAGTGCAACATACAACTGTCCTTTTTCGAAGATACCAGACGCATCGAAAATGACTTGGTCATAGGTCTTTCATTGGCTTTTGTGAATAGTGGTCGACCAACAAAGTTTCAACGGGAGTTGCGTAAATGAACCTACTGCTTCACTGGTAAGCACTTTCTTCTTTTGATCGTAGACGTATTGACGTACCTTCCATTCATGTGGTGCTACTATCACCTCATCACCGCCAAAAACTTTTACCGTCACACTTGATTCCTCTTCATCAATAGCAGTCACGACGCCTAGTGTACCATTAACTCGCTCCCCTCCTGAGGTATCATTGGCGACGAACATGACTTGCGCACCAATTTTGAGTTGGAGTTGTTGTGCGGTCGGAAAGTTTTTTTGTTCGAAACGTCCTGAGACATTCGCCCCAAAAGTTCGTGTATCTCCGGGAAGACGGTCAAGTTCTTGTTGATTTATTTGCTCTGCAGTTGCATTTTTGGCAACGAGATAGAGTGATCCCAAAGGGACCTTCTGTGGAGCCTTTTTGACCTGGGCATTGAGTGCTTTGAGTTCAGTTTCTTGAATTGTTTTGTTTCTAATTTTATTGAGAATATCCAAAAAATGTTGATCTTGTTGTCTATAGACTACTTCCAGTTCTATGAATTGCATCTGCCACTCTGGACGTGCAAATACTTTCGCATCAAAAAAATATGGTGAAGGATAGACGTGTTGAAAGTAGGCTCTCTCTGTGCTCGTCACGATCGGTGGGAGTTGATATAAGTCACCCACAAAGACCATTTGTATACCACCAAAGGGAAGATCTACCCCCTTAGCGGTCTGTAAAAAAATATCGATACAGTCGAAAAGGTCAGCTCTCACCATTGAAATTTCGTCTATGATAATCATATCTATGGCATCGATAAGATCATCCTTGCGGAATTTAGCACCTGATTTTCTCGCTTCTTCGGGCGTCACCGTAGTGCTGAATTTACAAAAACTATGAATAGTTTGTCCACCCACATTGAGCGCTGCCACTCAAGTAGGAGCAAGCACCACCACTTCTTTGGTGGTGGTTTGCAAAAAATGCGTCAACAAGGTAGACTTACCGGTTCCTGCTTTTCACGTCAAAAAAAGATGCTCAGAGGTCTCTTGCATAATACGTAATGCTTCGCGCGCTAAGGGATCAAACGTACGTTTCATACAAGTATTCACCGGAAGAATAAAAGTGTTATTATTTGGCAAAAGCGTTGTATGCTCTATGGAGAAGTAAGATGAGTTCGTATCTCGTAATAAGATAATTGAGATAGGGAGATGATGCTTGCTTGGTCAATCCCAATTGTCTTGCTTGTTGCATATAGGGTTCTCGATACGGTACGGTGCGAGTAAACTCTACTCCTGGATACAGTCCTCTCACCAAAGCCGTTATAGCGTTTGCCTTGGAAATATACTCTTCAGGGTAATATAATCACTCATGGCCTTGAAAAAATCCATAGCCACACACCAGCTCAATGAGTTGTTGTTGTTTCTCAGGATAGTCAACAACATCAGGAAATTGACAGACCAACCATTGCATAGGAACCAACTCCAATTGCTGTGCTAACGCCACATACCATTGTGTCGCCTCTGCTCTTGTGATCATCCCAAAAGGATATGCTTTGGTTTGTTCAATTTGCTCAAATCAGGCCTGCTCTGCCCATGCTAAGGCAACATCAAATTCTCTATCTTCAAATAACTGTCCATACGTTGCCCACCACACCAATGGCCACAATCATATCATAATCGTTGCAACGAGTGCAATAAACTGTCTTCGAGAACGCATATGGTGCGCTCAGAAAAATAAAAGAGAGGTGAAACCACTAGCATTTTGTCTGCGGATCACTAGCTTGCTACCAGACCACTCTATCGTTTTGTGGTTCAAATACAAGTATCCTCTCAGCCTTTTTTCTCATGCACACCTACGCCCAACGAGAATGACTCATCACTACGTTTGCCCGCTACAATGCGCAAATAAATCTTTCTGCCATCAGAGATCCGCAAGCTATTTATGAAAAACAAATTTTGGATAGCCTCAAGCTCACTGAATTTGTCGATCTTGCTACTATCGCCCTTCCTCGTTTGCAAGAACGCATCATTGCAGACCTAGGTACGTGAGGGGGATTTCCGCTACTACCACTGGCGATGAGCTATCCAGATATACCTTTTGTCGGGATCGATGCGAGAGCCAAGAAACTCAACGCAATAGATGCTATGGCCAAAGAACTAGGTATACATAATATAAGTACCCTACGATGTAGAGCCGAAGACTGTCGCGAACGTTTTCCTATCATCACTGCGAGAGCAGTAGCCTATAGTACGCAACTCATCACCTGGCTATCCCCTCTCCTCGTCCCCGGAGGACATGCATTCTTGTACAAACTGGCTACCACCGAAGAAGAAACAGACCTCAAAAAAGCCTGCAACATCCATCGTTTTGACTTGATGGACACATTCTCATGTGGAGAAGACCGTGTCATTTATCATGTCAGAAAAAGAGGATAGAGATACAAAATTTTGTGTTCCTCTCCTTGACCAAAAAACTACTAGAAAACGTATCCCAAATACCTATTATCAACCTTTGTTTATCCTTTCTCAGGTATCGTGGCACGTAAAAGAACCCGTAGGAGCTCTCATATTGTCTTAGACAGACTCAAAGTAGCAGGCATACTGATTGCTTTCTGAGGTCTCTTCTTTTTTACATTATTTATGGCGCACCAGTCGCCTATTTTTTCTGCGCTCTCCTATCCTACCTATCAACTGTTTGGCGAAAAATGATCAATCATCTTCTTTGCTCTGCTGACTATGATAGGTATTATTATGTTGATCAGAGCTGATCGATACAATAGATGGCTCTTCAAATTTGGGTTCCTCATTATGTTGATAGTGTGCGGGATCCTCAATTTCCCTGTGTTGGAAATTGGATTTGACGAAGGGATCAATGGAACACTCCTCAAACTGATCTGAGCAAATGGTGGACGGTTGGGGTATTTGTGACTACGGGGTATGAATTTACTTCTTGGTGGTGAGGTCAAAGCGGTCAAAATAATTTTTATCGCTGCGAGCATTTTGTTGGTGGTGTTGATTGGTATCTATTACAAACTCAAACTTCCTAGTCTCCCTGCAGTACAGTTTGCTGGCATGAAAGAACGTATTGCTAGTGCAGCGAGTAGCGTCACCTCATCCAAGAGTACGCGTACTATCGTGAGCAAATGAGGCAAGAAAACCGTAGCAACCGATGACGAAGAAATAGAAGAAGAAGAGGAAGAAGAAGTAGTTGAGAAATCAGCTTCTCCCTCACCTACTCTTCTCAAATCGTTGCTCAAAGAAAAAATTTCCAAAGCCGTTGTCAAAAAAGAAGACGAACATACCTTGAGACAAATTCATGTCACGTTTCCCAAGGATAAACCTACATTTGCACTCACCTTACTGGATGAGGCGCCTGTGATGGACCAACCGGTCGATGAAGAATGGTTGTATGAGAAAGCAGAGAATATCAAAAATAAACTCCTTGAGTTTGATATAGAAGTAGAAATTGAATGAGTGAATGTATGACCTACCGTCATGCAAATCAAAATCAAACCACAAGCTGGTATCAAAATTTCCAAAATTGAAAATCTCCAGAAGGATCTCGCTCTCGCTCTCAAAACGAAGTCTCTCAGAATTTTGGCACCTATCCCCGGCACCGACAGTGTAGGTATTGAAATACCAAATCCCAAGCCACAACTTGTGAGTCTCAGAGAAGTATTGGGTGGCGTCACCTTCGCCAAAGCAATGCAAAGTGGGTTTACCAATCTCACGGTAGGTAAATGAATTGATGGTGCACACGTAGTGAAACCATTGGAAGACATGCCACATCTCCTCATCGCAGGTGCTACAGGATCCGGTAAATCTATTAGTGTGAATGATTACATCATTGCGTTGATGTACCAAAATACCCCTTCTGAACTCAAGTTTATCATGGTCGATCCCAAGCAAGTTGAGTTGAGTATCTATGAAGGCATTCCCTATTTGCTTTCACCAATTATCACACAAGCGGACAAAGCAGTCAAAGTGCTCAGATGGGCGGTCGATTTCATGGAAGAGAGATACAAGAAACTCAAAGAAACCAAAGTACGTAACCTAGCAGAATACAATCAAAAAGTAGACGAGAAAGATGCGTTCTATCGTCTCGTGATTATCATCGATGAGCTCGCTGACTTGATGATGAGTGGAAATAAGAAGGACACCGAAAATTACATCACGCGTATCGCTCAGAAAGCACGTGCTGTTGGTATACATTTGATCCTCGCAACGCAAAGACCTAGCGTGAACGTTATTACTGGTTTGATCAAAGCCAATGTACCAACGAGAATAGCGCATAGCGTCGTCTCGCAAATTGATAGTAGAACGATCCTCGATATGAAAGGTGCAGAAGACTTAGTCGGCAAGGGTGATCTTCTCTACACCGATCCCAAAAACAATTTCCCTGTGAGGGTGCAAGCTCCCTATATTTCTACCATCGAAACAGAACACGTCGTCAAAGCCATCAAAGAAAAATATATGCAAAACCTCACCGAGGAAGCCATCTATCATCCAGAGATTATCCGCATCCTCGAGGCCAAAGCCGATAGCTACGAAGGCATGGAGATGAGCTGAGATGATGAAGACCTCATGCAACAAGCCATAGAAATTATTGCGAGCACAGGCAAAGCATCTGCTACCCTCCTCCAAAGAAAACTCGGTATCGGGTTCCCTCGCGCTGCGAGACTGATAGATCAACTCGAAGAAAGAGGTGTTGTCGGACCCCAAGAAGGAGCAAAACCGAGAGAGGTGTTGATGTAGAAAATCTGCAGCTAATACACAATAATACCGAATCTACAAAGGTATTTACCTTGCTAAACCCTATGGGTCTAGCATAGTTAGATCAATCATTCAAATTTTACTACATAAAATTTTCATGAAGATCTAACTAAAAAATCCGAGGCTTGCCTCGGATTTATGAATAATGTATTAAAGTTGCTTCGCAATGTGCACGATAAATTGCACACCAACTGACGCCTTGAATTCATCAATTGGCGAACCAATCTGAAGTCGTACTATGCAATAGATGCTCTCATGTGATCCAATGGCTACTTGCGGACCTACACTTACAAATGAACTCTTGGTTTTGAGTGAGTACTCACCGTATGCAGACACACCAATGGGGAATTTACCTTCTATCAGTTCGCATCCTTGCATACCATAAAATGATTCTTCAATCAGGTCGACACCAATAGCGTTGTGCCAACGCCCCAATTTACGCTGGAGTTCAACTTCCGCAGAGAACACATCTTCTGAATCATGCTCTTTACCACTATGGTCTTTGAGCATATATGCGTGGAGCATTTTGGGAGCAGCTACTATTGACCAAGTAGCTTGATGCTTAGTGTGTGATGAAGTCATTGAAGAAAGTGGCTCATCAATTTTGATCACAGACGCCTCCTGAGCTCGGAGAGAACACAACGTGAAGAAGAACAAGTTAGCAATAATGTAGCACGATTTGAAATTCATAAATAATTTTATTTGTTTGCCATCTTTTACTTATCTTGACCAAAAAACCAATAGGAAATTAGCATAGCTGCATATTTTTATAACGTCCAACTCTCTCCTGGCACAAGAATAACAGGTTGTGTAGGAGTCTTTTCACGCACAAGTGCTGCAAACTGTTGCTCATCAGCAGCGACTTTGGGTCGGGTATCATAGTGGATAGGCACCACTTGTTTGGGTGCGATCATCTGCGTAGCGAGTACCGCATCATAGATATCCATCGTATACACTTCTCAGATGGGAAGACATGCGACATCAATTTCATACGGCGCAAGCAGTTCAAAATCCTTGGTCAATGCACTGTCTCCTGCATGGTAGACTTTTTTGCCACCTCGTGTGCATAAAATACCCGCTGGCCACGTACTCAATCCACTTTCCATGATGCCACCATCATGCACCGCAGTGAAAAATTTAGCCGTCAGGTCACGTCACGCATCACGATACGTTCCGCCGATACCAAATCAGTGAACATTTGTCGCTCACTGTGCTGTCAGATACTTCGCCAATCCATAGACCGTCACGATCTGACACTCAGGAAACATCTTTTGTATTTCGAGTGTATCTCCCACATGATCTGCATGCCCATGCGTGATGAAAATGTGTGTTATATTTTTGGCACGCACCTGATCAAGCGTCAACTTACACACCGGATTGTGCGTGATAAAGGGGTCTATAAGCAGACTTTCAGCACCATTATTGATTTCTATGAATGAGTGACCATGGAAGGTAAGGGTGAGCATATAAGTTTAAAAGCAAGTAAAGAGTGAAAACGACAGATTTAAATAAATCGTTATAGTCTATAATATCATGGTAAGTAAACGTTATTACGCTCAAAAACTATAGTATCAGTGTTGTAATTATATTGAAAGGTAAAATCATTATCATTCACTCACTCTACATTTGGAATCAGTTGAAGCAAGTCTTTCTGTTGATGCAAGGTAAATGAAGTTCTCTCCTCATGATTAGTAAACACACGACCATCTTTTCGTTCTTTTGAATTACCAATATTTTTATTTATTTGCGCCACAAAAATTCAAAAATTCAGACACAAAAATAGTTCTGGGATTATATTCTTGTGATCAATCAACCTCAACTCAATTTCTATTGCCATTTTTCTTAACATAAATTTGAGCAATCTATAGTTTCCACTAGGGTTATTAAGGAACCTACTTATCTCTTGATTCATAATTCTTCTAAACACAGGTTTATTCACAGAAGTATCTGGCATACTAAATACTCAGTTTATAAACTCTTGAATCCCATTTTGCAAAATTGCTTTTGAAAACAACTCATAGTGATCTATGAATTTTAAGTATGAATCTATGTCGTTATACCAGTTATTTTCAGAAACAAGTACAATAGGAATAATCACTGGACCCGATTCAATCTTTGGATCCGCTTCTTCGATTTTCTTTATCTTCAAAAAATATGATAGCGTCTCCAAGAAAAATAGGCCCTCTGATCATGAACGATCAACATCTTCCAAAACAATATATATTCTCTTATATGTTTGACTATGTTTCTTCAGCATATTTTTTACTTCATCCTCAAATTGAAATACTCTTGTCAGCGATAAATTCTTAGGTACATTATCTGTTAGTTTCTCTAATACATTCGCAAACAGCAAAAATCAGGCTCAAAGTATCGTACCTCAAAAACCATCGTATCAACATACGATTCTATAGTAGATATCACTTAATCATAATAAAAAAGCCAAGCCCAACAGTATCCATTTTACTCGTTTTATTCGTTCTTTATCTCCTCACTCAATTTTTCTAAGTATATCATCTTTTTTTCCTCATAAATCGGTATAAAGTTTAATCAAAAAACCTTCCCGTAGCTCTCTTCTTTCAGGGTACCTCCAAGCGTCAAACTGGAACCAAGTATCTCAAGATTTTTCTCTTGCTTTACCAATCAGTGTAGACTTTCCAATTCCATAATTGCCCACTAGAGCAATTAATGTGGATTTATTAAACTTGTTGATCTTTTTAGTAAACTTTTTTGCTTCAGTTTCATAAGTCGTAGAGTCTACTTTTGGTTCCTCTTCAAGAAAATCTGTATTAATAAATGACTTAGACTGTTTTCTCATGTACCATATTAATATAAATTGCCTTCATAATACCTAAATAAAAAGCAAAAACAATATCCACTATTTCTCTTTTCTCTCCAAAAACTCATTAATCTCTCGCTCCAACTCCTTTGGTGATAAGGAGCTTCATACATTTCTACAACCACCGATAGTGTCAGATCATCACCATACTATTTTTGGCTCTTGTGCTGCTTTGAGCTGGTTGAGATGACGGACTAATTCTTCGAGTCCGCCAGGGTATACTGGTAAAGGTTTTGCCTCTATCTCATTGAGATGACTCATTATTGCTTCGAGCGGGAAAGGAACAAACGGAGATCTTTTGCCAATAGAATAGTAATACTTTCCATCGCCTTCGTAGAGATATGAAACGAAAGCATTGATGTTGTCGATTGCTAATTGTGTCCTCGCATTGCTCCCAAACTCTTGGATGAGTGATCGTCCTGTTCCTCCACCCAACACAAAATAGTTGGTGTCTGAGGAAATTTCCTGTGCATTGCCTTGCGTATATTGTTCAATTCTGTCACCCATCGTCATGATAAGTTCGTGCATCGTCTCTGCGGACATATCTTTGAGTATGCCTGTTTGTCTTGCTTCCGTATAGGGTGCAAATACTCGGTTGAGTTGTTTGATTCTCGCACTTTGTAGGTCCATAGGATAGATGCCTGCTGTTGTATCGAGCTTGTCTTGAATAGCAATCAACGCGCTAATCGCTGGCTCGTTTTTGTTTTTCACAATTCTCGGCCAGTTGAGCAACATCCAGGCTGCTAGCGTACTATCTTGATCAGGATCATTGACGTAAATGTTTGCTTGAGGCGTGCCATCGATGCGCAAACAATCTATCAATCCTCCTTTGATTGCCATGAGCACTTGCTCTGCAGTACATCTCGTCATCAATCTATTCACGTCCTCGTGATGATTGAAATTGAAATGTTTGGAGTTGAGGTCCCAACGGGGTGCGCCACCAACATACCCATCGAGTGCGATGGAGTTGCTTGGATTTTCTTGAGTAAATTGATCTCGTGATTTACTCACTCTCGGTTCAACAATTAATTTCATAGACAAAACCGCAATAAAAAAGAATCCCACACGAGGTGGGATATCAGCTTACTCTTCTCTTCTTTGTACCATCAGTCCAAAGCACGCCATCAAGGCGAAACCTATAGTGTAGAGCCGATCTTGGAAACGAATATAACCTCCAGAATGTGGCAAGTTTTTGGGATCAGTATTGGGCGCAGTACCATCTGGATTATTTCTCGCGATGAGTTGATCTCTAATAGAAGCGCCAGGTTTTTTTTGTGCAAGTTGTCTGGGCTGCGTATCGTCGTCCTCGGGTCATACATTCAAGAGACTTCACGGAAGTGGATTACCATTTCCATCATCTGTTGGTTGATCTGAAGCATCATCACCAAATCCTGCCTCGATATGACAATTGTAATCACAACCATCATCGTTGCTATTGTTGCCATCATCACACTCCTCACTTTCTCTGACTACTCCATCTCCACAATAGTTACCGGTTCTTATATTACCTCCTTTGAGTCCACCAGGACACTCTTGATTGCAGAGGAAAGTACAATGTTCGGTGAGATAGTCATATCCTTCACATTCACCTACACATGCGAAATAGTTTTCACACAACGTCGGTACAAATGCCAAACGATCTCCGAAACTGGTCTCTGTCTCACACACATTGACGCATGCGCTGTAGGCATCATCGGTAGTTTTGAGGCTACAAGCTGTTTGACAATCCTCATACGGAATCATACTCTCCGGTAATTTACACTGTGCTACTGCTTGCTCATGACGTCGCTCAGCAGACTGTGCTGTGTACAAGACTACAAATGCTTCTGCGATCGTCGCATACTCTTCTTCAGTGCAACTTCCCGAGTCATAGGCAAACGCTGGAGGATAGGCATATGCTTGGCAAGTTTCACACTCACCTACTTGGTAATCACAATCATAATACGAAAGATAATTTTCACAGCTTGGAACGATTGCCATGACGCTAAACGTAGTCAAAGCTCCCACTGCTACTCCAATGATTTCAAGGTATCTACGCATCTTTGAAAATGAAAAAATAAAGAAAGAACTACATACTCATATGTATTTATAAAAGAAAGTCAAATGGAAAACTGATGGTTCTGCTAGCACGAAATTTCTATTAAAAAACGTGTATTGATGTGTCTTTATGCTCCAATCTTTACTTATTTGTTCTCCCCCTCTAACAATTTCCCTATATCCGCTTTTATCATTTCTGCTTGTGAATACTGGTAGATAATGTTGCCTGCGGGATCCAGGAGTAATGCTCTCACGCGGTCTCCTTTCCACAAGGCTGATGCGTAGTCAGCAAACGGACACGGACATTGCGTACACTTCCCTGCTTTGATAAAGGGGTTTTTCTCGTTCTTCTTGGGGTCTCTAGCGGGAAGTTCGGGGCATCCGTCATCGTCCTCTTTGCCGTCTTTGTGCTCGGGGATATTTGGACAGCCGTCTACTTTGTCAGGGAGGCCATCGCCATCACTATCTTTGTCTCCTGCATCTTCCCCTTCTCCGTCCCCGTCTCAGTCTCCATCCCCATCTCCTCAGTCGTCATCGTCATCACCTTTATCGTCTGGTTGTTTGGGATTCGCATCATCTAGATCACAACCTGATCCATAGCCATCTTGGTCGTTATCTACTTGCTCTGGGTTGTGCACAAAAGGACAATTATCTCCACTTCCCGTTTTGCGTACATAGCGATGATATGCTTCCAATCTCTTGAGATCAACCGTCCTTTCATCAAATGGACACTCTACTACTTCTTTGATCACCAATCACATCCATTGCTCAAAACTATCTCCATCAATATCACTGTCACAACGATCCGCAAAGGTATCTTGATCGAGATCACACGTGATCGTAGGTGCATCATCAGGACAGACATCTCCTGCTATGACGTAGACCGTCATCTCATTGATAAATATTTTCTCGTCTTTGGTATACAACGTGGTACGGACACGCTGTGATCACGCTTCTGCAAACAAACAAGTGTGTATGAAATGATTTGCAAACGAACCATCGAAAGCATCTCTACGTTCATCTCCACACTCCCACACCAAATAACGAATTTGATCAGGCGAAATGTTGATAGGGGTAAGTTCAAAAAAGAAGGGTTGTTCTCTGTTTTGACTCAAGGGTGCGCCGCTCAATGCGGTAGTTTGTGGAGCCTGTTCTCCAATCACCGTCACGGTAAGCGATTGATACAATGGTGGTCTTTGATCCTTGAACAATATAGTTTGCGATATCAAATAGGTACCTGCATCTACGAAGGTTTTGTCGATACTCAATGTCGGAGTCGTCACAGCCGGACCATCACCAAACTCCCACACAACACCTTCAAGATCAGTTTCATTGAAGCCTCGTTTGATGGTCGAGAGTTGTACGGCCTGTCACAGTTTGGGCGCTAACGTGGATGCTTTGAGATAGGCGGCCACACTAGGTAGATCATCATCTTCAACTACTTCTATCATTGCCTGACTCAAGCCTGCCCACTGCGCATCTTGATCATAACATTGGAGTTCAAAACGGTATCTTCATGGCTGCGTAATGAGTTGTTCAAACGTCTTGCCTGGTGCAACTGTGCCCAATAATCCGCCATCATCTTGCCAGGTAAGTTGTTGTAATGCTCCTGTGTAGAGGTGCTCCAAAGAAATAGTCGCAGGAACGGTGCTACGCAACGGATTCACCACCACTGCACAACCTACCGACCATGACGCAGGTGGTTCTATCGAGATAGGTAATCTACTCACTACGGGACGCCCAAATGCTGGCGTTGCCTTGGCTACGACACTAAATCTCCCTACATCAGTATATGTATGCACAGGTCATGCACCATTTGCGAAAAAGTCATCACCAAATGTCCAATCCAGTTGTTCAATTTTCCCCAAGGCAGCAGAGGTAAAGACTACTTCCGTTGGGACAACACCGATACGCGGATCCGCTTGTATCATCAAGGCAGCTTGAATATCTGGATTATCTGGATCACATCGATCTCAGAAACCATCCTTGTCACCATTCGTTTGCTTGGGGTTTTGTACAAAGATACAATTATCTTTTGAGGTGTTGACACGCTCTGGCAATAAGTTACCTTGATCATCTACGACGCCTATCGTATTGGTAATACCGTCGCCATCAATATCATCATCGCACACATCGCCGATGCCATCTGCATCACTATCGCGTTGATTGGGATTGTAGGCATGCAAACAACTATCACGTTCGTTAGTAACCTCATCCGTATCATAATCAGTATCGACTTCACATTGTACGAGTTGTTGTAATGGTGCAAGATACTGTGCCACTACTCCACCGGGCACGATGCTATTTGGCTGATACAATCCTGCATCTGCCTTGGGGATGATCCCTGCTTGGGTCAAGATCGCTAGTCTGAGTTGCTTGTAAATAAGGCTTCCAAATTGACTATACACAGGTAGACCACAACGATCGCCTTGCCCAGCACAAAAACGAATATAGACATCTAGTTCAAGGGGTTGCTCAAGTGTACAGGGTGTGTCACCACAACGTTCTTTAGCTTGTTTGAGGACTGTAAGCTCAGGAATTGAAAGTTGAATACCAGAAGCACTCACTCGTTGGCTAATTTCCTGTCGATTGGCAGTGTAGTTTTGGAGCACTTGCGGACGCACCAAACGATAGAGACTTTCGACTAGCTCATCATATCTCGCCAAGGTAGCACCACAAAATTTACCAGGACAAAATAGGCTTGTCTGGAGTGGATATCCTTGCATCACTCACGCATCGACTACGCCCGCGACACAATAAAAATAATCTTTGTTTTGCGCAGTCGCCGTCGTCAGGGTAATATCATCAATATAGTTGCCAAGTTCTTGCTTTTGGAGAGTGAGTCGATCAGCAGTATAAAGTTCAATAGTTTCAGTAGATGGATACAGACAATCGTGACAACGCATCCCTTCGAGTACTCTCGCCATCTCATAACGGGTCAATGCAGGAGTCTGTATCAATTGTTCTCGGGTATATCCTGGTTGTTGAAAAAACGCAATCGCTTGTTGCGTGCCCCACAAAAGGAGACCACACAGCAACACTCCTCTCATCCACTTTGACTGTCGCATGACTTCACAGAAAAACTAAAAGCGTTCTTTGACTCGAGTTCCTATCATCTCATCACTACTCAATTGATCTATCGCATCGATATGACAAACAAACAATGGTAAATCCTCATCACGCGCCAATGCAATAGCGCTTGGATCCATAATATGTAATTGATCTGCAATTGCATCAGCAAATGAAATTTCTGTATATCTTATTGCCTCGGGAAATTTATGCGGATCACGATCATAAATTCCGTCTACCTTGGTGCCTTTGACCACAAAGTCACACTCGAGTTCGAGTGCTCTCAACACAGCAGCAGAATCGGTAGTAAAAAATGGATTGCCCGTTCCTCAGACACATATTACTACCTTCTTCTCTTCGAGGTAGGTAAGCGCATGTTTTCTAATAAACAGTTCAGCGACTTGGGGAACATTGAGCGCAGACATAACTTTGGCAGGCACCTGTTGGTGTTCGAGCATACCAGCTATAGCCAAGCCATTGATCATCGTCGCTATCATACCAATATAATCTCCCGTAGCTCTTTCAATTCACCATGTCTCTCCACTTGCGCCTCTGAAAATATTTCCTGCTCCTACGACAATCACTATTTCCCATCATTGATGATATAAGTTTGCTACCTTTTGACCGATCTTTTGTAAATAACCAATATGCACACCATCCTCACTAGATCATTTGAGTGCTTCTCACGAAAGCTTGAGGAGGATTCTAGTTGGTTGCATACGTAAGTTGCTAATAAAAAATATGTGTTATCGTAGGCTAGACTAAGGACCATGCGTCCGGACCTTTTTGTATCACGAGACGCTTCATTTCAAGTTCTACAAGTGCCTCAAGGATCTCAGATAAACTACATGCACATGCATTGAGCAGTTCTTGTGTGGATGCCACACGTCTGAGTGCTAAATAGGTACAAATAGTTTGTTGAGCATCAGTCAGGTTTTCTTGTACTCCTGTAGGCGTCATATCCAAACGAGGGAAATGTGCATCGAGCATATGCTCAAAGGAAATCACCGCGTGTGCTTTTTTCTGCACTAGCAATTCGTTTGTCCCTGTGCTTTCCTGCTCAAAAATGCTTGCCGGTACGGTATACATGTGTTTATGCATCTTGTGCGCAAAATCAACGGTAATCAGGCTTCAGGATTTTTGTCCCGCAGCTGGCACGAAGAGAATCTCGCCCAATCCAGCAATCAATTTATTTCTCTGCGGAAAGGTAAAATTCGTAGGAGTTTGTTTGAGTTTCCAAGCCGACAGCACCAAACCTCCTCATGCAACGACACGTTGGAGGAGTTCACGCAATGAGCTCTTCATCGCCACGTACAATCCGCATCACAGTACGACAATGGTGGGTAATCCATGTGCTATTGCTCCTCTATGTGCTTGTTGATCTATTCATGGTGCACCTCAGGAAACAATACACAACCTCCTCGACTCGATTTGAGTAAATAAGCAATCAAGGACTTGCGTAGCATACAACGATGGTTTCCTCGGACCCACGATACTCAACCTCGGCATCTCCAAGCATCACCAATCCCCTATCCCATACACTATCTTCGTCGTCGCATCTCCTGCCTGCAACGCATACGGATAGTCCGCATCACCTGCTATCACTGCTCTCACGCCCTGCTCCTGCATCCACTTCTCCAACCCTTGCGTATCTTCTACACACGAAAAATTCCCCGCTAACGCATCACTCGTCTTGAGCTCTGCTTGCAGACTCCACTGCAACGCTTTGGTGTATGAAGAAAAATCTGTTTGCATGGGAAACGAGAATTAAGAATTAAGAATTAAGATTTGAGAAAATTCGTCATTCTGAGCGTCAGCAAAGCCCCCTAAAGGGGATAGCAAATCCAGGAAACGTGAATTATAGAGAGAAAGATATGAAGTCTATTCTCACAACAATGTGTGTGTATACTAATTCATTGTTTTTTTAATTTATGCGTAGCAGCTACTTTTTGCTCGAGCTCAAAAAGTAGCCAAAAAAGCCCATCGGACGTAGCGTTCTGTTCATATGTTATGTATGTGCGCATACGAAACTCCCTCCCTCCCACTTCGTGGGACCCGGTCGTGAGTTTGAGGTGATTCTCACTATCATGAAAGAATACAGTTTTCACGCCAATACGTCCGATACTTGGATACTCTCAGACTTGTGGGTTGCCATAACACACATGTTTTCCTGGATTCTTCGTCCTTCGGACTCAGAATGACAAACTACCCTTTCCTTGCAAACACATTGCACCATGCATCACGCTTGGCGTCCATGTCTGTTTTGATAATCTCAAAGCCTGCATCAGTGATGAGCTGAGTGAGTTCGGAAAGTTCGTAGAAGGCAAAGAATTTTTCGTGTCCTTCGTAATAATCTTTTTGTACCATATGCTCGCCCGTGCCTGCTTTGACGCCGACAAACAACACGCCTCATGGTTGCAATATATCGTATCGATGAACTAACGTGGCTGGGACATCCACTTTGGGAATATGAAGAAGCGATGCACACGACCAAATGCCTGCGAAACTCCCTGGATCAAACGACAACGTCCTCATATCAGCTAAGAGAAATGTTGCTGTAGGCACGTGCTG
Organism: uncultured Candidatus Peribacteria bacterium; assembly: GCA_964447535.1. GTDB lineage: Bacteria > Patescibacteriota > Gracilibacteria > Absconditabacterales > Absconditicoccaceae > CAYUST01. Next base: position 70,651 of record CAYUST010000003.1, read on the forward strand.
TTGGGCAATTTCCAATAATTTCTCGGACATATCGATACCCGTGACCGCATATCACTGCGCCACAAAATAACCTGCATCTCTGCCAGGTCCGCATCAAATATCCAAAAGAGTTTGAGCGGACAAAGGCAAGAGATCAATAAACATATCTATCTGAGGTTGCACCTCAGTAATATCACTGTGCGTTTGAGCATACCACTCTGCAGTCGCATTGTAGGTCGCAAGCGTAATGCGTTGTTCTTCTTGGAATGCCATGATGCCTTTCTACAAAATATGAACAGGAATCGTCTCGGGGATGATGACTTTGGGGACTATGATAGTGAGGATGTTGGTCGGAGAAAGTTCGCTATGAATTTTTTCGAAGTAGACTTGCTCGGGCAAGGTGATGTTTTTGTGAAATGGTCACCAAAAACAGCCCTCCTGCTGAGGAAGTAATGTTTCTTTGAGATGGGGAGGCAATCTTTCGCCACGGATTTGTAACGTGGTTTGGTCTAGAGACAAACGAATAGATGATTTCTCTACGCCTCACAAAGGCATTACAATAACCACCTCCATCGGAGATTCGTAGATATCAACGGGAACTTCTACTGATGTGGTTGGATGCATGTGGGGAGAACAGTATAAGATAAATTATCGATGTTGCTCAATCGTAGGATAGAGTTTCAAGGCTACTTTGCCAATCATATCTTCACCATAGACGAGGTAGTTTGCACCATCGAAACACGCTAGTCCAAAACAACAACGTGAATCTGTGCTGTGATCTCTATTGTCACCCAAGACAAAATAGCCTGTTCACTCTACTACAAATTCATCTACTCTACACGCATTGATAGTCGTTTTGGAATTGGGATCAAGATATGGCTCATCTAATATCTCACACACCCCACTTGCTGAACAAATTTCTACTTTGTTGTCTTTGAACTTTACTGTCTCTCATGGTACACCAATAATTCTCTTGATGTAAGGAACTGACTTACCCCTAGGGACAAAGACGATAACATCGCCTCTTTGGAGAGACGAAAACTTGGGAGTAATCTTGTCGACAATAATAAAATCACCTTGATGAAAGACCGGTTCCATACTCTGCCCAACCACCGTATAGGGGTTGAAAACAAAGAATCTAATAAACAAAACAACTCACGTGACAAAGACCAAAAACGAAAGCAAGTCAAATGCGTCAAAGAGAAAGTTTTTAATTCTCAATCCAAGGTAGGTCTGCATACGGTACAAATCAACAAAACAAACTAAACACTACTACCTCAGAACACAAATACGAGGAGGTTATATACTACTATTTTATATCAGAACAAAAAAGTTGTTTAGAAAGGCTCGTCCTTTTAAAGGTTAAAAGGGGAGATCATCATCCATAGGAGGCATGTTTGCTGCTCCACTATCTGAATTGTGTGCAGTATCATCACCGCCTTCACTTGGTTTGCTGTCCAAGAAAATGAAGTTGTCTACTACAATTTCTGTCGTATATCTTGCATTACCATTGGTGTCTTCCCACTTTCTTGTTCTCAAACGGCCTTCGATGTACATTCTCTTACCTTTGGAAACATACTTACCCATGATATCTGCGCCATTGCCATAGGCAACACATCTGTGATATTCTGATTCTTCAACTACTTGTTCGTCTTTGTTCTTGTATCTTCTGTTGGTAGCGATAGTGAAATTCACTACAGAACTCCCTGTTGACTCAATCTTCTTGATCTCCACATCGGTTGTTGATCTTCCGATCAGCATTACTTTATTCAAATCCATCGTCGTATAATATACAAAAAATAAATAGGGATACCACACTCCTCTCTCTTATGAAAGAGCGAGCGAAAATCAATTGATTTTTAAGAATAAATCACTAACAATTGCCTCACTTGGCAAAAAGAAGCCCTATATGAGAAATCGTGTATTTCTGCACAATTCCCCTCATCTCCGACTCTCTCCTTGCCAATTACCAAGAATAACGCAAGAATATTTTTGGGATATGGAGGCTTGATTGGTAGCCCAGGTGCCCTGTCACTCCGTGACAGGACAAGCGAATACGAAGGAAGTAAAGCAAGTTCAACTAGGTTAAAGCAAAAAAGCGTGCTACTCCATTCCAAAGTAGCGCGAAGTGCCACCCAGTAAACAAGTGAAATAACTAAAATGGAGAAGAGGAAAGTAGATAAGTATGTAAGCTTGAATTATTAGCCCAGGTGGCGAAACTGGCAGACGCGCTAGACTCAAAATCTGGTTCACGCAAGTGAGTGAGGGTTCAACTCCCTCCCTGGGCAAATCAAAGCTACAAATTAGCAAAGGAACAAAATACAAAGTGATTGTCTATCGGTGTCCCTCCTTTTAGAAAGGGGGTGGCCTGAAAGGCGGGGGATTATTCAGCTACCAAAAAAACCTGCATCACGTGCAGATTTTTTTTATATTGAAAATTGTTTATCGAGTTTGTCTAGTACACCTAAAGATCTTTTATCCAGTCCCCTCTTTCGTCATCAAGTACATACCCTTGTTTCTGAGCGAAGAGATCATAGATGCGATGAGCGTTTTTTAGGCTCAGGTGCTGTTGTGTAGTACGCACATCATCGACTTCACCAGATCGTTTGTTATATACTTTTTCAGTTATCATTTCTTGGGTTCGTTTATTGTTTGCACCACCTTGGATCATCACTTGTGTACAACCGAACTGCGATGCGAGGAGTTCTGTCACTTTCGTCAGGAGTTGCTGTCGTGGCATGGACGTTACCAGTGCGGACACTGCCTCATGCGTGACTCTCCCATGCGTATCATAGTGGGTAACTTTGACGCTCTGCATTTGATTGATGAAGAGAGTGGTTTTGTCTCGTAGCGAAAAGGCTATGAATGCAAGGGGTCTTCCGTCGTGAAAAATACCTATACCCATGGGAGCATCCATAAACAGTGCATAGTGTTCACCTGATCGATCGCTGTGTATACGAGGATTGTCATATCTTGGCATTTTGTGAAACTTAGCTCCAGGTGATCAATCAAAGGTTCGTAGACGAGCTAACTCATCATCTTCAATCTCACGACCATCTTTTGTAAAGTGTTTAAACCACCATGTTTGTTCATGCCCTCTCGTATGTTCTCCTGTCGCAAAGAGGGGTGCAAGGTAGTAGTCACTACCAACCGCATCAGCCACTACCTGTTTTACCTCAACTGATTCGAGAAAATCATTGAGATGTATACTCATAGCACACTGACGAAGCGTAGCTCCTATATCATACGTATGCATAAAAAGTTGCCACTGCGCATCATACGCTTTTTGCAAAAAGCGATACCTATCATTCATGCCCAATGAAGTATTTTTCACCATATATGCAACCAATTGCTCACGCTTGTTACTGTAATAATAACACCGGTGCCATACCCAAAATAACATTGCTTCACCGAACTGTTGATGAATTGTCTCAGGCTTGGCAATCTCCAAAAATAAGTCTGCGAGACATCTTTTCTGATCAGGTGACAAACTCTCCAAGTCAGTAATTGCGCAGGTTGTCCTTTGTTCAATACAATAATCACACAGGTCGATTGGAGTGGTATGATACTCTTTCATAGTCCATGCGCGAGACTTATCTTTTGATATAAATTCTTTTATTTTAGTGAAATTGATAGTCGTTTGCGGTTTATATTCATCCCCAAAAAAAGTGACTCGTTGTGTTTCGAGGTCAGTTGAGAGCGCTTCTGGTGCTCCTTCAGCTTGATCTGGGTGATGTTCTACTTTATGCATACATCAATTATATGTATCTCCGTCCAAAATGTCAAAAAAACTAGCTTCCACACCGCTCTGCTGTTGCAGTTTTTGTGTTATAAAAATGCTATATCTTAGCTAGCAGATTTTGCGTGAATGCCTTGGTAATTTACCCATAATTGAGTATGGTCAAGTCGTTAGGAAAGCACTGTGCTTTATCATACACCCTCTACCCATGAAACAAAACTACTCCATTGATACCTCCACCTTTCGTGACCTCGCTGAGTTCGCTCAACAAGGACAAAAAGAAAACAAAGAAATAGCGGGCACCATTGGCTGTGACGCAAGAGGCAAAATTGTCAAACACGATCTGCTCGAGGCACTTACCGCTACCGAAGATCACGTCTCTTTCGATGGTCAAGAACTCGCACAGCATACTGCAGATAACGCACAACAAGATCTCACCACACAAGTGTTTCATAATCACCCCAACGGCACGCTCGATGCCAGCGATGCAGACAAAGAAGTCTTTGCACAACAATGAGGCCACCACCCTATCATGACGGTCTGCCAAAAAACCCAGCGCACCCTGCTCGGCATGTTTAATGAAACAGGAAAACTCGCTGACATTTCTGTCTGAAACTCCACAGGCAAAGTCATCGCCCTCGACACTTCCGGTAATGTCTCAGCACTAGCCGACGAAGAAGTGAAACAATATAGTCAAGTAGCGTAGTGACGTCTTAGTGAATAGTATAGAGATTACGAAATACTTTTTGCAGTTGTGTGTACGTGATCGACGAAATAAATTGCTTGATCAAATTATCATCCAAGAGTTGTCATCTGATTACTTCCCAATTGGGACCCACTTTTTTTCATCAGTGACCAAAGTCATGTGTTAGATACTATGTTTTGGCTCACTCAAAAAAATGTGCATCAAAGGCATATACATGCATGCCTGGGAAACTTAGCGCGCAATGGTGTGCAAAATAATTCACATCAGTATCGTTGATAGCTACTAAATTATTTGGTGTAGGCGTGCATTTCCCTACCTTTCATTTGGTCTACACCCCAACAAGAGTTCATCTATGATGTGAGGATGTTGTGTGGAGCGATATCTCACTGTTCGCTCTGCAAGATAGTGAGGAAAATGTGAGGTAGGAATACCATGGTATTTCTTGATCATTTGCTTGGCATACCCAACAAAAGCACGAATAGAGGGAGCAACGCTGCCAAAAAAATGTGCTGTTTGCACTGATTTCACGATCAAAATGTCATCAAAATTTTTTTTGTGGAAATGATAATTATTTTCACGTACTGCCTCACGCACTGAGGTCACCGGCATCGTGGCATACTGTTCATCCAGTGATAACACCCAAGCATAGAGATGTCCTGCATGCTCTGCCAGTGCGACACGATGGACATATGTACCTGCGTGTTCCTGTGGATAGGGTTTTCGTCTCACCCAAATATAGTCTGGCGTAAGCACCTGTGCAAAGATGCGCTGATCCTCTAGCGTTTTTGCCAATACGCCTCTTCGCTGAGCAAACCAAGTGACCAGCGTAGGTCTTCTCATCTGTGTACGTTGCGCTACGCGACTAGCTGGCACCCCCAGCAAAAATTGCTGATATGCGACCTCCTTTTGTGTGGAGGCACACAACGTAGTTGCTCTGGGTAAATGCATACCGGGTTTGCTAATACGCATCCTGCACTTTACTCGTCTAAAAACAGCTGGAATCAAAGCGCTCTCTTTCTCATCATCGTCACGATAACGCATCTCATTGCCATACCCTGACCATGAGCGTACTAGCTTCTCACTTTTTTACTTGCACTAACACGTGAGATAGGTATCCTTCACACCACTACATATAGTAGCCAAAAGCAAATTATGAATACTATATATAGTTTTACTCGCTATTTGCAAGGATGCATACTTCTCCGCTCACGGTCGACGTCCAATCTACACTAGAAGAATATCTCCATCGTAGTGACCGAAGAGTGCATGCAAATGCAAATCAGAAATATTCGCTCTGAGGCCTGACGCTCAACATCTCAGGTAAACTCACTGCCAATTATCGGCTGTCGTGTGTATATCCCGAAGAGCTTGGCGCATTGCATAGGGCAGGAGACATCCATATACATGATCTAGATATTCTCGGTGGGTATTGTGCAGGACGAAGTTTGAGGCAGTTGCTCGAAGAAGGCTTCAATGGAGTAGATAATGCAGTTGCCTCTCTACCTCCCAAAAATCTCCAATCAGCAGTCAATCAAATGATCAACTTCTTGGGCACCCTGCAAAACGAATGGGCTGGCGCGCAAGCATTTAGTTCGTTTGATACGTATTTGGCTCCCTTTGTGCACAAATACCAAACAGATCTTACCCAACAACTGCTCCAAGCAGGAGCACAATTTTCTTCACAGGAAATACACAACGCATATATTATGCAACACACAAAAGCATATGTTCGCCAACAACTGCAAAATTTTATATTTGGACTCAATGTGCCCTCGAGACGGGGGACACAAACGCCCTTCACCAATATCACCTTGGATCGAGTCTGTCCAACAGATCTCAAAGATATACACTTGTATTTGTGAGGCTTTGCCAATGGAGCGTATTGCAAAAGTTTTGGGGAACTAGAGCCACAAATGCGCCTTATCAACGAAGTACTCATCGACGTGTATGCCCAAGGAGATGCCAATGGCAGAGTGTTTACGTTCCCGATACCTACCTACAACATCACCGAAGACTTCCCACGAGATGATCCTTTGGTAGATGATCTCTTCGCTATGACCGCCAAATATGGTATCCCCTACTTTCAAAACTTTATCGGGTCCCAATATCTGATCTCTCATTCCCCAGATGGGACAATCACCAAGCAAAAAAATCCGCATGCGTATACGCCTTGAGCTGTGAGAAGTATGTGTTGTAGACTCCAGCTTGATCTCACCCAACTCACCAAAAGAGGCAATGGACTGTTTGGGTCAGCAGAAATGACGTGATCAATTGGCGTCGTGACGATCAATATGGCAAGAATAGGATATGTGTATGCCGGCGATGAAGCAGGGTTTTTTGAAAAAATAGAGTTCCTGATGCAAAGAGCATATGAATCACTGGAAATCAAAAGGAGATATCTCACCAAATTACTTGCGGATGGACTATATCCGTATACCAAAAGATATTTGGGCTCCTATAGAAATCATTTTTCCACTATCGGGGTAAATGGCATGCATGAAGCAATTCGCAATTTCACGCAAGACAAAGAAAGCATCACCTCCCCCCGAGGACAAGCATTTGCGCTACGTGTACTCACGCATATGAGAGAAAAATTACAATCCTATCAAGAACTCAGTGGTAACCTATACAATTTGGAAGCAACACCTGCAGAAGGGACCACCTATAGATTTGCAAAAGCCGATAAAGCACGCTTCTCGCACATACTCACTGCAGGGACGGCACAAGCTCCATACTATACCAACTCAAGCCAAGTCCCCGTCGAATGGTCTGATGACGTGTTCGCGGTCCTCGACGCACAAAATACCCTCCAATGCCAATATACCGGTGGTACCGTACTGCATGTGTATCTGGGAGAGAGATTGCCAGATGCACACGCCTGCAAATCTTTGGTCAAAAAAATAATTGCATCCTATCAACTTCCGTATATTACTATCACGCCCACCTTTAGTATTTGTCCCAAACACGGCTATTTATCTGGGGAACATGATTATTGTCCATTGTGCGATGCAGAAATAGGCTACGTCGGGCAGCCTTACGACAGAGAAACAAGAATGGTCTACACCCATAATCCACAAAAAATGGAACAGCTGTGCAATGCTATTTAATTCCTTACCCTACTCTTTATGGAAAGCCAACTCCTCCTATTCCCCCAGAGAACCAAATGTGAAATTTATACACGCGTGATGGGATATTATAGACCTGTGACGCAGTTCAATATTGGCAAAAAGGCAGAGTTTTATAGTAGAACCTATTTTGTTGCACCACAGACGCTAGCGCCCCAACATCTTCAGCTCACTACCCCCTTTCCATGCATATCTGAGGTCTCCAAAAAATTAGTTTCGTAGATTACCCCGAAAAGATTGCCGCCGTCTGCTTTACGGTCGGATGCAATTTGCAATGTAGGTATTGTTACAATGATGGATTTGTCTTGCCAGACCGTTGCGCTAAAACTCCCAAAATTGCTGAAGACGATATTTTGCACTTTCTCAAACAAAGGCAAGGGCTGCTCGATGGCGTCGTCATCTGTGGAGGAGAGCCTCTGCTCCAGACAGATCTGCTCCCTTTTTTGCACAAAATTAAAAACCTGTGATTTGCACTCAAGCTGGATACCAATGGATTTTTGCCCAAACAACTCAAGACTACATTGGCATCATGACTGATAGATTATGTCGCTATGGATATCAAATATGACCTTGCACGCTTGGGAGAATTGCTCTTGACGAAACAAAAAGCCCATCCCTTTTTGGAATCATTGCAACAGCTCCGTACAGGCGATATTCCGTTTGAGCTGAGAACTACGGTTATCCACGGCTATCATACTCCTGAAGTAATGCAATCTCTCTGCGCACTGATTGCTGGTGCCCCAAGATACGTCTTGCAAAATTTTTTCCCTACCACCTCCATGGTGGATCCACATTTTGATGGTAAGTCATGTCCCAAAGAAGAACTAGAGACACTAGCGAATATAGTGCGCCCCCATGTCGGCACCTGTGTGGTGCGCTATTAGTTATTTCATCAATTGCTTTTGCAAAGCAGGATGCAACACGCCATGATGCATGCCGTCAGGTAGTTTACCAGCCATACGCATTGCTCTAATCATTCTCGTCATACCAATTCCTCCACCGCATCTGGGGATAAAGTTGTACGAAAGGAATTGTTCGAGCTCTGCCTCGACACGCTCTTTGGTGAAGCGATCATACAAGAGTTGCGCGTAGCCACCATCGCTAATCGTGTGGAAAGCGTCTCTCATCTCTGCGACGTTGGTACTGCGTTCTGCTGATCAAATCGTTTCCATACCATAGGCAATGACATCTATCTTGGCTGCGTGATCTCAGACATTTTTCATGTTTCGGAATGGGCTAGTCCTATGTGGGAAGTGTGTCAGGAGGGTTACTTCTCCAAAATCTTCTTGCATACGGAGTTCATGTGCCGCAGTAAGTTCCGAGGTCTGATAGTGCGCAGCTACCGTATCGTACGTCTCGACGGCTATAGGTTGTGTCGTCAAACCAAGTGCTGTCACAAGTTCTATTTCGAGATCATGTAACACCTCTATACCACCGTGTGTCTCAAACTCAAACATCGGGAAGATGGTCTCGTGTCTCCCTGGGATAGGATTTGGTTCATTTCTGTAGCTCGTCGTTACACAAAAAACTCCCGGCAATTGTGGATTACGCAGGAGTTCATGTTCTAGTCGCATTTGGCCAGTTTGTGGCAACGGTCGCAGCTGATTGTGATAGACAAAGTCACTGACGGTGCTCGGGTCTTCACACGCTGCCAAGATACTTAGTCTCGACTGCGGATGGACTTCAATCCATCATTTTGCTAAAAAAAAAGCCCTCAAGGCGTTGACGGCAAAGTGAAAGTCTGTACAGTGCATGGTATATATAGAGGGAGTAAAGCCGGGGGCTACTCCTTGTGTACTCAGTGAAACCTCCTTCATGATAGAGAATTGAGTAACGATTGCAATGTCATTAGAAAATAAGAAATGCCGTTTTTCGGTTTAATAGATATAATACAATTTGTCTTGCAAATTCCCTCCTATTATATATTTAGAGGATCTACATAATGAATCGGTTTTTGGTTATTAAATGAAGTGTCGCTTGCATTGAGCGGCACTTTTTTTTTGAAACAGTCAACTATTTTGCCTTGCAAAATGGTTCTGCACACTGTATAGAGAGAGTACTCTTTATACTTTCTCGGTAAGATATGATCAATGCCAAATACTATGCAGATATGCAAGGATTGTCTAAGCAATTCATGCATCAGTATTCAATCAATATCCCTGAGCAGTTTCCACATCTACCGAGAGTCATCGTTTGCGGTATGTGAGGAAGCACACTCTATGTTCCTCTAGTACAAGACCTGCTCGCTCATCATCAGATTGCTGTACAGCTCGAAGCATGCTCGACCTACACGCTTCCGCCTTTTGATCCAGCAAACACCGTTGTCGTTTGTGCATCACACTCGGGGAATACCGAAGAGACATTAGCTTGTTTGGACTCTGCGTTGGCGCAAGATGCTAGGCTAGTTGTTTTTGCAAGCTGAGGAAAACTCCTCACTCAAGCACAAGAAAAAAATATTCCTTACTATCGCATTCCTGCTGGTATGCAACCAAGATTGTCTACAGGATATTTTATTGTTGCACTCTTGGATCTCCTTGCTCAACTCGGACACCCCGTACACGTGATACAATCAGCAATTGTCGAAGCAGCACAACAGCTCGCGTCTCCAGATGAACATGACACAAAAATCCTTGCTCAGTCACTACTCAGCACAACACCCATCATCTATACCTGTGACGTCCTCAAAAGCATGAGCACCATTTGCAAAATCAAATGCAATGAAAATAGCAAAACACCCGCATTCGCCAACTATCTTCCTGAGCTCAATCACAACGAAATGTGCGGGCGACTCGGCCATACGATGACGCCTCATTTCATCATCTTCACTTCACGTTTCACCCATCTACGTAATCTCCGCAGGATTGAAGTCATGTCAGACCTTCTGCAAAAAGAGGGATATAAGGTCAGTGTCATCGCTCCCAAAGGTGATTCACTCGAAGCTGAAGCAATGTGGATCTACCAGTATATGGATTATGTAACCTATTTCCTTGCTGAAGCCAAAGGTGTGGATCCTGAAACGGTCCCCATCGTTGAAACGTTCAAATCGTTGTTATAATTTGTATAAAAAAAACTCCTGCTCACAGGAGTTTTTGGAAAACAAAATAGATATCTACGCTACACCACACGTCTCTGCTTCTTTTGTTGGTTCTTGCCAAGATTCCTTACAGAGTTCATCAGGGTTGGCCAAGAGATGATTGAGTGCTTTGACTCTTCTGAGCAATTCATCAATATTTCTCCCGAGTTTATTGGAAACAACACATATATGAGCAACTTTGCCATTGGGGGCAACTATGAGAGAACATCTTTCGTATTCTTTGGATAATGGATTAATAATACCAATATCTTTACCTACAATACCATCTCTATCACTGACCATCTTGATTTTGAAGTTTTGAAGTTTCTCATCAAATTTAACTCGATTCTTATGGACGAGTGCGCTATCACGACTAATAACCAATACTTCTGTATGTTCATAGCGGAACTCATCGACGAGCTCATTTATTCTATGTAATTCTGTAGGACAAATAAACGAGAAATCCTGTGGATAGAAAAAAAGCATTGTTCGACTTTTTTGGTCGCTTAACAACAATCTCTCCGTGGTTTCATCTTTGACGGGATCATAGACCTCTACAACTTGATTGGTGACAGTAGTAATTGGTCAACCGATGAAAATATCTTCTGGATAGTTCATATGTTCATATCAAAAGGAAGTAAACCATGATAAGTATACGACTCTATATATGCTTTGTCAAAAAAATCTGCACTTTTTAGGGCACGGTCACAATCTCAACTACGGGCACTTCTTCTGCTTCTCTCAAAATATCGGTCACCGCAATTACTCTTTCACCAGAGACTATCTGCTGTGAAGATTTGAGCATATCCAGTGTAGATGCAAGCGCCTCCACATGTGAAGTATACGGCAAAAATCTCGGCAAGACCGCAAATCGACAACTCAACCCCGTGACGGTTGTAGGTGTATTGGTCACCGCATAGACCCTGACCTGTGGTCTATAGGCAGCGGCATACCTTGCTAATTTCCCCGATTTGGTGAAGACTATCACCGCTTTTGCATCGAGGTCTTCACTCAAATAGAGTGCATTTTTGATCAACTGCTGTTTCTCCAAATCTCTACTCGTCGCATTACGCGGGGTAAAATCTACATGTGAATAATGTACATTCTCCTCAGCATGCGCTATCACTTGTTTCATAATCTTCACTGCCTCTATCGGGAAATGACCCGTCGCTGTCTCTGCAGAGAGCATCACCGCATCGGTTTGTTGTTGGACTGCATTAAAAATATCTGACACCTCAGCTCTCGTCGGAAACGGATGTTCAATCATCGACTCGAGTAAATGCGTCGCCACGATAGAACACTTGCCGTACTTGCGTGCAGTTTGTAAAATTTGTTGTTGATAGACCGGTAACTTCTGAATCGGCACTTCGATACCAAGATCTCCACGTGCCACCATCACACCATCAGCAGCTTGGATGATCTCATCCATGTGCTCTATCCCTTCTTGGTTTTCTATCTTCGCGATGATTTGGATATGACTTGCCTTGAGCTCTTCCAAAAAGGATCTGAGTTCCTCTACATGCAACGCACTTCTCACGAAACTCATCGCTATCATATCATACCCCTGCTCTACTCCGAAACGAATATCCTCTTTGTCTTTGTCGATCAATCCAGGAAGTTTGATAGCAATACCCGGCAAATTCACATGTCTGCGTGACCCGATCAATGCATCATTTTTGGCTTCTACGACTATACTTGTAGTTCACTTTTCTTGGACGACCACATCAAACAACCCAGAATCAATTCTGAGCGTATCACCAACGTTCACACTCTCGAGCAAACATTGATAATCACACATCAACGCACATTCCTCACCTGTCGTCTGACCGATGACGCCAATCGTAAATCTTTCACCTGCATGAAACTGGCGTGGCTCAGGCAGATCTCCTGTCCTCAGCTCTGGTCATTTGGTATCGAGCATCAATCCCAACTTTGTCTTCCCAGTTGCATTCAATCCTTTGACCATCTCTACCACACGTGCCATATCTTCATACTTCGCATGCGAAAAATTACATCTAATCACATTCACTCCCTGTTGATACAATGCCAAAATTTTCTCCTCGTTCCATGTCGCAGGTCAAATGGTTGCAATGATTTTGGTCTTTTTCATGGGGCGTATAAAGGGAAACAAAAACTTTTGTTATAATATATTTCACTTCTCTATTGTCAATCTCGTGTGCATCAAGGTTACCACTACCCAAAAATCTCTCACAAAAACTCCTCCTCTTTGCCCGCAAGTGTGCATTGGAGGAACTCTCTACTCAGGCCAATAGCTTTGAGTTCGTCGGAGAGAAGCATCTGCGCGAAGCGCTCTTTGGAGACTCGCTTGAGTTGGATGTCCTCACCCCCTGGGTCGAGCTCTGGAGGTCAGACCTGCACGAACTCGCGGGTGATATAGAAATGCCAGTTCCATTTGACCGAGCCACCACCGAGATCATAAAATCTTCGTAAAGTTAGATCGCTCGCCTGCATGCCTGCTTCTTCACGTAGCTCCCTCTGTGCACCTTCGAGTGGATCATCACCTCGATGGACTCTCCCACCGACGAAGTCTCGATATCGATCAGGTTTTTGTGGTTGTCTCTGGTAGACCAACATCACCTGATTGTCTTGCACAGGCAGGACAAATGCTGTGTCTTGTCTCTCGACACACTCGAATGTTTTGGTGGTTCCATCGAACATGAGTTGCGGTCGCTGATATACTTTGAAAATTGCTCCATCGTAGACGCAGGTAGCGTTAGCAGGAATTTGTTTCATCTCTACCATAAAGTAAAAGTAGATTTGTATAGTAAGTAAACAGAAAACAATTTCTAGAGGAGATACCACGTTCAGAGCATAAGCTTACTTATTGTTGTGTATAGTATACGTAATAGCGCAACTCTCCTAGGAGAGCAACGTACTTATTGTATTATATACGTTTTGGTCTTGCAAAACAAACTTGAGCAGATATTATGCAATTGCTCTTTACTTACTCACCATCATACACCATGAACACCAACACCACCCCCCTCTTCCACGGCATGACATGATCAGCGCTCGGGATTATCAACAAAGAAATGGTGAGGAGAGCGATGGGAGAAGTAGCCAATCAAATTGGCTCATTTGTGACCAAAGAAAAAATGAATGAACACAAAGCAGATGACCTTGTCACTTCGGCAGATTATGCTGCCCAAAAAATATATGTGAAACTCATCGAGGAAACTACCCCCAACGCTGGTATCGTCGCCGAAGAAAACGGCCTCAAGAGAGATCCCAAAGAGTGAGAATCACTCGTCTATACCATTGATCCCGTCGATGGCACCAAAGCGCTCGTGAGGACGCAGTCAGACGGGATCGGCACATTACTCGGCGTGGTCGATACGACAAAACAAGAAATTATCGCAGCGTATGTAGGAGATATCATGACCCAAGAACTTTACTATTATCGCCCAGATGGTGGTAGTGTCCACAGAATCAATTTACGTTTCCCAGAGAAAGCAACAGAACTCACCTACACACGCAAGCCCCACAAGAGACTCCTGATGGTGGATGACATTAGACATTTCCCGCAGCGAGCTCAACAACTTACAGAAAAAAATGGATACTATGATAGCATCGGTATTTACAATGGAAGTATAGGCACCAATATGGCGAGACTGCGGAAAGGAGAAGTAGATGCTGCTCTGCTCAAATGAGGCGTGAGCTATCCACGAGATCGAGTACCTGTCGCAGGCATCAGTGGCAGACTATGATTTGATCTCATAGAAATCAAAGCAGGAAAAATCATGGATATTCTACCCATTCAAAAAACTATGTCACTCGACACACAGAATTTTTGAACCATGCTCATTGTCCACAAATCTACTACGCAAGCACTTTGCAAAGCACTATGGGATGTAGGAGTAGATCAACTCCAATAAACACAAAATACGAATGAGAAAATTATTCTTGTTGGGGAGCCATGATCGGAGAGTAGATCACATCTCTAATATTGGTGCACTCCGTCAAAATTGCTAAGATACGGTCAATACCCATACCTCGTCATGATTGCGGTGGCATACCATATTCCATAGCGAGGAGGAAATCATCATCACTCGAGGTAGCTTCTTCATCACCTTTCTCCAATGCTTGTTGTTGATCAACAAAATTTTGCTTTTGCAACACAGGGTCTACCAGCTCAGAATACGCTTTGATCACTTCCCAGCCATTCACCACCAGTTGCCACTGCTCGACGATATTGGGATTGGCATCACTCGGACGTGCCAAGGGTTGCATAGCTTTGGGATAGTTATACACAAATGCAGGGCCGACGATGTTGGGTCTTGTTACTTTTTTATACAAATAATCGATCATCGTAGCCGTCGACTGCTCTTCCAATCATTTCCAACGGAGTCACTTTTCGATAATCACCGCACGGAGTTTCTCTTCATCCTGTGGGCCATATTGCGTCACATCGATATCTGCATCAATGTTGATTTGTTCGATATAATCTATCTTGGATCGTGGTTTGCTAAAGTCTACAGATCTCGTCTCACCACTTTTGCTCACGACATTGACTACGGGATTGAGTTCGGGAATCGTAGCAAAAATATGTGCAAACATCGCTTCGGTGAATGCCATATTATCTTTGTAGTTTCGATATGCTGCGTAATGCTCGATCATCGTGAATTCTTGATGATGCGAAGGATCGGATCATTCGTTACGGAAATCCTTAGCGACCTCAAATACTTTTTCGAACATACCTACAGTCATTTTTTTGAGTGCGGTCTCTGGTGAAATACGTAAATACATTTCCATATCCAACTCATGATGTTTGGTCACAAATGGCTTAGCAGCAGCTCCTGATGCGTAATGTCCCAAAATCGGTGTTTCTACCTCAATGAACTCATTTGCATAATAAAATTCTCTGATTGCTCTCAGAAATTTTGATCTCAACAAAAATCTCGCATGTGTTTCTCTTTGGATCGTTGTATCGATATATCTGTGACGATAGAGTGTTTCTTGATTGGTCACGCCATGCCATTTCTCACCCATTTTTCTCAATGCCTTACTGAGGAAGACAAACTCAGAAACAAACAGCGTAAGTTCTTGTTTCTTGGTATAGAACAAATCTCCTCTCACCCCAATAAAATCACCGACTTCTACGAGCTTCTTGAGAAACTGATAGCCATCGGTCTCAGCGACAGGTCAATCTTGCGCGGTCAATAAACTGGTATAGTCTTTGTGGAATAATAACTGAATCTCTCCTGATTGATCCAAAAGTTTTGCAAAAATAAGTTTGCCATGATCTCTATGTAACATCAGTCTGCCTGCTACAGCGATATTCTTTTGGAGACCACCTACAATCTGATCCATACCCACGGAGGTATCAGCTAACGCCAATTCACTAATATGATGCGTCCTGACAAAAGATGATCCAAAGGGTTGGATACCAAGTTCTTTGATTTTGGTAATTTTTTCTAAACGATCATAATACTCATTGTTTTCACTCCCTTCTGTCATGTGCTACACTCCAATAAAAAACATATTATTGATTGGTATATAGCCATATACAGGGCAAATTCAAGCAGTTCTTTGCAACCCCAACTAGGTCGACGGCCTCCGACGACAGCAAAGAAAGGTGTACTCTTGCATACCTAGACATAATACATAAATTACACTTAATCGCTTTAGGAAATAGAAACTTTTTCGCAGACTCAAAGTTCCAAATCCTAAACCGGTAAGTACAACTGAATCATCCAGAAAATTTTCATTCTTCAAATTTTCATGGTGGTTCAGTAGGTTCTATTATATTTATTGTTATCTCACTACCCATGCAAGACGTCCCCGAAATACTCCCTGAAGTTGCTATCCTCGATGCGGGGTGTCAATTTGCGAAACTCATTGATGATCGTATCAAAGAGGTGTGAATCAACTCTGTTGTGCTTTCGCCACACACGCCACTCGAAGAGTTGCAACACTACAAAGCGATTATTATTTCTGGATCACCCAGCAGTGTAAACGAAAAAGATTTTCTCACCGTCGATCCTCGCTTGCGAGATTCCAAAATTCCTCTGCTCGGCATCTGCTACGGTATGCAATTGATGAATGTGATGTCTGGTGGCAAAGTCGAAACAACTGGCTTGAGAGAAGATGGACAAGACAGCGTCAGACTGATCTGAGAGTCACCTCTACGAGCTGGTTTACAAGACGAAGAAACATTCTTACTGACTCACGGAGATACCGTCACCCAACCAGCACCATGATTTGCTATCAGTGCTCTCTCATCTCAAAATTTATGTGCAGGTATAGAAGATAGTACACATAAAAAATATGGTGTGCAATTTCATCCCGAGGTAGACCTCAGTCCCAAAGGACGTGTGGTGTTAGAAAATTTCTTGTACACGATCGCAGGGTGTGAAGGAGGATACGAAAGACAATCACTCCTCGATGAAATCAAAGAAGAAATGCTCCAAGATCCCTTAGTCAAACAAGTACTTGCAGGAGACAAAAAGTTTTTGGTACTTGCGAGTGGTGGCGTAGATTCTACCGTCATGGCTGCTCTACTCACGCAGGTAGTAGGAGCTGAAAATATATTGTTGCTCCACATCGACAATGGCTTTATGAGAGCAGGTGAAAGTACTGCTACCGTCATCACGCTTTTGAAACTTGGATTGGATGTAAAGCTCATCAATGCAGGAGATTTTTTTCTCAATAGTACGGTGACTCTAGAGTGAAAAGAAACTCCGAAACTTTCTGCAACGACCGACCCCGAACACAAGAGAAAAAATATCGGTAAATCATTTATGAAGGCTGCGATCAAACATTTGGAAGCGCAAGATATCAGTATGGAGGATATCATCATAGCCCAAGGAACGCTCTCAACAGACCTCACGGAAAGTGGACATTCCTCATCGGTCAGTGGCGTGAAATCAGATGTTATCAAAACACATCACAACAATGTCCAAGAAGTGATCGATCTCAGAGCACAAGGCAAAATCTACGAACCACTCAAACATTTGGTGAAACAAAATGTGAGAAATATAGCTGAGTTGTTGGGATTACCCGATGCACTCATGAACAAACAACCTTTCCCTGGACCATGACTTGCTATCAGAATTATTTGTGCAACAGAAGCCACGCAAGACGAAAAAATTGCTACCCTCAACAACGAGTTACAAGAGTTTTTGCATCTAGAAACTCACCTCTCATGAACGGTGTTACCGATCAAAACGGTGGGTGTGCAGTGATCTGGCAAAAGTTACAAATATGGTGTCGCATTATCTTGAGCTGCTGATCGAACGAAACTTTTCAAAATTGCTGCTGAACTTCCCAATCATGAAAAATTTCATGACATAAATAGAGTCGTGTATGTGTTTGGTGAGCAGATCACTGAGCCATTGCACGATATTACTCCTACACTGTTGAGTAAAGAAACGACAGATCAAGTCAGACTAGCAGATAAGATAGTGAATGACATTCTCAAAAAACATCACCTCGATACCTCAGCTACGATCAGTCAAATGCCCGTGATTCTCACACCTGTCTCTTTTGGTGTCGAAGGTGCAAGATCACTCGTCCTCAGACCCTTCATCACGCAAGACTTTAGAACAGGTCTCGCTGCCGTGCCCGGAGAAGACATTCCCGAAGATATTTTACAAGAAATGGTCGACACTCTCCT
>CAYUST010000003.1:89008-92100 GCA_964447535.1 uncultured Candidatus Peribacteria bacterium
TGGTTCGTTTGTTTTTTCCAGGGTGTAGTTCAGATGGCTAGAATACCAGGCTGGGGGTCTGGTGGTCGTGAGTTCGAGTCTCACCACCCTGAAAGTTACGTAAGATAGATCAAAGCGTTCTGATAGTCGTGAGTTCGAGCCCCCTACGGGGATAGCATCTCACCACCCTGAAAGTTTTGCTACACTAAACTGGCTTGTCCAGTTTTTTTTGCGAAAAAAAATTCGCCTGCATACCAGGCGAATTTAAAATGGGAAATAATAATTTTTACATAGTTGGTAATTGTCGCATACGTTTTTTTGCATACCATTCACCGACACTGATGCCTAAGAGTACTCCGACAAACCCGAGGCCGAACTCATACCAACTTGTCACAGTAGCAAAAGGGTTTAGGCTTGTAAAACCTTGATTATACACAAGCAAGAGCAATGTGGTTATCACTACCAAATACACCACAAATTTGTATCTCGCATATCTGGTCGTCACATATCCATAGACGAATCCGATACCGAACGACATAATAAAGAACAACAACATTTCCATAGGCTACTAATTTTTTGTGTTTATGAATTTGAATTACTGCTCTTTTGTACACTTGCTACATACTATAGCAAGATGATTTTACGTCCCCTTTGGGCTACGTTTTGGCGGTACTCACAAGCCCAGGATTTTTTTCTGCAATCTTGAGCGTATCCACATTGAGATCCTCAAGTTTCTTGATTCTAATACAACTTTTGCCAACGCTCACGTTGCCTAGCTCTTTGGCATATTTCTCTGCGAGATATGTATTTCCGTCTAGAGCGCATACATAGATGCTTATATAGTTCTTTTGATTCGCTAGGGCAACCACGGGTCGTTCTTTTGGTTGCTTTTTGGAATCGAGATACGGGAACGAACCATACCCGAGCATATTGCAAGCAAAATGTGCCTTGAGACTCGGTACTGTTTTTTGAATAAAGTCGTGCAGGAAACGCATAGCTTTCTGGCGATCTGCTGGCACGTTGGCAAGATACTCTTCTACTGATTGAGCGGTGTTTTTGGCAAACATATTCATGAGGGTATGGTTGATGCTATTTTCTAAAACACGATACTTCATACTTTGCGTAAAACAGCATTCTTCTATTTAATAATGTCTCGATTATTAAGATAATAACTTACCTCATAAGCCTTAGTTCAAAGAAAAATATTTTTACCTCTTTTCTTAATATTTACTCTATATCTAGTATTGTTCAGTATATGCTAGTATTCCCCGTCATAGTAGCACCTTTTCAATAAGCGTAGGATCATATGAATGAGTATTACCAGGATATATATATACTCTTTCCTTGTTGCTTATACCAGATTCATATACATAAGGAATAATTTCCTGTATACCAGATTGAGGATCGTTATCTTGATTTATAAAATAGGCATTTTTTATAGATAATTTTTTAAATTTTTCCCAAAACTCAAAACCATATTCTTCTCTTACAAAAGCTAGTGGTAGTCATACACATACCAATGTATCTATAGTAATATTTTGGTGCTCTATACAATCTAATGCTAGATAACACCCAATTGACTTTGCTATAACTACCCAGTTATCATTTTCGGTTTTTTTCATGCTCTCAATGGCTTTTCTTTCGTATTCAATATCAATATTTCCATTTGTCATATCTCGGTGCTTGTAGCATTGCCAAGTGTATAATCCATATTGGCTTAATTTACTTGCCATATGTATACACCATTCTTTGTTTGATATATGGTTACCACCCAAGATTATTTTATGATCTGTCATGGATATAGATATGTTTATTAAATAATTATAAACGTGTGAATCTCGTAATGAGAGTCTATTTATTTTAAACACCAATGCAATATCCAAAAAACCTGGATATTAAAATCCAATTAAATTTTCTGAGTTGTCCACAAGTAGCTAAGGAAAAAGCAAATTCTTATTATTCCTCAGTTAAACTCTCAGTAAATAAACTCAAGTAAAAATGTCAGTGAGTTCTCGAAGCTAAAATTTTCTCCACCTTACATTCTCCCTCCAACTCACTATACTCTCCTCGTTCCCTTTTATTGTTTACCTTGTTATGAAATATTTTTCTCTGGTGTGTATAAGCGTTTTGATGATGAGTACAGTGCCCGTGGTGAATGCAGCTCCTGCGTTTCAGGATGCGATTGGGCATCACTACCAAAGTAGTATAGAATTTTTGCATGCGCGTGATATAGTCCAAGGATTTCCTGATGGGAGCTTCGGTCCAGATCGTGGCATTACGCGTGCAGAGATGCTGAAGATTATCTTGGGAGCGACCGAGGCGAAGATAGGCACACGTACTGACTGTTTCACGGATGTCAAAGATGAACGATATGCAAACTATGTCTGCTATGCCAAAGCTAAAGATATCATCAAAGGCTATGGGGATGGAAGTTTCAAGCCTGATGCACAAGTCACCATTGCTGAAGGTCTCAAGATGGCCTTGGGAAGTTTCAATGCGGACGTAGAAGAAGGTGATGGTCATCGTTGGTATGAACCATTTGTAGATTTCGTCCATGACAACAATATGTTTTCAAAGTATGCGATCTATCCCTGAGCTATCATGCTCCGTGGACAGATGGCCTACCTCGTTCATCAACTTGTTTTGGAAAAAGAAGGCAAACTGAAATTTACGGGCGTGCGTGACAATCCAACCTTGGGGTGTGAAAACACGCCTCCCAAAAATGCTCCGTCCTCGTCAATGGTATGATGACTTCAGCGTAACTACATCACCGTCCTGCCGAAAAACTACGACAAAAATAAAACCTATCCGCTGATCATTGCCTTCCACGGACGTACCAATCCCAATACGATGGTGCGTAGTTATTACAAAATTGAAAGAGAGGCAGACGGCGAAGCCTTTATTGTCTACCCTGCAGGTCTCCCCGAAGAGTGACCAACCCGCAACCGAAGTAGTCCAGGCGACAAGACCACTGAGCTCAGAGATTTTGCTCTCTTTGATACGATTGTCCAAGAGTTTTCAAACAACTACTGTATAGACGCAGATGAAATATATGTCGTTGGCCATTCGCTCGGTGCGTGGTTTACCAATACGTTGGCGTGTGCACGCGGTGA
>CAYUST010000003.1:92200-98904 GCA_964447535.1 uncultured Candidatus Peribacteria bacterium
TTTTTGACAGGACTGAGATAAGGAAAGATACCTAAGACAAAAAAAGACTTGCAGGTTGTGACGACAAAACTAAGATATAGGCAACTCTTTTACACACTGTAACACTATGAAACGATTAGAAAAAGCCAAATCATTCTTCCAAAAAACTACCTCTCCGTTGATAACTACCTTTTTGATTACCAAAGAGTTTACGAAAGACGATATGCATATCACTGGTAATCTCGAACTGTTGGCAAGAGAAGAAATGCATATCACACATGTTTCATGTCGCATAGTGGAGCTCTTCGAACAATCATTCAACAATGCAACACAGTTGCAATCTTATGATTTAGGAGGGAAAGACGACGAGACGGATATCACGCTGACGCCTCTACTTCCCTATTCGCTTGAGATCAACTGTCCCGTGGATTTTGGCAAAAGCACCTTGGCGGTTGAGAAAGTATACTCGGGCGATATGGCACTTCTCAACAAGTCCTCAGACAAGGCAAAAAAGGCTGAAACAAACTTCAAAATCATCATGACGATCACCAGTCCAAGCCTCAAAAAGCCCCTCGAAGTTTCCCATAGCCTGTCCGTTGCTAACCATTAGTTAGCGGATAATGCATGGTCCTCACCATGAGAATAACTCCCTACTATATCATCATCACCTTATTTGTCAAAATCATGTAAGACCAGTCATCAACTGGGGTTTAGTATTGTGCGCACACATAAAATGAACATCTTCTCGCTTCTCCATTTCACAGAAACTGGGTTCTAAACAGGCAAAATACACGCTTGGAGGAAAGATTGCACTTGCAATCTTAAGAATAAAACATACATTGACCATGTTACTATTACTTGGTAACGAATTTATTCATTATTTCATCGTCCTCATGGAAAACATTGAAACAAACAAATTGTTCGTAGGTAACTTGCACTGGCATGTTAAGTGGCAAGACCTCAAAGAATTCTTCTCACAATGGGGTGAGGTTGAGTACGCTACTGTTTCTATCAACAGAGACACCAAAAGAAGTAGAGGTTTTGGTTTCGTAACCTTCACCAACGCTGCTGATGCTGCTAAAGCTAAAGCTGAAGCTAACGAACAAGAACTTTCTGGAAGACCTATCTATGTAGACTTCGCTCGTGCTAGAGAAGAAGGTGCAGAAGGTGGAGCTCCAAAACACACTGAACACAACGACGAAGAATAATCACTATTTGATTATATATACAACGAAAAAAGACCACAGGATTGTGGTCTTTTTTCGTATAAGGAACTACTTCTACATATAGAAGGCATCCGAAGCATCCAAGCTTGCTCCACTCTGCCCAGAAATAGCTGCCAGATCAGGTATTGCACTTCAAGGTGCTACTTCTGATTTTGCTTTGCTCGGTGGGCGATAGGCAAGTTTCTTTTTGCAGGGACTGAGGCTGAGTAATTTTTCTTTGGCCGCATCATTGAGTGCGCCAGCATATCTACGTTGATTGGGAACGATAAGTGCACCCAATTTTTTCTGTTCATATAAATATCTAACTAAACACACGAAGTCCCCATCACCCGTGAGTAAGATCGCTTGATCATAGTTGGGGAGATCTATCATGGACTGCAAAACGAGTTCGGCATCGATATTTCCTTTGGTGGTTCCCCCACGTACCGTGACCGGTTTGAAGATCAACTCATAGCCCAACTGACGAAAGAACGCATACATCGGTTCATAGGTCTTGAGATACCCCATAAACATATATGCCTTGGTCACGCCATGCTCTTCACGTAGCCATGCTATCAACTTGCCTCGATCTATTTTCCACCCCTGTTTTTGGACAGAGATATTCACATTTTCATTATCGATGAAAGCGTAGTTATTCATAGGGAGGCGAAAGAACAAAACTAGGACGTGATCTCCAATGTATGACCTGTTGCGCTAGGTTGGATCACCAGTTGCTGTCCTGACTGAACTCTACCCGAAAGCAACTCCAAAGCAAGCATATCTATAACATAACGCTGAAGCGCTCTTTTGAGAGGTCTTGCACCGTAGATAGGATCTCGTCACACACGCGCGAGGAAATCTATAGCTGCTGGTGTAAGTGTGAGGGAAATATCATGTTGTTGTTTGAGCATCTGAGCAATACGCGTTAGTTGGATAGTGATAATTTGCGACAACATCTGTTGGTTGAGACCATGGAAGATAATAATATCATCGAGTCTATTGAGCAATTCTGGTTTGAAATGGTGTGCAAGTTCTGTTTGGAGACGTTGTTCGAGGGCGGTATCTATATCTCCCTCTGGATGAGATTTGAGGTAATCCAAAATATGTTCTGCTCAGATATTTGAGGTCATGATGACGATTGCATTTTTTGCAGAAACCGTCCTGCCCTTGCTGTCCGTGATATGTCCTTCATCCAAAAGTTGTAAGAACACATGGAACACCTCAGGATGCGCCTTCTCTACTTCATCGAACAAGAGTATCGTATAGGGTCTTCTTCTGAGGGCTTCCGTCAATTGGCCGCCTTCGTCATGTCATACATAGCCTGGAGGCGAACCAATCAATCTAGCTACACTATGTCTCTCACCATACTCTGACATATCGATACGAATCATTGCCTTTTCATCATTGAACATGATTTGTGCGAGTGCTTTGGCGAGCTCTGTTTTACCTACACCAGTTGGTCACAAAAACAAAAAACTACCAATGGGACGATTTGCATCTTGGAGTCCTGCTCTCGCGCGTCTAATAGCTTGAGCTACTGCAGAGATTGCTTTCTCTTGTCCGATGACACGTTCATGCAGGAGTGCTTCGAGATGCAATAATTTTTCCATTTCTGATTCTACCAATTTACTAACCGGAATACCCGTCCATTTACTGACTATTGCTGCAACATCTTCTGCATCTACACGATCTTTGACTACCAATGTTCCGCTTTGCTTTGCTTCATCGAGTTCACTTTCCAACTGCTCTGCTTCCTTTTGCAAAGCAGGAATTTTGGCATGACGAATTTCAGCCACCTTGTTGTAGTCCGTGAGTTGCTCAGCACGAGTTGCTTCGTGCTCGAGTTGTTGGATGTCACGTTTGATCTCTTTGGCTTTCGTCAACAGATTTCTATCATGCTCCCAAGCCGATTTTGCTACCAGTAATTGGTCTTTCAAATCGACCAACTCTTTTTCTATCGCTTCGATTCTTTCTGAAGTTTTTTTCGTTTTTTTCTCCATTGCGAGAGCCTGTTTTTCTACCTCACGTGTACGAATTTGTTTATCTAATAGAACGACTGTCTCAGGAGCAGAACTGATGCCCATTTTGACACGCGCTGCTGCTTCATCGAGCAAATCTATAGCTTTGTCTGGCAACTTGCGATCTACAATATATTTGGTACTGAGTTGTACCGCAGCGATCACCGCATCATCTACAATTTTCACTCCATGATGAGTTTCATAACGATCTTTGATCCCTCTCATAATCGCAAGCGTATCTTCTTGTGACGGTTCACTCACCATGACGGGCTGGAATCTACGTTCGAGTGCAGGATCTTTCTCAATATATTGACGATATTCATTGATGGTTGTTGCACCGATCACACGGATTTGTCCACGGGCAAGTGCTGGTTTAATCATGTTTCCCATATCGATCGCACCTTCCGCTTTGCCAGCACCAACTATCATATGCACCTCATCCACGAACAGGATGACGCGCCCCTCTGCCTGCTCGAGTTCATGCAACACTGCTTTGAGACGCTCTTCAAACTCTCCTCTATATTTTGCTCCTGCCATCATAGCACCGAGATCGAGCTCGATGATTTGTTTGTCGAGAAGTATGTCTGGTACAGTTCACGCGATGATGAGCTGTGCCAATCATTCGACAATTGCTGTTTTCCCGACTCCTGGATCACCTATGAGAACAGGATTATTTTTGGTACGACGAGACAAGATTTGCATAGTACGCCTCATCTCTTCCTCTCTTCATATAATTGGGTCCAGTTTTCATTCAGCTGCGAGTGCTGTAATATCTTTACCATATTTTGCTAATGCATCAAATGTGCTTTCTGGATCAGGTGAGGTGATAGATTTTCCTTTTCTCAGAGAACTAATCATTTCTTGAGCAAGCGATACGGTAATACCATAACGATCAAACAACGATGAAAGTTCTCCCGGATGGGAAATAATTCACAAAAATAGATGTTCAGTGCTCACATAACTATCCCCCATTTGAGTGGCAAAACGTCCTGCAGCGACGACCGCTTGTTGGAGTTCTTGCGAAATAGTCAGTTGATATGAACCAGCAAGTTTGCTATGTTTGTCTCGGAGCACCTCCAGATCAAGGGCGAATCATTTTTTGTTATCTACTAAACGATTGATCAACATGGGCACAAAACCATCTTTTTGCTCGAGCATTGCTCAGAGCAGATGCAGGGGTTCCACTTGTGCGTGTGATCCTTGTGTGGCTTTTTCTTGGGCATTTTGCAGTGCCTCACCTGCTTTGGTCGTATAATTCTGAGATTGCATGGGTTGCAGTTAAGAAGTAAATAGCACATACTTGTGTTTGGTGCTATTTTAGTAAAAATATAAAATTTTTCAAGAGTATTTGCAGATCAGCCACGCAAAGTGTTGACAAATACATATGTTTATATATAGTGCGTTTATGAATACACCATCATCTCTGGAACATCTCGTTCTCAGCAAACACATCTCCTATCGCTCGTATCAGGAGGCATTGCTTGTATGTGTAGAAAAAAATAAAGAACTCCTCCTCTTGTCTGTACAAGAATGATCGGCCAAGAAAAAAATACAAAGACTTGTCCTTCGTTCATTACATAGTTTTTTTGCGCATGTTGGTCAGATGCTCTTGAGCAAAGCACTCCAAACTACTACTAACAAACAACAAATACTCCAGCAACATAAGCAGTCTCTTCTTGGTACTTTGAACGACACTTTCAAACAACAATCACATCATGCAGTACATAATCCTACCAACGAATCGCTATCACAACTCCTCGTCACACATCAAGAAGAACTCGAATTAGCTGAAGCAATTCTTACGGCATGAAATATAGATTATGCAGGTAAACAGTACTCCTTGCATGGTTTTTTCACCCCTACACCCGCCAATCAAGGGGTTCAAGAACAAGAAATTGATGATACTAGATGATCAAGCATACAATATGCAGATGTGCTCAACGTACTTCGCAATATGCAAAATCCTTCGTTTCCTTGTGATTACCAATCATTATATAATCAATGGTTCTTGGGGAAGAGGAAAAAACGTCAGGATGAGACACTCCTAGATGAACACGTAGATGGTCACATTCATATGCAAGATATCGAAATCACGGAAGAAATTCCTGAGATTGAACTACTCCAGATAGGCAAACGTGAAAGAAATGAACATGATCCCATAGATCTCAGACGTCCTGAGAGATTTATCAGTGTCAATGCAAAACTAAATTTACTAAGTAATGATCTCGAACATATCACCTGTATTGCCTATCGTTTCAAAACGAGTAAAGTAGTCGTACGCCTCTATCAAGTAACTGAATTGAGTAAAGTACCAGTCAACAAAACGTTGATTGTAAGTGATACGTATGGGAAAGGAACATATGTTATCGATGGCATCATACCAAGTATTGATGAACTCTGTGAAGATCCCTACTTCAACATCAACTCAGTCTACAGATCTCTCAAAAATAATCCTCGTGCAAAACTTATCAAATGGTCTGATACCAATCACCAAGGCACACTCAAACGCATCATAGACAAACTTCTCGAACCTGATCCCATTTGCATTGTCCCTCCGCTTCACCAAGAATTTATTGATCTCTTTAAATTTCAGTACCTAGATCAAACACATAACAAAGAGTTTGATACCACCTTTTTTGATCGTCTTTTGGATCGTGAAACCTATGCCCTCTATGCACATAAATTCAATAAATATCTTGCAAAACTAGGTTATACGTATCGCCTCTCACTAGACTACACTTGGTTTCTTCAGTACTGGAAACCAGTAGGTTTTGAACAACTCAAAATGCATAGCAACTATTTGCGTTATATTTTACATGATTACACACCTGCTATAGGCGAGGATTTATGGATTTGTCTCAACGCTTATCTTGAAACAGATCCAAAGTTTTTTACAATTTTTGCCAACGCATCGCATACAGATAGACAAGCCCTGTGCAGAACTATCGGAGTAAATAATACTCGCCTCGTCAGGAGACATGGATTTATTGGAGAATATCCCGATATGCTTGCCCAACAAATAGCACTCTCACTCCCTACGATCACTCCACAGCTGAGAAATAAATATCATCAAGTATTTGAAGCACTCTTCTCCACGAAGCTCATCGACGAAGAAAGCAAGAAACAATTGAAGAATAAGTAGCTTCTGGAACATAGAATCTGGATTCTAAAATCTTAACTCTTACATCTTAATTCTTGTTTATGTCCCATCTTACCTTCACCTCCACCGTCCGACTCCGATCGAACAACGAAAAACCAGGTTCCTGGCACTTCGTCACGTTACCCAAACAAACAGCTGATGAAATAAAAAGCCTCCTCTCCTCTCTCCCCAAAAGAGGTCGATGATCTGTCCGTGTCGAAGCCCGCATAGGCTATATCAAACGAACAACAAGTATTTTCCCCGACAAGAAAGCTGATTCGTATCTCCTTCCTATCAAAGCAGACGTTCGTAAACCCCTTGGTATTACCGCGGGACAGGCGGTGACGGTAGAGTTGAAGATAC
>CAYUST010000004.1:0-3287 GCA_964447535.1 uncultured Candidatus Peribacteria bacterium
GAGCAGAGGAGTAAGGAGTGCTCATCGTCTTTACTCGCCTGGACACGGAGCGAACTCACAGTTGGGTCAGGTGCGGCCTACGGCAGAGCCATCGAGGCAAAGTTTGGCATCATCTGTGCAAACGACGACGGGACTATCCGACGGCACCGCCAAAAAGAAATTGATCACGCCCCAGAGGGTGACGAGCAGGAGCAGGACGACAAAGGTGGCGATGATTTTTCGTGAGTGGCTCATAGGAGGTGGAGGATGAGAAAAAAGCTATAGAGTGAGTGTAGCGGTTTGGGAGGAGAAACATAGGGGAGAATAGGTTCTTGGAGAAACAAAAAGACTAACCGGAGAGGCTAGCCTTAGTTGTAAGAATGAGAGCTCTTTTTGCCCTCGTTTCTCGATGCGAACACGTAGTGTATACAGATAATAGGCGTAGATGCAAATGTAATCCAAAACTGTAGCTACTTTCTCTTTCACAACTTCTTGCTCTTGAGCGTGGTGGTAGATTCTTTGGAGAGTTGTTTACTGATTTTTTTGATGTCAGGCTCTGGGATGACTTCTTCGGGGACGATGCCTCTTTCGATGAGTGTTTCTCTGACGGTGCGGTTGTTGATGATGTGCTCTTTGGAGATGCGAGACTCTGTTTTGAGGTTGTGGTGTTTGGTATTGTAGATGGTGATTTCGGTCGTGAGATCTTTGGCTTTGAGGAGGATAGTGGGCATGAAGTCAGCAAGCGGTTGTGTTTGTTTGATGCCTCGTTTGGTTTTCATAGCTTGTGTGGATCTACCGAAGAGGGCAGCGTCTCATTTGCTACGAATGAGCGCAAAGTTTTTGTCACTACGTGTTTGTTCGAAAATAACTTTGGAGAGTTCGTTCTCTGTTTCGCTGAGTTTTTTGCGAGCGAGTATTCTTTCGTAGAGAGCTATTTTTTCTTGCAGAACTTCAAATTTTCTGGTTTGTGTGGCAAAATAGGTCTGCGCAAAAGCTATTTCTGATTTACGAGGATCACCATTTTGAGCAATGAGATAGCAGGCGTATCTGGTGAGCATAATGTCTGTGACTTGTCTTCTGGCTCCCTTAGCCGTATCTATCAATTTGCTGACGTCAGCAAAATGATCAGAAGCTAGGTTCTTACTGGCATTACACGATTCTATTGCTTTTGTAATTACATCGAGAAAGTTTCTCCGTTGTGTATACCCGAGGAGTGGTTGAAGCTCTCTTGCCAGCCAAAACTCGATATCGTCAGCGGTGGTGTGCCTGACTGATTCAAAGTCTTGGAGCATACGATACATCATGTGTTGTTCCATACGTTGGTGAGGATGAATAAAGTTCACAACACTGTAGAAAGATTTTTTCCGATTCCTAAGAATAACTACAGAATAATTTGTAGCTTTTTTACCGGCGCCGGTAAAAACTGCTCTCCAACTTGCATTTGGGAGCAATTTGCTTATACTGAAAGTACAGTATGAAAAGGGCCCTGCTAGAGGTAAGTCTCTACTGGGGGCCTTTTTTTGTTATGGGAAAGGTATATGGATTGCCACGTCCCCATTCACTTCGTTCAGGGGCCTCGCAATGACGGGGTGACAAGGAGCTATCGCAATGACGGCAGTGAAGAATTCCACCACCTTTTCATCTTTCATTTTCTCCTCTTTTCCCTATAGTAAGCTCAATTTTATCGTGTGAATAGGTGTCGTATGGCGTGAAATGCAAATACCGTTATCTTGAGATTTGATGACGTATCGTTCAAGTTTGGTGAAAAAAAGATTATCCTCAAAGAGGCAAATTTTAGTATTCGTGAACATACCAAGATCACGATCATGGGACAAAATGGTGCGGGGAAGTCCACGATCTTCAAGATGATCACCGGAGATATCAAGCCACAGGAGGGGAAAATCCATATCGAGAAAGGCAAGACGATAGCGATTGCCAAACAGGTCATCCCGAGAGAGCAGTATGAGATGACCGTCAAAGAATATTTCGCTACGGCGTTTCCTGAGAAGGACTACAAGATGGATCAAAAGATCGAGCGCGTGATGAAAGAGGTAGATCTCAAGGTGCCGGTAGATAAAAAAATCAAGCAACTGTCAGGTGGACAGCAGGCGAGATTGTTGCTGGCGCAAGCTATTATCCAAGAACCGGATATTCTCTTGCTCGATGAGCCAACCAACAACCTGGACGCGACGTGAATCGGGAATTTGTTGTGATTTTTGTTGACCTATGAGAAGACGGTGGTGGTGATTTCGCATGATGCGGAGTTTCTCAATATGTTTACGGATGGCGTCTTGTATGTGAACGTGATGACCCATCAGGTAGAGCAGTATCGAGGAGATTATCATGATGCCGTGGAGCAAATTGCCAAGCAAGTGGAGAAAGATAAAGCACTCAATGCCAGAGAAGAGCGTAGAATATTGGATGCCAAAGAAAAAATAAACTTCTTTGCCCAGAAGGGAGGTAAGATGAGAAAGTTGGCGAGCAAGATGAGAGATGAGGTCGAGGAGGCAGAAGAAAATAAAGTAGTCGTCAGAAAAGAGGACAAAACGATCAAGGCGTTTCATATTGATTTTGAGGTCTTGCTCGATGCATTGTTGACGATCAAAAATATTGGCTTGATGGATGAAGAGCACAATCTGATCCACAAACCCTTCTCACTGGCTATCAAAAAAGGCGAAAGATATATGCTCGAAGGCCCCAATGGGATTGGGAAAACGACCTTGCTCAAAAGATTATTTCATCCTGAAGACGATGATGCAATCATTGCACCAGGCGTACGCGTAGGCTATTATTCTCAAGACTTCAATGCACTAGATATGCAGATGACCGTGTGGGATGCGCTGCATGAGGTGACGAATGAGGCTACAGATGAAGACGTGTTTAGAGCTGCTGCACAATTTTTGTTGTCATCAGACTTGTTGAAAAATCCTATCGGGTCGTTGTCTGAAGGACAAAAAGGGTTGTTGTGCTATGCAAGATTTGTCTTGCAGAAACCACATGTCCTTATCCTGGACGAGCCGACCAATCATATCAACTTCCGTCATCTGCCCGTGATTGCACAAGCACTCAACGCCTACAAGGGTGCTATCATCATGGTCTGCCATGATCAAGGATTCGTAGATCAACTCGAAGAGTTTGAAAAGATTGATCTCGGGAGACTGATTGGGAGATAGGAAATCCCCCGCCCCTTCGGGGCACCCCCTTTCTGAAAGGGGGTGGCGAGCGTAACGAGCCGGGGGATTAGTCAATCATTGCTAGATTTTCTGCTCAAAACTCCTATAATTCACCGTATGCAACGATATTCCGCG
>CAYUST010000004.1:3387-5772 GCA_964447535.1 uncultured Candidatus Peribacteria bacterium
GCTAGATTTTCTGCTCAAAACTCCTATAATTCACCGTATGCAACGATATTCCGCGCTCAATTCACTGTATGTAAGTATATTTTCTGTCCAATTGCGCAAATTCTTCAAAACCAAAGAAGGACATCTTTTGTTGTTTTTCACGGGTTGTTTTTTGATCATCGTATTGAGACTATTTTATTTGGAGGTGGTGCAGGGAGATTATTATAGAGATCTGTTGGTAAATCAGCATTATACCAAATCTGAGTTGAGAGCCAAGAGAGGACAAATATTTGTCACGGATAGATCTGGTAAGCATTTGCAGTTGACGGAGAATGTGCCGTTTTTCAATTTGTATGTGGATCCCAAGTTCGTTAATGATAAGCCCAAACTTATCTCTGTGTTGACGCCTATTTTGTATAAGCACTTTTGTGAAATTTATGGACTACAACAACCTACTATACGCCAGTGTGCGGAGAATATACAGGAGTTTTCGCGTACACAATTGTTGCCACAGAAGCAGTGAGTGTTTATCGAATCAGGAGGTAACCAATTCTATATCGATGATGCTGCTTGGGAACTCAGAGTGGCAGAAGCGCTCTCTGGATTCACCCAGTCAGGAGCCTATATGTTGATTGCACAGAGATTGGATGAGGTGATCAAGCAAGGACTCAAAGACAAAAATTATTTGTGATTTTTTGAAGAAAAAGAATTGTTGGAGGAGTTGGCAGATACGAAACGCTTCCCCTTTTTGCTGATAGAAAATACCTACTATGTGTATGTGCGTCCCGATGCTGCAGGCGGTGGTAGCCAACAGCAACTCAGGGATTTACAACAAACGTTGCTGGAGTACGGGCAGATTTTTGATATCGATTATCTCAAAGCATTGCGTTCACCCCAAGAGATTAGGTATGTGAAATTATTGTCCCATATGAATGCCAAGATTGCGGAGATGATTAGAGAAACCAAGAAAGCATATTTCCAAGAAGCGGTGAGAGGAGTACCTTTGCTCCATGGATTGTGACTCGAGGAGTACTGGACAAGATACTATCCGTATGGTGAGTTTATGTCCAACATCTTGGGCTATATGGACAACGAAAATAAAGCGCACTATGGGGTAGAAGCATACTTTGACAAACAGTTGAGAGGTAGAGATGGTAAAATTATTGGTCTCGCAACGCCATGGATTGGCCAGGTCGGTGCAAACTCATTTGAGATCGAGCAACCGCAGGATGGCGCAGATGTCTATTTGACGATCGATCCGGTGATTCAAAGAGAGGGCGAAGAAATTGCCAAACGTTTCATGCAAGAGTTCAATGCAGACTCAGTAGCGATCACGATCCTAGAGCCTGAGACAGGCAAGATTACTGCGTTGATCAACTATCCCACCTTTGATCCCAATGATCCTTCTGATGCGTATACGCTCAAACCGTTGTCGTATGATCAACATTACTTAATTGATAATTTGACGTTCATTGATATTCCCCTCTACTATCTTTCGTGAGAGCAACTCATTCAAGCCAAGACCGATGAGAGAGGACTCACCGGACACCAAAAATATGTGTTCGAAAACGGTATTGGTCCGCAAGTATTTATTGATAAAAATATTTGATATCCGTATGAGCCAGGTTCGGTCTTCAAGGCATTTACGCTCGGCATTGGTATCGATAGTGATGCGATTAGTATGTATGATTACTATGAAGATAAATGATTTATTCAAATTGATCCATTCGTGATCAAAAATATTGATAAGAAATGTACGGGGACGCACACCTATTTGCATGCGTTGGAGTTTTCGTGCAACGTAGGGATGGTAAGGATCGCGCAGGCCATAAATAAGTATGTGTTCTATACCTATCTCGATAGATTATGATTTGGTAAACTGACGACCGTCGAACTAGCCTGAGAAGAAGAAGGAACGTTGCCTGATTTCAACTCGATTTCGTTGGCGAGATTTTTCAATAATGCGTTTGGACAAGGTATGTTGGTCACCCCGTTGCAAATGGCAGTAGGGTATGCGACGCTCGTGAATGGAGGACGACATATACAACCTACATTGGTGTCGGCTTTATACGATCCCCACAAACAGACGATACAACAATTGGCTACCAAAAAAACTATGAGAGTATTCACCGCAGAAACAGCTGAACGTATGAAAGAAGCACTCCAAAGCGTCATAGATAATGGACACGTCAAAATAAAATTGCCGGGGTTTTCGTTGTGAGGCAAAACAGGGACTGCGCAAATTGCGTACAAAGGAGAGTACCAACAAGGAGCATGATGGACGAATGGTTCGTTCATGGGTATTCTTACTGCCAAAGATACGCGTTATGTGATTTCTATTCAGGTGAGACGTCCGAGATTATCGCAACGGTGAGAACTCACTGCAGGTAAAATCTATCAGCGTTT
>CAYUST010000004.1:5872-10796 GCA_964447535.1 uncultured Candidatus Peribacteria bacterium
TTTATTGTGTAGCAACCACACATGCGTATCTTGAGACCACTCGTCGCCTTCGTATTTTCAGCACTTATTGTCTTTGGTATTTGGAAATGGTATGCACAAAACCAAGAGGTGCAATTCACAGATCCCTTACGTCCGTTGTGGGGGCGTATTACCTATACGTTGCAAGATGTTGCAACGAGCCTTCGTGGCGCACCCAAAACTCCTCGTATAGATGAGGTACGTATTCCTCAATTAGATGAAGAATTTTCGCAAGGAGAGTTGACGAAAACAGAACTTGCAACTGTCATACAAGACCTCCCTACCAAAGGAGCTACAGATGCAAGAGTGCTCATCATCGAGTTCTGTCATTATGATGCAAAGTATTGTAAGCAAGCATACGATGAGGGAGCGGTGCTGACCTATCAGGCAGCATATCCTGCACAAGTGCAGTATGCATTTGCCCCTATGCCACCCAGAAGTGATGATGCAACCGCATTACCTCATGTAGCAACGATGTGTGCGCGCAATCTTGGATCAACCAAACAATACTTCGCCTTCCATACCATGCAATACGAACAATATACGACAGATGCATCAGAACTTGT
Organism: uncultured Candidatus Peribacteria bacterium; assembly: GCA_964447535.1. Lineage (GTDB taxonomy): Bacteria > Patescibacteriota > Gracilibacteria > Absconditabacterales > Absconditicoccaceae > CAYUST01. The sequence continues at coordinate 6,457 of CAYUST010000004.1, forward strand.
GGCGGATGCAAATGTACTCGGTATCCATGGTATGCAGGAATGTATGCAAGGACTTTCTTCTCGTCTTGCTCTCCAAAAAGCTGTCAAAGAATCGAAAACACGCTTTGGTCTCAAATCACTCCCGACGTATATCTTCCTCAATAAACAAACCGGCAAGTACATCAAACTGCCTGGCTTGTACGAAGAGAAAGAAGCATTGGATGCGTTGGCATATATCTTGCAGTAGGATTCTTCATTTGATTTTCATCCTCATTCAACTACAAAGAGAGCATTCATTTGCTCTTTTTTGGTATGGCGACGTATTCCTATTCTCAAATGCAGGTCTATCTGTCTTGTCCACGCAAGTATCGTTATCAGTATGTGGATAAAGTAAAAGTAGCGTATGAGCCTGAGTCACCAGATCAGCTCTTGGGAAATAGTATCCACAAAACGATGGAATTTTTTTATAATAAGCTCAATGTCTACGCCAAACCAACGTTGGAAGACATGATTGCTAATTTCGTCCCACGTATCGAAGACGGCCGAAATGAAGAGATGATGGAAGGATATGACAAGGAGAGTTACCTCAATAGAGGCAAGGCATATCTGACGATGTACCGAAACCGCTACGCGCCTTTTGATCACGTGACGGTGGTGGGCAATGAGCTCCAACTTATGTTTCCCCTAGATGATGCAGGGCAGTACATATGGAAAGGATATATCGATAGACTCAATAAACATGGAGACACCTTCGTGATCAACGATTACAAAACAGGGAAATCTTTTTCTGACAGCCAAAGAGCAGAGTACCGTGAGCAGATGACCATCTATGCGCATGGCGTCTTGCAGAAATATCCTGGTATGGCAAAACGCATCGAAGCCAATATTTTTTATATGCACTTTGACTTGGTCGATACGTGGGAGATCACGCCTGAGCTCATCACGGAAGTCAAAAATAAATATGTGGCATTGCATCAGGTGATAGATCAAGCGAGATTCAACTATCAGATGGGAGATCAAGCGCCGTTCGCTCCGATCAAAAGTCCGTTGTGCACGCGATGTAAGTTTCGTCATATCTGTCCGTTGTGGAAACATTTGTATAGTGAAGAGGTAGTAGAGGAGGACGTGCCCTTGAGTACACTCCAAGCGCTGGTGGATACCTATGCGTCCAACCAAGCACAGATCCGTGAACTCGAAAAAGAAAACGATGCGCTCAAGGCGAGCTTCTTGACCTATGCACGTCGCCATGATATCCGCGTCATGAGTGGAGAGCAGTTTGAATTGACCTTTTCGGTGACGCCCGTATACAAGATTACCAATGAAGGAGTCTTGCAGATGGTCTTGGAGAAACAGTGAGTGCTCGATGAGTATACCCAGATAGATAGGTTTGCTATAGCGCGCGCTTGCAAAGAAAACATGTTGTCGATAGCAGACCTCCACGAGTGTGTAGAGCAGGATATGCAACGATCGGTCAGAGCGCGCGCTAAAAAAGACACTTTACCCAAATAAACTCATGCGTTATTGGCGTACACAACATCCAAGAGTTCTTGTGGGAGGAGTAATTATCACCCTTATTTTTTTGGTAAGTAGATCGTTTCCGTTTTGGCGAAGCGATATTCCACTAGGATATGATCCGGGACTCTACAAGGCTATGTTTACTAGCTACTTGGCTATGGGTAATGAGTGGTCTCTGACGGAATTACCCATGCGAATCCAGCGCATGTATGAGCCACGACTGTGACTTTGGACTACCTTGTGGCTACCTATGATAGGTGGATGGTCAGATCATATATTGACGCGAGGACGAGTAATAATCAGTAGTGTGTCGGTAGGAGGTATGTATCTGTTGGGCCGTAGGTGGGGAGTGTTGGCATGATTACTCGCTACTTTTTTGGTAGTTACCTCATTTGTACAATATGAACTATTTTGGCGATCATATTGGAAACAGGTGCTTGGCTTATTTATTTTTTGTTTGGCTACGTGGTTGGTGCTTGAAAAGCAGTGGCAAGTATTGTGGCTTGTAGTGCCGGCATTGTTGTTGACTCATAGATCGAGCGGTGTCGTCTTTTTGTTGGCAGTAGCAATATGGATAGGTGTACTGTATCGACAGAAGCAAAAGCATACAGCGCGTGTATTGGGTGGGGTAGTGTGTTTGGGTATTCTCCTAGCTATACCATGATGAGTTGCCTTGTGGCAACCCCTAGTTGTTCGCGTATGGACGTATTTTGTAGATGCCATTGGTACTATTTCTTTGCAGGATGATCCTTTGAGATGAGGGGTGTTTTTTACTCTTCGTGAATATGTGCAAGTAGCATGGCATGTGATCATTGTTTGAATACGATGATATCGACTGTTACTCCGCCAACGCAAAGATATGTTTTTGGTGGTGATTACGAGTATTGTTTTTTTGTGGGTAGGAGCACAGTTACTGTTTTTCCAGAGGATGATAGGCATGATGTCGCTACTGCTTTTGCTGTGAGCAGTATATGCACTTGCACAGCGGTGGGTAGAGCCTAGCAAACGAGGGAAATGGGCAGTTACGATATTTTGCATACTCCACGTCAGTGTGTTTAGTTATCGAGTACCTCGTGTATATTTTCCTATCATCACTACCGATGAGTTTGCCTTTATTCGTGCACAGGAGCATGTGTTAGAACCCAATGCAGTAGTTATCGTATCAGGTATTTGGTATAGTCCTTGGATCAAATGACGAATGGACCGTGAGGTCATAGCCCCCGGATTATTTGATCACCAACAACGAGGCACACTAGATGAGGGACGAACAACGCAGTGGCTATCAGTATCTGCTGCAACAAAATGCACCAACGTATTGCACACATTTCCTTGGATAGCAGACAGACCCGTGTATGTGCGACAAGGGAGTAAGCAACCACCTACAGATCTTGCTGGTGCATGTTTTGTCCCTCTCAAGCAAACTGCACAGTGGAGCCGGTGGAAGTTGTCTCCCCAATAAGTAAGGTTGTATATGTTGAGGAAATGCCTATAGAATTACTAGCTTATGTACGCTACTGAAATTTTCTATCAGTATGTGTGTTGCTATTTATATTTTCACTTCACTGATCATGCCAAAGGCAACGCAACTAGGAGTGAGTATCATGGCACTAGTGGTCGTGAGTTTATTGTTTTGGTGAGCATGGCAAGACACTATGAGTGTCCGATTGCGTGCGCTATTGTGAGCAATAGTAGTTGGGTATTTGCCTGGCTATCGAGTGACACAAATAGCATTTGCGCATAATACGCTTTCTGCTAGTGAAATCTTTGTGTGGAGTATAGGACTTTCGTTATGTGTATTGCCATTGGTGGTACTGTGGGCAAATTTACTAGGAGTGCCATTACACTGGCGGAGTATAATTAGCTGTGTGACAGGAGTGGTGTTGATTAGTTATCTCGTATTACGACGTCGCACGTTGCATCACTCTCATCATCTCTAGTTTTTTGTTTGTTTGTCACATGAAATTACTTATCCAAATTCCCTGCAAAAATGAGGAAGGCACCTTGCCTAGTGTTTTGGCTGAACTACCCAAATCTCTACCTGGCATTACCCACATAGAGACGCTGGTTATAGATGATGGAAGCACGGACGCTACGGTACAGGTTGCTAAAAATTTGTGAGTGACGCATGTGCTTAGCTTTGCTGCCAATAGAGGTCTCTGAGACGCCTTTCGTGCTGGTATGGTATTTGCACTCCAGCAGTGAGCAGATATTTTGGTGAATACTGATGCAGACAATCAATATCCTGGTTCATATATCGCAGATCTGGTAGCGCCTTTGGTAGCAGGGCAAGCGGATATTGCCATAGGAGATAGAAGACCTGGGCATGTTGCTCATTTTCGTTGGTACAAAAAAATTCTCCAGCGTTTTGGTAATATGGTGATGCAATTTTTCACGTGAGTCTATATGCCTGATGCAGTGAGTTGATTTCGTGCGTACAACAAAGAAGCACTTGAAATGCTCAATGTGACCGTGAGATTCAGCTACGTGATAGACACTATTTTGCAAGCGTATCAAAAGGGCTTAGCGATCGTTCGAGTCCCCATCACAACCAACGCACCTACACGTCCTTCTAGGTTATTCAAAAACATTTGGGTGCATATACAAAAGTCAGCAGTGAGTATTTTGAGAGTATATACGATGTATGCGCCATTTAGAATTTTTTTGTTGGCAAGTATTCCGTTTTTGTTGATTGGACTGGCTGGTGTCCTGAGATTTCTTCGACGATATCGGGTACTAGGAGAGGGCAGTGGAAAAATACAGTCTTTGATTATAGCAAGCGTTTTGATTATGATTGGTATGAACTTCATTTCTCTAGGAATCATCGGAGATGTAATCGCTAGAAATAG
>CAYUST010000004.1:10896-48755 GCA_964447535.1 uncultured Candidatus Peribacteria bacterium
CCACTTGCCTATGCTACTGGTTTGGGCTGGAGTGGTGTCGTGGTGACGAGTATTGCAACCCTTGGATTGCTGCGAGTTTGTAGATCATTTCATTCATAATATATTCGGATGCACGTGGTACTTATACAAAATACGGAAATCGGAGGGCATCTCGCTTTGTCTACATTTTTGACATGATTACTTGCGCAGTATCCTCAAACTCATCAAGACAGATACGCGGTAATATGTGGGCAAGTGCTCCCTTCTCCACGTACAACCAAGATTGCTCAAATGATGCAGATATATGCAATGCATACTTCCTACAATGTCATTTTGGATAATCTTCGTTTTGCGCGAAGGGCATTTGTCACACTTCGTCGTATTGGACATATTCACCCCATAGATGTGGTACATTGTTTGTACCCACATTCTTCACTGTTGGCAGCGGTAATGTACAAGTGGTTGATCAGTAGGCGCGTCAAGATTATATATGATGTCAGAAGTCCATGGATACGCATGAGTCTAGCAAACAACCATGTGCGTCATTGGAAGCGTATGTTTGTAGGAATAATGCACGGAGTAGAATACCTACTCGTACGTATGATAGACCAGATAGTATATATTACGCAGTGACTTGCTGATCGATATCAGCAAACATATCATCTCCCGAAGACTATACCTGTGTCGTGTATTCCTACGGGTGTTGATGTGGCTTTTTGGCAACAAGCAAGAGATGACGCTACGGTCTCTCATATCAAGGAAGAATTGGCTATTCCTCCTGATCGATTGGTGATCGGCTATATAGGTACGATTTCTCGTATGAGGAAGATGGAAGATTTTTTTGTGCAGCAGCAACAGACACTCATATGAAGTAAAGTAGTGTTTGTACTTATTGGTGATGGAGACGGTGTGCAGGAATTGGAACAGGTAGTAGCAACACATCATCTTCAGAAACATGTCCGTTTGCTCGGCAAACAACCACAGCATACATTGATGCCATATATGCATGTTTTCGATCGAGGACGATGTCATTTGCCTGACATTTTTGTATTTAGACAGAGTTTTCCGTTGAAGATATTGGAGTACTTGGCAGCAGGAGTGCCCATACTTTGTTCAAAGATTGATGCACATATTACTCTTGCACAGGAGTTTCCAAGTCATATACAGATATACGACCACCACATACCGTTTGCAACTCTGCAACGCATTCCTCATCGTCAGCCAGCAAACATCATGCAGTATGATTGGTCGGTATTGGTGGCGCGTTACCATCGTATATATGCAGATCTTATTGCATCATAGATAGTATTTTTATTTGCCTTTCGTGTACATGCTAAGACGTGTGACCTGGACAGGAATTGTAGCGATGCTTAGTCTCTTCTTTTGGTTGGGGCAATGGGCAAATATCCAAAGAATTGGTGCATATTTTCCCGCATACGATCCATTTTATCACTATGCAGTGGCTGCGCAATATACAGAAACACATACGGTGAGTCGTATGGTGCGCGATGCGCTGGTGCCCAGTGAAATTATGTACACGTCATTGCATCATCTCCAAGGACCTATCGTCGTCTTGTTGACCGACTTACACTTGATTGATGTGTTTGCCCGAGGTGGGCCACTGTTGTTTTGGCTCATTGGGATGTTGTTTATCTTGCGTACGGGACAACACACCAAAAACCGACGGCGAGCATGTTTGATAGGGGGGGCAGTACGAACGTCTCCGTATTTGTTGACACGTTTTAGTATGTATTTACCCGAAAACAGTGCACTGCTGTTGTTGGTATTGTTGTTGCACGCTTTGTGGTATAACAACAAGTGGTTGACGCGAGGAATTCTTATCGTCTACGGATATATGCACTATAGATCATGGTATGTTCCCTTGGGCACCGTCATGTTGTATGTCACGTGAGTTGCAGCGTTATTACCAGGTCTATCTGTGCGTCATCGTCGAATCCAGCGGTTGCGTAGTGTCGCCATACTATTGCTCATAGTCGTGCTTTCGTATCCGATCAACCAAGAATTTTTTGCATCGGTCTGGTACATGATTTCCGGCTGGTTGGGACATGCTCAACCATGGGCAACTATAGCACCAGATAAGACACTATATGTGGTACCAAGTATCTCTGATTTTGTGCAACAGGTAGGCATCATGGTAGTATCTTTGCTGGTGGTTTCCACCAGTTTGACGTTACGTCAGTTGATGCAAAAGTGAGTGCGTACTACGCAAGATGTCTTGGCATTGGTGACACTGTGTGTGCTTGTGCTTTTGTTGGTGTGCTATTTTTCTCCCTTTATTGCACAGCAAGTCCCTTGATATAGGTTTGCTTCATATATCATTATTTTTACATGATTTTTGGCCATACTGCATGCACCGACATTTGCTGATACCCGTATGATGCGTATCGCGATAGGTGCACTATTGCTGGCTATAGCAACCAAATGGTTTGCTCCGTATGGATGGAGTGGACTCACAGAGGGTGATGTGCGTGCGATGCAGTTTGTACGTACATCGTACCCCCAAGCATGAGTGATTTCACTTGGTGCTCCACTGTATACATTACTTCCTCATGCAGAACGAGATCCTGCAGTTTTGTCAGCTATATTGTATACGCCTGATGCAACTGAACTGACTAACTTATTTCATGCGAGATATGCGTGAGTGACCCAGGAACTTGTGATTATGTTATCCACCAACCAAGTGAAATCACGAAGATTGCAACAATTGCCACTGTATACCATTTTGCAATCATACCCAAGAGTATATGTAGATCCTACGTACATGACGCAGGTGTTTTATGTGCCACTGTCAGCTACATGAAATCTCGAATAACTGCATGCAAAAGGCGATGTTTGCATCGATGTGTAGCGCACCCTTGGTTGTTCAATCGTATCTTGGCTGTGTGTACAGGCAGGGAAATGTCTGAAGTGCATCTGTTGCCAACAATCAATGGAGAGCAGCATGAGGAGTATCGTATTGCTCCATTCATAGCAGCTTCCAAAAGAGCTGGTATTAGTGGTATAGCTAGATTACATAATTCCGCGATATTTTTGGAGGTCGTGGTGGAGAGTTGGTTGGAGCTGTGCGATGAGATCGTGCTTATTGATAATGCTTCCACGGATAGTACACCTGAAATTTGTACTTCCTTGCAACAGCGTTATCCTGACAAAATTCGTTTTTTGATTTATCCATTTGCTGTAGCACAAGTGTGATCTGTAGCACACCAACAAACACCAGCAGACTCGGTCCATAGTTTGGTATATTATTACAATCGAGCATTTGCGCAAGCACGTTTTCAAACGGTAGTCAAGATTGATGACGACAATCTTTTCATAGCATCCTGGCATACTCCACAGGTGCTCAAGGCACAGATCTTGCAGATGCCAGCCAACACTTATATGACGTTTTCTGGATACAATGTGCAGCGACATCCATTGGAGCACAAATATATGTTGTTGCCGGTAGCAATGAGATATTCAGGATTGGTGGGAGATATTGGTTGGTATGTGCAAACGGAGCATACCGTGTTTTACAAAGATATTGCTTATGAAAAATTAGCACGTCGTCATTTGCGTTGGCAACGAGCGGGAATGTGCTACCTGCATCTCAAATATTGTAAACCGGAGTTTGCAACACACCTATTTCCTGGGGCGTACACATATGATGCAGCAATAGCTACGTTGTTGGAGACGTATGTGCCTGCGCCTACATAGGTTTGGTATACCACAAGCACAAATAACTACTTATACTATGATGACTCGTATGCACCAAGAGTTTGGTGAGAGGACGTCGCTGACTAAGTGCGTGTCGTCGACGGAGAGATCTAGGGAGAAGGGCGGTATACAACCCGCGTTTTTTTTGGCAAACGAGACCTGCGGATTCCCGTAGGTGATTGAGCTGTCCGAGTGTGTACTCTTTGACGTGGAATCTATTGTATATAATAGTGGAATTACAGATTCTTTGCACTCTATGCGGTAATCTGTCGTCATTTGGCGTGGTTAAAAAGAGATTGCCTCCAGGGATGAGGACGCGAGCGAGTTCATGTGCGTACGCCTGGACATCATCTATATGTTCGATGTTTTCTACAGAAATAATCGTAGTAAAAGTATTGTCTGGTAGATCGAGTGCTGTAGCAGACATAACCATGTAGGTGATATTGGGAAGTGCATTGTGTGCCTTCGCATATGAGATCACGTGAGCATCTATATCAAGAGCGACAAATTGTTTGTCAGGATGTGCTGCTGCCATTTGCTTGGTGCCAAATCCATAGCCACATCCTACATCAAGAATATGCCCCCCTTGAATTGCTTGTGTAGCTAAGCGGTATCTGGTGATATGCAGATAAACATCAAGCTGATCAGTAAATTTGGTATAGTCTATCCTTTCGACGTGTTCCATGTTGGTCTGGTCAAATAAAATGCACAAAAGAGTGTGTACAGCAGATATGATCCAACGGTAGTTCGTGCTGCTGATCGGTATCCATAATGAGGAATGAGCAAAAGATTGCAACCTACATTTATCACGGCAGTGCAAGCAAGTCACCAGACGTTGATATGATCTTTTTGTAGACTCATTAGACAGGTATATCATCGATTACTGAGTGGCTCGAGTCGGCAATAGATTCGCAGGATAATGAGTACTGCCAACGATGGCGTATAGGCACCCAATACCGATCGTCCAGACGCAATGAGTAAGTATGTCATGCACATGCAACACAAAATCACAGGCGTATTCCGCCACAGAATACGCTTACATCCTTGAAGATATCGTGCCTTCGCCGTCGCTGGTGTGATGCCACGGGACGTGATGGGGAGGAGTGCATGGAAACACGCAGCACTGAGACTCGTGTAAATCAAGGTAATTTTGTATGCAAAGGCATATTCTCCAAGAGCGGTATATTGCCCAAGTTGGCCAAGAATGACTTGATCAGCACTAATATACAAAGCAATCAGGATGCTACTAATCCCTATCGGGAAAGCTTGTTTACCTCGTTTGAGGAGTGAAGTTATTGTATACAATTGCCGAGGTGACGCGAGAAGCTGCCTAGTATATCGTCGTGATACACCGAGATGAATTCCACTTGCCAAGAGTAATCACCACAAAAAACTAAGAATACTCGGCATTGCTCGTGCTACTATGGCACTACATATGATCATACATACTCCATTGAGAATCTTGATGAGAGCTTCACGTTGCATGTGTTGATGAATGCGATGCAATGCTCTGATATATTCAGCATAGCTATTGATGACAGATACACCAAAAAATATGCTCAAGTAGAGCACTACGAGCGCTGCCCCAAACATAAGCGCATACAGCGCTAAGATCACGGTGGCTCCACATGCAAGATATATTTTGAGCTGGCAGCTTTTTTGGATAGCAGCTGTTTGAGTCTCGGGATGTTGGGTGCTTTGCCTAATGGTCAACGGAAGGAGACCAAAATCTACAAGCAAAATAAGGGTACCAATGAAACTCATCACAAAACTATAGAGACCAAACTCCTTTGGTCAGAGTACAAATGCGATATACAACAAGACGAGCAACGTCGCACCTTTAGCTATAATATCAGAAAACATCAGCCAAAACGTATTTTTCAAAAATGTCTGCTGAGGAGAATGATTATTGAGGAGTTGAGAGATATATTTTTGCATGCTGGCATACTAGGAGAAACGCTTGTGATTGCAATCTATGATTTTTTACGTATATCCTTTTTGTGAAATCTCCTTGGTTTTATTTATGCAAGCACTATGCACAAACATTTTGGACATACCCCATTGACGCGAGTAGTGGGACTAGTAGTAGTGGTCGCAGTACTCGTGGGCTGGTATCGTTTTTTTTCTGAAGATGCGCAAGAGGAGCAAGAGCTCCGACAGCGTTGAGATTATTTTGCGCTTGCGAATATAGAGGAGAGCAAATCGATCGATCCATTTGTAAGACTCATAGCGACGCTCAAGTTGTGAGATATAGACCGTGCGTATGGAGATGCATATGAACTACCTATAGCCTCTGCACCAGATTGGTGGCAGATGGTGTATAAGGCACTGACGTTGAGATCCAAGTGAGACCTTGATAGTGCACAAGCGATCTTGCGTGGTGTACAGTCAGACGATCAGATATTGACTTCATTATTTTTGGCATTGAGAGCGCAACTCTATTGTGAACAGCAACGTTTTGAAGAATGTGCTTTGTTGGCAAATGATAGTGTCAAACTAGATCCGCTTGCAGCATATGGTATCGGATTGCAAGCATGGGCTGCTCGTGGTCAGTGAGCGTATGCGCAAGCACATGAATTACGAAAGAAAGCTGAGCAATTTGATATTGTAGCTACGAATTGGGTGCAATTTAACCGTGGATTGACAGCGTTTTATGTACGCGATTTTCAGGCTGCTTCTGGTTATTTATCTGATCTCACTGTAGTGCAGCCTGGAGAAAAAGATATGCAGATTACCTATGATGCAATGCTATTTATGGGAAGAATAGCTTTACATCTTGATCAATATGAACAAGCAAATACATGGTTTTTGGTAGCTAAGAACTACAAACTAAGCCAACAAAAATCAGTTCGAGTACCTGATCTTTGGATAGCGAGAGTACATATGACCCAAGGAGATTATACGTGAGCGAGTGCCATTTATGCATCACTTTATGCGCAATTCCCTACAGTAGTAGAAATCATTACCGATGCTTTGGTCCCTGCGTATACCCTGGGTGATCAAGCACAAGTAATCAAGCTCAAGCAGCAGCTGGATTTGGTGATTGGTACAGGGATCGAAAGTCATTTGCTCGCTGCACAAAAAATGCTCCGTCTAGGAGATATTGATACGGCAACTTCCTATATGACCAAAGCCGACTTTTTGTTGGAGTCGTATCCTACATGAGATATACGTGAGCAGTTGCATCAACGTGTCCGTATGGCTTGGTATGATGTGTTTGCTACTTCTTTGGTCCAAAATTTACAGCAAAGTGGTAGTCTGGCATGGCCACTTGGTCGTTTGACTGCGCTTGCGCCGGAGAGCCAAAAGACCTATTTCTTCGAGTGATTGGTGGCTTTGCTCGTCGATAAACCAGCTGACGCTCAACTGTATTTTTCTAGAATTCCTGGACTTTCTACTGCCAAAGACCAAGCATATGTTCACGTACGATATCTTTTGTTGACCAAACAGCCCAAAGCAGCCTTAGAATTACTTACTCAGGTGGTGGGTGCAACTGATACTGATCCCAAAACGCTATGGATGAAGCGAGCCTTGGCTACGTATATTTGAGATGAGACATTAGCAACTTCGTATGTAGATGCGCTACGTGCTGGAGGGGTGCAGCTACTCCCTGAGAGCACCAACAAACAACTATGGCAAACGGCTATGGTATCATTCCGTCCTTGGATAGATCGGTTGTTGATGTATGCTAACCACGAATATTTATGGCTACATGAACCTATTTTAACGCTGGATGAGCGTAATGATTTCTAAATTTTGGCGTCAATATGGGGTGACACTACTCACTTGGTGGGTAGGGCGACTCTGTTTGTATGCATTGGTGCATTGGCGATTTCCTAGTGTACTTTTGGTGCGAATGGTGCTTTGGGGTATAGCAGTATATTGGCGACGTGCTGATTTGCTGCACGGGCTCCCTTGGGGAAATGAGATAGTGTCAACGGAGTATGTGTGGGTGGCAATAGGTGTGAGTGGAGGGGCTCTTATATGGACATTATTTCCCTATGATCAGCGTGATGTGGCTTGTGTAGTCGCTATAGGATGCGCTCGAGCAATATGGACGGTTGGGTGGTTTCTCCAGCACCAGACATGGGTATATATAGAGAAGAGCAGGTGATGGTGGATACGGGTATTTTTGTGGATGGGAGCGCTTATGTCTCTATTTTTTGGCTAAAAATACACGATCGGAGGAGAAAAAAAAGTCCTCCAAAATTTGCATTTTTTGACGGGGAGGTGTACACTTAGAGTACATTATTTTCCTTACTTAATCTCCATGAAAACTTATTTGTATGTAGTATGCTTTGGTATCAGTCTACTCATCACGCCGGCAGCATTTGCAACATATGGTGGTGGTGCATGATCATCAAGCAGGAGCTCGTTTTCTACTCAATCTGTCAGCCCGTCTACGTTGCTGGACAAGGATGTATGTCCCGATGGTGATGAATCACCTAGTTTCTACGACGGTACCTGTGGTGATGTAGAGGAGAAGAAGCAAGATGTAGAGGTACTCAATCGTCCATTGACCAAGGACGAGGTTGAGGCAATCACGGTCATCAAGAAGCAAAAAAAGCAACTTTTGAGTACGACTCCCACGCCAAAAAATCCCAAAGCGGTTATAGCTGCACGTTATCTCAAAGAGAAAATTGCTACAGATAAGGCATTGGATCGTTGGATCAGCAAAAACAAAGTAGCAATGCATCTTAGACTACTCACTATCTTCAACAAACTGCAGTATGCCAAAGAGAAGGTAGCTATCAAATCATTGTCTGCTAAACCGAGAATTATGGCTATACTACAATATATTCAAGATAGAGTCGTCTTGTTGATCGATTTGGACAAAGTGAGTAAATAAGTAGTCTGATTAACAAAATTGTCTTATTATACATCTTTTTGCAAAAAAGTATATGTTTTTGCTTACCAAATGAAATGATTTAGGTTGTAGTTTGTATAAAATTGCCTATGGTAGTGCATACACAGATGAATATAGTCTGTACTCATAGGGTTCGGTGCAGGAGTATTTGGTCAGTGAAACCATCTATGCTTCCCAAAACGGGAGCAAACTAAATAGTACGTAGTTGTATGTGTGGTGAAATTAATGTATTTTTGTTTTGTTTTGAAAAATATAATGATAGCCGGGTATCCTTGAGCAGAAAAGTATGAAACATGGATATGGAAACTACATGAGAAAATACAATACAGTAAGCAATGGTTGAACACTACTTCTCGCAAACTCATAGCATGAGGTAGGTTTGGTCGAACTGTCGGTAGTGCACAAATTACTTCTCTTTTCCCTCATGTTTTGGCACAGATAGAGCTCCACAGTCGTTATTTGCGATCAGTGACACTGAGCTGTGCATTGAGTGTTTTCCTCTTTATTGGACTACAAGGTGTCAGTGCAGCGTGAGAACAAACAGCTACAGCAGCATGAGATATTGCTACCCTCCAACAGCATTTTAGTGACGAGGCAATTTTCGTCAATGGTGCGTTGCTCTGGTCCAAACAAGCGCGCACGAGCTCTGCGCACAAGCCTGCGAGAGCGGTCGCTTGAGTTATACAATCTAAACCCTTACCAACTCCTAGAGAATTCATCATCTCACCGACTGTTGAGTGAAAAGGTATACTTGCACAGTTACGTTCATTCAGCGACAAAGAACACCGTGACAACAAAAGAAGAGAGATCGTCCTCCAATCAAGACGATGATTGAGAAAAATACACCAAAAAAAAGATAACTCTCTGTTGGCCCTCATTCATTGGCTGTTACTCAAAGAAGAGCAGTCACCTGAGCTGACTACATAAAAACACAGACATCTTGACTTGTAATACATACTAATATTTGTATTACTTTTTCTTGTAACCAAATTAAAACAAAAGCAATTATGGAAAAAATTCTGTCTCAAATCAAGCGTGAAATTATTGAGCGTATGTTTGCTCTTGGAGCAATCAAGTTGAATCCGAGGGTCCCATTCCAATGGGCTTCAGGAAATCTCATGCCTATCTACAATGACAATCGTTTATTGTTTGGTGACGATCAGGGCAAAGAGCACGTGATGAACGGATTTGATTTCCTCGTCGAAGAACACGAGCTAAAAGCTGATTTCGTAGCAGGAGTTGCTACAGCAGGGATTCCTCCAAGTGTGCTTTTTGGGTATCTCAACAATTTACCTACGGGGTATGTACGGGATAAACCCAAAGCTCACGGCATGAAGAACCGTATCGAGGGTATTACTGATCGTGGGTTTCAAGGAGAGAGAGTCTTGGTGATCGAGGATCTTGTTTCCTTCGGAGGCAGTAGTGCAGATGCGGTACAGGCGGTGCGAGATATGGGGGGTGTAGTAGATGCATGCCTTTGTATCTTTAGCTATGGTCTTGATGAAGCGAGCGCAGTGTTTGCAGGAAGTCGTCCTTACAACAATGATGGCGCTAAACTTAAGCAACCGTGTATGCTTTTGCCCTTATTGACCTATGATGACGTCATTGATTATGCTGAACAACAACAAAAGTTTTCGCCCATAGAGATTAGTATGCTCCGCGAATGGCGCGAAGACCCTACGCAATGGCAATACATCCATGGACACACTGCTGTGTAGTAATCATGAAGAAATTGAATCCCCAGGCATGCCCTGGGGATTTTCTGTCAACCATCAAAAAAATCACGTTCGTGATATCTTTGCATCTTCATAACAAAGTTTAATTGATACAATGATATTTCGCCCCCAAAAAACACGTAGTGATTTTGGAGGAGCGAATTATCCCTGTGGGATCCTGCACCTTTTTGCTGCGGGTCATGATTGTGAGTGTGTAAATGCAAAACAGAGCATTACTTAAAGCAATCTTAAATTGCTATCATCATATACTATTATCCTTTGTCAAACAAAAACATACGTAAACACTTGATTTTTAGACGATAAATCGGTAGAGTAGCGCAGATAATTTTTTGTTTTTTTATTCTTTTTTTGTGCAACGAGTATGACAGAACATGCGCAAACACATTCTACACACACACCAAAAGCAAGCAATGCGGACACGTTGGGCATTGTGCAAATTGTGTTGTTGGTAGTTATTTTATTATTGGGACTTACAGGTAACTTCGGAGGCGTCTCAAGTGATCAGATCAAATCTGCAGTTACTTCTGCACTCAAAGAATTTGATTTCCCCAAAACTGCTGCTCCTGCTGCCGCTGCTCCTGCTGCCGCTGCTGCACCACAACCTGCTGCTGCTTCCAAGATTGACAAGGCTGAACTTGAAGCATTCTACAAAGGTGCATACGTTTTGGGTCCCAAGGATGCAAAAGTGACTATCATCGAATTCTCAGATTTCGAATGTCCTTTCTGCAAGAGACATGCAAACAATGGTACCTTGGATACCGTCCTCAAGACATACGAAGGAAAAGTGAATATGGTATTTGCTCATTTCCCCCTTGGTTTCCATCCATTAGCACAAAAAGCTGGTGAAGCTGCTGAGTGTGTAGGTAAACAAGGAGGCGCTGAAGCTTTCTACGCGTTCAAAAAGGCAATCTTCAATGAGGAGAAACCTACAAGAGAAGCAATCAAAAAAGTAACTGCTACTATCAAAGGTGTAGACGCTGCTGCAGTTGAAACCTGTATTGACGGAGGTGAGTTTGCTAGCAAAGTTGCTGCAAATATGCAATTCGGTCAAAAACTTGGTGTATCAGGAACTCCTGGTAACATCGTTATGAACAACGAATCAGGTGAATTCCAAAAAGTATCTGGTGCGGTTCCTGCAACCTCATTCGATGCTGCGGTTAGTGCATACGTAAAATAATACAAGGTAGTCCCTTTGCAACAAGAGCTGAGTGTGCCATGAGTGCCTCAGCTCTTGTTTTTTTTTGTCAGAAAAATAGAGTGAACGTATGGAAAAACAATCTATCAGGAATGAGATATATGAACGTGTCGTACAGCTTTCTCCAGATGATCGTGAGGAAGCTTTGTCTGCCATACTCTATCAGCTCAATCAATTGCTTATAGAATATCAACCTACACACATAGGTATTTTTTTGCCACTTGCTGATGAGCCAGATCTGCGTGAACGATATCAGTCGTTGCGACATAGTGGTAAACAATTGTATCTTCCGAGTGTGGACGCACAGGGTGCACCTTGTTTCATTGCGTACACCATGCATACGAAGTGTATAAAACAAGGAGGGCGATGGCGTCCGCAGGACGACGAGCCCTTATTGACCGACGATCTTGATCTCCTTATCGTCCCAGGGAGAGCCTTTACGTTGTCCGGAGCGAGACTTGGTAGAGGGAGTGGCTGGTATGATAGATGGCTTGCAGAGCATCCGGATGTTGTCACCGTCGGCGTCTGATTTGCTTGTCAAATAGTAGATGATCTTCCAACCGAGCTACATGATGTGATGATGGATGAGGTAGTAACTGGGTAGAAAGGTGGATAAAATGTCATCCTGAGCACGAGCGAAGCGAGGCGAAGGATCTCGTCCTTGGCATTGAGACTCAAGACTCCAGAATCCAGAACACCAAATGCGAGATGGTAAAATCATAGAATAGTTTTCTCAGATTGATTTTTTTACCTCATTGTCTATAGTGGCATAACAATTACTTTGTATCTAACATTTTCCCATGCCTGCTAAAACATCTCATATAAAAAAGAAACCTATACAACCCAAGAAAGCTCCAACAGTCAAACTGACGGTTACCAAAAAATCATCTTCACCCAAATCAACTTCCACCAAGACGGTGAAGAAAACATCCAGCAAAACAAAAACTTCGACTCAGAAGTCATTCAAGGGTGGGAAAGCTTCGTTCACTATGCCAACGGACGCACAGGGCGGACAGTTGATTATTGTCGAGTCTCCTGCCAAAGCACAGACGATCAAAAGATTTTTGGGCAAAGGATATGAAGTAGTTGCGAGCATGGGGCATGTAGCAGATCTCCCCAAACAAAAAATTGGTATCGATATTGCCAAGAATTTTGCACCTACCTACGAAATTGCACCCAACAAAAAAGTGATTATCTCAGGACTCAAGAAACTTGCAAAGACCGCTAGCAAAGTACGACTGGCGACTGATGAGGACCGCGAGGGAGAAGCAATTGCACGACATATCTGCCAAGCGTTAGACTTGGACACCAAAAAAACACCGAGAATTGTCTTTCATGAAATTACCCAAGAAGCGATAGAACATGCACTTGCTCACCCCAGGAAGCTTGACCAAGACCTGGTCGATGCGCAGCAAGCGAGGAGAGTACTCGACCGTTTGGTTGGTTTTGAGTTGAGTCCTATTTTGTGGAGAAAGGTGAAGCCGTCTCTCTCTGCTGGTAGAGTACAATCCGTCGCGGTGAGAGTGTTGGTAGAGCGTGAACGTGAAATTCAACAGTTTACAGGAGAGCGCTTTTTCAGAATACAAGCACAGTTCCTCAGTGGCAAACATAGCTTCATAGCCACTATGACTGCTGATCTCAAAGGACGTGAGGCAGCTGACAAGTTATTTACTTTTGCAAAAGACGCTACCTACACGGTGGCTTCCTTCACTCAAAAACCGGGCACGAGATCTCCTTCTGCGCCGTTTACTACCTCAACTCTCCAACAAGAAGCCAGCAGAAAAATTGGTTACTCGGTAGCTACCACGATGCAACTGGCGCAACGTTTGTACGAAGCAGGACATATCACTTATATGAGAACCGATAGCGTCAATCTTTCCAAACAAGCAATTGGTGGCATGGCAAGCTATATTACCAAGACCTTTGGTAAACAATATCTCCATATGAGAAACTTCCACACCAAAAATAAGTCTGCACAAGAAGCCCATGAAGCAATTAGACCAACGAATTTTGGTGTCTTGCATGCGGGCGCAGATGACCAACAAAAAAAACTGTATCAACTGATCTGGAAAAGAGCACTAGCGAGTCAAATGGCTCCCGCAGCGATAGAAAAGACAGAGATTATCATAGATAGTGGAAACAAAGCATATCAATTTGTAGCTAACGGCGAAGTAATTACCTTCGATGGTTTTTTGCGTGTGCGAGGTGTGGCAGATGAAGAAGATGCACAGCCCCTGCCAGTACTCAAAAAAGGAACCGTACTTGCACTTGATGAGATGACCGCACAAGAGCAGTTGTCGAACCCACCTGCAAGGTATTCTGAAGCTGCCTTGGTCAAGAAACTAGAGGACCTCGGTATCGGCCGTCCGTCCACGTATGCTCCGACGATCAATACGATCCAACAAAGAGGCTATGTCGAAAAGAATTCTTCACTAGGGACCCCACAGCCCTTCGCAATCGGTACGTTACGTGCGAGTAAGGTTGCTTGGAAGTCCAAAAATAAAGCGGTGGGTGCCTACAAAAATAGGCTCGTGCCTACCGATATCGGTATGCTCGTGACGGACTTCTTGCACACGAACTTTGCTAATATTATGGACTATCAATTCACTGCCAACGTAGAGGCACAGTTTGACATCATCGCTACAGGCAAACTCAGATGGCAGCGTATGATAGAAGATTTCTATACACCATTCCATGTGACCGTAGATGAAGTAATGGAAAACGCTGAAAGAGCTCATGGAGAGAGAATTATCGGCACAGATCCGGTAAGTGGCAAGGTGGTCAAAGTCAGACTGGGGAAATTCGGCCCTATGGTACAAATAGGAGAGAGCGATGATCCAGACAAAAAATTTGCTGCCTTGAGAGGAGAGAATCGTCTCGAGCATATCCAATTAGCTGATGCGCTCGAACTGTTCAAGTTCCCCAAAGTAATTGGCGAACGAGCATGAGCTCCCGTCAAGGTAAATACCTGAAGATTTGGTCCCTATGTGCAGTGGTGAACGACGTTTGCCTCACTCAAAGAGCCTGATACTATGGAAAATATTGGTATCGAGAGAGCAGTTGAACTGATTCAAGCCAAACAGATCAAAGACAAAGAAAAATTACTCTACGAATGGACTATCAAGAAAAAACATATCAAACTTGTCAAGAGTAGGTGGGGCGCTGTCTTACTCGCTGGCAGAAAAAAGAAGTCTCGACCCAAGGATATGGACCCCAAGAAGATATCAGAGGCTGACTTACTTGCCTTACTCAAATAGGTCGTATCTCCAAAAAAACACATTTATAGTTTGCAAAATAATGTAGCATCTGTATAATCTTGGTGCTACACTTTTTTGTATGCTACATGTTTTAGTTATTCTCAAAACGTATGAACGGTGAATTTGACCCGCAAAAAGACTATTATGCTGTCCTTGGATTAACCGAGGAAGCAACGCAAGACGATATCAAAAAAGCATATCGCAAATTGGCGATGAAATACCACCCTGATAGAAACAAGGGAGACAAAGCTGCAGAAGAAAAATTTAAAGAGATTAATGAAGCACATACCGTCCTCAATGACGCTCAGAAAAGACAACAATATGATGCCTATCGCAAGTGAGGCTTCGGTGGCTGATTTTGAGATGCTTTTGGTGGAGGAGGTTTCGGTGGAGGTAGTGTAGATTTCGGGGATTTGCTCGATGGCTTTTTTGGAGGATGATTTGGTGGTGGGAGAAGAGGAGGTCCTCAGCAAGGTGAAGATATCGCTATTCAACTCTTGATGTCATTCGAAGACGCCTTTCATGGTTTCAGCAAAGAGATCACGTACAAAAGATTTGTAGAGATGCAGGATGCTGAGAAAAAATCTTGTCCAACCTGTGATGGACGTGGAGCAGTCATGCAGCAGGTACGTACACCCTTTGGCGTGATGCAAACGCAAGCTCCCTGTAGTAGCTGTGGTGGAGCAGGAGTAGAATATTTCAAAGATGGCAAAAAACTTACCAATGGATGACTCGAATCGACCGAACAAAAACTTACGGTCAATGTCCCGGCAGGGATTCAGTCAGGTGTGAGTTTGAGATACCCAGGTATGGGACATGCAGGGAGACTTGGCTGACCAAGTGGTGACTTATATATCAAAATTGCTATCAAATCTTCAGATAAACGGAAAAGAGATGGAGAAAATCTCCTCGTAGATGTGCCTATTAGCCTCTATCAAGCGGTACTTGGAGGAGAAGTGATGGTCCCGCATCCCGATGGAGAGCTCAAGGTCAAGATTCCCAAATGACTCCAAGTAGGCGAATATATCCGTGTCAACGGCAAAGGTTTCGGTGAAAAGGGCCTCCTCAAGTCGAGAGGTGACCTCATCGTCATCCCCAAAATCGCCATTCCCAAAAAATTGTCTGCGCGTGAAGAGAAGTTGTGGAAGGAGTTAGCAGAGAAATAGGAATGCGAGAAATTTGACAACAAGAGGCTGGGAGGATATACTTGTAGTAGGCTTTAGTTGCCACTGCAGGCATGGGTCCAACAGACAAAAAAAAGTTTACCCAAGATGTATACACACAAGCAATAGATACGAGTGCTATCAGCGCGTATCTTTCTTCAGATGCACCGCAAGTCCACAAAGAACAAGTGCAAGCACTGCAAAAGCAAAAAGAAGTACTTATAGGTACGATGAAGCAGGATTTGAGTGCTGTTTTGACCTTACAACAGCAACCAACCAATAATCGGAAATACAAAAAGTATCTGCAGCAATTTGGGAAGGCTAAAGAATTACTTGGGAAATATATGTATTATGCAATTGAAGACTTACAACATCGTGTGCAATCTCCAAGACTGTCTCCTCAGGAGAAAAATGAAATGCAGTCATGGATCAATCTCAACAACAAGGCCAAAGAATTTCTCAAACAAGAACAGCTCGTGCCGCAAAAGGATATTCTTTTCGATGAACAACTTTTTCACAAGCATATACGCACTTGAGATCCCAAGGATGCAATTCCTTGCTTTTATGAGCAAGACACACAAGGAAATAAAAATTTTTTCTCGCTCAATGATCTCATCAATGATGTCATTACGTTTGATAACAAAAGATATATTCCTCTCGTAGATGATCTGCAACTCAAGGCAATAAGCGCACATTTCCCGCACTTCAGTAGAGCACTCAAACGTGCAACAACCTATACGAACTTGGAGGAACTCAGAGATAGGCAAGAACAAATTATGTATGGTTTACCGAATTACGAAGATACCCCATTTTATGTGGATGGAGAGAATAACAAAGTAAGTATAGGTCATTTTGCCGAAAAAGTAGTTGAGTGGATGTTTAGACATTTTGCGCAACTTTCCCAAGAGTATGATATCAAAGTTATCAGGGCAAGTTCGTGAGAGGATATTATCAACAAGGTTGATTTAGTTTTGCAGATTAAAAATAAAAGAACCTGAGTACACGTAGAGAAAGAGCTCCAACTGACTACGAACAGATCTCCCGAGATTCTCAGCAAGAAGCGCGAACAACTCGCAAAAATGAAATGAGCAAAGGGCAAAGACATTGAACTTATCCAACTAGTGTTTGATGATCTCTATGATAAGTACAAACTGCGATGGGCGTTTGGTGCGCCGGTGGGTGGCCTCAAAACAATTTTGGATCTAGAAGAAAAAGAGCTCTTGGGGAGGACCTATGAGAGGATTGTCGAGGAGATGGTAGGGAAGGAGAGTTAAGAGTTGAGAAATAAGAAACCAGAAACTAGACTCCAGAAACCAGACTCCAGACTCCAGAAAATTTGTCTTGAAGTGGTGGAACGCCTATATGTAAATGATTTACTTCTCCGCACGTTCTGGTTCACCTGCTGCAATAACCGTGCAGAGTTCAGTCTCAAAATTTCCTCGGAATTTCCCCGTATAACGAAAAACAACAATGCCACAAGTTGGCATATGTATCCAATCGCTACCACATGCTTGGATAAGGTCAGTGAGTCAGGGATTATGTCAAACGATGCAAAGGACCTTTGTCTTTTCATCAGTCGCTTCTATGATGTTGATGAGGTCGTCGTAAGATGCCATATAGAGTTTTTTTTCTACTTTGATTTTCTTCTTCGATAATTTCCAAACCTTCGCGTAGGCTTTGCTTGTTTCTATAGTCCTCAGTGCAGTGCTCGTGACGAGCATATCTGGTGCACTAATTTTTTGTTGATCTAACCAATGTCCCATCTGTTTGAGATGGTGTTTCCCTTTTTTGTGCAACGGACGGTCATGATCAGGTAGTGAGGTCTGATCTCGAGCTGATTTAGCATGACGAGCTATGATAAGTATTTTCGGCATTATGCTACTTTTTTCTTGGGTTTCCCTACTTTCTTGTTGTTGACTGCTATAGGAGTAGGTGCAAAGTGTTGTTTGAGCTGTTCGAGGAGCTGCATCTTTTTTTGTTGTTGAAGTGCGATAAGTTTGTTGAAAGTAATTTGTTGAGGTGCAGTACGACGTTGAGAAGAAAGATAGTTGGTGCATTGAGTCAGATCATTTCGTCTGCCTAGTGATTGACCAAGTGTCGTATAGAGATTTACTTTACTCTGGAGATAAGGCGTATTTTTGTCTGAGGTGTAGGTCAGCAAATAGAGCATATCCTTGATAGAGGTGCGAATAGCATGCAATGTAGTATCACTAACTTCTCCACCTGCCGTAAGTGCTTTGTTGATGGTAAGTTCTTTGGTTTTGAGATAGGCAATGAGTTTCTGCATAAGTGTCTTGCCTTCGACAGTGGAGAGCACTTTAATTTGTTTTTTGGCAGTCACTTTGATATCGCTAATGATGCTTGAGGGAGTATATTTTTTGTAAATTTTCGCAAGTGTCTTTTCGTGTTTGGAGATTATACTGGATGCTTGTGCTTGTATTGCTTTGTCGTGAGGCAGGAACTTGGTGCATTGTTTAGCAAAAATTTTTGCATCTCTGACTTCTCAGATAGCTTTGTAGTACTTGAGTAAAGGTTTTTTGATAGTGTGAATTTTTTTGTCGAGATAGGAAAAAAAGGAGTCGTACGCTTTGAGATGTTTGAAAAAAACTCTGATCTCATGGAGGTCGTTGTTCTTGGATGTTTTATTTGCGATACGCTTTTTGCAGAAAGAGAAATAGTCTTTATATGCGTGACTGAGCTCTTTTTTGAGATGACGTATCATCCCGTGAGTAAGTAAATAAAAGTACACATTCTTTCTATAGAGAGTTGTTGCATTGTAAAGGTCATATTGAGATTATCATCTATACATTGCTATGAGAATGATGTGTTGTGTATGTACATACGAGAGAAATAAGAATTGAGAAAATAGAAACTAGATTCCAGAAAATAAGCAGTTGGAATAAAAAATTTTTCATAAAAAAACGTCTAGGAATTTCCTAGACGCCGCACTATTAACGATGTTTATCAATGTGTAATTTTTTTCTCATTTGTTCATTGAGCATCAGGCTTTCACGTGCAGTTGCGAATGCTTGTTCTTCGGTGAGATGTTCATATCCTGCTGAATCAAAGTTCGCTTGTAGCCATTTTTGAGCCGCTTCTTTGGTGGTCCAAAAGAGTTCATGTGGCTTGCCTATTTCATTGGCAAAAGAGAATTTATTTGAGTTTTTCCATTCTCTCCAGAAGATCACAAACAAAGTTTGCGCTGGAGAGATTATTTTTTTCTCGCCATCAATGATGATGAAAAGAGGACCATGTTCTACCTGACCGATGGTAATATTGATTAACGTACAATGATTTCTTTTGTGTGCATGTTTGAAATCAAATGTGGGATCAAGGTCTTGGAGTTCTGTATTTGTTTTCATTTTTATGTATCTAGGAGTTTTTTGTATATTTGACGAGCCCAAATTATCAGGACAATCACACTCATGACTAACGTCACGATAAGACTGTTGGTCCCTTGCGTGAGATAGACACTGATGTTGCCAATGAGGAGCGTGATGACGTTTGCGAACACTACTGCCACAGCAAGTATTGTTGTTTCGGTCAAGAGCATAAACAAGGTAATTGCTCCCCAAAAAAGTATGATCCCCCACATCAGTCCTATCCGAGCACTACCCAAGGATACTTCCTCATACGGAATGCCTGATTGGAATCCCCAGAATACTACGCCTCCGAAGATGCCGACAATGAGCCCAATGATACATCCTAGCAAGGTTTCACCAATGATACCAGAGGTGTCTGATGATTTGATGTCTGGAATAATCCGTCGATAGAGGAGAATGGCAGTACAGATACATACTATACTCCATAACAAATGAAATTCATGTGATGTCATACGGTTTGTTTTTAATCGTTTTCAAATTGTGTACTTACTTCTTTGAGATATGTCTCAAGATCAGATCTATCCGATGCAGGGACTTCAGAGAGGTTGATAAAGGAGAGATTCCTCTTGAGCATACTAGAAAGCTCTAATTGCATCTCAGCTATTTTGTCTTCAATTGCTTCACATGCGTTACGTTTTTCAACTAGCAGTGCGTAGTGAGGAGCAAGCTCAGGGTCTTGTTCAGCGAAGTTGCTTTCAAATAAATACTGCACACGACTCAATGATTTGTGCCAAAACAATACAAAGAGCAATCGCAACACAACTCCTCCAAAGACAATCATCACGAGGATCGCGCCCGTCATGAACCAATCCTGACGTATCAATCCATAGATCAAGACGATGACACTAAGGATGATAAGCACAAGTGTCCCCATCCAGCGTATTTTAGAAAGACGAGTTTCTTCTCGCTCGCGTAGGGCATAGTGTGTCTCTCTATATACTTTTTCTTGTGACTGGTAGAGAGCTTCACAGTCATGTAGCTCTTGTTGGAGCTGTGCAATTTTTTCGTATATCATAAGTAATTTTTTTGTGGTGATGGTAAGGTGCGGTGACAACTCAGTATGTGCAGAAAGTTACTCACTCATAGGAAATTTTTATACTTAGTTTATCTCTTAAGTCAAGATATTATTTTGTGTTAAAAAAACACCTCATCTTCACGATGA
Organism: uncultured Candidatus Peribacteria bacterium; assembly: GCA_964447535.1. Lineage (GTDB taxonomy): Bacteria > Patescibacteriota > Gracilibacteria > Absconditabacterales > Absconditicoccaceae > CAYUST01. Next base: position 31,353 of record CAYUST010000004.1, read on the forward strand.
GGTGTTACATAATATACGAATTTAACTAACTATTCTATACCCAAACCCTTTGATCGTTTCTATAAGTTCTTTCCCAAGCTTTTTTCTCAAGTTAGCGATGTAGACATCGAGTTTGGCATCGTGTTCGTAGAGTGCATCTCCACCTCGTACATACTCTATGAGATCGGCTCTAGAAATTGCATGACCATTGTTTTCTAGGAGATGTGCAATAATGAGAAACTCTTTGAGAGTTAAGTGAATAGGAACTCATTTGCGCACTACAGTTTTATTTTCTACATCTATTTCAATATCTCATAGATGAAAGATGTCTTGAATTTGTGTCCTTTTGAAGAGTGCCTTGCAACGCATGACGAGTTCCTCGAGCGCAAAGGGTTTGACGAGATAGTCGTCAGCTCACAGATCATAAGCATCTTGCTTATCTTCTATCTGACCTTTGGCTGTTGTCATGATGACGGGCGTTTGCTTTTTTGCTCTCAATTCCTTGAGGAGACTTATTCCATCTCATCCAGGGAGCATGATATCCAAAATGATAAGATCATATGTGTGGTCACTATATGCCTGTCTGCCCGAGATTGCGTCTTGATGCCAGTCAACTTGCCATCCTTCATGATTTAGGTAGGTAACTATGTTGTGTCATATGGTGGTATTATCTTCTATCAAGAGCAGACGGTACATATTAGTATGAATAAAGTATAAAGGAGTTTTCCCAAGATTATTCTTTCATGTTAGGATTTGTTATCATCTTCGTTGACGTCGTTATCATCGAATGCAGGTTCGTTATCTCCTCCATCTAGTTTTCTCATAAAATTTTTCATCATGCCTGGGCCTCTGTGTCCACCAGCTTGCATCATAGGGAGATCAAGTTCTTCTGCGATTGCTTTGGCTTCATCGAGCAAGCTATGCATTTTCACGAGCTTTGCAAACTCTTCAGCAGAGTCAATCGAAGCTAAAGGAATATTGGGGAGTTCAGCTAGTGCAGTTTGAAATGCGGTGAAATCATTAGCGGTGATAGCTGCTTTGATAGCTTCATTTTGTACTCCTTTCTCTGTACGCATCCCTTTCATCATTGTTGGTAACCCGAGTGATTCAGCGATTGCTTTGGCTTCCTCTTTTTGACCCGCTTGCATGAGGGTGTGCATTTCTATGAGTTGTGCAAATTGTGCCTCAGTAGTGATCTTGTCTGCAAAGGGAGTATCTGTTACTGCAGTTTGGAAAGCTGTGTAATCATTTGCTTGGATTGCAGTTTTGACCTCAGCGAATTTTTCTCACAATCCATGCATGCCTTTGCCTCCGAAAGCAGCTCCCTTGGAGTTCATCATATTGAATGGTAACGTTTCGTTTGCATTGGTGAGCGTGAGTGTCAAGAGTCCGCCGGCAACAACTGCTACCGCTGCGATACTCAAAAAGGTAATTGTTTTGTTCATGGGAATAATAATTTTATAAAAGCGTGTCTCCTACTTGTCGCGACCAAGTGGACGATACGCTCAAGAGTATATGGGTGTGTCTTAATTCTTTCTTAAGCAGGTGAGCTAGGATAACAAACGGATATTCCCCCCTGTTAAGGGGGGATGCCGAAGGCAGGGGGGTTTTCTCGCAGATTTACTATCTAATCTAGTTATACCAATCCAGCGTGAACGTAGTTCCCTTACCTAGTTCGCTTTTCACTCTGATCTTCCGATCCATGACGGCAACGAGTTGTTTGACGAGACTCAATCACAATCCAAATCAAGTTGTGCTTCTAGCGCTATTGCTTTGCCAGAATGGTTCTCGAATATGTGCGAGGTCATGTGGTGCAATACCTGCTCATGTATCTTCTATTGTGAGATGATGAGGCGTTGCGCTGATAGTTATCTGTCCACCTACAGGAGTGAACTTGCCGGCATTATCCAACAAATTGGTCACGATGCGTTCGAGAATTCACACATCTCCTTGTATGCTGAGCGCAGTGTCACAGTTGAGTGTTCGCGTATGGTTTGGATAGGTGCGTTGCATGTTGGTCACCAGTGATCCTAGAAATGGTGCAAGAACAATTTTTTGATGATGGTGAGTAGTAGTGGTATGCAGACGTGTCAACATGGTCAGTGTATCGAGAAGACGTTGCATACTTCCTACTTGCTCCCTAACTTGGGTGAAGAGATGATCATATTGTTTGGTTCTCTGTGCGACCTCAATAGTTGATTGCAATGACATCAAAGGAGTTTTGAATTCATGAGAAACATTCGCAACAAATTGTTTGATTGCTTGCACTTGTTCATGCACGGTAGTGGTCATTTGCTGGAGTGAAGAGGCTACAATTTGCATCTCATCATGGGCGGGGAGATGTGCAAAGGTGAATTTGGTCTCTAGGGTATCGACATCAATTTTTTGTACTTTTTCAGCAAGAGTGTGCAAGTCGCGTAAGCTTTTTTTGACCACAATGAGGGAAACACCGTACCCGATGAGACTACAAACAATCACGGTAATCAACGTAATCCATAGCAATATGATTTGATTGTTGACGGTCATTGATATGTCTACGATAACGAGTTCATCACCTGCAGGTGTCATCCAATACAGATATCGCTCGTTGTCGATGTGAGAAATATTTTTCCACACAGTATGTTCTTCGAGTTCTTGTGCATCCATACCATGAGCATCGATGAGTAATATATCTCTTGGCCCGAAGGCAGCACTATACTGTCTCGCAAATTTCCTTTGCATTTCCTGTAGCATGAGACGTTCTCTGGGAGTAGGTGAGGTCAGATCAGCTACCGTCGCCAGTGGCGCAAAACGAGCTTGTTCTCTACGTCGTCGACTACCGAAAAAAATTGCATTGATCACAATTCCCAACACAAAAACAATCACCGCAATGGTGAGCGTAAAACGTAGAGCTATACGTTGGGAAGTCGAAAGGAGCATGTGCAGAGCAGGGCAGTTGTCTAAAAAAAGAACATGCACCATTATAGTACTTTTCTTGATTAAGCAAAGCTTAAATAATGGTATAAGAAATTGACCTCAACGTAAGAATCTTCAAAAATGACCTGTAATGACATTATTTTACATTTTGTACATAATAAAAATGACGTCGTGCCTTGCAATTTACTTCTAATTTCATATTCATCATGCTTGTATATTTATTCTTTTTATATTATTGTTGATGAACAAAAATCTTTTCCAAAAAATTACAGGATTCTTTGCTTTAGCAGGAGTGTTGTATGTGGCTGGTGTATTTAATGTATTGGCTACACAAATCGTAGGTACCTTCATGGAAGAACCTACTGCAGGGTACGCTTGTACAAGCTATGGCTATTACTATGGCTATGGGTATGGGTATGACTGTTCTGAAATTATCGGGGGTGGTAGTGGTCCTAGGTCTAGTTCTTCAAGCACATCTGATGACGATGCTGGTGATGAAGAAGATACAACTGATGATGAGGATACTACTGACGACACAACTGACGACACTACAGATGACACTACAGAAGATGGAGCAACTGATGACGGATCTGACGATGGTGATGATGCAGGTGAATATGAAGGTGATCCTGAAGTAGTAGATGCATACGAATTCGGTAAAAAACATGGTTTGACTACCAAGGATTTGAAAGAGGCAAGATTGTATGATTTCCTCAATAGAGGTGAGCTTGCTAAGATGATGAGTGCTTACATCAAAAATGTAGATGGTAAAGAGCCAGTAGACAATCCTGTATGTGATATCACTACCTACGGTGACTATGACTCATTCGATGATGAGCTCAAGATGTACATCAAGATGGCGTGTGACTTTGGTATTATGGGATGGAAAAACGACAAGTCTGGCTTGATCGAAAACTTTAGACCCTCAGCTCCTGTGACGAGAGCAGAGCTCGCAGCAGTTCTCTCTAGATACCTTTATGGTGACGAGCATGCAGGTCCTGATATGAACGCACATCTCGAAGCATTGCAAGAAGATGGTATCATGAAGAACATTGATAGCCCATTGAGCGAGGAATTGAGAGGGTATGTCTTGATCATGCTCCAAAGAATTGCAGGTGGTCAAGGTGTAGCTGATACTGATGAAGAAGATACAACTGATGACACTACAGACGATACAACAGACGACACTACAGATGATACAACTGAGGAAGAGACTCCATAATTAGTGAACTTACTATATCTTTCTTGAAAAGGCCGACCCGTGAGGGGAGGCCTTTTTTTATTTCGCTCCCCAAAAGCATCTTTGCATCTTCATAACGAAGTATCCCTGTGGGATCATGCACCTTTAGTTGACGTAACTATGCTACACCCTATGTTTATTTATAAGCTCATGGAGAAAATAAGGTGTAGCATTCGTTAAATCACAAGCCAACAATGATTTGTTTTGTATGCGGAGATCACTATGGTGGTAATGTTCTATTTTTCACCTCGCTTTGCTCATGAAAAAATTGTTGAGTATCGTTATTCCTACCTACAACGAAGCAAGATGACTTGCGGATGTTGCACGTACGTTGCTTACCCGCCTGACCTCACTTTCGACCTATGAGCGGGAGGTGATTTTTGTGAATGATGGAAGTTTGGATACAACCTGGGAGGTGATCACTACGTTGGCACAACAAGATCTACGCGTCAAAGGTATCAATTTTTCACGTAATTTTGGCAAAGAACTTGCTATGAGTGCAGGACTGCAATATGCCAAGGGTGAAGCGGTGATTACTATGGATGCGGATGGACAACATCCGGTCGAGCGTTTGGGTGATTTCGTGCGTGCGCGGGAAGAAGGGTATGCAATTGTCTATAATCGTAGACCTCATACACAGGGCGCAAGTTGGTTGAAGAGAGGAAGTAGCGCATTGTTTTACAAACTCTTCAATAGTATCAGTGAATTTCCATTTGAACCACAAACGACGGATTATAGATTGCTAGATCGCAAAGTGGTAGATATTTTTCTGCAGTTCAAAGAGAAGAATAGAATTTATAGAGGACTGATAGATTGGATGTGATTTCCCAAGCAGGTCTTGGTGTTCGATGCATTACCCAATCCCCACGGCCGTATCCCGAGCTACTCATACAACAAACTGACCGACTTGGCGATTACGAGTATCACGTCGTTTTCTGTTTGGCCGTTGAAATTGGTAGGGAAACTGGGGTCATTGATTACCGTGATCAGTTTTTTTATGATGATTTTGATAGTCGTAGATAAGTTTACATTGGATCGTTTTGGGTTCACCAATTTGGGATTCATGGTCATGGCGAATACATTCTTTGTCGGTATCATGATGATCTCATTGTGACTGATTGCTATGTATATTGCACAAATTCATGAAGAGGTCAAAGGAAGACCACTCTATATTGTCAAAGAGACACTTAATTATCCCGTACCGCATGGCTCATAAAGCAACTAATTGGTCTGTACATCGAGGAAACTACTTACCACGAGTGTGGTGAGTAGTCCTTTTTCTGTTGGTCATGGGAATAGGACGATTTCATCCAACAAAGGCCATATTTTTGCTTGATTATGTACCAGCGCCAATACGTCTCTGGGAGTGGTCTTACTATTTTCACAAGGCATGGATTTGGACAGTGACAGATGGTATCTTGTGGATGTTTGGGCATGTATGGTGATCTAAACTTTATTTAGGAGGACTATGTGTTGGGTCACTATTGCTTGGGTACAGGCGGGCATGATGGATAGTGAAGCATTGATTTGCACAGGCATCTCCATGGGTACAGACCTGAGCATTGCTGGTGGGAATGACGTTGTTTGTAGTCAATCCGGTATATAGTGCGAGGATGGGAACACAACCAGGTATTTGGTTGTGAATAGTATTGTTGGGTCGATGAATATATCGATTACTTACTCGTTGGCAAACATTGAGACACAAAGATGCATTGATTATCGGCTGCTTTCGATGAGTAGCTATGATGACGATGCAACACGCAAGTTTCATGATAGCGCTCATGCTCATCTGTTTCATGCTCGTCCAAAGAAGTTGGAAAGCGGTTGTGCAAGCAGGCATTATCGCTGGTATTGTTGGGCTCCTCAATGCGAATCGACTTTTGGCTGGATTGAGTGGAAAGACGCAATTGGTAGAAAAAGCGCTTACGTATTCATCAGCTAATATGGAGGAGTTTGCGACGATTCAGTATGGCAACATGGGGCCATTGGTGACTTCGTTGCTGGGATATGGGTTTCGAGGGGAAAAATATGGCAGTGCATACATTCCTTTGTTATCCAATGCGAGGTGGTGGATAGCAGGATGATTGCTCGTGTGTCTGTGACGACGAGGACGATATGTGGCAGTGCGTCATCGCTTGCTCACACGTTCTCAAGGAGTACGAATCATGGTTGTTGCTCTTTTCTCTCTTTTCCTCGGTGTGGGTATTGCTTCTGATCTGTTTGCTCCGAGTATACAGTGGCTCTATGACCACCTGCCTGGCTATCGTGGCATGAGAGAACCTCATAAACGAATAGGCGTGTATATGATGTTGCTCTTGCCTGGTGGTATCTACGGCTGGATGAGACTTAGTTTGTTGTTCCAAAAATATATGGAGGTGAGATGGAGCATCGTAGGAGGTCTCTTACTCTGTTTCGCACGAGTACCGTGAGTGATAGGTGGCATGCAGGGAAGATATGCGGTGACGGACTATCCAAGTAGTTATAGTGATGTCCGCGAATTACTAACTTCCCCCGCTTTGCAAGGCAAAACGCGAGTGCATCTCCCTTGGCATAATTATATGCAGTGTGCCTGGACGAAACAGGTGATTGCGAATCCACTGAGGGCATATATGCGTCCTGCCTCAGTCATCATAGGTGATAATATTGAAATTGGGGATCTGTACACCAATAGCACCTCAGCACGTAGCAAAGATATCGAAACATTTTTGACAACGCATGAGGTTAGTTTACTGCAACAACACTGAATAGACGGTATTGTGTACACACCGACTTGTGCGGATTTCGAACGTTATGCATGGCTTACTACGTTCACTGGAGTAGAGGTGATGAGTGCTTCACCAGATCTTATTCTGTATCTCATTGACGAAGAAAATGGCTTGTATACGCCATAGAGATGAGTAGAATGCCACAATTAATTTATCTTCTTTTTGCTCATGAGTGCTCCACAAATTCGCAAAACCCAAAAGAAAACTTTTTCACAAACTGCTCTTTTTCTCAGAAGATTTTCGGTGATTGTCGCACATTATCTCAATATGGCATGAATAAATCCCAATCAAGTAGTCTTGTTTAGAGTATTTGTGTTTGGAGGGTTGAGTATGTGGTTATTTTTTAGTGCATCGTATATACACAATTTATTGGGGATTGGGACTATCTTTTTGTGTTATTTTTTTGATCTCGTAGATGGGGATCTTGCGAGAAATTACAACAAAAAAACAGATCAGGGAAAGTTCTTGGATGAAGAATTAGACTCTGTGGTAGTGACCTCTCTCGTACTGACCTTTGCGCTCAAATTCTATTTCATGGGGTATGAACCTCTCTATGTGGTAGGTGGTATCGCTGCTTTGTTTGGTATTATTGGATCTTCCAAAATGACCAATTTTTTTCAAGGAAGGTTCAATACCAACTGTGTCGGTGGTAATGATGTAATCGAACAGACTACCCAACACACATCCTGGGATCTCCGAAGTGAATTTTTCTATCAGCTCGTCACTCCGAAACATATCTTGATGACATTGTTTTCAAACTTCCGTTATTATTTGCTGATAGGGATTTTGACTAATTCTATCCATATAGCGGTCTTGCTCTATGCCATCGCTATTAATTTTAGATGGATGATGTTGTTTATTTGTGTCGGCTGGTACTATACCAACAGAGCTTGGTCTGAAAGGAAAGTAAAACTCTTTGAGGCGATGAAAGCGATTGAGAGAGTTGAATAATATTTATTTTTTTATGCGTAGGATGCTATGGAAAGGATAATAGGTTTTACTACATGAGTTTGGGATCTTTTCCATATTGGTCATCTCAATATTTTGAAGAATGCAAAATCGATGTGTGATGAGTTGATAGTGGGAGTGACGTCAGATGAACGTACGTTTCGTGAAAAAGGAAAATTTCCTATTATTCCCTATGAAGAAAGAGTACAGATACTTGAGCATATTAACTTCGTAGATAGAGTAGTACTGCATGAGCATACAGATGAATTCCTGCATTGGCCAACCTTGCAGTTTCATCGTGTCTTCAAAGGCAGTGATTGGAAGTGATCAGAAAAACGAACAAGATTGGAAAAGGAGTTTGCTCCACTCGGTGTAGAAGTGATATTTTTCCCGTATACCAAAACTACTTCGAGCACGTTGATTAGAGGATTTTTGACAGATGCATTTGAGAAATTACGTAGTGACCTACCAAATGAGGAACACTAACACCTCTTTTATCTTTGTGATTTGATGGTCCCTCTAAAGATACTTGTCCTTTCGCGAAAAGATATACACCATCCGAGAGCAGGAGGTGCAGAAATTGTGTTGCACAACTATATGCTAGGCTTAATAGCTCAAGGGCATCAGGTTACGCAAATTGCACCTATGTTTGCTGGAGCTTTACCTCGTCAACAGATCGATGGTGTACAGATCAAAAGAATGTTTGGTATTCATACCATTTATTTTTTGTTTTGGAGTTGGTATGTACGTCATGGTGCAGGGAAATTTGATCTTATTATTGATCATGCAGGTGGTATACCATTGTTGAGTCCGTTGTATGCGCGACGTACCAAGATTGTGTTGTTGATTCATCATCTAGGTACACAAGAATGGACTGACTACTTTCAGCAGAAGCGACGTATGGGATGGCTAGGGAAGTGCTGTTTGTGGATATATAATACTTTCGTGTTGTCATTGTACAAACACAAAACAACTATCACGGTTTCGCAAGGCACTGCCAAAGAATTGCAAGCACATGGTTTCGACAAGGTCACGGTCATTCCCAATAGTACGGACATGCCGCTGATTTCGTTTGCAGATATTGTTGCCAAAAAGAACGTATTGACGATCATCGGGAGAATTATTCCCAATAAACAAATGGCTCATGCGATCACCATACTCCATGCGTTGCGTGTGCAGGATCCCACCTGGGAACTCAATATTATTTGATACGCACAAGATGCCAATGAGTATGCATCTTTACAGTCGCTAGTACATAGTTTGTGAGTTACGTGATCTGTTCATTTCCATGGAAAACTTACTCAAGAACAGTTGATTCCGCTACTTGACGCAACGAAATATGTACTCATCACGAGTGATAAAGAGTGATTTGGTCTGACCGCACTCGAGGCAAACAGAAGAGGAGTACCCGTGATTGCGTATAGCATACCTGGAGTAGATGAGGTGGTACATCATTGAGTCAATGGTTATCTCATCCCCAAAAATAATTGGGAAAGCATCGTGACTACCATACAAGCATCTGAAGATAAGTATACAAAATTAGTTTCCGACACTCACCAAGCAATCCTTGCGTATCCTACGCGAAATGATAACATCAAAACTTTTGTTTCATTGCTCTTTGTATAATGAACATACTCTCTCACTTACCACGTCGATGTAAGAGAATAGTGAGGAATACACTACTACTTATTCCGCATAAACTGTATTTGCGCATGGCCTATCGCTGGACATTTGGAAGATGGCCTAATTTTATTGCTCCACAGACCTATACGGAGAAGATGCAACTTATGAAATTACGTTATACTGATACACAACATAGTTATTTGGCTGACAAATATGCAGTGAGAGCATTTGTCCGTGCACAATTGGGTGAAGAGATATTGGTTCCCTTGTATCGACATGGTGAGCATCCTGAGGACATCCCATTCGATGATTTGCCGGATTCTTTTGTCATCAAATGCAATCATGGCAGTAAGTACAATATTTTCGTCAAAGATAAATCACAACTCGATAGACGTGCGACTCAACAACAACTTACCCAATGGCTTGAAGATGATTTTTGGAAAATTGGAAGAGAGTTGCAGTATAGAGGAATACAGAAGAAAATCATTGTAGAAGCACTTTTGCATGACGAGGTGACGTGACCTCCCTACGACTATAAGTTCATGTGTTTCCATGGGGAACCTCATTTTATTCAAGTAAATAGTGATAGATTCGGTGACCATAAGGTAAACTTTTTTGACACCCAGCGAGTGGAACAACCGTTTGGTATTATGAATCTCAAAGAGCTGAAGCCACTTCCTAAGCCAAAAAACTTGGAGCAGATGTTGACCTATGCAAGACAGTTGTCTGTTGGATTTCCGTTGATGAGAGTTGATTTCTATGAGGTGAACGATACAGTCTATTTCGGAGAAATAACGTTGACTCCCAATTCCGGTTTTGAGTCCTTTACGCCAGATCACGAATCTATCGATCGTATGATGTGAACTCATTTTAGTGTTTCAGCAACCTAGGTATGCAACCGTTGATGTCTGTCATCATCCCCACCAAAAATAGCTCGAGAACACTCGAGGCATGTTTGCACTCGATCAAACAACAAACCTATCCTGCCATTGAACTGATTGTCGTGGATAATTTTTCAACAGATAGTACAGTTGCTATTGCTAAAGAATTTACCACTCACGTTTTTTCTCAAGGTCCAGAGAGATCAGCACAAAGAAATTTTGGTGTACAACACGCGCAAGGTGAATATGTTTTGATCATAGATAGTGATATGGTATTAGAACCTCAGGTCGTAGAGAAATGTGTCGCACTTTTTGTCTCCCACGCTTTGATCAAAGGTATAGTGATTCCAGAGGTCTCATTTGGTCAAGGATTTCGAGCACAATGCAAACAGCTAGAAAGATCATTTTACGTAGGGGTGGATCGAATGGAAGCAGCGAGATGTTTTCAAAAAGCAGTGTATCTAGAGATATGATGATATGATGAAGCAAATATTGGTACTGAAGATTATGACCTTCCGCAACGCATACAACAGGTCTATGGCAAAGAGTGCATAGGAAGAATTGATGCATATATTCATCATGATGAATGAACGTTATCTCTGCGAAGGACGTGCCACAAGAAATTTTATTATGGACAGAGATTGCGCGCTTACCAATCCAAAGAAGCTAATCAAGCAAATTTTGCTCACCAGGCGAGTATAGGGCAGAGATATGCGTTATTTCTCCGTTCGCCTCGCAAACTTTTTGCACGTCCGTTGGTGTGACTTGGTATGCTCGCGATGAAAACTGCTGAGATGGTGAGTGGTGCGTGTGGGTATGTACTGGGAAAACGAAAGAAAGTTGAAAATATTTATTAGGTTATAGCGATGGAAACAGTCTCTTTCAAACCCTGTATTTCTGTGGTGATAACTGCCTATAATGCGGGTAGTACTGTGTTGGCGACCTTGCGCGCATTGGATAAGCAAACTGCTTCCAAAGAACATTTTGAGGTTATCTTGGTAGATGATGGATCAACTGATGAGACTAAAGTGATAGTGGAACATTTTGCTGCTCAGTCTTCACTCTCATTAGTCTATCTCTATCAGCCAAACAAGGGTGTAGGAATAGCGAGAAATTTGGGAATTCATCATGCAAAAGGTGATATTCTCGCCTTCACTGACGCAGATTGTACGTGTGATCCAGACTGGATTACCGTGATTGAACATGAGATCAGAGGACAAAAGAAACAACTCATTGGAGGATGTACGTACTCGCATGATACGATTATTTTCCCCTGGAAGATGGCTCCGGTACATCATATTGGAGTGACTGCGAATTTGGCACTTTTGCGTACGACTTTACCGGTTGATGAGGAGGTATTTAGTTCATGATTCACTGGCATGGTGGGTGATGATATCGATCTCGTCGTCAGACTCAAGAAGCAAGGAATAGAATTACATTATGTTGCACAGATGCGCGTCATGCATCCTGCAAACATCCTGACGTTTGAGAGATTTTTGATTCGTGTGAGAGGGAGAGGTAATGAGGTTGGTTTATATAAAAGACATGGTCGTGAAGTACTGTGAGCGTTTTCACCAATGATGCAACCGAGGATAGGAGGGAGAATTTCTTAACTTTTTTTGGGCTGCGTAGTGTTGCTGGTGTGCATGCTTGTTCTTGGTTGGTATGGAGGATGGCAAGCTCTGGCACTCAGCGGCCTCGCTGGCTGTATATGGTTTCTCTTCTCTGGCTATCGCTATTTGATTTTGTATGCACCCCAACATGCTCCCGTAGTTTCTTGGCCTGATAGAGGCAAAACACTCTGTTATTTAGCTTTGTTTCTGCCGCTTTTTTGCTATCATAGGATCAGAGGGAGCATCCATTTTGGCTTTTTAATGTTGTAGGTACCTATGCACACCCCGTCGCGTATTGCTATCAATACAAGGTTACTCCAGCAAAAATGATCTGGAGTACCGTATTATATCAAAAAACTTTTTCAAGCAGTGTGAAACGTGCAAGATAATTTGTTGTTTTTTCAAACAAAAGGTGAACATACCCTTGGAGAGACCAAAAGAATCGCTTGTTCTCCACATGGGATAGCGGGTATTTTTTTTGATGTGCTTGGCGTCTTGAAACTTATTTTCACATGGAAACCTGCAATTTTTCACGGTCCTAGTTTTATATTACCGTTTTGGAAACCCAAACGATGCAAGTATGTAGTGACTATCCATGATCTCTCATTGCGTACTATGCCACATCTCTATCGCTTCACGTTTAGGGTGTTGTACAGACGATTGATTGCCCGTTCTATCGCCAAGGCAGATGCTATCGTCGTGGTGTCCCAGCATACCAAAAAAGATGTCATGCATTACTATGGGGTTGATCCCAAGAACATTATGGTGAGTTATCCAGGACTCAATGAGATATTTTTGCGTACACATCAAACCAAACGCTTGATAGAGGAACCCTATATCCTTTCTTTGACGACACATCCCAAAAGGAAAAATATACTTTCGGTGATTGAAGCATTAGCCGTACTCAAAGAGCATCATATAGTGATACGCTATGTAGTGGTCGGCATAATAGGAAAAAAGCAAACAGAAATGCTTTGTACACAAGCAGAAAAGTATGGTGTCCGTGATCAAGTGACCTTGCGATGATATGCAACCGAAGAAGAACTTATTTCCTTGTATCGTCATGCAGAAGTATTTGTGTATCCTTCGTTTTATGAGGGATTTGGTTTCCCTATCATCGAGGCAATGGCTTCCAAAACGCTTGTAATCACGAGCCACACAAGTAGTATGCAAGAGTTGATGCAGGACACACGTTTTCTCGTGGATCCTACACGTGTAGAGGATATTGCTGCTAAACTGATTTCAACCTTACGTCTTCCTGAACATCAGAAACAGGAAGTGATTGAGCGTAACTATCAGTTTTGTCAGCAATTCTCCTGGGCGAAGTCTGCACAGCAACATCAGGAATTGTATGAGCGTCTTTTGAGAGTATAGGAAATTTTATACATAGGGTAGTATGAAACAGATTTTTTTGGCAGTTGGATGTTTAGTCGCGTGTGCTATGGGGGTGTATCATGCGTGGTTTTTTTCGTTAGGTATTATTTCACATGGGGATCGAGGCTATCTTCCTCATCTGCTCAATGGCCATCATGCACTCTACATTTGGAGGAGTGTCATGAGTCTAGGAGATGTAGTGCTGGATCTCGGGCAGTGGAGTTGGCAACTCTTCCCCTTACTCGGAACATTTTGAATTGAGTATGCACTTGCCGAGAGAATTATTTTTTTGCGGCCGAGTGTGTTGTGTGCGACGATAGGATTTTTCTTGTTGGGACAACGTATATGGAAATCTGTACGAGGAGGTGTGGCTAGTTCACTCGTATTTTGCTATAGCACCTATTTCCTGACATTACAAACGGGACATGTTACGCTCGCTGCAGGATTTAGTTTGTTTGCATTCGTACGACTAGCATATGATGCGTTTTTGCGTATGCGCAAATGATATCTCTTGGTAGTGACCATCATTTTGTTTTCATTGTGTCTGTGATATGAACCGAGAGCAGGATATATCATGGCGTGCATGTTGGCCTTTTACACCGTGTTTTGGCGAGCGAAACAGCAGAGTATCTCTCGCAAGACGCGAATGTTGCTACTCGGGTGATGAGTTATCCTCGTGTTGCTCAATCTATGGCGATATCTTCCTTTGTCTCATAGCTTAGGAACAATCACCGACAATCATTTATTCAACAGAGGATTATTTGGCAATCAATATTTTGATTTGCTTTATGCGTTCACGCTTCACCATCCACGACGAGATGGAGTGATCAACAAGGCGTTTATCAACCAACCCATCCCTTGGTATTTTTGGTTTGTTCCACTGGCTGCACGATGAGGATTTTTCGTCCAGCGCAAGCACCCGACCATGCAGTTTTTTGCACTCCTTGCGTTACTTGGTGTTTTTCTGTCTAAACAAGTTGCGCCTCCTGGTGGAGTAATCTACAAAATTCTCTTCGAGTATTTCCCTGGATTCAGTGCGTTTCGTGAGGCAAGCAAGTTTTTCGTACTCATTGCGATGAGCTATAGTGTGATGATTGCGTGAGCGATTGCTCGACTGCGACAACAAAGAAAATTGCGTGTCTTATTTTGGATCATGATGAGTTGACTCATTTGCTTGAGTGCCTGGAATACAAGATCATATATTTCTGGAACTATAGAATCACTTTTTGTTGTCAAACATCCATCGTCTGACTATACACGTCTCAATGCATTTTTGAGAGACCATGCCACCTTGGGTAGGACACTCATTATCCCCAAGTATAGCCGTTGGATGCGGTATGATGGTACTGCACCGAGAATATCTTTCTCTGATGAGATCAATAGAAAACTCAAATATACCGGCTATACAGGAGAAAATTCCTCCACCAAAATACACTCGTTATTGCAGTTGAGTGGTGCGGATGCGTTCTTGGATAGTCTCGCTATTCGCTATGTGGTGTTGCCTATGATTGATGATCAAAACCAGGATAATCTCTATGTCTATTTTGGTAAACAAGATTATGAAGTTGTCGTGCAAGGGGTGACCTGAGCAAAAAGAGCTCAGAAGCTCTTGGAGACCAGTAAGCAAACCTATCAAGACTACTATACGCTTTTGCAACAGAGTCCGTACTTACAAGAGCTTGATTTGGGCATGACAGACGGGACACGTATCTTTGGCAATCAAGCATATAGACCTTGGATTAGCGCCTCTACCGGTGCCGTCCAATTTGCTCGTATCAATCCGACCTACTATACAATAGAAGTAGCTGTGCCAGCATGAGTCACGGGGGTAGAACTTACTTTTTTGGAAACCTATCATGAAGGACGAGATATGCTTGAACGTACAACACCTTTCCCTTGCCAGCAACCGTTTACAACGACATGAACTGATGCATGGTGACCGGTGACCGAGTGTGTGCAACCTGAGTATACGTTCATGCCTAAGAATGTCTTTCGTATTGATGATTTGTTGCCTAGTACAGGCGCCCGTCATATCCAAACCGCTGGCTATGCACAAGCACGAAGTTTAGAAATCCCAGCTTCCTCAGAGATCACCACCTTGCGTTACACCCTTCTCTTTCGTCCGCAAGTATGGGTGTATCGAGGATTGCTCCGAAGTGGTGGGTGAGCAATGATACTGTTGTGCTATGGTGTACGAAGTTGGAGGAAAAGACAGTAGTTTTTTAGTAGGGCAGTTGGTAGATGATTCATCTCATGCAAAAATTGCGTAAGAGGCGAGGCAATTATTATTATGTGGTAGTGACGACGGTCGCTGCTGTCATTACCGGTACCATAAATTATCTCTATCATCCGATGATGATCCGCTACTTGAGTAGTGCGGATTTCGCTATTTTCCAGTCGTTGATGAGTATGTTCAATATTTTCAGTGTGGTGAGTGCTGGTCTCGGTATGTATCTAACGCAACAGTTTAGCAAACATGCCGATAATCTTCAACAGCTCTCGGCACTCAAACGCTACCGAAAATGATTTGCTATCAAGCGAGGAGTAGTCTTATTTTCCTTTTTCGTCTGTTTGAGTCCATTGTTGACGAGCTATTTGCATCTCCCTAGCTTTCGATTGGTTATTCTCGTTGCGTTTAGTTATTTATTTACCGGCTATGTAATCGTCTTTGGGTGATTACTCCAAGGTACCCATAAATTTGAACATATTTCAGGTATATTGATAGCGGGAGCTATCTGTAGAGTGAGTTTTGGTGCAGTATCTATGCGATTAGATTTGGGAGTAGCTGGCGCAATTGCTGCGGTCAGTATTGGTTCACTGGTGTGAGTCACGTTGCAGTGGTTGAGTACGAGAAACATTGCAGAACAACAACCAACGCACGACACTGAGATACGTATTGTCGATGATTTTCGTTCGCATCTTCCTCCTATCACATTTTTCGCTAGTGTAGCAGTGGTATCGATGTTGCTCAGTCAGATAGATATTTTTGTCGTCCAACACAAGTATTTCGGTGATGAGGCGGGTATCTATGTCGCGGTGAGTGTCTTGGCAAAGTTTATTTTCTTCTTGGCCGGATCCGTGGAGACGGTCTATTATCCCCAGCTGTCTAAGTCGGTCGTCCATCATGTCTCACGCATTCAAGTGCGTAATTATCTGACCTTGCTTGCATTCGTGATTATATGAGGCTACCTTGGGTCTCGATTGTTGGGAGGATTTGTGCTGTACTTATTTAAACCGACGTTGGTAGGATATACAGATTGGTTGCAATGGTTGCTGATTGGTTCAGGAAGTATTTTCATCTTTACGACAATTCTCAAACTCTTAGTCGCTTGGAAACAAAAACGGTGTGCGATGCTGTTGATCGGTATTGGTCTTTTGGTCATGGTATGGTTGCATATTGCTGCTGATAGCATTAGTAGCTTTGTGCATGTTTATACACGGTCTATGGTAGTCTTGGCACTCTGCGCGCTTGCTTTGTTTCGATATACGTTGCATACGCACAAACAACTGTCAGTGACAGAGCTTTGAACAAGTGAAATTTAGTTTATTTGTAGCCATGAAAAAATCGCACCCTCTTCCTACACTCCATCAGTTGCGAAGTAAATATACGCGAACGGATATAGTGTGGTTCTTCTTGATGTATGGTATTCTCTACAGAGAATTATTTACCGATGAAACCTTGCTGTGGTGTATTTTGATTACGCGATGATTTTTCTTTTTCGATAGTCGTTGGTTTGCAAGGATAGCATGATGTTATTTCATAGCGGTAGTTGTTTCCTATTTTCGATTTACTCATGCGACAGCAGAACATTTTGCCGTCTACCTGTTTTGGTATGTGGTTGCTTGGGTGGTGAGTACCATCATCGAGCCGTCTTTTGTTAAAGTTTGAAAATAAGCCCCACGCCTTTGGCAGTGGGTCATTCTTACTTCAAAAAAACCCCACACCAGAGGTGCAGGATCATTGCATCAATCATACTTCGTTATGAAGATGCAAAGATATCGCTAACGCGATTTTTTTGGAGGGAGAAAGAAAAACCCGCAGATACTGCGGGTTTGCATTACGA
>CAYUST010000004.1:48855-61298 GCA_964447535.1 uncultured Candidatus Peribacteria bacterium
TGTCGTTCTTCAAGCGATATGCTATCGCTCAGTTGGTTCATGATTTGGAGCGCCTCATCTTGTCCAAGCGTAGGTACAGGTGTGTTTGCATAGTATGCAACACGCTGAGCACGCCACTGATACAATTTTCTGAGACCAATACTCCCTATGAGCACACCACCAATTCCCAGCAAGGAGATGATAAGATGAGTTCCTATACCAACTCCTATCAGCGAGAGACTGATAATCACACTTAGCCACGCAATGGTTGTGTACATACTGAACTGTCTTCTTTCGTGTTGTTGATTGTCATAGTAGAGGTATGCCTTGCAGGCCTCTCTCCATTGAGATGTTTCTGTCATATAATCTTTTTTATTTTATTAGTCTCTTTCTTCTCCTCCGGCTAATTGGACTGCTTCTCCATTATCTTCGTCCTCACTATCATCATCTACATCTAATTCTCTAGAGCGAGTTGCATGCATCTCTAGATATTGCTTGAGATCACTTTGTGCTTCTGGGGGAAGTTTGCTAAAATCAATCTCTGGTAAATGTTGCTGAAGAAGCAGAAGAATATCTCTTTTGGCTCTATCGCGCTGAAGTACTGCCTCGTCGCATTTCTCCTCCGTGGCCATGATATTTTCAAAATGAGTCACGAGTTCTTTGGTCGGTTCATTTCCACGACCTACCCAAGCATGTTCACTCAGATTGAGTCTTCGGTAAAGACCCGGTCGAAAGATCATGATAATATCATCAATATCATTCAACAGCCAAAACAGAGCAACCAGTACAAGTGAAAATAAATGACTAGTCCAAAGAGCAAATAGGCAAATTGCGAGTGAGATACCAATAAGGTATTTTCGGAACCGTTCACGAGAGATCTGTGCTTGTTCTTTGATCTGCAAAGCGCGATCACTATAGCTTTTTTGATTTATCTCCAGCTGATCATACAGTGTTTCCACGTCGTTTTGGCGTTGTTCTAAAATTGTAAATAAACTCATAACTATATTTTGAGGATGAGGTAATGATCTTGCCCTGTTTCAGACGAAGTCAGGCAAAACTGTCTATGTATCAATAAATATCTATTGCATAAAGTCAATATTATTTTCTCAAAGAAAAAAGAGTCCCTGAAGCAGAGACTCTTTTGCTTTAGCCTGTGGCTAAGCGTGATGAGGTGATTGGTAGATTTTTTTTGCTCCATAGCCGAGTTTCCCTATGAGCAACACGAGTGACGCCACTAGCAAGGGGGTCATCCCGTTGGCGATGATTTCTCCAATGATGAGTGCTACCAAGAATATACATCCAATGACCCATGCGGTGATATGGTGTGGTATGTCTCTGCCCGTAAGCGCACTTATACAAAAAAGCACGCTCACGCATATCATACCTCCTTTGGATATCTCTTGGGCGAGGGGTAAATGAGCGTAGAGCATATTTGCTTGCATAGCTCCCAAAAGTATACCAAAGAGTATACCAAACCCCATGCCAAATATCAGTGCAACACGATATTCAAGTTGCGTATCGTCTTGATATTCAGTAGTGGTGAACTCCTCTTTGTGTAGACTAAAGAGGATACGTGTGAGCAAAAGTAGTGTGCCCAACACATTCAAAAATAAAATGATGCTAAAGAACGTCATAGGTGTGAAATTTATTTTTATTGACATATAATGAAAATGATTTGTTTTGCAAATGAAAATGGTCTTGCAAATGTGTAGATAATGGCTATATTGGCGTCAATAAACACAAGACCTCGCCAAACGGCGAGGTCTTATTAAAATTCCCTGATATCATTTATTTTGTTTATACATCTCATGAAACTCAACGGACAGCAAATTCAAGAGGCGATCAAGCAGTTGATTGCTGAGTACAAGTATGATCCATATGTAGTGTTGGATATCGTCAAACTCGGTATTAGAACCGCATATCGCAAGGATTACATGCCCAACGATCGCAAGGCACAAATTCAAGTATCTATCGGTGCAGATGGAACGATCAAGATCTTCAGAGACCGAGATATTGTCAAAGAAATAGAAGATAAAGAAGAAGAGAGAGAGATGACACTCGAAGAAGCAAAGAAACTCAAAAAGGACGTCTCTATCGGAGATACACTCACGATTGACGTAACGCCAGATCCACTCGAGTTTACGCGTATTGGCGTCCAAGCAGCGGCACAGACGATCAAGCAAAACCTCAAGAATATCGAAAGAGAAAGATTCTTCGAGAAGTTCCAAGACAAACAAGGTGAGTTGCTCAAAGCCAAAGTACTGAGAGTAATAGGTGATAGTGTCGTACTCGATATTGATGGAGCAACCGTAGTCTTGCTCCCAGAAGGGCAGGTTCCCAATAGAGTCTATAATTCTGGAGAAGAAATCATTGTCTTCCTCAAACAAATCTCAAAAGGAAGTGGTGGCATCAACCTCAATATTACCCAAGCAGGACCTGAGTTTATCGAAGCGTTGCTCAAACGTATTGTACCTGAATTTGAAGAGGGTAGAGTAACTATCGAAAAAATCGTTCGTATCACAGGCAAAAGGACCAAGATCATTGTCTCTTCTGATGATGAGAAAATTGATCCCGTTGGTGTATTCGTGGGACATCGTGGTGATAGAATCAACACCATCCTCTCTTTGTTGGATGGCGAAAAGATAGATTTCATCGAAGACACAGGTGATGAGTATAGACTCGTCATGGACGTTCTCAAACCTGCTAAGGTGACCTCAGTACAAATTGCAGATGGCAAAGCTACCGTAGAACTTCCCGAAGATCAAAAGGCACTTGCGATCGGCAAGGGCGCAGTTAATATCAAACTCGCTGGACAACTCACTGGACTCAGAATTGAATTAGTATAGGAACATTTTCTT
Source organism: uncultured Candidatus Peribacteria bacterium (assembly GCA_964447535.1). Classification (GTDB taxonomy): domain Bacteria; phylum Patescibacteriota; class Gracilibacteria; order Absconditabacterales; family Absconditicoccaceae; genus CAYUST01. The sequence goes on from CAYUST010000004.1 coordinate 51,693, forward strand.
TATTTCCCTCGTCAGCTCATGACCTATGAGCTCGTGATTGGACTAGAAGTACATCTCAAACTTACCTCTGCGCATAAGTTATTTTGTCGTTGTGCGAATGTACAGGAATTTGAAAACCTTGCTCCCAATACGCATATTTGTCCTGTCTGTACTGGACATCCGGGTGCTTTGCCCACGCTCAATCAAGATCCACTTGCTCAAGCAATTCGTTTGTGACTTGCACTCAATTGTCATATCAACCAAGTGTCTACGTTCGATAGAAAATCCTATTTCTATCCAGATCTTCCTACGGGGTATCAGATCACCCAACAGTTGTGTCCAACGTGCGTCGATGGAAGTGTGACGTTTTGGGTAGATAATGAATTTACACAGAGCAAGACAGTGACGATCAGAGATGCACATATCGAAATAGATAGTGGCAAGACGACGCATACAGCTACGTGAAATTTGCTTGACTACAATCGTGCAGGCACGCCACTTGTTGAAATTGTGACTCATCCAGATTTCCGTGATGCTCCAGAAGTCACTGCATTTCTCAAAGAGATCCAAAGAATTGCAAAACGAAATAATCTCTCCGATGCGGATATGGAAAAAGGACAAATGCGTGCTGACGTCAATATTTCCCTCAGACTACCTGGTGAAAAATCGTATGGCATCAAAGTAGAAATCAAAAATATGAATTCGTTTAGCGCAGTTCGTAGAGCAATTGATTTTGAATACAAGAGACAAAGCACACTCTATGATGCAGGATCTGCTCCCGAGCAAGAAACGAGAGGACGAGATGATGCGAAGTGAACTTCGTATGTCATGAGATCCAAAGAAAATGCTATGGACTATCGCTATATGCCCGAGCCAGATCTTCCGCCCTTGCACCTCGCCTTACACGAGATCGATCTGTGCAAAACACCTGCGATCATCATCCCAAGTGAACGTATTGCGCACTACAAAGACAACTATCAGTTCAACAAAGAATATATCAACGGGTTGATGAGTGACCCATCAGTAGACTGGTATTTTCAACAAACCCTCCAAGCAGGTCACGACGCCAAACTTGCTGCTACACGAATTGTCTGACCAATCGCTCGTTGGTGTAATGAAACGCAAAAAAATATAACAGACGTGCCGTTTTCATTCGATACATTTTTACAATTCCTCACCTTGCAAGCACAAGGCAAACTTTCCAATCAACAAGCCAAACAGGTGATGAAGGAATTGTTGGAAAACAATGCCTCACTCGAAACGCTCATGGCTGATCTGCCCGCTGCCGTAGACGAGACGCACATCAACATATGGCTTGATGAAATTTTCACCACAGCGCCCCAGATGCTCGCTGATCTACGTACAGGCAATCGTAAACCGCTCTGATTCGTTATCTGACAACTTATGCAAAAATCTGCTGGGGCACTTGATCCCAAGCAAGTAGGCTGAATGATAGAGAAATATATGGAACGTCATTCTGAGGCCTAGCCGAAGCCCCTTAGGGGATAGCAAATCCAGGCAATTGTATACTTAGGTCAAAAAAAAGTTTCCTCGATACTTCGTTGCACTCATGATGACGAATACAAATCTGTTGTATTATTTCTTGTTGTTTGCTATTTCTTGTTGTGCTTTTGTAAGTGCTTCTTTCATCTCTTGCATCAATGCATTTCCTTTGGTGGTATCACCTTGCATATACGCATTGCCTGCATGCATAGTATAATATTGGGTAATTTTATCGACTATACATGCGAGTTGCTGCTCAGGAGTGGGTAGCTGTATGAATTGATCTACCGTCTCATCGGTGAGAAATGATCAGATAGTTGGGGTACGAGTGAGGGTTTGCTCGAGTGCAGTTGCAACGCGTTGGTTGAGATATGCGTTTCATGAAATATGCTGAGGAGCTGTAGCAATTGCATCGGGGCCGTGTGTATGGGTTTCACACATGGAAAGAATATTTATTTGATAAAATGTTGTTGTATATCTTGTATCTTTTTTCGATACTTAGTCAAGAGATCTCTCAGTTCGAAGACGAGTAATCATTTGGTTTGCTTGGTGTAATTGGCAATGAGGAAATCATCCTTTTGTTGTTCGGTAAGTGCATTGACTTGTTCAAAGTGGCGAAGTGCATCTGGATCTTCTTCGTTGCGAGAGTTGGCGTCATAAATCCATGGTCACTGGACTGCTCGGAGTAAATTGTGCTTGTCGAGAAGTGCAGCATATTCTTGTATGAAAGAAACTCCTAGTTGCGCAAACCACCCATCATATTCGGTTTGTGAGAGCAGGGATCAAACAACTTGTGCTTTGGGGATGAGATTGATGTCTTTGAGGAGGAGGACGTCGGTACGTCAGGTGATATGTTTGCTATTTCGTACAAATGAACTGTCATAGACTCCTGCATCGTAGACAACCATCCTACGCCCTGTATCACTAGCATGGGTAGTTCCAAATGATGCTGGAGTATACGAGACATGTTGTTCGCTGAGCAGAATCAAACTACTTCCGAGCAGTGCTCACAAATGATTGGGCAAACGTCAAGGAATAGAAATTTGCAACTGTGGGTCATTATCTATGAGACCAGCTTGTTCCATACAGTGAATCATGAAGAGGAGTTCTTCAGGGAAATTGCTCGGCGGAAGTAGAAGAGAGGTATTGGCATGAATGAGTTTAAATTGTGTTGCATTGAGTTTATAGGTACTTTTGAATGCATCAATTTTTTCTTGAGGAATGGCACTAGGGAAATGAATCTTACCACCGATAGAGTAAAGCCCTGCATATTTGTCAGCGAGTTTTGAAATGCTTTGATGATATGCTCTGATCAATCAAAGTGTGCTTTGTGTCACATCGCGAGGAATGAGGGACTCAGTGAGTAAGTTCTTTCCGTCGAGTGTCTTCGCCAGTGAGGTGATGATTTCGAAGTTCTTTCCGTGGCGTTCTGATTTTCTTTTGCGGGCGAGTGCATACTTTTCGCGATTGAGTTGAAATTTTTTTCGGTCGTTGTATTGTTTTTTTGCACTTGGATAGTTGGCTTGCAGTTGGTGGTTTAGTTGTGTGTAGAGGGTAGTACTTATCTCATCTCTAGAGAGTGAGAGCAGTGGAGAAAGTGTTGTAGAAGCATGTTGTTGAATGAATATGATCAGATCAATAACTTTGTCGTGTACTTCTGTGTAGATTATTTGTTGCAAAGTATCTGTGTGAGCTAGGAGCAAGGGCATAATAGTTGAGATACACAAAACGTTTGTAGGATCTATGGCTACTGGCGTTTTGCTCATATCAAAATCTCTGTGAGGTGTATTGGTGAGTTCTCAGGCTCTATTGGTGAGTGATCTGAGTGTGCCACAGTACTCTCATAATGTAGCTTTATCAAGGGTGAGTATGTTTTCAAGTGAAATGCCAAGTGTCTCTTTGAGATAGCTGATTTCACTTGCATAACTTCACAAAAAATGCACGGCTTTTTCTGTGCTAGCTTGATACGTTGTGGGTGGCGGAGTAGGTGGGAGTGTCCCAATGTCCTCCATAAAAATACTCGAGAGATGGAAATAATGTATTCACGGAAAACCCATATACGTACATTGTTCAATGATATGCTGTCTCTGTCCAAGATGCTGTGGTTGTGTGAAAATGTTCCTCATCTGTTCGACGCCATAGAGATCGAGGAAGTGTTCGAAATGGCTTGTCGATATGATTCATATGTGTTGTGTTTCGAGTTCTGTCACGAGTCGTGAGATTAGTGCAGAATCATAGATATCGAGTTTGCCACAAATCTCAAACGCATAGCGGAGATGCGGGGAGGTAAGTAATCAAGAAATTTCTTGTGCACATTGCGCAAGGGTAGTCACAGGTAACTCACGGAGCATGAGCTGATTGTTGTGTATGCGTTGTTGGAGATCACGGTCTTCTGACGTACATACATTACTCAGTAAAGCATCTAGTAGTTGTTGCTTTGAAGAATGAGAGTCCTCGTCTGCAGGGAGCGTACAAGGCTCTACGTATATGATCTCTTGTTGGTGTTTGTTCAAAATCTTGCTTGCTACTAAAAACGTAGCATTTTATAATTATATTTGCATTTAAGTCAATATGGAATTATATACGTTCTTTATGATGTCTTCTATCTCTCTCTCTTGGGAATGTACTTTTCTGGTTCACGGACACATTTGAAGTCACCTATCTTGGTTTTGATTTCTTCTCTGTGTTTGCCTCACTTGTCATCGAACCAATAATAGGAAACGATAACGGTGTTTTCGTCCATCTTGTTGTCTTTGCTAGGAATTTTTTTAATAATTCCTGGAGTACCTTTTTTGCTCACTACTTTGGTGCCAATGTGGAGGTCTTGCATATGTGCTTCAGGCAGATGCGAGTAAGTAAGCGCATCAATTTTCTCATTTTTTGTTCGTGCTTGATGTGCGAGGGAGTTGGCGATAGCCTGTGATTTTGTTTGGAGTTCATGCGCTTTGAGATGTTTGAAGGCATTTTGGGGGAGTTTTGCCAAGTGGTTGTCTTTGTGTGTATCCTCGTGAGAGTGTTTTCCTTCGGGTTGACGAGCAGAGAGTATTTCTTTTGTTTCACCTTGTTCTGTGGTGTTTATTTCTTGTTTTGCTTTCTTAGCCTTGGTAAGTGCTTCTGCATGCATCTTGGTAAGTGCATTCATATGAGTAACTGCTTCAGGATATCACACCTTGGTGATGAGTGTATAGGCTCAAAATATATTTGTAAATACCGTAAATTGTGGCTTCTGCTTATCCCTTGAAAAGAGAAAGTACACTTGCTGTCAAATTTTGGGTGTAGCTCCAGGATTGAAGAGTCCTTGTTGAATAGTATTGAAACGGTTATTGCAGAACAGTACTGGATTGTTTTTGTTGTCGTAGTGACTAATGAATCCCTCCAAGATATCTCTTGTTTCTCAAGCAGTGTTCACAAATGAGGTCGTTGGTTTTTTGATGGAGCTATACAGAGTGAAGAATCCATCCCACAAATCATGGAGAGTCCCATCTTCGTTCAAAGGGAATACGTCGCCTACTTTGAGATTTTGCAACAATGGTGCAGGTATATCTTTGATTTGAAATGTATAACTGGCTTTTTTGTTGATGAATACCAACGTAGTGTCGGTGATTTGTTCTACGGTACAGAGATGTCCACCATCGAGTTTGAATTCAGGGTCTAGCTCTGGAGCAACGGGCTGAAAGTGTTGCTTGATAGTAGTAGCTGTTTTTTGGATTTGTGTTTCAGTAGTGTTCTTGTTTTTTGGACTTACTGATTCTACTTCTCATTTTTTGTGAAGTGTATTTTTCATCGTGCAAATGCATAATAAATAAGTACAGTAAGTTTATGCCTTTTAGTTCATTTTGTCAAAAAATAGCCTATGAAAATCACGAGACATAGCCCTGTTTTGCTCACAGAAGTCCTCGAAGCGCTCCCCACACAGGGGGTGTGGCTAGATGGCACCCTCTGACACGGCGGACATACGCAAGCTTGGCTTACACAAGAGCCTTTGATGGCAAAACGCCACGTAGTTGGGACGGATAGAGATGATGCTATGCTTGCCAAAGCACGCGATTTCTTGGCAGAAGTATGAGATAAAGTCACTTTTGTACAGGGGTCGTATGCTGATTTTGAGCTCATCCAAGAGCAGAGCGGAGTGAAGCAATTTGATGCTATGCTGCTCGATCTCGGGGTCAATATGGATCATTTCACCGATGGTGCGCGTGGATTTAGTATCAAGCGTGATGGAGTCCTCGATATGCGTTTTGATCGCTCGCGTGGCAAGACCTTGGCAGAACGTTTGGTGCAGGTCAGACTCCCACAACTCCAAGAACAACTCATGCAGCATGGTGATTTTTCATCGAAATTCGCTCATGATTTAGCAGACGACCTACTCAGAGCGCATCGCCGCAAAGCCTTTGTCACGACCCAAGACATCAGAACGTGGTGCAAAGAGCGAGGTATGTCTGACAAAACGATTGCGATTTTGTTTCAAGCATTACGTATTTGGGTGAATGATGAACTTGGAGAGTTGCAAAAATTCTTGCAATCATTTCCGCAATGGCTACACTCATGAGGTAAATGTATTATCATTTCCTATCATAGCGGTGAAGATCGTATGGTCAAAGAGTCCTTCAAACAGCTCATCACCGATGGTGTATGAACCTTGATCAACAAAAAAGTAATTACTCCTGCGTATACTGAAGTACAAATAAATCCTGCTGCAAGCAGTGCAAAAATGAGAATATTTCAAAAGTTATAATCTACTTTTTTGCAATATCGTTTCCTATGAATAAAATAGCTTTTCTGACTAGTATCTCAAAACAATACTTGTCGTTACAACAATCACTCAGACGTCACAAAAAAACTATGAGTACGATTAAACTCGTCCTTGTTTCTCTCCTTTTTTTCTTTGCTATCGGCTACTATGCCAAAGAAATCAATGAATTATCTACCAAAGGATACTTTCTCAAACAAGAAATGAAAGAGCTCGAACAGCTTGCTTTCAAAGAACACATCATTGAGCTAGATGTCCTTCTTCTCGAAAGGAAACTTTGGGATACCGTTAGTCAAGAAAATGCTCGTCGATACGAAAGTGATCGTGTGGTAGTGTTGTATGCGAATCAACAGGAAAAGAAGGAAGAGGAATAATAATCCCCCGGCTCGTTTCACTCGCCACCCCCTTTTCCAAGGGGGAACGGCAGAGTATACCCCCTTGGAAAAGGGGGTGCCCCGAAGGGGCGGGGGATTATTGTTCGGCGAAAAACCTTTCCAAACACTCCCTCAATGGCACATAGTCATCTATTTTCGCGATCTGTTGTTTGAGTTCTTTGTTGTTGGGGATTCAGGTGACATAGGCGAAAAGATATTTTCTGATCTCTCTTGGAGTTGCCCAGCGTTCACGGAATAATTTTCAGGCATGGAGCTGAGGGATAAGATCTTCTAGTTCCTGCTTGGTAGGCTGTCTCAAAGGCATTTTCTCAGGTTGTGCATACTGTGCAAGGTATCGTTCGCAGACCATCATCAGATCAAGATGGCGAAGGACGACCTCTTTTTTTTCAGCGAGGGTGGGCGTATGTGGTGTCAAAATTCGCGGATTACCAATTGCTGATTGTGCTATCATGGTACCGTCCAAAACTATTTTTCCGTCCGGAGAACTGCAACGTTGCACTGCATCTTCATATGATCTCAAACCTCCATTACCGATGATGACTTTGTCAGGCAGTGCTTGTTTGAGACGATATATAAAATCTCGATCTACTTCTCCGGCATGACTTTGTTGATATGTTCTGCCGTGCAAGGCAATGAGCCATACGTGTTTCGCTGCGGCACACACAAAGTCGAATTGTTCTTCTTTGTCCTCGACATTGAGTCCTACTCTCGTTTTGAGACTGAGACGCATTCAGGTGTCTGCAAGTTGTGCCAAGAGATCGAGCGCATTTTTCCTGTCTTTGAGAAGCGCACTTCATGCACCGCATTTCATGATAGTCGGTGAGGGGCATCACATATTTATTTCAAGTGAGGTGAAGCCGTACGTTTGGCGAAGGTCCAGCGCGCATTGTTTGAGTGAATCAATATTGCCTCAGAAAATTTGCACAATCAACTCTGGTTCAAAGTCCGTCGTGAGGATATGGTGTACTACACCAGCTGGAGCATGAATATAGCCATCTGCACTCATAAATTCAGTCCAGAGCATCAGCTCATCTATTGGATTTCCGTGACGTGCGAAAACCTCCTTACAGATAATTCTGTAGGCGCAATCAGTAATTCAATCCATAGGGGCGAGGCAGATACGCATAACAAATAATCAAATAGACAAATTAACAAATATTCAAATGTACCTCGCGTCATTGCGAGGAGGAGTGCAACGACGACGTGGCAATCCAGGAAAGCATACATAAGGATTTCTGGATGCTTCCCTTTCGCAAAGCTCAACGTCAGCATGACCATGTTTATGCTGATTTTGAGGCGAAATACAAGATTGCATGTGGGTTTTAGGAAGCTTAAAAAATCCTTAGACATAGAGAGAGGATGACTTGTAAAGAACGAGTATTTACATACTATATCATTGTGTTTTAATTATTTATGCACAACTACATTATGCAACTGCTCAAAAGACGATGATTATTTCTACTCACCAACTTAGCGATCATTGTGTTGATCAATATTATTTTGGTCATTTTGGAGCGTTACTTTGGGTTTCGTATTATGTCTGGAGGCTACACGGGATTGCTCGTGATGGCATTCGTTTTCGGTTTTGTCGGAGCGATCATCAATCTCCAAATCAGTAGATGGATGGCAAAAAGAGCCTACAATATTCAGCTCATCGATGAACAATCGAGTGCTCAACATCCACATCTCGCAGTCGTCTATCGCACCGTACAAAAAATTTCCCAACAATACAATATCACCTTCCCAGAAGTTGGTTTCTACAAATCAGCTAGCCCAAATGCATTCGCTACTGGACCGAGCAAAAATCGTTCATTAGTGGCTGTTTCAACAGGGTTGCTCGAACGTATGTCAGCTGATGAAATTGAAGGAGTTGTCTGACATGAAATGGCGCATATTCTCAATGGGGACATGGTCACGATGACCTTGCTTCAGGGTATTCTCAATACGTTCACAATTTTCTTTGCGAGAGTGATTGCTACTGCGATTAGTGCTGGTTCCAAAGATGACAACAACCAGATCGGTGGTTTCGCCTATTTCGCCATTGTCATGGTGTTGGATATCCTCTTGGGAATGATAGCGAGCGTGATCCTCATGCGATACTCGAGACAAAGAGAATTTGCAGCAGATGCAGGAAGTGCGGAGCATGTAGGCACTGCCAAGATGATCGCAGCGTTGCGCAAACTCCAAGAGTTCTCCAACAAACCTGTAGAGCAAGATCAATACGCCATTATGAAAATCAGTGGTGGCAAGGTATGGCTTCGTCTCTTCAGTTCTCATCCGAGTTTGGAGAGCAGAATAGAGGCGTTACAAAACATGTAACAGATTATTTTATTCTTACCTACCTATCATGGTTTCACTTACGCACAACAAAAATCTAGGAAACTCTCTTACTCACAACAAAAATCTGGAAACCACCCTTGATTCCACACCAAAAAACGCCTATGGTAAAGTTACGCAAACATCCAATGATCTAAGCAATGTCCTCAAGTACGGTGATGGAAGCTCGAGAGATGCTTTCTTGCGCTATCTCGATGAGGTGGAAGCGCATTTCAGAGGGTAAGCTTTATTATTTGTAGTAAAGTTTTATAAATAAGTTTATGGAGAAAGCTCATAGGCAACTGTCTGTAGATAGCCATATCTTTTCTTTTTCCCTAGGGTGTTAACGGTGAATCACAGATCAGTGAAAACCTGTTGTCGCTCGGGATTTTTTTTGAAGTTGAGCTGGAAGTATGCCTGGAGGTCAAGTTTATGGATACCGTATTGCAGGAGGTTGCTGATGATGTCACTGAGCGCAGGGATGAGTTTGGAATGCGTGAAGGTTTCTTCAAGGATGATAATGGGGAGATGCGTAGCTTTGAGCATGCTTAGTAGATGGAGGATTTGCACATCTGTCATGTGATGGAGCGTGTAGGCGATGAGCAGTGCGTGTGGTGTATGTTGTTGGATAGCCTTGAGGAGGACAGTATCATCTCAGACGTA
>CAYUST010000004.1:61398-66613 GCA_964447535.1 uncultured Candidatus Peribacteria bacterium
TGTTCTTCTTCAATTCTTTGATCACCTTGTCGTTTTTTGAGGGTGAGGAAATAGTAATGATCGGTAGATCATACCTTGTACATATGACGAACTCTTGCTTCATCGAAATCTGGTCTGTTGAACAGATCCATAGGCAGATAGTATTGCTCAATGAAAAATTGCGTGGGTTGCAGCGCAAAGAGTTGTTCTTTATCAAAACTGCGTACTTCAAATTGTCTTTCATATTCTATGGCTGGTGAACCAAGGAGAGATAGTATAGCGTTGCTCGCAGCCTGTTTTTTGGCTTCGAAGGTGTACTTTTCTCAGGTAGAGGGGTGTGTGTTGCTGACGAAAAATTGTTTCCCATGATAGTGATCATATGCCTGCAATACGTTGTCTTCAACAGTTCTCGCTGCTTCGATGGTATTTTCCGTCCTTGCAGTATTGTTTTCCGTGGTATAAAATTCTTCTGCGCCATATGCAGCTGTCTGCAATAAAACAGCTCCACCGTATCGATTGAGTACTTCAGGAAGAGTAAGTTGGTATGCTGAGAGCACCTCGGTATAGGTCGCTTCATCTACATATGCTAGGTTATCAACCAGGCCTCTATCACACAAGATGACTGATTTCTCCGGGCGTCAGCGACGAGTAATTTCTTCTTGGATCTCCTTTTCGTGGAGGAGTTGTTGTTCGACAATGTTTTTTTGAAATTCTTTGAGTGGTGTGCCATATTTGGGATGAATGCCTTTTGACTCTAAGTACGTAGCCATTTCTGGAACCGTATAGACATCATATCCTTGCTGGAGTAATATTTCAATCAAGTCGGGGAGTATCGAAGACTTTCCACCACACGGCCCTCATGAAATCACCAAAGGTTTGACGCGCTGCTGTGTACCTGTTTCCATAGCACGTGAAAAGTTAAAAACTAACATATCTTAAGCACTTAAAACTCCTTTGCAAGTCAATGCACCTTAATCGTGATAAGTCTCTAGGATAATCGGTTTGTGGTGCACGAATGCCCACTCACTTGGTTCAATGGCGAGGAGTTGCTCCTTGGAAAATCGTGCTTTGCTCAGTGCATCATCTGCTGCCTCCGGTATCCCACCCGTAATTCTGCCTTCAAAAGGAAAGGAGATAATATGTCGACGAGGATCTTGTTTGGGATCATCTCTATAGCCGAGACTTTTGATCACTTCGATGGCGAAGGTTCCTCTCTTGGCGGTCTTGCCTGAAATCTCAATAGGAGATGCTTTGTTCTTTCCACCCAGTTCTTCACAGCCTTCTCTCAAAGCACCTTGGAGTGCTGTCTCACCATAGTCGAGTATGCCTCCAGGAAGTGCTCGTCCTAGCGGCGGATATTTTCTTTGAATCAACAAGACGCGATCATCAGCATCTTTGAGCACCAGATCCACCGCATTTTTTGGTTTCTTCACTTCTGGTCCAAAGATTTTTTCAAGTTTTTCTTGTGCGTGCAATTCATCTAGGGTGAGGAGTGTGGTGGGATGCAAATATTTGTTGAGCACCAGCCAATCTTTTTGCATAATTGCATTCCTGATGATCGTGCCTCTCGTGTTCACTCTGGTCTCGGGAGTAATATGTTGTTTATCTGCAAAGAGTGTTTTGAGATAGTCATTATCTGAGACGAGATAGTAGAAATCATCAAGTTCTTGATCTATTTGATTGCGTCGCAAGGCATTGTTGTTGAGATCGGTGAGATAGTAGATGCTGCATTTATCGAGCAATCACTCTGCCTGAAGCACATCCATGAGCATCTTTTTTCTTTCTTCAGCAGAAAAAGGATTATCATCCGTATCTTTTTTGTCTGCGGATCAGATACCGATCAGTAATTTTTTGATGCCGCTCTGAAAAGCTTGCTTGATAGCATCGACATGTCACAGATGGAGCGGTTGCATGCGTGCTACTCGCAAAGCAGTTTCTGCGGGAGTAGCTTGTACCGTTGCGGTGTGGTGGAGGAGAGACATCAAATATACAAATAAACAAGTAAACAAAGTGCAAATAATCCCCCGTCACTCACTTCGTGAGTGCCACCCCCTTTCTTAAAGGGGGAACAAGTGAGGGCAACACGTTTCCTGGATCCTTCGGCTTTGCCTCAGGATGACATGAGATTACCCATAGACAATCGGATACAACCTGCCACCACCTCCTACGGAAGGTGATTTGAGCTTGATGACGGTGGGGGATTGTTTTCTTTTGAACTCATTTCTGTCTGTATTTTTGAGATATACAGCGACTTCTTCTGGGGTGAGATTGTGTGTATGAGCAACCTCATCTGCGTCTTCACCGTTAAAAAGAGCATCGATACCTTCACAGACACCAGGACGGAAATAATCGAAAGGATCTCTTTGATTATCGGTGAGTTCAGCTGATGCTATTCTATCGATGATCTCTTGTGGAATAATATCCCGACCAGTGATTATATTGATATAGTTCGCTAGTCCATACACTTCCGTTTTCAACAGATCTCCAATGATAGACATGAAACCAATGGTGTCGCCATAGATCGTAGCATAGCCTTGAGCAATTTCGGTTCTATTGGAGTTGTTTACAACGACGCCTCCACACATCCTGGAGAGGGTCATCAGTTTCAATCCTCTCACTTGTGCTTGAATGTTTTCATAGGCGAGGCCTGTGACTTTCTCTCCTGTGATTTTTTCTATCTCATCAATTGATGTTTGTACCGTGCTATCGATGGGAATAGTTTGAAAATTGATTCCTAAATTTCCACACAACTTTTCCACATATCCCAGTGACTGACTATGTTTACTGGGGAGATAATACGCATGGATACGTTCTTTGGGAAGGATTTGTGAGAGAATATAGAGACTGACTGCGCTATCGATACCTCCCGACACTCAGATGACGACATCTTTGATACCTGTCTTTTCGAGATAATCTTTGGTGCCGAGTTTGATTGCTTCGAGAATGTTTTTGTATTTGTCGTTACTTTCGGTGATAACGTTGCTTGTGAGATCCTGGTGAGGTGCATCGAGATCTACCACAGACAATTCTTCTTGGTATCATTTGCCAGCGAAGATGACTTTTCCTTCAGCATCGACTATCATGCTATGTCCATCATAGACGTGACCGTCTTGCCCTCAGACTTGATTGACATAGACGAACGGTACGCCAGCGTGTTTGGTATGTTCTTGAATGATACGTAACCTTTTTTCATGTTTGCCTATTGTATAGGGAGATGATGAGATATTGACGAGGAGATCTGTCTTGGCACTAGCGACCGCATTCATGATCGGATCTTTGTCATATCCTTCCGTCCACATATCTTCACAAATGCTGACTGATGCGGTTTTGTTGTCGGGCAACGGAAAGTGCGTGAGTTGCGTACCAGGTTGAAAATATCTTTTGTCATAAAATACATCATAGGTGGGTAAGAGTTGTTTGGCATAAGTTTGCATCGTCGTGCCATCGAGGACAGCAGCACTATTTCGTTTGAGCCATTTGCCGTCTGGTCAGGTGGTGTTTGTATCGAATGCGATATAGCCTAGTACGACTTTGAGTGACTTTTGAGTAGAAGCGACAAGCGATTGAATATGTGACTGGATCTCATCGAGTGCGAGACGCTGTGCCTTGAGGAGATTTTTGTCGTAAATTCTATCATGCAACGGATAGCCGGGGAGGGTCATCTCCGGGAACACTATCAGGTCTGCTTGAGGAGCGAGTGAGTCTATAGCTCAGAGAATTTTCTCCTTGTTGTGTGTCACTGCACCGAGCTTGGTGTTAATTTGTGCGATACCTACTTTCATGGAAGGATATATAAATTGTAAAATAGACAGTAACTAAGGAAGTGATGTTCAGCTTTATAATTGGTCTTTTGCTTTTTATGTAATTGTATAATATACATTTAGTAGGTAATTGCAAGAGAAAATTACCAGAAAGTGTGTATTTATACTTCTATTGACTTTATGTATAAAATATGTATTAGTGATGAGTCATATATTATTAATAACGCCAAAAAATACGTACTATGTTCATTATCATTTTGTTAATTGTTGTTGGGTTTTTCATTCTCACTTGGGGATCCAATATTTTGAAAAAATCTAAGGGGATCTATTCTCCACTAGATGAAACTGTAATTGGTTTACTCGAGGGGGAGAGGCTTGAAAAAGCATTTAAAACCCAGAAGAGAAAGAAAGCACTCAGACTAATTGGTATCCTTGTAGCTGCCCTAGGTGGATGCGTGATCTTTGGTGCATTATGTGCAATAGCAATGAGACTACCTTACCCAAAGGAGATCTACGGTTTGCTATCAGTCGCCATGATTACAACAGGTTCACTATTAATGTACTTCGGTGGAGATAAACCAAGCGGTGGAGATGGTATCAAAATTGCTTTGCCATCGCTCAAACAGGTTGCAGGAGTGATCTTGTGGTTTAGTGGAGTGGCGCTGCTGTTCGGTTTGTTCATTGGAAACTAAACATAATGATAGAGTTTATTTTAGGATGTTTGGCAGTAGTGGTGTCGCTTGCGATATTCAAATACTGGCCAAGCAACAGACGTGAGAGCGAGACGGTAGAAATCGTTGCCTCAGGTATCATGACCCTGGGAGCGTACTTGATATGGTCACCATTGGCCATCCCACTCGCAATTATCACCTTGGCCCGCATTGGTTGGAACAAGTTATCCAACAAATGGAAGCCTTGGAGAAAAGTATGAGACACTGAATCTCAAAATTGAAGCCATCTCGCATACGGGGTGGTTTTTTTGTACTCAAAAACTGTTATTGACATAATATCTGTATTCTATATAAGAATAAAAAATACAAATATATGGATATACTTTTGATGGCGGATTTCAGTGTGTTGGTCAGTATTATTTTGATACTAGGCGCAACGGAAATCTCCAAACAAAATCGAATTGTTGGTGTAGGTATGGCGATCTTTGGTTTGGTCCTTTGGGTCGGACCGATGCACTATATCGCGACGACATTTCTGTCACATGCAGTACTTATCAAATGTGCGAGTGGGTTGATGTTTCTTGGATTCATCGTCTTCACTATTTCTCGCACAGAGCTAGGCGAGCTGCGTGTCAGGCTAGAGCCTAAATTTGTCAGTTTGTTGTCCATTGGATGTGGATATCTACTGACGATCATTGGAGAGCTCATGTGAAAAGAATCTTCCCCCCCTCAAATGCGTTGTATACAGCGCATTTTTTTGTTATTTGACTTTTTATATAAAAGGTATATAGTAAAACAAAAATC
>CAYUST010000004.1:66713-90504 GCA_964447535.1 uncultured Candidatus Peribacteria bacterium
TATAAGGCCGGCGCATGCGCCGGCCTTTTTGCAATTTTCTTTTTATGTCATGCGTCCATCACGGTGGTTAAGTTATCTTTGACCGGCCTCAGATGGTTGCAATATTTTTTCATCAAGTTGTTGGAGGAGCGTTGCAATCTCTTCTTTGTTTTGTAACTGATTGAGCAGTGTTTTGTCATAAAACTCACCCTTGTATGCACCGATCATATTGCCGATGATGGCAGCTTGTGAGTCGGTGTCTTCACCGATGCGGATAGTGTCGAGGAGTCCGTCTCGATTTTGTTTTTGGAGAAAGTTGCTATAGACATAACCGAAGGTTGATCCGACATGAAAGCCATACTTAGCTTTTTTATTTTCACCCTTTACGGTGTATGTGTCTAGAATTTGTTGGAGTGAGTAGGGCTGGTCTGCTTTGAGTGCAATATATTGGTCGTGGAGTTTTTTAATAATTTCCGACACGGGGTAACTACTATCGGCATCTCGGGATCACTCTTGGTACATACTATTTTTCTCATATGCTTGTGCGAGGATATAGAGATGAGGCAGGAGCATATCTCGATTGAGTGGTTGGTCACTGGGTTGGTGAAGGAGGTGGAGCAGCATGCGGTTGTGGAGCACTGCCGTGAGCCTGGCGACGGGGGTGAGATGGGTACATTGTGCAATCGTGTCTATTTTTTTGTCCATGACTTCGGGTGCATGGGGATTGAGGTATGCATCGAGTGCATAGGGGAATTGTTTCATCAGGACTCCGTTGCCTCGGCTGAGTTGCCCTGCTTCGAGAGGATTTTTTCACGAAGCCATTTCACTGAGTGATTTGAGTGTCCCTTTGCCAAATCACATAGTACCAAATCTTTTGATAAACTCACGATGTTCATTGAAGAGATCTTCAATTTCAATTTTCCCTTTGTTGATCACCGATTGAAGTCACGCAAGGGTGAGAATAGTATCGTCCGAGATATAGCCAGACTTTTCAAGATCTCCAGAAAAGTTATTGTTCTTCTTGCTTTTTTGGGTTCGAGCATTCATACCAACGGGATGAAAAAAAGCTTCTTCAAGAGCTGGAGCGATTGTTCCAAGTTTCTTGGTTTCAAATGGCAAGCCAAGAGCATCTCACAGCGCGCCTCATCGAACGGCTCAGTTTACTTTTTCTTTGAGTGAGATCATGGGAAGAAATAAGAAATAAGAGTTTAGAATATCGTTTGCCCCTCCCTTGAGAAGGGAGGTGGCCGTAGGCCGGAGGGTTTTTTGGGAGTACTTCAGATGAGCAGAATGTAATCCCCCGGCTCGTTTCACTCGCCCCCCCCCCTTTTTCTGAAAGGGGGAGTACCAGACAGACAAAGGATTACCTATGATGCTTCTTTAAATAGTTCACTGAGCTTGAGGAAGAAGGTGGAGAGACGTCATCTAGCTTTCTTCTCTGGAGCAACAATGGGACCATTGTTGTTGTAGTTGATATCTTTTTCTTGTGCTATGGAGCTGATCGTATGAGCAAAGATGGTACTGAGATCTATTGTTTCGATAAATGATGGGTAGTTATGTTTCGCGAAGAACTCATCGAGGTGTGTTCTCATGACGGCATTGGTGATGTAGAGCTTGGTGAACAATCCTTTTTTGTGCGCTTCGAGGAGTTTGTCCAAACTCGTACCATTGAAGAGTGCATGGGTGATCAGTAAGTTGACACTGCGAGGTTTTTTTGCTTGTATCTTATCTAGGCAGGTGAGGAGTGTCCCTCACGTATCGAGCATATCGTCATAGAGGAGCACATCTTTGTCTTCTGCTTCACCAAATACCTGAATCTCATCGACCGCTTGTGATTTTGAATAATCTTTTTTCTTGATGGTCGTTAGATTGTCGAGCTTGAGATCTTTGCAGACCGCGACAATTTTTTTGAGTGCTCCTTCATCAGTTCAAGAGAGAATAGTATTGGAGAGATCGAGATCGGCTCTTTTGATCACTTCTTCTATTGTCCATCCGTAGGCTAGACTGACAAACTTGGTTCTCAGTCCACTCATGTGTGGCACACTGATGGTTGCGAGATTGTGAATATCTTGCGTGATGACCTGATCGAGGTTTTGCGTAATACAATCTGCAATGACCATGCTCGCTGCATTGGGTTTTCTTTTCATGTGTTCTTTGGTGCCCATGTTGTCGAACTTATCATCTCTTGCATAGGGAAAGGTCGGATAGATCACATTCGCTGTTTTGGCACCGAAGACTTGTGATGTTCTTTGGAGACATCTCGCATAGAAATATCTATCATTGATCGACGGTACAAATCCTGCTTGATTGGCTGCATCACTATACACATCGGAGACGATATAGACGTGTTTACCACGTACTGATTCTTCTAGCTTCATATCAGGTGATCCATCTTTGAAAAAAGTATAGGGGAGAATCTCTGCCTCGACACGTTGTTCACCAAGGAGAATTTGGAGTTTGGATTTGATGTCAGTGATCAACGCTTCTCTGTCACTTGTTCAGATGAGGATGATGGGACGGAGTTTTTCCATGGTGGTGAGTTGGGTAAAAACATAAAATAATATATGTATTCGTATTTGTTTGTCAAGTTATCTGATGCTTAACCTTTTTCTCAAAAGGAGCTACCTGTAAAGCTGAATTTACATATAGTCTTCTTATTTATTTAGGCCTTACTCATTCCTTTACTACTGCGTATTTTCAAGTTTGTTGACGATACATGCATTTTAATCTATCCTGATCTTGTTTACCAAACTGATAATAATGCACGTAAAAATCAGAATAACATTGTCTTTCCCTCGAAAAAGAATCGGTAGGTTTTTGATTTATCCACATTCAATGAAATCATACTGTATAGCCAAAGGCTAAATATCGAAAGTGATCATTGATTTCATATCTATCTCGCAATTTTTCAACTACATTCATTCTTTTTGCATTCTCTACTTGTTTGTATAGATTAAAATTGTCTTGAATGGTTAATCATTTCTTTGCTAATGCTTCTCTTTTTTGATCAATAAATGGATTTGGTATTTGCATATATTCATAAGCACTGAGACCTCACTTTTTATCGACTTCTTTTAGCATTGCTGGAATAATATTATTTCGATGCTTTTCTTTTCATTGTTCTTGTAAGTTCGCTGCTATGTAGTCAATTTCTTTATTATACGTGTGATGGTTTTTGTGTGGGAGAGATACTATAGGTATGGTAAATTCATATCATGCTTCATGTGTTTTGTGAAGTAGTTCTGGAATATTTTCTGGTATTGCATGATGTTCTTTAATCACTTTTTGGACTTCCTGCTCTGCCATTCATTCAAGACCTGCACGTATTGCTGTATAAGGGTATATATATGGGTTATAAAAAAAAGTAACTTCTCAATCCGTTAGAAAGGCTGATTGTGGGTGATTTTCTCGCATTTGTGCAAATTCTTTTAGGTGAGTTACAAAATCTGCGTTTTCACTAAATTCAGCTTCGTACTGTTCTCTAATTGTTTTGAGGTCTTCACCTGGGCTCATTATTACCTCAAAATCAGGAAAAATCTTTTCTAGATATCAAGACTCGACAACGCTTTTGCCTTCTTCTCTCATTCGTCTTATAAAATTATCTGAAGAGAAAATTTGTTCAGGAATATCTCATTTTTCCCTTTTGGGAGTCCAATCATGATATGCTTCTCGATACTTTAGATGGTGTTCTCATTTCCAAAGGTTTATGTTTTCTTCAGATCATTGAATATCATATGCACTAAATAACTTTTCCAAAGAGAACTCATAGGAAAACAGTGTGCAAAGTGAGCAAGTAAGCTTCATAAGTTCTTCATGATTTTGATAGAATTTTTTTCACTCCTGGATATGTTGAATAACTTGCAAGGTCTCTACTTGCAGATTTTTGCAAAACTCTAGATGTCCTTTTAGTTGATTGTACATTTCTCTCTTTTGATCAGTCGATTTATCTTTTCTCTCTTTGAATGTTTTTATCAGGGATGTACCTATATATTTGCTTATCGATTCCAATACTTCACTATTCTTTGGGTCAACTAGCGATTTGTATGTTGGAAATTGATCAAAGTTAATTGTATTCTTTTCCATGGGATTTATATAAATAAAGGACTGAATTCATATATACACTTATACACTGATCACTTATACAACTACCTCATGAGCTTGTATGCCTGCAACACCGAAGATGTTTTTGAAGAGTTCGACTCTCGTTTTTTCTCCTACTGCTTTGCTTGGATTATCGGAGAGTTTCACACAAGACACTCGTGTGCCATCAGGTCTTTGTACCTCTGCAGGCTTCACGACCACAGAGAATGAACCAAACTTACCAAAGGGCTCTTGCGCTCTAGGCCATGTGCCAGAGGTATTGTTGGTGAGATTGGTGCCAATACCAAACGTGAGCAATCCGAGTTTATCTTGATGTGTACGAAAGATATCTACGCTACTTTGGGCAGTGAGTCCATCGCTGGCGATGCCCATTTTGCTCTGCGGATCAAGATGATGTTTCTTGAGAAAGTCTACATATTCTGGGATGGCGATGATAGGATCTTTGGAATCAAATCTAGAACCTATATGGGTCGCTGCAACATCTGCAGGACAGTTGTCGAAATAAAAGCTAGAGCCATAGGTGTCGGGGAGGAGGATTGCTAGTTCAGGGAAATGCTTCGCCCACTGTCTGTCTATCTCGTACATTTTTTGTATGATCTTTTGTGGATCATCTTCGAGTGCGAGCGGGATCATACGCAATTCATGGCCGTTTGTTCCTTTGGGGTTATTTTGACCTGACTCACGAGAGATGAGGACGCTACTTGTCCCTACGCATTGTCTAGGAAGGCTTTGGGAAAGGATTGAGAAGACTGCTCTTTGGTAGTCAGTACTTAGGCATCTTCTTGCACCAAACTCGGAGACAGTCACGTCCGGCATGCTTTTTAAAATAGCAATATCTTGATAAAGTCTATGCATGGACTCATTGATGATCTGATTGAATTCACTCGTATTGAGTTTTGCTTTTTTGATATAATGGTAGAGGTAGAGACTGTTGATAATCTTGAGTCCATAAATTTCCCGCATCGTAGAGGTGGATCGAGGGCCAGTGAACTCGAGGGTGTAGTTGTTGGTCGCGTCGATGCCAATTTTGTAATCAGGCAAACGGAATGTTTTTAGAAATTGGAGTGTCTCTTCTTTGAAAAGTGGCAAACCTTTTTTGGTGGTCATACCTCTGAGATAGGAGAGGTCTGCTTCAGAGACTCATTGAATTGACTTAGTCGCTTCTAACTGTTCTTGGAGAGCAGTGAGGGGAATCACTTCAGCTGTTCTAATGCCCTTGCTCCTGATAGTCATCTGTCGTTTGACGTTGAGATCTTTGTACTCGGGGTTTGCGAGGATGAAATCGAGCATCAAGAATTTATAGACGTCAGTGTTGAGGAGATTATCTACTTCAGCCTCGTCTCTGGCAGCTGCGAAGAAATCAGAAGGATGATAGAGGAGTGAATTTTTCATGAGTAAAGTGAGTTAAGAAATAAGAGTTAAATGCCCTCACCCGATTATGCGGTCACGGGAGAGAATATTCCTGCAAGTTGTACTTTGGAGATGAGTTTGACGCCGTAGTATTTCCATTGAGTGAGCATCTCCTGCGTCGTTTCTGGTGCTACGCCTGCGATTGCCTCGTCTACTACATAGGTGGTGTATCCTGCTTTGACCGCATCGAGTGCACTCAGTCCCACACAGTAGTCGGTAGCGACTCAGGTGATGATCACGGTATCAATTCCATCTGCTTTGAGTTGTGTATCAAGTTTACCATTGGTGAATCCACTGTATTCTTCACGATAGGCTTCTGTTCACTTGATGATTGTTCTGTCAAATTGATCTGCTTCGAGTGGTGGCATCAGTGCAACGCCAGGGGTAGTAGCGAGAGAGTGATCAGGTCGAAGCATTTGAGCGCCATTTTTCTCGAGGTGAGCTTTGAGCTCTTCCAAGGTGAACGCTGCCTTGGGTCCTATGGCGTGATTGTCGTCTGTCCATGCTGCTACTTCGTCTTTGGTGAGCAGCGTAAAGGGAGATTTCCCGATATAGTTACTCGCGAGAGAAATATGTCCCTGAGGATGCGCTTCAAAGACATTGTAGAGGAGTCCTCCTGCTTGCTTGATGGTCGCAAGTAAGGCGTGCGTTTCTCTTGCTGCTTTTTCTCCTCCTGAGACATACAACTCATTGAGTGATGCATCTTCGAAGGTCCTGGTGTTATCCACGCTCAGGAGAGCAATGTTGGTAGAAGTGGTTGTCATGGTAGTGTAATAATGTAATAAATACAATAAGTAAGAGCCAAAAAGAAAGTTGCCATTGACGGCAGTATTCTTTGGATGTAATTGTTATATATACATTTACTCTCCAATTGCAAGAGGAAAGTGTATGTATTTTTATGCTTGATTTATTACGGTCTAGTATGAGAGAATCGGGGTGGTTTTTTAGATTATTTCCTACCCACGCTACTATAGTTTCGTCCTAGAGACCTCATATAAATAGGATCATACATATTTCTTGCATCGACTATATTACATTGCTTGACCTGTTTTTTAGCTTCATTTCGATCTATACCGTGAAATTGTTTTCGGTCTGTCAGAACGACGACACAATCACTTCCTTGTATACAGGTATCTTCACTTTCAGTATAGATCAAATCGGGATAGAACAAGCGGAAATTAGACATAGCTTGTGGATCATAGACGCGGATAGTCGCTCAAAGCGCAGTGAGTTCATCGACCAAGGTAATTGATGAAGCATATCTAATATCATCAGTATCTGCTTTGAACGCAAGTCACAAGAGAGAAATTGTTTTTCATGCTACATCGGGTACGAGAGATGTTATTTTGGTGACCATATGTTTCTTTTGGAGATCATTGATCGTAAGTGTAGCTTCCAACAGTGGATTTGGAATCCCCAAGCTCTGGCAGGTAGCAGCAAGTTCCATGACGTCTTTGGGAAAGCAACTTCCTCCAAATCCTGGTCCTGCATTGAGGAATGCCTTTTTGCCAATACGACTATCTAATTTTAATCATTGGGATACGACAGTCACATCTGCACCCAACACTTCACAAATTTGCGCCATGCTGTTGATGAATGAAATTTCCATAGCCAGAAGTGCATTTGCACTATACTTGATAAGTTCTGCAGAGTGCAGGTCAGTTTTGAGTAAATATGTAGAAGTGAGTCATGCGTAGAGTTCACTCAGTACGTCTAGTGCTTTGTTGTTTGGATTGTCACATCACATTACGATTCTTTCTCCCTCGAAAAAATCTTCAACAGCAGTACCTTCTTTGAGGAATTCTGGATTTGAAACAACATCAAACTCTATCGTCATGTTTCTTTGTTCGATAGTATGTTGTAGAATTTCTTTGATCATGTCGCCTGTACCTACGGGGACGGTAGATTTGGTAACGATTATTTTGTAATCAGTAATCAGTTGTGCTATTTCTTTGGCGACTGCTTGTACATATTGTAAATCCGCATGTCCATCTTTGCCTGGTGGTGTCCCAACAGCAATAAAAATTATTTGCGCATCCGCAATATAGGGTTGTAGAGATGTAGCAAAATGTAGGCGTCCTGTACTGATGCCTTCACCAACTACTTCCGCAAGTCATGGCTCATAGATAGGTATAATATTTTGTTGGAGCTGAGTAATCTTTTGCTCATTGATGTCGATGCATACAACATGGTGACCAAGTTTACTCAGACATGCTCCATGCGTAAGTCAGACATATCATGTACCGATAACGAGTACGTTCATTATGTGTTTTCAATAAGAGATCTAAAATATGGGATAGTACGTTGTAGTCATTCTTCCAATGTAATTTTGGGTTCTCGGTTTAATTCTTTTTTTGCAAGTGCACAATCAGCTTTTCTTTGTTTGGGATCATCGACAGGGAGAGGGAGCATGACTATTTTGCTTGTGCTTTGAGGAATGAGTTGCATAATCTTTTGAGCGAGTTCTCCCATGCTAAATTCAAAAGTTGTTCAGATATTCACAGGTCAAATAAACCCCTGCGTGTTGTCCATCATACGCATCATCCCTTCGATCAAGTCATCAATATACTGAAAGCTCCTAGTTTGTAATCCATCTCCATAGAGTGTGATGTCTTGATTGGTCAGTGCTTGCACGATAAAATTACTCACTACGCGGCCATCTGCGGGATGCATATGTGGACCATAGGTATTGAAAATTCTAATAATGCGAATATCGACTCATTTCACTCTATGATAGTCCATCATCAATGTCTCAGCAGCTCTTTTGCCTTCGTCATAGCAACTTCTCGGTCAGGTAGTATGCACGTTGCCTCGATATGATTCGGGTTGGGGATGAACGAGGGGATCACCATAGACCTCGGAGGTCGAACTAAATAATATCTTTGCCTGCGTCTGTACGGCGAGGTCGAGCATATGCATGGTACCCAGCAAAGACGTTTTGATCGTAGCTAGGGGATCCTTTTGATAATGCACAGGAGATGCAGGACAGGCGAGATGATAGATCTGATCAACCTGCGCAAAAAATGGCTCTTGTACATCGTGTACAACCAAGGAGAAATTTGGATGATCGAGAAGATCAGCAATATTGTCACGTGAAGACGTCGAGAGATTATCAAGACAAATGACGGTGTCACCACGCGAAATGAGCCTGTGACAGAGGTGTGATCACACAAAACCGGATCATCAGGTGACGAGAATAGTAGCCATCAACACTTTACAAATAAACAATGGGCTGTTGATAGTGATTTAGACGTCAACTGCAATGCGCAGGAAGTATTTTGCTATTTACTTGTGAAAAATAGCATATATAAGCCAATCCGCAAACTATTGACAAAATACAAAAAGTATTGATTTTGTGTCTGAAATCAGTAGAGTAACGTAAAATAAAAAGTATGAACCTTACCATAATTATATTAGTCATTGTACTGGTTGGAGCATTGCTCGCCGTGTACATAAAGAATAAAACACAAACGCAGCACTCAGTGTTGCGACTGTATCCACTCTTGGGAATGTTTCGTTACATTTTTGAGAACTTGGGACCAGAGATGCGTCAGTACATCACGGACAGTGACACTGAAGGGAAACCCTTCTCTCGCTACATCTACAAACAAGTGGTGAAGCTGGGCAAGTATATGGAGAATATCACTGGTTTTGGATCACAACGTGATTTTGAAAAAGGTGGTTTCTATTTACGGAACGCGATGTTCTGTCTTAATGAAAAGAAACTGAACGTGGATAATACCAAGGAGGTTGCTACCTATGCTTATAAAGTAGGAAGCGAATCTCTCTTGTGGCGTCACGATGATCGATATCAGGTGAATATTAAACCGTTCTTGTTGGCAGACCCCATTGGTATTGGTCTAGGTGATCAATTAGTTACGCAACCGTGGTTGACCAAAAGTTTCATCGGTATGAGTGGCATGAGTTATGGAGCATTAGGTGATCACGCCGTGGAAACGTTGTCCAATGGACTAGCACTAGCGGGATCATGGGTGAATACAGGTGAAGGTGGCATTGCTCCCTACCATTTCATGGGAGGTGGAGATGTAGTCTTTCAATTTGGCCCTGCGATGTTTGGGGTAAGAGATGAGCAAGGTAATTTCTCACCTGAGAAGTATGCTCATATTATCCATAACCATCCACAGATCGTCGCGACGGAAATCAAGTTCCATCAAGGCGCCAAGTTCAAGGGTGGTATACTTCTCAAAGAAAAGATTACCAAAGAGATTTCAGAAATCCGTGGAATCCCCATGGGTGTTGACTGTATAAGTCCCAATGTCTATCCACATATTTCCAATGCAACTGACTTAGGCAACTTCATTATCCAACTTAAACAGTTGAGTGGTAAACCCGTAGGCATCAAAATCGTCATGGGTCAGCCACGTGAAGTTGAAGCAATGCTAGAGACGTTGGAAAAGATGGGTGCGTTACCAAATTACATTGCTCTAGATGGTAGTGAAGGAGGTAGCGGAGCAGCTCCCCAGGATATGGCGGACAGTTTGGGCTTACCGATCTTTCCTGCGCTGGTGATGTTGGATGCGGTTCTCAAGCGTCTCAAACTGCGTGATCGCATCAAGATCTTTGCATCAGGTAAATTACTAACTGCGGATCAGGTGGCTATTGCGCTGTGTTTGGGTGCAGATTGTGTGAACATTGCACGGGGTTTGATGATGCAGTTAGGATGCATCCAAGCACTCAAATGTCATACAAACAAGTGCCCTGTCGGAGTAGCGACGCAAGATCCCAAACTGCAAGACGGCTTGGTAATCGCAGAAAAAATGTATCGCGTTGCCAACTACATCATCACATTGCGCAAGCATGTGTATCTGTTGGGTGCAGCGTGTGGCATAAATTCACCAAGACTCTTTACCAAACAGCATCTTGCCTATCAAGACGCAGATGGTATCATCATTTCTGCTGAAGAGTGGGTGAGGAGACAGAAAGAGTTTGTTTTAGAAAAAGCTGCATAGCACAATGTGTAAAGCGTCTGGGAATTCCCAGATGACTTCGTCCTGTAGGGTGTATACTCTACAGGATTTTTTATTTGTGTCTTCACTAAAAGCTTCACAGAGTGAAGCTTTGGTGATTGACACAATTATCCCGCAATTTGTTTGCGATTCTTCTTCAATGGCAAACTACAATTATTTTTTCTTATTATAGTTTACGTACTGCTCCGTCTCAGCGTGTGCCATATTGTCGAAGCCAAAGGTTTGGAATAAGGATCGGTTGATGTAGACGAGGAGTGAGGGTGCTTTCTCGGCGAGTTTAGCAGCTCAGGTACCGATGCCTGCCTCGGGGAAGACGAGCGTTTTACCAGATGCTTGGAGGGCAAGGAGGTTTTTTATTTCCTCATCGAAGTAAGTGATGAACGTGTCGAGGTCTGCTTCTGTCAGATATGATGCATCCTCTTTGCCTTTGAAATGTTTGGTGTCGATGCCATAGGCGTTGGGGAGACCTCTGATGACTGCTTGCGTTTTGGTAGCTGGAGCTACAACGAGGCGATCTGCGGTGTTGTCTCAGAAAATATAGATCTTGTCTGGTTGTGATGCGACATAGTCGCGCGACCGAAATCAAGAAAAAATACGAATAGTCCCTTGTGCATATTCATAACACGTGAGCCCGTCGATGAGCATTTCTTGGATGTTGCTATTGCTTTGTGGCGCATTTTTTTGGTCGACTTGGTTTTCTGATTCGAGTGTATGCATTGAAGTGCGTGAAAAATAGAAAGATATTGTAAAATATACCATTATTAGATTGGATTGCAAGGGATTATTGCGTTTTAATCAAGAAAACGAATCCCGCAACACACAGTTGCGGGATCCCTAAAGGGATAATTCTTCCCTCCAAAATCACTACGTGCTTTTGGGGAGCGAAATATAATTGAATCATTCAAAAAAGCTTCACTAACGTGACTTTTTTGGTGATTCAAATAAAAAAAAGACAGGGAAACACTCCCTGTCTTGAAAATTTATGATTTATTAATCAGTGGGGTCCCCACCATAAGAACCACCTCCGGATGATCCTCCAGAGCTTCCTCCACTAGATCCTCCTCCACTAGATCCTCCAAATCCGCCACCACCAGAAGATCCAGACCCAGAACCAAATCCGGAACCAAATCCACTGCCACTTCCTGAGCTTGCGCTCGGTGTTTGGTCGATGCACATGGGGACGCCTCCCGATGGACTACTGTAGGATACATCTTCGAATACTATGCGAGGATCATAGTAACTGGTATAGCTTCTCGACTGTAATTGTCGTAAAGCGATCACGTAAGAATTCCCCAACGCTTTGGTCCAAGCACTATTGCTCATGGGAATGTTCTCTCTCGCCTCGTTTGCAAAGAAGCCTTTTGGCTTGCTTTTTAGGATGAGTGATTTGGATTGTATCGCGGATTGGTATTCCCCAGGAGTCACGGTAGGCGTACTCACTTGCAGATTACCATCCACTACCGCAATTTCTGTCAGATTACATTTCAACTCTCTGTGTGATACCCAGAGTCGACAAGCCTGACTACTGAAACCACAAGAGCTACTTTGCCCGAGCATGCGTACTTTTTCGTCATCTCTGATATCTTGATCTCCTTTGTTTTGGAAGTAGAGAAATGTCTCTGGAGTTACTTCATAGAGCGATGATTCATCTCTATGGGTATCCCCATCGTCATCGCACTTCCACTTGGTAAATTGCACATACATTCTCACGCTTCCTCCACCTACGATTGCCACTTGCTCGCTAGCAAGAGCATCGATTTGCGAGAGAAATGTTTGCGATACGGTACGTAGTGCATTTGGATCATTTCTCACTGACGGAATCAGAGCAAAAAGCACATCATAGTTCGCCTTCTCTTTGCCCAATTCCATTTGGGAGAGGAGTTTTTGAGCATCTGCGTCGGATGAAGTGAACTCTTGCTCTACAGGGAGCATCCTATAGCTCAACTCATCAGCAATAGACTGCAATCCATTTGCAAATCTATTCGCATCATACGGCTGATAGGTAGTAACGGTACTTTCCAATTTCAACTTACATTCTTGTAGAGAATTAGTGAGTTGTTTTTCAATACTGACTATCTCCTGTTGTACCTTTCCGAACGTATCGTAGTATTCACTGATAGTTTGATACTTTTGAAAAATTTGCTTGAACTGCTGAACTACCTCCAATTGAGTTTTAATTTCAGCAATTCTGGTTGCAATTTTTTCTCCGGCCGCACGTGTGTCCTGCTTTTGGAGCGTTTTCACTTCTATGTTGAGAATATACTTACACCGCATGAGGACTTTGGTGCAGGAGTCTTTGAGGGGGAATAAGTCTGGGGTAAATGCATTGAGTACCTGAAACTTGTATCCCTCATAGTTGGTGATGCTTGCTAGTTTTTCAGAGAGTTCATTGAACTCTGTAGCAGAAGCATCTACTAACTGCTGAGTTTTTTCAATCTCACTTTTGGTCCCCCAGGGGAGCCCTGTGAAGAAGAACACACCGATCGTTAGCAAGATGAGTGTGATAAACCCAATCAACCAAAAGGTCCTTGCACTAGTTGGAATGGGTTCGTTATCTTGGAAATATCTTGTTTCCATTTCTTTAAAATTTTTTAGGTTTAGGAAATAAGTTGTACCTTGGTGGAAGTTTGTTCCACTTTGTCTCCTACATAGCATCTCACTTCACTGACCGATCTGTCGATGATCATGAGAAAGTAGCGATTGTTTTGGAGATTTGGATTTTTGAACTGCATATAGAGCAGTTCTCCAGCTTTGGCGCCTGTATAGCTTTCTCTCATCTGGAAGACGAGATGTCTGCTATCATAAGTATATGCATTACTGTTGTACCCGATGGCATGTAATTGCCCAGGCATATCAATGCTTTCTTCATGACGCATGTTGAGTAGACTACTTTGGAGTATTCCTTTGCCATCTCTGCCTTTGATGTCATCAAAAGAGATTTGCTTATAGAAACGAACGGTTTCTTTGAATGCCTCAGCAAAGGAAACGCTACCATTGGTAGCATCACTCATATGCAACCACTTCCAGCTCAGTTCTTCTGGTGTGTATTTGGTCAAGGTGGTGAAATTCCACCATTCCATACGCTCCAAAAGTTGTGCACCGATGAGTGGATGCCATATCGCCTTCTGCTCAACCGTAGCTAAGGTAAAAGGAGACAGTGTTTCCATCTGCATCTCTTTGTCAAACCAAGACCACCTTGTGTCAAATTTGGTTTGCTCATCGCTAGACAGCATTTGTTTTTCAACAACTGCTTCTGCGAGATGTTCAAAGTTGGTGCGATTGGTAGTTCCTAGATGGAGTTGTTCAACTTTGTCGAAATTGAACTCATCTTTGACGCTTGCCATTTCTTTTTGCACTCTTTGCAACACACCGAGCGCATCATTTGCACTGAGCATAGTGGAACCTAATCCTGCTTCACGCTGGATCAGGAGTAATTTTTTACTGAGCTCCACCACGGGATCTACGAAGTTCCAGACGAATGTACGCTGCGTATCCATACCGTTGTAGTTGGCATAGATGTGAATCAGACGTTCTTTGATCCAAGGTAACTGTGTAGCTACAAATGCTCTGAGCTGGCTTGCAAACTCTGCTCCAAGCACTTCTGCACGAACCGCAAAGACAAATGTTTCCTTTGCTTCCAGTAGGAGCGCCAGTTGTTGCTGAATCGTTTGTAGATTTACCCAGAATTGTTTGGTTTTTTGTTCCAAACGTGTCATGGGGTCAGTGTACTCTCGCTGAAGCGTTGGAGAACTGACACCATCTGTGCTTGGGACCATTGTGGTTTGCCAACCATTTCCTTCATCATGCGTGACGGTAGAATTGGTTTGTATGCTCCTGTCCGGGTTTTCCCAGTTCGTAGGATCATATGCTTCTCCATCTTTTCCTCCTTCGATGAGGAGTTCAAGAGGATCGTGCGTATAGTGCACTACTTTGGCCAGGTAGGCATCACTTGCATTGTTATACAGAAAATGCAAATAGGCATACCCGACACCGACGCCTACCAGACTACCAATTGCAAATGCAAGTGGCCATCTGACGTCGACGTATAGACAACAAATGGTAATGACCAGCATGATTGCCACACCCACTACAATAGCGTTGAGGTTCATGACGCCCGTAGGGCGGTTTTTAGCTAAGTTTGACATATTTTATGGCTTTTTTTATTTATGCTTTCTTATATATATATTTTACGAAAAGTCAACATAAAACTCATTTTACCCTACACACTTTTCGCTACCAATAAATCATACGGAAACGAAAGAATAGTGGCATCGTGCCCATAAATTTCAGCTCGTTTAATAGGGTTTACTTCTTTGAAGCGTGTTTGCCATTCGTGCGCCTTACCAAGTAAATAATTGTTTATTGCGGGGGAGTCGGTGAAGTTGAGAAATTCTTTTTCGCGTCGTGGATGTTGATATGCTTGCTGTTTCGTAATGAACGAAAAAGGAATGCCCGTGCTGAGACAGCACTGAATTGCTTCGGGATCAGTTCTAAAATTATATGAGGAGAGATCGGCCACGTGCTGATTATTTTCAGTGATAATAGTTCATTGATACCAGATGTGTTCTATTTGTTTTTTGACCCCAGGCATATGCATGAGCGTTTTGGCCAAGTCGGTCGCTGCACAGAGACAAAGCACAGTGATCGGTATATGTTGAGGTAAGTGCTGACATAAGGCATTACTGATAGTATCCTCTGCATGTAGCGCGAGAGGGAGACTGCTTCCTTTGATAATAGGAACGGAGGTTTCTAGATGACCCAGGAGAGCAGTGATTTCTGCATACCTATGATCAATATCGCCATGCGTCAACACAATACCACATATGGTGTGGGCTGTATGCTTGACGAGATGCGTGATAGCTAGACTATCATCTATATCATCTCCGATGTCTGTGAAAATGAGGAGATGTTTGGACATTATTTCTTCGCTTCAAAGGTAAAGTTAGCATCATATGATTCAGTGTAGCCTGGGCTATCATACGTTACTTTTCGTCAAGCGTTTCTATAGATCCTTTCCATTGCATCGAGTCGTGAGTAGGAGAAATTGACTCATGGATTTTTTTCTGCCGTGCTTCGACAATGGTTTTTTGTTTGATGTTGAGGTAGTTGCCATTGGAGTTGTTGATGAGTATTTGTTTTACGATGAGGACGAGAGATTTTACTTCGGGAAGGAGTTCTTGCGATTGTTGAATTTCTTTTCGCCCCAAAGCAATATCATCAGGTCCTATGCCTAGTGTCGTGTGTGAGTTATTTTCTGTAGAGAGGAGGGTGATGAGTCTATTTTTGATAGTAAGTAGTTCTTTCTTGGTTTTTGCATCTTTGGTGTGTGCAATTTCTTCGAGCTGATTGAGTAGGTTGTTCATGTGTGTGATTGGGGAAGTGAGTAAAGTATTAATAATCCACTAATGTTTCTACCTTGTAGTCTTTGATTCTTTCTCTACCGGTAATGCCATCTGCTCAGGGAATGTTGAGTCCAATGACGAAGTAGCAACCTGCAACGATGCCTCATCCTTGTTCTATCAATCTAATTGCTGATGCAACTGTACCTCCTGTCGCTAATAAATCATCAATAATAGCAACTTTCTGTCCTGGTTGGAGAGCATCGATATGCATTGTTTGTACTGCCTCACCATATTCGAGAGCATAACTATCTTCTATCGTAGTGTAGGGGAGCTTGCCTTTCTTGCGGATGGGGACAAATGGTTTGC
The DNA here is from genome assembly GCA_964447535.1 of uncultured Candidatus Peribacteria bacterium. Classification (GTDB taxonomy): domain Bacteria; phylum Patescibacteriota; class Gracilibacteria; order Absconditabacterales; family Absconditicoccaceae; genus CAYUST01. The sequence goes on from CAYUST010000004.1 coordinate 82,900, forward strand.
CAAGTTTCTCTGCCACCGCTCCGCCGAAAATAAATCATCTTGCATCAAGTCAGACGATTACATCCGCATCTTTGACGCGCTCGCAGAGCTCCTGAATCGTATATGTATACGCACGTGGATGCTTGAGGAGCGGAGTAATATCTTTGAACAGGATACCAGGCTTGGGATAGTCCTGCACATCTCTAATATAGTCTTTGAGATCAATATGGGGTCCATATGCTTCGCTGCGATCGATAAATTTCTGGAGCGTTGGCTGGCAGAGTTCTTCAAGCATATAGGCTTTGCCCGAGTATGTCTCTGCCAACTTGAGTAACTGACCAGTGAGGCGTTGTGCTTGTGTGGTCACTTCTTCCAAAGGAACGGTCCTTCTCGCATAGATATCTCTGTGTTTTTGTACAAGATCATTTCGTTTGCCGAGTGAAATCGCAATATCCAAGGGGGTGACGGTAGAGACCTCATGAGGAACTATTGTTTCAAAGTTGTTATCCAATCTGTACTGGACAGAAAGGACGTTGAGCAGCGCATCTCCGATCTCATCAATAAGATGCGGAAGATCAATACTTTCGACTTGATGCACAAGTTCTAGCACCTCGCTCACTTCTTGCGTCGCTTTGTGTAAGATAGCGTCGAGGTCAAGGACGGCTTTGCGTTCGAGTTCTTCGTTTTGTTTGAGGAGTTCGTGTAAGGACATGGGTGTTGGAAGGAAGTAAATAGCGCCACTGAAAGCCACGTTAAAGCATATTTACTCTGGGCGCAAAGGTGTGTTTATGTATTTTTTACATAATTGCAAGAGAAAATGTGATAATTACAATAAGTAGTTTGACTTATCAAAAAATCTCTTGATAATATAACTCTTTTTCTTATATTCATGGCACAGAGAGAAACTTTTGAGGAGCGAGGAGCAATGATGCTGGTATTAGTCGAAATGACTGCATATAAGCATATTGTTCACTAAATCGCAAATCATGAAAAAAAGTATTCTTGTCCTGTTGGCCGCTGTTGCCATTGTCACTGTTGTCTCATTGCTAGGTGTTGATGATTCATCTGTCGCAAGACAAGATGAACACACAGATCCTAGGAAAAAACAAGTTCGTGACAAATTACAGCAAAAGGGATACACTAATATCTCCTTCGGAGATCTTCTCCCATCAACTGATGGGGCGTATGTGATTCACTTCTCAGCGCTTGCACCAACTGGTGAAAGCAAACGAGGAGTCGCATTGCTCTTCAGGGATGAGCTAAGGTTGTATTAGTCCCACAGAGAGGCGATCGCATTGATCGACCTCTTTTCGTATTGGAAGAAAAAATATTTAATGAGTTTTTAATTGTTGGAAGCGAATCCCGCTAACAAGTTTCGGTATAATTAAATCATCCACCTCGGTGGTGGTTTAAAGAAACCCCTCATCATACATGATGTGGGGTCATTTCATCAATCATAAAAATTTATGAAATAAATTTTTTATGAAGATGAAAAGAATCCCGCAACGATACGTTGCGGGATGAAGAACAGAGTTTTAGTTTATGGGTTACTAAATCCACCCATGGCTGTTTGCGAGAAGCTCGCTGCAGATTGACTGGCACTGGAGACTGAACGAGAGAATACACCAAAGGCTTTGCGGATTTCACTTGGGGTAGATGCTACCGTGAGAATCCAGTTGTCCTTGATGCCCATCTCTTTGAAGGTTTGACGGAAATCATCTGCTTGATTGCCTGCGGAGTCGAATCCCATACCAGCAATGATATGTCGTTCTGAGTTATACATATCGTCTACCAGTTTTTTAACATCAGCGGCTTTGATCTTCTCCGTATTTCCATAGCCGTCAGTGACGATGAGAGAGATACTGCGAGGATCTTGGAAATTATCGAGACACTCTTGCGTTTTAGCTTGAGTGATACCAAGAATTTCCAGTGCGCTACTATGGAGTGGCGTGCCACCTCCAGGACGATATTCATTACTTGTTAGTGGCTTCACATCGCCAAGTAACTTGAACGGATAGAGCATGCCTTTGTTCATCAAACGACACTGCACGAGGATGTTGTCTACCTGTTTGGTTGACTTGATAGCATCGATTAATTCATTGTGTGCTTTGATGACTGAAGAGTCTATACCAGACATACTTTCACTGTCATCCAACAGCATGTTGACCAGGATGATCTCTCCGGAAGCAATTCCCAGAGTAGGTGTACCTAGGGCATCATTGATGATGTTACCTAGGTCTTGAATTTTGCCGAGAGCATCGATTGATGCTCCACCAATTTCACCAGACGCTAATGCGTTGTTGAAGAGGTTGTTTACATTTGTTTGTGACATGATTTTTTAATTTATTTTTTTTAATAATTTTTTTTATGCATACGTTCTAAAGAGAGCAGGCGCATAGGTATACTATACACCTGCTTTGTGGTTGTTGAAGATTATGCAATTTTATTTGCAATATCAGGCCAAGTATCGATAGCATCCGTGGATTTCACGATGTGCATACCTGCAGCTTTGAAACGAGCAAATGCATCGTTGGCGTCTTTGGTGAAGTCGACGAACGGTGTGACCACCGGACTCGTACAGTCTTCGAGCAAATAGACCTTGGAAGCAAGTGCAGGATCTTTGGTTGCGATATCATCGAGTAAGTCTTGGATTGACCAAGCCACACAGTGACTTTTCGCTTGTCCGGCAATGATGAGTACATCGAGATCCAAAAGTTTTTCGATGAACTTTGTATTGCGAGCAGCGATTGCAACGGTTTGCCCAGGATCCTTGGCAGGTGCAGTAAGCACTTCAGGAGAAAGCACAGAGTAGTTTTCGGTCAATGGATTACCGCCTTTGACTTCAAACTCTACGTCTGTTTTTCTCACAAATCCATGCCATCTGATGGCTTCTTCAATGATAGGCGATAATGCATGACCAGTACCACCGAGCATTGCATGGTATGGCCATACCGTGAGGCTGAATTTTCCTTTCTTTTCAAGTTCGCTCACATAATGTTGTGCGAATTTGATCAGACCGGTAAGGGTAGCACCAGGCATGTTGCCTACCATGGCAGGATTGACGGTATATTTGCCGTCTTTGAGATCCTGCGAGGTGATGGTCGTGTAGTCTCCTACATTGTTGCCATGTTCGTCCAACCAAAAGAACGGATGGAAGATTTGCTTCATGTAGTGTGTATCCATCGTGACGAAAGTTTTTGAAATGCTTTCGATGTTGCGATAGATGAATTCAGCCAAGCGAATGTTGTCATCAGGTGCGCCTGCCACGAACAGTTCTCCTTGCGGATGACAGAAGGTGTTTTGCGCGTCGATAATCATCAATCCGATTTTCTTTTTGTCAGCACTGCCGGGTTTGATACCGTTGGATTTGGCAAAGTCGTTACCATCTTTGGCAAGTTTACCATAGCTGATTGGATAGATCTTGGTCGCATTGGTGCGATCAAAGAATGAAGGAATTTGAAATTGTTTCATGATTTTACAATTTAATTTGTTGTTAATAATTTTAATACTAGTTATGACATGGTGAGCAACAAGATACTCCGTGCTTTTTGCACATACATACCTTGGTGACTGATATGCAAGATATCGCCTAGTGAAACATGAGAAGCAGTAGCGGCAAATAATTTATTTTCGACACTGCCATCAGATCGCAAGCGAATTCTTTGTAAACCGTCGATAGTTGCTGAGAAGAGATCATTGCCAGAGGCAGTTTTGCCTCGTATCGTTTCTAACCAATCGTGATCATCAGGGGAAGCACTGTGTTGCCACAGGACTTTGCCATGTGCATCGATAGCGAACGCATGATTGATATAGGATTTTCCAGACTTGGTCTGCAACATCCACCAACACAGCGTGTCACTAAATACAGCTGTAGCATCGATGATTTCTCCTGGTATAATTGGTAGTTCAACTTTGGTAGTATAGTTGCTTTGTGGAGAGAAAATAAATCCTTCCAATATACTGCCTGCAGTGAAATACCCAAAGCCAAACTTTTTCCCTGTCCACAACATGGAGTTGTCTGTAACGACGGTTCCATGGGTCTGTGGTTTGAAGGAAATACCAAAGCTACTGGGTGAGGATATGGCACCGTTGGTAAGCCATACAAGCGTATCACCTTTTGCATCGAAGACAGGTATATTTCTATATGTGTCTATCAATACGCGCTCTGGAGTTTTATTTGGTTCGAGAATAGCTAGTTGACTACCACTACCGAAAAGAGTTTTTTCATTACTGATTCGATAACGCAATCTTTGTAATGGTCCACGGAGAACTACTTCTCCGGTTTCACGATAGTATGCATCATGTTCGTGATACAAGTAGCGAAGTCGTCCGTCACTGAAATCTGCCAAAAGTATTTGTCCTGTTGTTGTGAATATTTGAGAAACACTCACTCCATCGGTTGCAGTTACTTGTGGTTTGATCACCATGATGGTGCTCGCATGAGGATGACAGATAGGGCATTGGGAAGTTGCGTATTCGACATCGTGAATCGTACAAGTTTGCCAATGAAGGTTTGCCAAGAGTGACACAGGAAATATTTCGCGTTTGTCTTTGACAAAGACATCTCGAAAATACTCTTGCATCGTTTTGGGTAAGACTTCAAGTGGCCGTACAAATGCGGGATAACGTACATCTGGATCATATGCCCAAATTCTGTGGTGTGCTCGTTGTGCAGACTTGATACCTTTCTTGGGTAATTTGGGTTGATGTAAACCACCATACGGATCAATCAACAGCAGTGATCGCATCAAGAGCGACGTATATGCATACCAGTCACTCGTGATATTGTGTGGTTGAGCCATACCCATGATACCGTTGGGATCGAGCTGACAGTGCGTTGGATCCACGTATTTAGCTGTATACATCGTAGAGGGAAATCCTCCAAACTGATAACTATCGGTATCTATACAATATGCCTCAGTACCTTTGACCAAGATATTCATGTCGTTGAAGTCACCTATGATGACTTGGTTTTGGTGTAACCCTTGTACGGTGCTATGAAGATTGCGAAAGATGCTGGTGACCGTATTGTTGGTGATACCTGCTTTGTTGCGTGAGGCAAGATCCCCCAAAATAAGGATAGGATCTGCTTGATCAATAAAGGGCATCGTATATCCAATTAATTGTTTTTTGCTATTGAACAAAAATTCTTGCGGTCCAATAACGTTTTTTGGAACTGATTTCGGAAACTGTATAAGTTTCTTTTGGATATACGTGAGTCGGGCAGCTGCACCTTTTTGCTCAGTCGTGTTCCCCGCATAAAATGGGTCATTTGGCGCACGATATATCTTCGCCACATGCGTTGCATCCAGGAGGTATACGACTGCTTCTTGGCCACCTCCGATGATTTTTTTGAGGTCGTATGATTGACCATTGGCTGTGTATACTTTCATGATATTGCATTTTTTATGGTTAACGAATGAGTGAGTACGATGAACGTCGTGTCATCTTCCATGAGTTCATGATAGTGCGTGATGTCACGCTTTTCATAATCTACACGAAATGATTTTCGATTCATAGCATGCAGTTTATTTTGCGCAATCATTGGATTGGCTAGTATACGTGGATCTTTCCAAAATCCGTCGAGTCGTCCAGCTGATGTTTGTGTCATAGGGATGATTTTTTGTTCGAGATCAAAGATATCATACATACCATCCGTCCCAATGACGATATGATCTAGCTGTGTAACGGGAGAGACCTCGATAGTGATCTTACACAACGGCAAGAGACTCATCTCATCGATACTGCTTAGACGATAACTCAAATAGGGCTGTAGATTCCCTGTTGCTGGTTTGAGCGTATATATGGAATCATTGTATATATACATACCATCACCACAGTGGAAGACTACTAATTGTCCTTTGGCTACGACGAATCCGACGATCGTGAAGAGTAACCAATCCTTGATAACTTCAGAACGTTTCCCAGGTAATAAGGAAGCTATGCTTCCTATATCGGCCAGGATGTCATGTTCAACTAGCTCCCAGAATCGCTGCGTGGTGTGATCTTCTTCATGTTCTGCCAATCGACGCTCGATATGCGTAGCGATGAGCGGAGCAAAAAGTTGCGCACCTACATTATTGTTGGAGTAGCCTTTGGATGAGGTGCATCCATCAGTTACCACGCCAATAATATGTTTAGCAGTGTGGATAATGTGGAAACTGTCTTGATTGCGTTGCATGCTTTTGAGATGTTTTTTGCCTGGCACGGTTGCACCATAGCAGATCAGAGTTGTATCCATGATTTTTTTTTGCTTGTGAGAAAATTATGCTTGCCCGTAGTCTCTCAGACGCGAGACGGACAAGACATGGTAATGATCGTTACTTATAGTATCTTTTACAGTAAGTGAACTGTAAAAAATATACTGAACCACCATTAAAATTTGAAGAATGAAAATTTTATGGATGATTCAGTTATACTACCCGGTTTAGGTTTTACCAAGGTAATTTCCTAAAGCGGTTTAGTATATGCAATAGGACGTCAGTTTTGTGACTCATCGTACTGGCAGGGTAGTCAGGAACTCGACAGCGAGTATAACCATCCCACTTTTTCCTTTGAGTAAGTGTACCTTATACAATATTTTTCAAATTGCAAGAGAAAATGTAATAATTACGTTAAGTAGAGAATGAGCACATCCTCATATAATTTTTCACTAACGTTACTTTTTTGGTGATTCAAATAAAAAAAAGATTGACCGATTCGATCAATCTCTTAAATACGGATATTTATTTGTTGTGTTTATGCGAATGCTTTATTCTCTGTGACCTGAATGACACTGACCTTGCCAGAGATTACTTCATGGGGTACGATAATCCAATCGCAATTTTTGCCAACACTGCCAATGCTGTTCAATTTGATCCATTGAGCATTATTGATAACTGCCGGTACGTGTTGTGAAAAGTGAATATTTTTAGAAAACTCATCAATCACCATACCAAAGAATAATTGGTGATCACGATCAACCAACTCTCCCATACGCGGTGGGGTGCCATCGTGTGATTCAGCTCCAGGCATAAATCCCATGGAAAAGTCCTTTGGTTTGTACTCGATCCACATAGGCTGTGCCTTGATTAATTGTTTACTATCGAAGCAACAGATCGCAAGGTTAGCCTTTGAGCCATAAAAGTCACGGTACCAGTTCAACAAATCCGTAGAAATACTCGGTCTTTTGTTTTCTGGAACCAACTGCAATGTCGTAGCGATTGCTTCCGGATCAATACTATCGCAACGCAGTACCGTATAGGCACCTACTTCTACAATAGTGATTCCTTTACTGACACTTGCGCCGAGTTTGGTACCACGATAGACGGGTGCAAAGTGCCGTGCAATATCATCCATGAAGTTATTGAATGGAGTGGTGTCATGGATTTTTTTGATCTTCCCCGGGATGGGTAGGATCATCGCATTAGGACCATTACTCAAATTTTGAACGCTATTCGCGTAAAATAAATGATGCAACTTCGTTGTAAAGTCGGCAACGAAACCGATTTTGGTGCTGTTGAGTTCAGCAAGAGCAGTACTTATACACATAATTGATAGATTTTAGTTTTTAACGACCACAAAATTGATGGACAGGGCAATATATACTGATTTGCTTTATTTATACAAGAGTATATTGACATATAT
>CAYUST010000005.1:0-23014 GCA_964447535.1 uncultured Candidatus Peribacteria bacterium
AGCCAACGAGCAGAATCGAACTGCCGACCTCACCCTTACCATGGGTGTGCTCTACCGACTGAGCTACGTTGGCGCCACATGTGCCTACCGATACTGATTTGCCTCATAAATGCAATTGAAAACAGAATTTCCTTAGGTGCCTGATGCTCGAAACCCGCCAATTCGTGAAGCTCCATTGATAATAAATAGCATGAGACATGTGGAGATCGTCATACTGATGATAATAAACGGCAGATACGGTAATCTACTCATGCCTGCCACATAGTTGATGAAATCTTCAAGGTTGAAAAAGAGAATACGTACGACCAAAAACGACTTCCACTCATGCAATCTATCAATAAATGCATGAGTTTGTTTGGTCCCCTGCTCTCCAAAAAACCACGCAATGATGCGATCGCCATACCATCTTCCCAAAAAATATGCGGTGGTGATTCATACAAAATTACCCACCATCAACCAAAGTATGCTTTCGTAGAAAGGCAAAAGTGTCCCGGCGAGAATATATATGACCGAACCCGATAGCGGAGCAAAAATGACCGTCGATGCTTTGACGAGCACTAACAATATAATCCCGATCACATAGTTCTCTTGAAACGCATCACTGATGTACGTAGTCCCCAATACTTTTTGTAACAAATAACTCAAACCAATAACTACCGCCAAAGTAAGTAGTCACGTGAATATTTTTCTGCCAGATGATTCGTGTTGCATGGAGAGTGAGCGCTAAAAGTGAGTAATTACTTTCTCGTTTTTGAGATAAATAGCAAGTGTTTGTGGATGCGTTTAGGTAGCAAGTATGCGAAAGTTGTTTATACTGAGACACACAGGACGACAAAAAATATGTTTTATGTGTGCATTCTCTAATGAACATATCGAGTATGAAGAGCTGAAAAAAATATCTAGGCAGAATCTTTTTGCTGTTGGGTAGTTTGTGTGTATGTCTACCAAGTCTGAGTAGTGCTGCTACAGAAAGTATTCCCAAACTGTTGTTTTTAGTATGTGCCGCATCGTATGAAACCGTGCAAGATGCAATCGAACAAGTAAATACCTCTCAAACTACTAGTGCGTACAATGCCTACACCGTCGCAAAACAAAACTACGAAGTCTGTCATGCTTCTGCACTTGATGAAGCAAACAAACTCCTCGATGCGTGAGCGCAAGCAATCAGCGACGACAAGCTCGCAGACGCCTACAACTCATATCGTTCAGTCTATGACGGGATAGTCTATGATGCACGAGGACTCGAACACACGTTACCCTCTCTCCTGATCGCGCAAGCACAGCAGAGCTATCAACGTGGAGAATATACTCCTGCAGAAAGTTTCCTCGCGCAAGCGCAAGACTATGATTTGGATAACGAAACCAAATTTTCATACCTCTACATGCGTGCTGTCTTGTATGCTGCACGTCAGGATTTTGACGAGTCCAGCGACTACGGTACTCAAGCCAAGAAACTTGCTAGCACTGCTGAGCAACAAACATTGATCCAAAATTTCTTGACCTATATTGCCAATCGTGCGCAAGCAGCGACTAATGATCCATTGAGTTTTCGTCAACCCTGGTTGCAAGGATTGTGAATAGATCAAGCTTGGAAGCTTCTCAAATCAACCAAGCAAGTGATCGTGGCGGTGATTGATAATGGTATGGATCTCAGTCATCCAGACTTGCTTGGACAGATGCGAACCAATAGCAATGAAATTCCCTCCAACAAGATAGATGATGATAACAATGGCTACATAGATGATGTCGATGGCTACAACTTTTATGACAAACATGCGTTGCTTCCTCCCAACGGGAGTCATGGTACCCAAGTAAGTGGTTTGATCTGAGCGTTACCAAATAATAAGATTGGTATTGCTGGTATCGTCCCCCACGTAGCAATCATGCCACTCGCTGTGTGTGCAGGCAATACGTGTTTATCGAGTCAGTTGCTCGCAGCGCCTGTACGCTACGCAGTGGACAACGGCGCACAGGTCATCAACATGAGCTTGGTCTCCAAGCATACGACCTTCTCTCCAGAATTGACAGATGCTATCACCTATGCGCATAGCAAAGGAGTAACAGTCGTCATCGCAGCAGGCAACTGAATGTGAACGGGCGAAGAAAAAGTAGGCGTCAATACGACCACCCACGCGCTCACGCCACTGTGTAACGAACTGCGAGCACAGCACATTATTGGTGTATGAGCTGCCTCAGCAACCTGAAAACTCCTGCCTTGGTCGAACTACGGACGCTGTATGGATGTGGCTACCTACGGTGAAAACGTCCTCACGACAACCACCACAGAAGAACTCTCAGGTGTCTATGCGTTCACCGAATGAACGTCATTTGCAGCACCTATCATCGCAGGTATCACAGCACTCGGCTATGCACAATATACTGATCCTCATCCAGATGCGATTTATGAAGCAATGCTTGCAAGTAGTACTGACGGCATCCATCCACAAGCAGACACCTTTCTTACCATCTTAGGTGCACTCCAAACAGATGCGTTGACCGAGAATAAAGTATCCCTCGTTGCACAAAAAATCACAACTATCCTCCTGCGTCAATCTGCTATCGAACGTACCAAAACGCGTAAAGCACTTTTCGTAGCCCTCGATACCTACGCGAAACAATTCCGCACCAAACAACAACGAGATAAATTACGCATTTTGATTGTGTTGAGAGAGGAGTTGAGAGAGTAGAGAAAATTTATTATGCGCGAGCGACGGTAGCATACAAAATGAATATTGAAAAACGCCCAGCGAAGCTGGGCGTTTGGGAAACATTATTTTTTTTTGAAGACTCTTTAGAGAGGCACGCAACTATTGCTTGCCCACTTACAGAGTTGTTTCATTTCACCTTTGCCACAGAGTGACTTGGTAGTATTTTGTCCGCAGATGAGTGCTACACCATTGGGGACACAGAGTCCTGGATATGCGGTTTTTTTGGACGCAACTTCATTTGAAGGAACATATATGAGATGTTGATTTTGTGGATTTCCCGGAGGTACTTGGCACATTGTCACGAGGGTGATAGGCGCACAAGTTGCGCTACAATAGGTACAATTACCACCATCAGTAGGAGTACATGCCACACCATTTGCTGTACCTGCGTCACATGTTTCAGTGCCGTTGAGGACACCATCACCACAGTAGGTTTCGTTTGCGCTACAAGCCACACTTGTTTCTCCTACCACACACTCCCAGGTCCAACCGTCTTGAGGAGTGTAGACGAAATTTGCTACAGCACCATTGCCACAGAGCTCTCCTTCAGCTGGAGTCATAGGAATATAGTAATCTTGCATCATTGCAGCACCACAGACAGGAGCAAGGACACAGCCAAGCTCTGTATCTAGGAGATATCCTGCAGCACAGGTGCACTGATCACTACAGTTTTCAGTGCTATCACATACTTCATCACCATTGAGTATACCATCACCACAATAGGGAGAATCAAGTTCGACTGAAGTACACTCACTCGTGCAGTAGGTACATCCTTCACCACCATAGGTAGGTGTACAAACCGTGCCGTTGTCTACGCCATCATCACAACCTTCATCACCGTTGGTTTCACTATCACCGCAGTAAGCAGTTGCACCATTGGTGGTAGTACAATCACTAGCACAAACCTCACAGCTCATCTCACCATAGAGACAAGTTTCAGTCTCGGTGTTACCATCATCACATGTTTCATCACCGTTGGTTTCACTATCACCGCAGTAAGCAGTTACACCATTGGTGGTAGTACAATCACTAGCACAAACTTCACAACTCATTTCACCGTAGACACAAGTTTCAGTGGTAGTATTTCCATCATCACACTGTTCACCAGCAGTCGCTATACCATTACCACACACTGACATACAAGCTGTGTGTTGCTCATTGACTACAGTTCCTTCCGGGCAATACGTACAACTAGCAGCGCCTTCGGCATCAGAATATGTGTTTCACTCACATGCACTACAGCTAGCAGCACCTGCTTCACTATAGGTACCTAATGAACATGGTGCACAGAGTACACCGTCTGTACTTGATGTGCCTGCAGGACAGAGTGTACATATGTTTGGACCAAATACACAAGGCTCATCGCCACAAATAGAACTTTCATTCAAACTATTAAATCCTCACGTACAATAGAAACCGTCTTCGAAGTCACAAACTGAAGAACAACCATCACCATTGTTTGGGTTAGCATCATCACACACTTCGTTGTTGGTTTGCTGTATGTAACCATCTCCGCAGGTCGGAAGATTACATTTATTTGTACATTCATCAGTGTTGTATTGATTTCCATCATCACACGCTTCGTCACCATTGAGTTCACCGTCTCCACAGTATGAGGTTGCTCCATTGACTGTCTGACAAGTACTATCACATACCTCACAACTCATCTCACCGTAGGTACATGCTTCTGTCGTTGTATTGCCATCATCACACGCTTCGTCACCATTGAGTTCACTATCGCCACAGTATGCAGTTGCTCCATTGACTGTCTGACAAGTACTATCACATACCTCACAACTCATCTCACCGTAGGTACATGCTTCTGTCGTTGTATTACCATCATCACAGGTTTCTCCAGCACTTACGATCTGATCACCACACACAGGAAGTGTACAATCGTTTCTACAGGTATCTGTATTGCTCGCATTGCCATCATCACACGCTTCACCGCCATTTTGGATACCATCTCCACAATAGGGAGACACTACTTGGACGAGTGAACAATTAGCAGAGCAGTAGCTACATCCATTTCCTCCATAGGTTGGAGTACATACTGATCCATTGTTGCCTGCGTTATCACACGTTTCACCATTTCATGCATTGGTTGTTCCATCACCACAATAACTTGTAGCACCAGCTACAGACTGACAAATACTATTACATACCGTACAACTCATCTGGCCGTAGGTACAAGTTTCGGTGACCGTATTGCCATCGTCACACGTTTCACCATTTCACGCATTGGTAGTGCCATTGCCACAGTAGCTCGTAGCTCCTGCTACCAATTGGCAAGTGCTATTACATACCTGACAACTCATGAGACCATACGCACATGCTTCGGTCGTTGTATTACCATCATCACATTGTTCTCCCGCGCCGACGATACCATTACCACAAATATTGGTAACTATCGGCTGACATTTCGGATTTGAGGCGCCATTCCACTGACAACCATTTGCAGTACAATCATTATTTTTTGTAAAGCTACTACACTCTACCGCAGATACCTGGGTTCCCATAGTCCACATGAAACCTAGCCCGAGGAGGGCGATAACCAGTTTCTTCATCATTGTAGATAAACAATAAAAACATCGGGTACTCCCGTTGATCTCCGTAGATATCACCATCTAGTGAGAAATTGCAAGTGAAGCTTTTGGATAAGTGTACTCAATAATATTCCCCCCAACCTTGTAATCTCTTCCCTGATGCGTATACTGCGGATAATTTTAGGAACTCGAAACAGATGCAACTTCGTGAACAACTCATTGATGGATTGAAGCAATTTGGTGCATTGCGTGCAGAGGAATTGCTCGAGGTGCCCGTGGATCGTACCAAGGGAGATTTCGCGTTGCCATGTTTCACCTTTGCCAAAGAACTCAAAGCGAATCCGATGCAACTTGCTCAGCAATATGCATCAGAAATTATGCAAGCCTTGCCCGAGGGTGTAGAACGTGTCGAAGCGACAGGACCGTACATCAATTTTTTTTATGCACCATGATTTTTGGCCAATCAGGTAATAGGCGAGGTGTTGGACACAGGAAAGCAATATGGGCAAGGTGCAGCCACCTGACAGACCTGGCTCGTCGAAGGACGACAACCCAATACGCACAAAGTATTCCATATTGGTCATCTGAGAAATGCATTGATTAGTGAAGCAATTGCTACCTTGCTCGAGACTGCCGGACACAAAGTGGTGAGATGTTCGTATATGGGAGATATCGGAGCACACGTGGCGAAGTGGGTCTGGTACTATACCAATTTTTCAAATGCACCTATCCCAGATACGCACGTCAGTGAGCGAGCAGGAGAACTCTATGCATTAGCGACCGAAAAAGTCGGTGAAGACAAAGAACGCTATGGGGCCGAAATTCATGCGATACACAAACGTCTCGAAGAAGGAGATCCAACGCTGGTGCCGTTGTGGAAAGAAACAGCTGCGAAATGTTTGGAGGATATCCATGCGATCAACGCAGAATTGTGAAGTACTATTGATAGAGAATACCTCGAAAGTGAAGTAGAAAAGCCAGGTATTGAGTTGGTTAAACAACTTGCAGCAACTGGTAAAGGAGGTGTTCACGAGAGTGAATGAGCATTGATTGTGAATCTAGAAGAATACAATTTATGAGTCTTTGTCTTGCTCAAATCTAACGGCGCATCTTTGTATTCGACCAAAGATCTTGCACTCGCGTATCTCAAGCAACGTGAATACAAGTTTGATGCATCACTCTTTGTCGTGGCGACCGAGCAGATACATCATTTCAACCAGCTCTTCAAAACGCTAGAGCTGATTGGGTATGAATGAGCAGAACATCTCGAACATGTCGCCTACGGAATGGTTGAACTTCCTACGGGCAAGATGTCATCGAGGGAAGGTAATGTGATTACCTACTATGCGTTCCGTGATAGATTGCTAGAAATTGCTACACAATTAGTCGCCAACAGAAACATATCTGATGATGAAAAAGAACGTCTCGCTCGCGCTGTGGCGTTTGGGGCAATGAAGTTTTCGTTCCTCTTGCCGGACACCTTCAAAAAAATAATAGTTGATCCAGAGCAGGCCGTTTCCTTCGATGGGGAGACCTGACCATATATTCAGTATACGCATGCTCGTTGTTGTTCACTACTCAGCAAGGCAGGACGAACTGAATGAAAAACTCGATCCCCTGATCTTTTGCAAACTCTCCAAGAGAAACAGCTCCTTCTTCACCTAGCAGATTTCCCTAGTCTGGTCCAAAGAGCAGCGCGTGAATATAAACCCAATATGATTGCGAGATTCACGCTTGAATTAGCGCATCTTTTCAATACTTATTATCAAGCAGAGCAAATTATTATTGCAGACAATCCTGAGCTGACGCATGCGCGCTGTGCTCTCGTGGCTACGACCAAACAAGTCTTGGCGAATGCACTCAAAATCTTAGGTATAGAAGCGGTTGAGCGTATGTAGTTGTCTTTATGTATACAAATTATTTCTCATTTATCTCTTTGTAGCAATATTGTCATGGTAATGAAAGTTATAAGAAGCAAAGTACTCCCTTGGTTTGTCTCATTGTTGTGATTAGCATTGGCGATCTATACAGGACGATTATATATGGAACAAGCACAAATTACTGCTTCGGGAGAGATAATGCAGTGGATAGGATTGATTGTAGCATGAGGATTGTGATGCTATCTTTTTTTGACGCGTTTCATTCCATCGTTCATTCCTCTCAGTAGATGGATGTGGCCACTCGTGGCAATCCTGATAATTATGTTTAGTGATGCATATTTGATAGATGATACCACGAGATCGGTCTTCTTGAGAGACCTTCTCAAAGTCATAGGGGTCTTGATGATTTTCCTCGGCGCTTCCAAAGCACTGGTCTCTCCTGCGAGAGAGCAGCAACTCATCGATGATCAAACAGAAATTATAGAGGTGTAATACCAACTTGTAGACGAAGAGAAACTTTCAGTTTAACAAAAAAACCCCGCACTACGGCGGGGAAACTCTCACATCATACTGCGAGATTATTTTTCTGTATAGAAATCGGGTCTCCCGATTTTTGACCATGGTCTATTTAGATTTGGTGCGTCAGGTGGATGAATAGTTTGTGAAGGCGCGTATTTTTCTAAGAAGTGGTTTGCTACTAAACTCACTACTGTTTGAATCAAGAGATAGATAACACCCATTTTCCAACCGAGTGCAACTATACAACACATTCCAATACTTCCACTGGTGAACCCCATCCAAAACAATTTCACTGCATGATTCGGTGAAATACTTTTCACCATCGACATAATAATCAAATAGACCATCACCATACGGAGATAGATAGAGGGAATTACGCCAGAGAAGATATAATTGGCTATATATATCATTCCAAGTAGTAAGAATGGACCAATAATTGCTGGTAGTATTTTTTCTCCCACTGAGTCAGTTTTTGTGTCAGTACTTTCATCATAGTAGATGAGAGTGAATATCACGTCTATGAGCGATGATATTGTTATCGTTATAGCGATATAGTCTAACAATGTCCATCCGGGTAAAGGCGCAGGTGTTCCCTTTCCTTCAAACCAAATGAGTAGATCTCTGATATCTTGGTTGAAGAGCAGATAAGCTATACCTACTACCAAAAGGTGAGAGACTATTTTGATGTACCTATTATTCTCAGTCACTTGCCCTTTGAGACCTGAGAACAGTATCGCATTGAACATAAAGTGCATCAAGATACACGGTATCAAACCAAACTTGATAAAGACAAATGCATAGAAGAATCCTCCTATAAATTGAGTAGTCACATATCCAATTTTTTTCTCTTTTTCCTGTTTGAAATTGGCGAGATGCATCCATGACCAGAGCGCATTTCCTGCGATCAGGAACGCCCATATGCCAATGGTGCTAGTGATTCCAAATGCGTCGGGCAAGAAGTCTATAAAGAGCCATCGCCCTATAATTTCCTCAATGGTGATGATTACTAAGAGCTCTGCGAGCCAGTATTTTTTTGCATCACCATACTTGAAGATGGAACGATTTGAAACTGGTTTTCCAAGAATTTTTTTCACTATGAATAGTATCGTTAGCGCGATTGGTATCCTCAAAACCACGATACCTATCATCATCCCCATAGTGACGACCATAGTTCCTCCAGGAGTGATAGCCTTGATCTTCCCACTAAAGAAGGTAAGCAAATCATTCCAAAGCTGTGGGGGAGTGACATAGTACGCTAGACAGGCTAATATAAAGTATGTTAGTACGCTAGAAACTATTCCTTGATTGCGAATCTGCAACAAAAAGTCTCGGCGGAATTTAATTTTTACACCCATATAGTTTTTTTTTAAGATTAAGTATTGTTAATGAATTTTCTGTATAGTTTTTATAAATATAAATCAAGTTATGTCAATACTTCTTTTGCCTAATTTACTGATAAGTTCTTTCTCTTGAAGTTACTCAAGAAATGACTATCAAATCGTCTGTCGCATTTTTGTGCAGATGTAGCATAATTGGCTAATGCACCTCCTTGCCAAGGAGGATATTGCGAGTTCGAGTCTCGTCATCTGCTCCACGTGATATGCAGTTTCTTAGTATACAAATTAAAACTTCTCGAAGAGAAGTTTTTTTATTGAATCTCTCGGACCAAGAGTGGTTGATGAGGAGGAGCCCCGCGCCTTTGGCGCGGGATTGTTCTTACTTCTAAAAAAATTTGTCTGCAAATTTTTTTAGAGGGCGAACAAAAAAAGCAGGGGATTCCCCTGCTTTGAAAGACCTATTTACTTCATGGTTGCCAGTAGTCTGCAGCTACTGATTGCGCGCGCAGGATGTAAATGATGAAATGCTTATCCTCTTTGGATTGCAAAGCATCACCCAAGATCTGCGCGAGTTCTGCATCCTGTGTTTTCGTGATCTGTACATTTTTGTACACGGCCTCGATCGACCGGATCATATTCCAGGCATGCACATAGCGCACGGATTGCGTGTCCTGACACATCTCTGCTATCTGCGAAATTTTTTTCAAAACCTTACTGTTTTTTGCAGACACATATTCCTGTGCAGTGACGAAATTCGTCAAACATAAGAGTGCGATAAGGTAGATTGTTTTTTTCATATGTATTTATTTTTCTTTCACTTCTTCCAAAGAAATTTCGAATCGTTCGCGGATGCCGTCTTTCAATAATATAACGGTGATGTCTTTGCCGAATGAGGCATACGAACCACCCATTTCATAGCCATTCTGTTTGGCATAGGTTTTTGCATATCCCCATAGCACGGAAATCTCTGTGATACCTTGCTTTTGCAGATAGGCAAGCATAGCGGGTTTTGTACTGTTTTCCATATGCTATCCTATAAGTTGTTTACGTTTACTCCCTCCACAATTTCCACAGGTGAGGTCTATCACGCCACTGGTACTCCGCGCAACATAGTTACCACAGGTGCAAGCAGGTTTTTCTACGATGACGCCACCAGCTTGAGGAGCAAAAGGAGAAAGGTGGTCGTTTTCGGATATAGTACTTTTTTGTGCATCTGCAGTTGGACTTGTTTCCACCACTTCCTGCCACAAGACGCTAAATCCCAACCCTATTTCTACCTTTTCCCCATGAGTCGATGACTTCAATCTTTTCCAAAGTCCCAACATGAGTGTCTCTATATCAGCTGTGCTGATCATCGGAGAAAGGAGATGAGCGAAATTTTTTTTTTTGTCCAAATCGTGGATGATAGCGGTCTTTGATAAAGACACTACTCACGAGACGACATGGCTTGCCCGTGTGATCAATGATACAAATATGTTTTTTCGCGCCTTGGTGGTCAATTAAGAAATATAGTTTCATGCTTCAGGATTTTTTTTGGTGAGTTGATAATTTCTTTTCATCGAGGCGACGACAAGCGCGCCTGCTAAGATAGCAAAGCCGTAGACGACCTTTGGGCTATTTCCAAAATAGAAAAGCGCGCTAAACGCGATGATCCATAAGATCGCTTCGAACCAGAAAATTCGTTTAGTATACATATTTTTCCTTTTTTTAATGATGACGAAATGAGGACAATATACATAATATAACACTATTGTCAATAACAAAATATCGAAGCATCATTCATCTGTGAGTTGTCAAGCTGTGGAGACGATGAGAATCCTCATTTTTGGACGCATAAAGCACCTTTTCGTATACTTGAATCGTTCAGTATGTTTCACTCATACCTTGTTATCATTCATGCATTTGCGGAGGAGAATATCAGTATTTATTTTGATGACTACACTCGTGACTCAACGAGTGCGTTTTCCTGATACGGTCGTTTGGGCTGAGGGTGAAGAATTGTTTGATGTGGCAGATGCTCAACTGGAGAATATTACTTTGTATGATGCTGAAGAAGAAATAACAAATGAGCCTGAAATAATCGAAGAGGAGATACCTTCTGAAGTAACACCTTCAGATGAAGTGCCTGTAGAGGAATTTATTCCATGATCTGAGGAGCTTTCATCAGAACCTGTTGTTGATGAGCCTATATCAGATACGCTAGAACTTACCGATCCAGAAGTCATTACTGAGGAGCAAGCATGAACGATAGATGAAATAGGTGTAGATGATTCAACACAAGATAATGAACTCCCCATCGTAGAGGAAGAAATCGTTGACGAACACGATGCTCCATGATCATCCAACTCTCCGACTGTTGAAAAAGTACAAACAGCAACGCTCTATGAACCCGTCGAATGAGAAGCCATAAACGATCCTTCCGCAGAAGCATATCTCGAAACGGCATTCAATATAATCTCACAAGAAATTACAGTGACAATGCCTGTCGATCTTGAAATTCAAACTGCAGGAGGTGAAATCATTACCAAAGAAACGCTTGAGTTGGTCCCAGATTTGTGACCGGCTGAAGTCGTGCAAGAGCAATTATTATCAGTACAATGAAATGCGGGTGAAATGGCAGAACAAGAGATTGAGCCTGATATTGAAGAAGATACCCTCTTTGGGGCGAGTGCAATAGACGAATATATTGCTGAGGCAGAAACTCCTCCAGACGAACTCCAATCCGATACAAAAAAAACAGAGAAGCTGTCCCCTCGATCAACGAGTTTCGAATTTGGGCTCCCGGGAGAACATCTCATTTTTTCTGCTCCCGTGATGATCGAGTATGATATGCCATTCCCCGATGGAACGAAGATAGAGGTGAGTACGTATCATGCAGGAGATACAGCAGTAGGAGATGAATGAGTAGCAATAAATGCATGAGGAGACTGCACGAATCAGGGTGATACGACATTACCAGGAAATGTCGCAGTCGTGATGTGAGGCAGAGCAAGATTTTATACGTGTGGTGCTTCTACCTTTTTCTTCACCTACACCGGAGGTGCGAACACCGGTAATTTCGTTGACAACGGCACACTCCCCAAAACCGTGACGATCAATACAGGTGATGTCACTACCGGATTCACGATTCAAAAACTTATCGTGATTCTAGATTTTCAAGCGATAGATGGGGAAAATCCACTAGCGCCTGGTCCATGAAATGCTTTTTCTAGTGAAAAATCATTTACTATCACGTCGCCTGGTGGAACCACGAGAACGCTTATAGCAGCTGGTGGCTATACCAATGATGGACCAGCGGTCAAAGTGAGAGCAATATTTGATGATCAAGCGACAGGTGGTATAGGAGCACTACCTGCGACAGGGACATTTTTACCCAATCAAACATTGAGTGTCTATAGCGGGGTCAATCCCATAGGTACCTGGACACTGACTATGGGAGATGATGCTAATCAGGATGGTGTGATCTTGCGGTGATTTCAATTACAGATGGCGAATGTATGATGCGGAGATGGTACAACACTGAGTGGTGAGGCATGTGATGATTGAAACAATACCAACGGCGATGGTTGTAGTTTGAGTTGTACGGTTGAACCAGGGTATACGTGTACCAGGGCTTCACCATCTGTTTGTACCGCTACCCCTTCTGCTACAGGACTTCGTGTTCATTATGATGGAAGTATGTCTTGAACACGTTTTTTGGATATTTCTTGAAGTGGTCGTCATGCAACAGGATTCAATGGCGTATTTACGGGCACACTCAATGGAGAAACAATTATTTGTTTTGATGGAGTCAACGACTATGTCCAGTTAACGACGGGACTCAGTCTCTCGTATCCATTTACTACTTCGACTTGGGTAAGAACATCTAGCATTGCTATAAATGGTGGTATCCTTTCTCTTGCACAATCCACTGCTACCAATGTGATGTATAATATTGAGCACAATAACGCTACTCCGAGAGTCAAAACACAAAACACCGTAGCACGTCTTGCAAATGGTACGAGTGCTATGACTACAACATGATGGTTCCTGATTACAGCGGTGTATAATACAAATACAGATAGGGATATTTATGTGAATGGTATATATGAGTGACAAAATGCCAATAATGTTTCCTACAATGCATGAGTAAATAGACTAGAATTGGGTAGATTCGCGGATAGCTCTCCCTCCAATTATTTCACGTGATGTATCGATGATGTTCGTGTCTACAAAAATGCCCTGTCTTCTGGGCAAATTTATGCGCTCTATGCAAAGCCTGCAGCCATGACTACTTCTACGGTGATCAGTTCGTCACCTGAGTTGACAGGGACGATGCTTTGACCACTAGACCGTATTAGACTCACCATCAGTGGTGCCAACTATACAGGAGCAAATCTTGGTAACGGGACATGGATGCTGACGGGTGGTCAAATCACTCCTGCATTGAGTAGTGGTACATATACCGTGACGATGCTCGTGACCAATCCCTACAATAGAGCAGTCACCTATACTGGTTATTTCATCTATTCGCCTCCTGCAAGCACAGGATCTGTTTCTATTTCTTCTACAGGCAATATTACTTTCCCTGATGTGACCGTGCAGAACTATTTCCAAACTGGGAATGTAAGCTCATCTGACTATTTGACGGTCACAGACACCCTCGGGTCTACGAGTGGTTACTACACAACTTTACAAATCACAAATCTTTCCTGAGTCTATACAACTATCCCTACGAGTAGAATAGCGCGACAGGCGACGGGAGTCGTCCTTATTTCAGGTAGCGCCAATCCGTATGTCACGTTGTGATCTGCCTTTGCGAGCTTTAGTTATGCAACAGGAACTGCTACCTTTCTCAAAAGAGACATAGGTACAGGTGCAGGCATCTATGGAACATATGGTACTATTCTTCAATTGCGTGTAGATATTCCCGCATATAGTACACCAGATATTTATTCTGGTACACTGACCTATACGTTGTTTGAGAATTAAGAGTTAAAATTTAAGACACAAGACGCAACAAATAAAACATAAAAAACACAAGTGAGATGTTTCTTGTCTCGCCCTCACATTGCATCTTCCTTTCTTTTTCATAGAGTATGAGTTCTTCATACTTTCTATGTTTGATGCACGTATCCACCAAAACAAAGTTACTCGTATATATTGCCCTCCTGCTCGATGTCATTTCTATAGGTATTTATATTCCCGCTATTGAGAAACTTATTGATCGATACGCGGTATCACCTAGTTGAATTAGTATCGGTTTATCTGTCTATGCACTGTGTGCATTTTTTTCTACACCCTTGTTGGGACAGTTGTCTGATAAATATGGAAGAAAGCGACTTTTGGTTGCATGTATTTTTGGGACAGCACTTTCGTATCTGATGATCATAGGACACCATATCTATTGGATTTTTATTGTCTCGAGAGTAATCAATGGTATCACCTGAGGTAATTTCAGTATCCTCCAAGCGATTATGTCAGATATATCTACTGACGATGTCGATCGCAAAAAGAATCTAGGATTACTCGGCGCTATCTTTGGATTAGGTTTCATTATCGGACCTGTGCTAGGATCCGTGATTTTGTGATGGGGTAATGTCGAAACATTATTTATTTTCGGTACGATCCTTGGAGTGCTTGATGCGCTCCTCTTGATCTTTTGGCTCCCCGAAACAAACACACACAAACAGCGCCATGCGGTCATTGATTTTGCTGTCTTGCGTACTATCCGATTTTATTTTCAAAAACCCTCTCTCGCGCCATACTTGTGGTCGGTGATGATTTTGGGAATTGGGGTATTTAGTTATCAGTCCGTATTGCCGATTGAGGTGAGACAAGATTTTGGTATTGGCGGAGAATATTTCGGGTATATTTTGGCGATGGTGGGTGTGATTACTGCACTCAATATGGCAATCCTTTTACCTAAATTTTGGTTGCCTCGTTTCTCGACACGTTCCTTGCTAGCTATTGCGCATGTATGATTATTTGCGACTATGGTTGGACTGACCTACAATAATATCTTGCCCGTAGACAATCTGTATGTTTTCCTGGTGCTCTTTATGATAGCAGCATTATTTAGTTCACTCTATGGTCCTGTCTATCAAGGAGAAATGTTAGCACACAATGAACCCGGCAGAACAGGTGAGTTGACTGGCGTCTTCTCTTCGTTACAAACATTGACGATGGTGATAGGTCCCTTGATCGGTGGCTTGATTCTCGATTTTCATCTTCCCTTGTTTATCGTGGCAGCAATGTGTGTGTTGATAAGTGCAGGCATTATGTGGAGAGCAAGAAAACATATTATCTAAATCATCTAACCTTGTTTTTTGAGCGTGTTTCAGTAGTATGACACGTGTTTTATATGTTTTTTGTTTCTCATGAAATTCAATACACTTCTCGTATTTCTGTTTGCAATACTTTTTATTGCAGGATGTACGCCAGCTCCCAAACCTGCTCCTACAGACGAAGCGACCGAGACAGGCGCAGTAGTAGACGCAGATGATAACGGAGAAGATGCTAATGAAACTGGTGATGTCAAAAATGACGATGATGACAATGGTACAGGCGATGCTGAGGGAACAGGCGATGCGGATGATGACATCAGAACTATTAGTATCACTGCCAAAAGATGGGAATACCTCCCCAACACTGTGACAGTCAAAAAAGGAGAAAAAGTGAAGTTGGTTATCACTGATTCAGATACCAAACATGGTGCGAAGTTCGATACTATGGTCGTGACCGAAGTAGAGGGTGGTGTAATGTTGGATACTTCTACGGTAGGTACCTTTACCTTTTCTTGTCCTACCTTCTGTGGTGAAGGACATAAAGAAATGAAAGGAACTGTTGTAGTTACTGAATAACACATACTACTATGATACTTACCTGGTGGAGACAGGGGATGGCAGTATTGTCTGCCTTTCTGCTTGTTGCTGGTGCATTGTGGTATTTCATGGGGAGGAAGGACGCTGTTCCTCCTCCTTTTTCATGACCGGGATATTTTCGCCAGTATACGACACCTATACTGAGGGACGCACTCACCATCGAACAAAAGATGGAACTCCATAGATGCCTCATGCTCCCTGAGGGACCTGACTGTGACTACGTCCTTGATCCTGCCAACCACGCTATTTTCCTCGATCCTGTAGCCGAGCAATGTGAATATATGCCCGATATGGAGAGATGTACGACGTATGGAGTGCAGTAAATATATCTATTGACTTTATTGACTTATTATATATAAAAACATAAATTAATAGAAATATGAAAAATAGAATTTTGTTAGTCCTTATGTTAGTTATTTTGTTTACTCTTCTATCGTGTGGGTCCTCAGAATCAACTCCCGATGCTAATGGGATGGTGGAAGTCGAGATGCGTCACATTCTAGAGATGACAGCGATCGGGGACACATTGGTGAACATTGAGGTCCCTGAAAGTGATGTGTCATGGGTAAGCACTGATGGACAGGCAGTTAAGTTTACAACTCCCAATGGAGAGGAGAAAACCCTCTCAGGCGGTATCCTGCACTTGACAAAGTATAAGGTCAAGATTAAGGCCCCACAACCAACAGATCCAGGAGGATCCTAACTTTCCCGCCCGGCATGTCTGGGAATTTGTCCTCGCACTATAGTGTGGGGATTTTTTTATAAGGAAGCTCTGAAAAATTGAATTTTTACGTATTTCTCTAGTGTGCCATGATGTGTCCAATGCCCAGAAAGACCAGTTCACAACGCTTCCTTGACGAACCTCCTCAGGCGTCTCTAAAAACACGCAAGCGCATTTTTAGGACTTTTTCAGAGGTTCCATAACATTTTCTGTCACAAACCTCTTTTTCGTTCGTATATATGGTTGAAGCAACGATTTTAGCTTCAAATAGCCAATACCTAGACATATGCGTTTAGATGAATATTTTGCTCATTTCCGTGCTTCCAAGCTCGACAAAGAGGAGCAAATGCAGATTTATAACAAATTCCTCCACAAGTCCCATAGAGTTCTCAACCTCTCCAAGGTTGGGTACTATGCTAAAGTGACATCTTTTTCTTTTGCAGCGACACTGGTAGCAGTGGTTGTCTATATTGCGTTTAGTCCAGAGACCAATGGTCCGCTTACCAAGCTTGCTCAGATAGGTGATGGCAGTGTAAGTATCGAGCAAATGGCTGGAGTTGTACAAGCTGATACGGTAGGACGTATTTTGATGGCACAAGGCGAAATACATATTTTCCAAGGTGACAAAGAAGTCACCGTGACCGAATTGACTCCCAATGAGAAGGTTATCCTTTCTCCAGGTGCCAAAGTGACCTTTACGGTCCGTGATGGACTCAAGGCAACCATTTTGTGACCTGCAGAATTTGTACTCGAATCATTGGGAACTACCGATGGTGTTGCCTCCTATGCGATCAATCTCTTGGCAGGTGATTACCTCGAAGTGATTTCTTATATCGCCCCCAATACTACCACTACCAAAAAAGTCACCGAACAGGTCGTTATCAAAACACCAGACTTCCAAGTAGAGAATGTTTCTACCGATGCTAGTGTCGATGTAGTCATTGCGAGTAACGAACAAGGCAAGACAGTGATCGCCAACAATGGTGATGACGTGCTGGTCAAATCTCTGACCAAAGATGAAAATGAGCATATCGTCGCAACTATCAAATCACATCAGATGGTTTCTTTGGCTGAGGATCTAGAAGTGCTTCCTCCCGAAGAAGCAGAGGTGGCTTTGGCTAAACTCAAAGAATTGCCTCTCGCAATTCGTTATGAAGTCGATCCAGAGGTTGCACAACTACCTACAGATACCGATATTTCAGATCAAGATACAGGCACTACTCCTCCTGCTACCCTCGCAGCATCTGTTGCGCGTGTGACCGATACCAACGAAAAGCAAGTTATTGCACCAGAGTTATCCAACCAGCTTCGCAACCTTTCACCGAGCGCACTCAATGGCAAGCTCGAACAAATGGTGCGTTTCTATCTCGAAGGCAATGAGTATAGTTTTGGTATTACCTATACTAATTTACTCAGTACTGTACAGCGTGCGACGGCAGGACTCTCTGATGAGGTAACTATGCCTCCTACGAGTGAGCAAACACTTGCTTTGTGAGCAATCTGGATTGACAACTTGTCTACTAGTATCACTGCCAAATACTACGTTACTCCACAATATCAAGAGAGACTCCAAGCATTGAGTAACATCCTTCGTACTATCAATCAGTGGCCATTTGGTGAGTTTGCTGGCGAATCACTCGATGAACAGCAGTTGGCAGAAGTGCTTCAAGCCAAAGGACTCACGATGAATCTTTTAATGGTACCCTAACACGCGAAACAACTCGTTCTTGCAACGACACTATTTTCCACTATACAAGACACGGTAATACGTGTTTTTTTGATGCATCACTCCTTATTTCTTAATTCTCAATCCTGTATGTCTCTCTATCGTACCTATCGCCCCAAAAATTTAGATGATATGGTTGGGCAACAACATATTTTGGATGTCCTGCGTGCACAAGCACGTGCTGGCAAGTTTTCGCATAATTATATTCTTTATGGGCCCAAGGGGACAGGCAAAACTACCACTGCGAGACTAATCGCTAAGCTCACTACCGCTACGACGCCTAATGCATGGGAGCATTTGTCAGATGATCCTGTGTCGGCGCTCATTGATGGAGGAAAGACTGTGGATTATGTTGAAATAGATGCTGCCTCTCATACCGGTGTAGATAATATCAAAGACGAAATCATCAGCAAAGCACTCTATCCGCCTTCACAGTTGCGCAAGAAAATATACGTGATAGACGAGGTGCATATGCTTTCTAAAGGTGCATTCAACGCACTTCTCAAAATCATGGAAGAACCTCCTGAGTATCTGGTGTTTATTTTGGCGACGACCGAAATTCACAAAGTACCAGACACGATCATTTCTCGTTGCCAGGTGTTTCAGTTCAAACAATTGCCTGTTGTAGATATAGCTACGAGACTTGCATATATTGCTGAGCAAGAGCATATCACCTATGAACCAGAAGCATTAGCGTTGATCGCTAAACTTGCAAATGGTGGTGTGCGTGACGCGATCAAATATCTCGAACAATTGAGCATGATCGGGAATATTACGGTAGAGGCGGTGACTACTTTTTTGGGTGTTGTTTCACAGGCGACACTCCAGGAATTACTCAACCTCATCGTGACCAAACAAGCAGATGCACTTGCACAATTCTTGGATAAACTGGCAGGAGATGGAGTAGACTTGCTTCAATGCATCAAGGATTTGTTACTCTACCTCGACGAACATTTTATGGAAGACCCGATGACCTATGCGTCACTAGCTCAGGTGGGTAGTGCTATCTTAGCAGATGGACGCTATTATCCACAACCTATGATAATTATCAAAATGCATCTGTGGCAGTGGATGCAGGGGAATGGTGCAGTGATACCAAGCGGTGAGACGACTCCTAGGAAGGCGCAAAGTTTAAGTGCTCAGGGCCTCGGTCCTGAGGCAACGTCTCAGGGGTTTATCCCTGAGGCAACGTCTCAGGGGCCTGCAGCTGCTCCCAAAATTTCCGTGACTAAAACTCCTGCCGTTGCTCCGACGCCGTCCGATGTTACCCCACAGCAGGCCCCTTTGCCTCCTGTTCCACCAACTGCTAGTTCAATACCCGACAATA
Source organism: uncultured Candidatus Peribacteria bacterium (assembly GCA_964447535.1). Taxonomy (GTDB): domain Bacteria; phylum Patescibacteriota; class Gracilibacteria; order Absconditabacterales; family Absconditicoccaceae; genus CAYUST01. Next base: position 19,628 of record CAYUST010000005.1, read on the forward strand.
CCCTTCCTTTGGAAACACCTTCGCAGGCATGAGCAACCCATGAATCGCTCATGGAACAACTCATCGCTCGTGTAGACAAAACGATGGTCAAAAGTATTTTGAAAAAAAGCTCGCTCATTGCACGCGTGACTGATGATCTCGTAGAAATGACCGTGATCAACGAACAGTATTGTGGCATGCTCAACAACACCGATACGCGTACCTACCTTGAAGGTGAACTTTCAACCATTCTCGGTCGCCCAATCCGTTTGTTATGCGTTTACAAAAGCAAAGAGGAGTACCTCCAAGATCAAATGTTATAAACTTTTTTTTATAAATTAAATCTATTATCACATGAAGAAGTATTTAATAATTGTGATGAGTCTCTTATTTCTCAGCTGATGTAATCTTGTAGCCCCCAAAAAAAATGCTGACGCATTAACATGATCCGAAGCAACTGTGTCTCCCTATCAATCATGACGTGTAAACTACGACATGTTTTTTTCTGGTATAGATCAATGATACTATGAAAGTGGAGTATACACCAACTCAGGCTTTGGTTTATCATTTCCTGCTTATCCTTATTTTAACCAAGAATGGGAGGGATGATTTATTGTTACTTCCACTGGTTATTGAATGAAGATGAGATTTGTATATCCACATAGTTTCATAGAATCAGCCTATTTTGTCCAAAGATTTACAAAATCCGCAGACCAAAGTATTGAAGATGCAATTTTTTATTTAGCACAGAATTCTAGTCAATACCCAATGGTGGATAATTGCGTGATCAAACATGAGACGTGAAGCACTCATTACTCAGTTGAATTGAAAGATAGTTTTTTCTCAGACGTATGAAATAGAGATTATATATTGAAAGAATATACCTCACGAGAACAGAAAGAATTAAACCAGACGATTGAGGAATATGGTGAAAATGCGCCTGAAATCTTCTGGGTTAGAGAGGGTATTGCAAATAATAGAAGAAGTGAACTTTGTTGAGATTTTGCAGGAGTAACATCAAACGCAAATAAAGGAAGCGCAGTCTTTACGTATGACCCACAGGTATCAAAAACGACCTTTTATTATACTCCTATCTTTTATGATCGCGTGCCATTTAATGAGATGGTTATCTTGCCAGATACTACACCAAATACAAAATAGATATTACTCCACAATCTCATCCAACAACTTATGCACATCTTGGAGATGTTTGTCGGAGATGTGGGTATAGATTTGTGTCGTGGTGATAGAACTGTGACCCAAGAGCATTTGTACCGCACGGATATCAGCACCTTTACGCAGCAGCGAAGTTGCGAAACTATGTCTGAGCGTATGGGGAGTAACCTTTTTTTTGATTCATACCAAGCGAGCATATTCTCTGACAATGTGTTCTATGCTTGCTCTGGAGAGTGAGCCTTGCTTCGAGTTGCGCGCGAGATTGATAAACAGTTGTGGTGTGTCATCAGTTCTCATATCCAACCATGCCTCCAACTTGGCGCGCGCTTGAGGCGTGATAAATCACGACCTGAGTTTACTTCACTTACCCACGATTTGAATTTGTTGACCATGCACGGGCAACGCATCTCTCGTGAGAGAGATCAACTCCGTTACTCTCACTCCGCTCCCATACAACATAGCGAGTATAGCCTCATCTCTCGCTCTTTTGAGCGGACTTTTTTCTCGCTCTGTCGGAGCTGCTAGCAATGCCTGGATATCATCTTCTTCCAAAAATTGCACCACTCTCGGTGGTGTTTTCGAGAGTTCTAATTTATCTGGTGCGATCACATCAATATCATTTTTGAGCAAAAACTTCAAAAAAGATCTCAACGCAACAATATGGTAGTTGATCGTTTTGATCTGCAAGCCCAGCTCCTTATCCAAATGTTTCCTAAATGATAAGACGATGAATGGCTTTATCTCACTCACCGGTCTATCTCAGAAAAATCACAAAAATCTCCTGAGCCACAACTGATAGTTCTCAATTGTTTTGGGGCTCGTATTTTTCTCGTAGTGTAAGTACGACATGAAGTGTTCGATATAGTCAGAAAGTTTTTCCTTCATACACAACGTTACAAATAAACAAATGTATAAAGTTACTGTATACGTAATTCAGCCTCTTGCAAGTAGAGATCAATCTTGGTAGCGATGTCGGTGAGTTCAGAAGCAGTGATGGTTGGGTCCTCCTCGATACGTTTGAGTGCTTCACTCGCTTTGCGGATAGAGACAATACTAAACTTGATTGCTTCTTTGTCGTTGAGGAGCTTTGCTTTGTTAGCAATTGTTTGTGCTTGTTTTTGTTGTGCGGTGAGCTTAGCTGCTAGTTCATCAAAAGTGAAACTGCCGCTTGGTTGGTCTGTATTTTTCGCCGCTGCTTCTCCCTCCTCTTTGGTTGGCATGCCATAGGTACCCGTGTTTTGTGCGGGGAGTTCCCCTGTACTGACTTCATCATCTACTAAGGTGGGTGTATCATCAGCCAAAGGCAGATCTGTACCCGTTGTGGTAGTGTTTGTAATGGGGCGTTGTGGTACAGAGGGAAACATTACCGTATACATTGCCCAAGCCATACCAACCACAATAATCACTCCCACGATACGCAAAATCATACCTATTGGTACTGACGATCATTTGGGATGCACTACTTTTTTGGCATGCGGAGCAAACTGTGTATCTAGTGATTCGAGATCAAGAGGAGGAGTTATTTTTTCTTCTGGTGGTGTTGGTACCTGGGTATCGAGGCTATCGAGATCAACAATATCTCACTGAGTCTCTTTATGCTCTGTAGGTACAACGAGCACTTCATCTACCGCTTGATTTTCTGCAGTTGCCTCGGGGAGACTGATTTCGTTGGGGAGTTTTTCGGTAGCTGGGGCGGTGACTTGTTTGGTATCCACTGGCGTTTCGGTTTTTCGTTCTTCTACGATGACTACTTTGGTTTGAGGTGCTTGTGTGACTACTGGTGCTGACACAGGGGGGATAACTTCCGTTTCGGGCGACTTCTTTTCTGCTTGCACAACTGTAGGAGTTGCTTTTGGTGCAACGACCTTAGATGGTTCTGGAACACTTATTTTTTGAGTGGGTACTTGTATTTGAGGCGTGGAAGAATTTTTCGTCTCTTGTTTTGCTTCCTTCTTTGGAGAGACTTGAGATGTATTTGTCTCTGGTTTTTGGTCTTCTTGGTTGGGCTTCGGGGGTTGCTTGAGAGTAGAGGGAGGTTGTTTTTCTGGAGCAGGTTTTTGACCAGGAAAATTCTTGGACAATGAAGGAGGAAGTGTCTGTTTTTTTTCTGTCTGCGCCATAGTATCTTTGATAGTTTTTTTGGCTTCTGATGAAAGTCATGTAGGCTTTTCAGATTTGAGACCAGACGGTGCTTGTGCCTGAGACAAAGGTTCAGGTGCTTGTGCCTGAGAC
>CAYUST010000005.1:23114-83902 GCA_964447535.1 uncultured Candidatus Peribacteria bacterium
GGTGCTTGTGCCTGAGACAAAGGTTCAGGTGCTTGTGCCTGAGACGAAGGTTCAGGTACTTGTGCCGGCGCCGAAGTTACCGGTGCTTGTGCCGGCGCCGAAGTTGCCGGTGCTTGTGCTTTTATATCCGTAGGAGGCGCCTTCACCTCAGGAGAGATAGCATCTTTTGCTCCTTGTTTCGGAGATTCTCCTTCTTTCTTTGGAGCAACTTGCGTAGTTTTCCCAACTACTTTTTTGGTGACTTCGGGAGTTTTTTGGGGTTGTGCAATGATGAGGGGTTTACTGAAATTAGTACCGCCTCCTTTGCCGATAGCAATAGACGTGAGTTGTTGCGTCAGTTGATCTGGTGTATCAATCAGCCAAACATCGAGCGGTTCGTTTCTCTCATTTTTGAGCGTTGGATGTTTTTTCATAGTGACCCACACATCGTAGATGAGTTCATTGTTTTTGATATAACTCGTACCTGGCGTTCTTTGTTTGGGATCGTCGATGAGTCATTTGGGGGCTTTGTCATAGGTATAGATGAGTTTATGATCACCTTTGGTATGGGGTACTACGGCGTAAATGTTGGGAAGTTTGGTGAGATCTGTCCCATCTTCTGCTTCAAGTCTCGTGACTCTTTTGGATTGATTTTCTTTGGCTTTGGCAATATATGAACCGATATCTTTGATACCCGTAAGTTCAGGTTCTGCAGGTGGTGCATCTTGTAGCAATGTTTTTTCTTGTGCCGGTGCTTGTGCCGGCGGTGTAACTGCCGGTGCTTGTGCCGGCGGTGTAACTGCCGGTGCTTGCGTTTTGTTCTTTTTTTCCGGTAACGGATTCTCTGTTTGTTCTGAGGAAAGTGACTCTTGTGCGGAGAGTTGCTCGGGAGTATTTAGTACTTCTTGGATTTTGGATGGCTCCGTTGGAGGAAGAGTATCGCTCTGGGAAGTCGCGTCAATATCGACTGTTTTGAAAATATCCTCAAACTTCTCCGACTCACTGAGGGGAGGAAGGGGAGCATTTTTTTTGTCTTTGCCAGGCTGCGGGTTAGGAAGCGTAGGGTCGGTCATAGCACAAAAAAGGAGCAAAACATGAACAGCGTTCTTTCATAGTCTACTATACGGATAAATTACTCAAAGACCAACTTCGCTCACTGAAATATGCATCCTTTGCTTTACATTTCTTGTAATTACTATAATAAATCATAGACTGTACGTACAGAGTCTGTACTTTATTTTTCGCCACTGGGTCTATGTCCTCATTTTATCAGTCTCCTGTATGGATTGCTATCAACCAAACGGTCTATCAAAAACCGAGTTTTTCTTGTACGATTGGTGGACAAACCTACCACGGTGTCACCAAATGGAAACGCCTCCTGGGTAAGCAGTTTCAACGATATATGCTCCATGGATTTTCCTTGCCTACGTGGGAGCAATATACTCAAGAGTTCCACGAAGTACTCACCCAACTCAAAAGAGATTATGGCAAAGGATTTGGCGATCTTTTTTTCCAACTTGGTATAGTCAATGTGTTTGATAGCCGTCCTACTAGCCAAGTAAAATCTACTGAAGTACGTACTGCGCTCTTGACCCAAAGACACGCCATAGAGCAAAACTTCAAGACCTGGTACGACCTCGTCCCTTCATGGAGGGAGCATATGCCTCAGGCGACGATTGTTCTCGATCTGACTCAAACGCATGCGCAACGAACTCAAGATCTTTCGGACTCTGGCAAAAGATATCTCAACAAAGGCAAAAAAGCTGAGCTCGAGTTTGTGCAGGCTACTGATGCTGATTGGGGACCCTTTTGGGACGTACGATATACAACAGCGTTTGACAAAGGCTTCGCCGTTGTTCCCAAAGAGCACTTCCTTCGTCTGAGAGATTTCTTGGTGAGCGAGAAACAAGGAGCCCTCTTCTTGCTCAAACAGGGGAATGAGATTGTGAGTGGAAGTGTTTGTCTTTTCCGAGAGAAAACATGTGTCTATTTGTATGGAGCAACTGCGAGAGCATATGGTGATATCGGTGCACATTACTTACTCAATCGACAAATCATGGAACGAGCAAAAGCAGCGCATTTCACGACCTATGATTTGCTCGGTGTCTCTCCTGTAGGTGAAGAACAAACGCATGCGTTAGGAGGAGTAACAAGATTCAAACAAGCATTTGGTGGCACAACCCTTTCTTATATAGGGAATATGGATATCTTGCTCAATCCCCTAATGTACAAGTCCTATAAACTTTGGAAAGCGAAATAACATTTTAATTATCTGTTTCTGATGTCGTTCTCTGTTCGTAATATAGCCGTGATAGTATGACTTTCATGATCACTTCTCGCTTCTCGTGGTGATATGCGTGATGAAATTTATCACACCTTACAAACCGTTTCTCCAGATACCGCCAAGCAGATTGTTCACATGTGAGAGATCTTTTGCGGAAAAAAAGCAAAGTACTATATCCCTGCGCTTACTACATACTCTCTTGCATATACACTCAAGAGTCGAGATGGAGATATACTTATTCTACCATTTCGAGCAAAGAATGTGCCAGATGCCTTGGAAATTAAAGCAAGAGATGTGAAGTGAGACGAGACGGTGATTGCATCTACTACCTGATATCTGTGAGCCCTGGGTAAACATCCGTGAACAAGTTCTGGCGAGTTGATAGATTGAGCAAATTATGGACCATTGTTGATTTGTGGTGAAAGAGACCCATTGGATACTACTACCTATAGACTCCTCGAAACGAGTGAGTTACCGTTGTGATATACAGAAATACCAAAAGGTGTGGGTGTATTGATTGGGCATATTCCTCCTGGTACACAAGAGTTGATTATATATGTGCATCCTAATCCTTACGCAATTACGTTATGAAATTTTACTGTTGAGTGTTTTTCATGTGATGTAAAAATGAAATGACTCAAGGAATCATATTGTTATGATGAGCCAGTGCATTTGAGTATTGATATAGGAAGTGAATTTCTCAATAGGCAAAACACCTTGGAAGTAACTCGAGAATTGCCAGACGGCACAACAAAGACATGAAGGAACCTCAACTTTGCTGCTGGCACCTATGAGATAGGTGATTATAGTGTCAAGGCGCTTCTCAATGGGTGTGTCGTGTGTGAAGAGACATTTTCCTTTACGCTTAGGAGAGAAGATCCTTTTTCTGCTGTTTTGGATGACCTGCCAGATGTCTTGTGCAGAGATGCAACCACCTCAATTGGTGTTGATGTTACTTCGCCTGCGAGTGCGTCATTATTTTCTGTATTTGCGCCCTTGGTAGACCAAGATACGTTGTGGTTTAGGCCACAGTGATCATTTGGTGATCAGCATCGTTTTCTCTCTGAACGTCCTTTGCAAGGGTATGAGATTGGACCAGAGTTGGTAGTTGAGGTGGTATTGTGAGGATGTCGTCTGCAATTAATCCCCAAAATTGCTACTTGCTGTTCTGCAGAAAAAGCATGATACTTCCCCAATGCATTCTCTCCCAATGGAGATGGTGTTAATGATGCGTTTAGTGTGTTTCTTGCTCCGCACCATCATTTACTCTCTCTTCAAATATTCGACAGACGAGGTAACCAAGTATTTACTCAGTGAGCAGAAGATAATGATACTGAGCGAGAAGGATCTTTTAGAGGAAAACAATCACCAACAGGAGTATATGTCTATACTGCACATATTCAGTGTCCCAATGGTGAGGTGATCGAAGTGGCAGGAGATATTACCTTAGTGAGATAAACTTTTCCTTATTTCTCCTGATATCCTATAGGTATCATTTTCCTATAACTCCGCTTGATTTAATAGAGGATATTTCTATACAAGGGGAACTGTTTTTTGGTGCGAGCATGATGTAATTGGTGTAGCATGGCAGAATTCAGCTCTGCCTGTACGGGTTCAAGTCCCGTTGCTCGCTGCTACCAGTTCCACTACATTTACTTTATGGCTCCACATGAAACATATCTTACTTGGTCTCTTGATGATTGCGACAGGTACGGCATGTATTGTCTATCACAATCAGCTTTACAAAATGTTTGGCGATATAGCTCGAGCTGAGAGGAATTTGGGCAGTAGCAAAGCAGCATACGTCTTGGCGGGGACTGCGTTGATTGTTATTGGGGTGTTAGTGATGTTTGGTATGGCTCCATCCAATCCCGCAGAAATCAAATCAGACTTCCAGGGAGGGTAGCAAACATGTATTATGGGTAGGTGGCAGAGCGGTCAATTGCAGCGGACTGTAAATCCGCCGCCGAAAGGCTACGAAGGTTCAAATCCTTCCCTGCCCAATTCAAAACAACAAAATGCAAAGCACAAAGTACAAAAATTTATAGCTATTTACTTTGAGGCTTTGGAACTCTGAAACTTTGTTTCATGGGGTCGTAGCTTAGTTGGCAGAGCGCCTCGCTTGCACCGAGGAGGTCAGGGGTTCGACTCCCCTCGACTCCACCATAAATTTTGTGAGATCATTCATAAATATATTATTGTATATTCCTGACCTGGTCCGTTTGGTATATACTTCCCTTAAAAGGTACATAGACGACGTGGAGTAGTAGGATGGCTGCTATCTTGTCTTACACTATCTATGGATGTAGTTGCCTTTTTTTTCGGTTATTGAAGAAGGTAAAAAAAGATAAACCTTTTTTTGCGTCTTTGACAAAAAATCCCCCACCCCTTCGGGGCACCCCCCTTTCTAAAAGGGGGGAGTACCAGCTTGTTATTTGCTTTGGTTATTTGTTTTATGCTCCCGTAGCTCAATTGGATAGAGCGACAGCCTTCTAAGCTGTAGGTTCTTGGTTCGATCCCAAGCGGGGGTGCCATGCCCTCATCGTCTAGTGGTCCAGGACATCGCCCTCTCACGGCGAAGATCGCGGGTTCGAACCCCGCTGGGGGTGATTGTGCTTATGTATGGTTACTTGAGAAAGTTTTGTCTTGCTTTTTTAGACACCTTTTCTATAGTATACCAGTTTTACTTCTCGATGTCGTATGAAGTCGTTTGGTGCGAAACCAACCAGGTCTACATCACCTAAACCGTGAGCTCCTAGGCCTTGAGCTCCTAGGCCAACATGATCATCATGACCTGCTCGCCCAGCAACTGCTCGTCCAAGTCAGTCATCTGACCAAAGATCAGGAGGTGGCTTTGCGAAGAAACAGTGGAAGGTCTTCAAAAATGATGATATCAAGGCTCCGAGAATCTTACTGATTGATGATGCTGGCGAAAAGGTAGGTCCTTTGCCCAGACTCAAAGCATTGAGTATGGCAGAGGAACAAGGACTAGATCTCGTTCAGATGGGGTACAACCCAGAGGAACAGGTTGCTACTGCTAGGATTGTTGACTTTGGTAAGTACATGTACGACAAAAAGAAAGAAGAAACAGACAAAAAGAAGAAGCAGAAGCAGAAAGGCCAAAAAGAAATTAAGTTTGGGTATGGTATTGGAGACAATGACCTCGCACTCAAGATCAAAAAAGCCCAAGAGTTTCTAGAAGATGGCTACAGTGTCAAAATGATGGCGGTCCTCAAGTGAAGAGAAAAAGCATATAAGGAACATGTTCGTGTCAAGTTCATTGATATCGAACAACAACTTATTACTCATGGTAAATCATTAGGAGTTAAGGATGAAATATTTGGATATACGCTCGTTTTATTGTCTAAAAAATAGGTTGATGAAGATGAAATTGAAGACCAACAAGGCTGCAGCCAAAAGATTCAAGGTTACCAAAACAGGTAAGTTGAGACATAGCAAGACATGTAGAAGCCATCTCTTGACTAACAAAGGAAGAGCTACCAAAAAACACAAGTTTGGTAAAGAGCTTTTCTGGGCAGATGCTAAGAGAATCTCGTCATTGATTGCTGATAAAATGAGATAGAATAGGTTATCTTTTTATTCCCCTAAATTATATTTGTCGCTATGGTAAGAGTAAGTAACGGGTTCGCAAGACACAGAAAACATAGAAAATTTGCTACCAGAGCAAAAGGTTTCCGCTTGGGAAGAAGTACCGTCTACAAACAGATCAGGTTAGCGCTGATCAAACAGGGTATGAACTCATACAGAGGTAGAAAACTCAAAAAGAGAACATTCAGAAGCGTGTGGATTGAAAGACTCAATGCAGTACTCAGATCCAAAGGTACTACCTATAGCGCATTTATGGGTACGATGAGAAAGCAACACAACAACCTAGATAGAAAAGTGCTTTCGAATATAGCAGTGGCGTTCCCGGAGGTGTTTGATCATATATATATGTCAGTTACCAAAAAATAAAGTTGCCGGGATGGCGGAATTGGTAGACGCAGCGGACTTAAAATCCGCCTCTGGAGACGGAGTGCCGGTTCGATTCCGGCTCTCGGCAAGACCACTATAACTTCATATTCTTTTTATCTTCATTTTGTTACTATGGGCTTCACAGTTTACAAGACAGGTGATTTACACACCAACGAAAGACTTATCGCTTTTTACAAAAAGGAGCTTTGGTCTTCTCACGTGATTGATACGGCTAAAAAGCAAGAGCACTACGGTACCAAATGGTACAGGAAGTTCGTAGCATACGCCTTTCCAAGTGCAAGAAGATACAAAAGAATGAAAGCAATCGTTTCTGCTGCTTACAAGAGCAACAAAAAGAAGTTCGGTATGCTTGCACATCTTGGTATGAAAATTTAAACAATTATATTCCTTTTTCTTTATTCTTGTGTAGATGTTAGACATGTATGTAGTGGTAGAAATACAAGGTCATCAGCGAATCGTCAAACAAGGCGATGAGATTATTGTTGACCATATCGATCAGGAGGTGGGAGCCAAAGTAAGTTTCCCAACCGTCCTTTGTACATTCGATGCAACGGGTGGGGCAGTACATATGTGAGCTCCATACCTTGCTGGTGCTGAGGTCAAGGCTGAAGTGAAGTTGCAACGTCGTGGACCAAAAGTCACTGCGTTCAAATTCCAAGGCAAAAAGAGATATCAAAAGACCAAGGGCTTTAGACCTCATCAGACGGTTTTAGCTATTGATAGTATCGTTACGAATGTCAAATAGTGATGTTATTGAAGTAGAAGGCGTCGTGACTGAAGTGGTTGGCGGTGGTAAATACCTCGTAATGATCAAAGATATGGATATGCAAATTGAAGCATATGCAGCTGGCAAAATGAAGAAACATAACATTAGAATCATCCCTGGTGATGCCGTCAAGATTGAACTCAATCCGTATGAGCCCACCAAAGGACGTATCGTGTATAGATCAATACAAAGATAATACTGTGTCCCTTTTTCCCCTCTTTATTCTTGTTAGCTTGTGTACCATGAAAGTGAGATCTTCTGTCAAAAAGATGTGTAATCATTGCAAAACTATTAGAAGAAAGGGTATATTGCGCGTTATATGCAAAGCGAACGTCAAGCATAAGCAAAGACAGTGATAATTTTATTTTGTTGTTACCTCCACGAGCATGTTTAGACTGCAAGGTCATGTGATCCCTGATAAGAAAGCAATTTGGATTGGTCTTACCATGGTATTTGGTATTGGTCTACCCAAATCTAGAACTCTCCTTACTAAATTGCAGATTCCTCTCGAGAAGAAAGTAAGAGATCTTACCGAAGAAGAAATCAAAGCAATTAGTGATGAGATCAAAGATAATATGGTAGTAGAAAACGATCTCAGAAGAGAGGTGGCTTCTAGTATCAAAAGACTCAAAGAAGTAAAATGCTACAGAGGTATGAGACACAATCTTGGTTTGCCGGTCAGAGGTCAAAGAACTATTAGACATGCAAAAACCGCTAAGAAACTCCTCGGAAGAGCAAGAGTGAGACCAGTGCTCAAGAAATAATCGTTCCCCTTTTTACTCGATTTCCTTGTAATTATTATGGCTACAAAAGCTGTCGCTAAACCTGCCGCTAAAGGCGCTCCCAAGAAAAAAAAGAAGGCAATTAAATTGTCTGCTGGTGTTTTGCACGTGCATACTTCATTCAACAACACTATCGTGACGTTGACCGATATGCAAGGCAACAAAGTAGCAGGTGGTGGAACAGGCCATGTTGGTTTCAAAGGAACCAAGCAAAGTACTCCCTATGCTGCCGAAGTCTTGACGAGAGAGATTATGAAAGAAGCCAAAGAACAATCTGGCCTCAAAGAAATAATCATCGTTGCTAGAGGTTTGGGTATGGGTAGAGACGGTGTTTTCAAAGGCATCAATGATGTAGGTGGTATTGATATCACTGCCATCAAAGAAGATACACCATTACAATTTGGTGGTTGCAAGAGAAAGAGACCCAAAAGAAATTAATAGTTTACATGTCTTACCCCAGCCCTACATGCGTTATTCGTTTGCTAGGGAGGATGTAATCTGGCGGGAGACTATGCTCACATCTTTATTCTTATTTCCTATTTTATGAGGTACACAGGATCCAAAAACAAACTTTGTAGAAGAGAAGGCATTAATTTGTTTTGACCACAAAAGTATGACATCAAAAAGAATAGAAAACTTCCTGGCCAACATGGTGCCAACAATGTAAGATATTCTGAGTATGGCAAACTTTTGAGAAACAAACAAGTTTTGAAAAGAATTTATCAACTTTCTGAAAGACAATTCAAAAAGACGGTGATTGATGTAGCAGGTAAATTTGCTAAATCACAAGGAGTTGCACAGGATAAGTTAGCATTTCAATTCCTCGAAAGAAGACTTGATGTCACTATCTTGAGAGCAGGATTCGCACATACGATCATGCAAGCAAGACAGATGGTTACTCATGCTCACTTTACGCTCAATGGTACCAAACATAATATCCCTTCATACTTTGTCAAAGCAGGTGATGTCGTAGCGTTCAAAGCAAAATTACATAACAGTCCTTTGGTCCAAACGATGCCTCTCCAGGCAAACGGTAATCATGTCATCCCTTCATGGCTCAAGGTCAACAAAAAAACCTTGGAGATAGAAGTTGTTGATATGCCAAATAATGAAGAAGTGAGTGCCCCCGTAGATTTGCTCCAAGTGATTGAGTTTTATGCGAGAGCATAGGTGCCGTTTTATTTCTTTGTTGTATTGACATGCTTGATATCCAAAAGTTTATTGGAACGCCGAAGATTGTTGTTGATGAGATTGATGCTACTACCACGCTTTTTGATGTGAGATACTTGCCAAGAGGTTTTGGTCATACGTTAGGTAATGCTTTGAGAAGAGCAATCTTGGGATATAGCGCTGGTGGCGCAATTACTGGTCTCAAGATCAAAGGTGTTTCTCATGAGTATCATGTGCTAGATGGAGTCAAGGAGTCAGTGATCGATATTATGCTCAATTTCAAAAACTTACGTTTCACGATTGATCAAAATGTTGAACAACAACAATGGATCTCTCAAAGATTCAAGGGAGCAGGTATCTATACTGCAGCAGACCTCAAACTCCCTTCTGGAGTTGAGTTGCTCAATGCAGATGTTTACCTTCTCGAGATTGCAGATAATACTACTGAGTTTGTAGCTGAGTTCAGATTAGAAAAAGGATATGGATATTATACGATCGAGTTCTTGAGAGCTCGTGAAGAGAAAAAGGACGACAGTGATGTCAACTTGCTCTTGATAGACAACGATTTCAAAGCAGTAGATTATGTCATGTATGATGTCAAAGAGGTGATTGATGACTTCTCAGGAGGTAGCAAAGATCAACTGCTTTTGACCGTCAAGTCTATAGCTCCTACTATTACTCCCAAAGAACTCCTTTCTTTCGCGGGTGAAGTAGTCTCTTCGTATGCTAAACTCTTCATCTTCGACGATGCATATATTGATAAATCATTATTGGTAGATTACTACGACATCGTAGAAAGCACTGAGAAGATGGCAGAAGACATGAATATCAAAACGATTCCTATTGATGCGCTTCCGTTGAGTGAAAGAACAAGAAATGCACTTATCAAAAATGAGATCTTGTACGTTGAAGACTTGGAGAAGAAGAGAAAATCAGAGCTCCTCAGTATGAAGGGAATTGGAAGAAAAGCAGTAGATGAAATCGTAGATTCATTGGACAATATGGGCAAAAACTTGCAAGGATAAACTATAGACCTCAATTTTACTTTGTTGTATTTGGTAGTCATGAGACATAAGTTTAACAGGTTGCTAGAATTGCAAACCTGAGTACAAAAGGAGACCAATGTGATCAGAAACTTGCTCACAAGTTTGGTCTTGCACGGGCAAATCGTTACTACTCCCAAGAGAGCTAAAGTCCTCAAGTCATGGGCTGACAGATTTTTCTCGAGAATGGTAGGATTCAGTAGTCGTTATGCAGCAGCAGACGCAACGAGACAGGCTATCAGATTGGCTAAAACGACTTTGTATACAGAAGTTGCAGGCAAGAAGGCAGTCAATGAACTTGTACCCAAATACACATCAGCAGGCAAGAAAGCTTGATTTGTAGTTGATTACAAGACGACACCAAGAGCTGGTGACAACGCGATGCAAGTATTGGTGAAGTTAATGTAAGCATATCTACTCATTAGTTCTTTTTATTCCTTTGGTTTCCACAATGCAGTTACAGTTAACAGGAGATAATCTCAACAAAACCCTCTGGGTACATCCCGATCACATCCAAAAAACCAGGACATGGTGGCATATTGATGCTACAGGATTGACCTTGGGTAAATTAGCTACCATCATTAGCAATAGATTGCTTGGTAAACACAAGGCATACTATTGTGATATGTGGGACTGTGGTGATTTTGTGGTCGTCAGCAATGCGAGCAAAATTGTCGTAACGGGAAATAAACTCACTGACAAAGTATACTATACGCATAGTGGACACAAAGGACATCTCAAGGAAACAACCTTGACCAATCTCCTCAACAAACATCCTGATAGAGTAATTATGCTGGCGGTCAAAGGAATGCTCCCCAAAAACAAGCTCCGCAAACCAAGACTCAAGAGACTCAAACTCTTCGCAGAATCTCATACCTATGCAAATCAACCGTTGGTTGCTCTCGAGAAATAAGCCTATCTTACATTTTATTCTTTTTGTTTGTTTATCATGGTCAAAGCAGCTGCTAGAAAATATCACTATGCCGTCGGCAGAAGAAAGATGGCTACAGCAGTAGTCAAACTCTATCCCAAGGGCGAGGGCACTATCTCTGTCAAGAAAGGTGAAGTTACCTATTCTCTCCAGGATTATTTTGGAGGACATGGATATTTGGTAGAGGATGCACTTTTGCCGTTCACTATCATTGGAGACAAGTCTCAGCAACAATTTGATGCTGAGATCGTACTCACCGGTGGTGGTATGATGGGACAAGCAGAGGCTATGAGACTATGATTTGCTAGAGCACTTGTCGATTTCAAAGAAGAGTACAGACTCACTCTCAAGCCACATGGCTTACTCAAAAGAGACCCTAGAGTCAAAGAACGCAAGAAACCAGGTCTCAAAAAGGCGCGCAAGAGCCCACAATGGTCAAAGAGATAGTTATTTTCCCAGATATATACGAAAACCCTTGAGGCATGCGCCTTGAGGGTTTTTTTCTTGTAATACCACGCAACTTTGATATCTTCTCTCCGACAGAATTATTTTTCATTTAAAAGCTGAGTTTATGTCTCACGACCAGAAAAACAAAGGAGCCTGGAAAGGAAATCGAGATCAACATCAAAAAGGAGAAAAGCGATCTACTGATGCTGTAAAACGTTTGGAGAAGCCAAAATGGACAGGACAAGGAAAGCATACAAATCAAAACACAACCAAGAAAAGAGGTTGATATTGCTTTCTCAAGGTGTAGGATGGTAGTATTCTACCATCTTTTTAGTATCTAGTCAAAATATGGCATTGAAGCCTACACTAGCACCCATATCATTATTATTCTTAACACCTTCTGCAAGAGGCACAGATTTTTTTGCTCATTTGGTAGAACATTGTGTATTAGCAAGTATAAACTGTTGATATGACCATTTTTTTGGAGTAGCGCAAACAGTATCAGGAACTCTTAAACACAATATGTATAGTGAATTTGATTTGCCCTATTATGTCAACTATAAACAACTTTTGGAGCAGATAGTACAGGATCTTTCACCATCAATTATCCGCAAGGAAATGAAGGTACTGCGCACTGAATGCGACGGCACGAGGAGTAGAATTGAAGCGCTAGCGGATGCAATTTCTGCACATGTATGACAAAAGATTATTACCAACAGGCGTATTACTTGTACGTATGATGAGGTAATTGCGTACCATCGCAAGTGGTATCAACAAGGAAAACGGATTTTGATGGATGTCTATGCAAACCGTCTCAAGACTACTCTCACCAAAGTCTATAGGGGAGGTCTGAATCTCTCTAAAACAACGATCTGATCTGGACAATTTTTGGGAAAAGGACACAAATACAATGTTATCTATACACCGACTCGTAATTTAGCTAATTTTGCTGTGTTTTGGCTTCTGGAACATATCTGTACTGATCGAAAGCTGTATCATTATAGGTACAAGCAACTGCAATATTATTATGATGAAACTGATTTGAGTTATGTGCATGGGCATATGTATCTAGCTAATCCATACCAAGGAGCATGCGATTTTGATGAAGAGTTTTTCAATCAGGCAAAGCATCATTTTTTGGAGCATAAGCGATTGGATGGTGGCAAAAACTTCCTTCGCGCTCGGGAAATTATTAACCAACAACTCTTGGATGATTTGCAGATCAAGACATTCCTTCAAACTATTACCTATCAACAAATTAAGTCTCTCCAAGCCTTGTTAGCGCCCAAGAAGAAGTAAAATATAGTGACTATCTATAGTATTGCCTACAAAAATCCCTATATAGGAGCGTAATTGTTCGATTGATACGTATTTTATTTGCTCATTTCATTGGTAGATGAAAGATGTTTTGTTGTTTGGTATTCAGGGAAGTGGAAAAGGGACGCAGGCCAAGTTGCTGCAGCAGAAATTTCCCAATGACTATGCTTATTTCTCATCGGGTGAGTTGTTTAGAGGATTGACGCAAAATGAAAATCTGATAGGTGAGTTTCTCAAAGAGGCTATGAAAACAGGCCAACTCATCGATGATAAGGTGACGAATGCCTTGTTTGAGCTCTATTTCTATATGATCTTGGACAAAGGTATGTCTATGCTGTTGGATGGCTATCCAAGAAGTTTGTCTCAGTTTGAGTTGATGTTGGACGAATGCCAACGTTATCGCAGAGAGATGATAGGTATCTACTTACATATCCCAGATGCAGAGGCAATCAGAAGGATCAAGGAGAGAGGTCGCCCAGACGATACCGATGAGCTTATTGCCAGAAGGATTGCACAATATCATGAGATTACGGAGCCGATGATCAAGAGATTTCGCCAGGTCTATCCCGTAATTGAAATAGATTCTACCCCAGAGACACATATTGTCCAACAGCAGATCCAGCAGTTTATTAGCCACGCCTAACCCAAATACCTTTATCCTTTCACCGGATCCCATGTCGACACCCTTTGTGATCACTATTGATGGGTATGTCGCCACCGGCAAAGGGACAACGGCAATGGGAGTAGCCAAGGAATTGGGGTTTCGCTACCTAGATACGGGAGCTATGTATAGGGCCGTGACCTTGTATATCAAACGCAAGGGGATGCTCGAAGCATCAGATGCAGAAAAAGCGGAACTCATGGATGAAATAGTTTTGCATTTTTCCCATAATCTCACTACGGGACATGATGATATGTTGCTCAATGGCGAAAATATAGAAGCTGAAATCAGATCTACCAATCTTGCGCTTGACCTCCACTATATTGTCCCTGTCCAGCCCGTCAGAGAACGTTTGGTCGACCTCCAACGCGCCTTTATCCATACCGGAAATATCATCATAGACGGGAGAGATGCAGGCACAGTCATTTTCCCCGATGCACAACTCAAAGTATTCCTCATATGAGATCGCGCTATCCGTATCCAAAGAAGATATGACCAACTAGTCCGCAAGTGACTGAATGCCGACCTAGACGCGGTTGCGCTTGAGATAGACCGTAGAGATCACACCGACTATCTCTGACCCGAGGCAGTCAATAAACCTGCAGATGATGCCTGCTTTCTCGATACCTCACATACTACTATCCCAGAGCAAATAGCAACCGTCGTCGCACGAGCACGTGAACGCATGGTCTAATTTTCCCTCAAATATAAGGGAAAATGGGGCATTTTATGTCTCTTTTTTTGACAAAATAAGATTGTTTGCATATACTTAGATATAAAGAGCAAGATGTCTATATGAGTCATCTTCTGTCTATATCATCTTTTATGTGTACTGATTCCTCATGCCAGCAATTGATACGCTAGTTGCACAAGCTAACTGATTGAAGCTCGAACAGACAGATATTCAAACACTGCAAACCCTCCACAATGAGGTCAAAACTTCTGCAGAGCAAAAGAATCTTCCTGTTTTGGATGCCAAGCAAAAAGCGCTAGATGCGCATCTGACTGCGCTTGCTACCAAGAAAGTAGAACTTGCCACGACAATTACCCAATATCGTGCTGAAATAGCAACACTTTTGGAGCCATTTAAACAACAACTTGCTAGTCTCCAAACAGAAGTGCAAGGAGCTCAACCTGCTACTCCCCCCGTTGAGGAACCCAAAAAAGAACCAGGATTTTTTGCAAAACTCTTTAATTCTGATGATCCAGCTGGCTTTTTCAATAGTCGGAAAGTTGGCTTTGGTAAAGCAGTCGTTGGTGCCTTGGCAGCTCTTGGTGGTATGTTTGGTATGGCAACCGCAGCCAAAAGTATTTTTTCCAAGGAGAAGTCCACTACTCCTGCTGAAAAATGACCTATGCAAAAGCAGTTTGAAGAATTTTCAAATAACGTCGCTACGTGGTTTGGTGTGCCAGCGCCGTTTGGTGAAGTGACGAAACCAGCTAGCACAGAAACTCAACAGTCTACCGTGGTTGAGACTGCTGACCAAGAAAAGCGCAAAGAACTTCTAGCTACCTTAGCAACGCTAGATATAAAGTACAAGGAAGCATACGTTGGTGAGCGTGCTAAGCTACTCACTACGAATGCATTACAGATGTTAGTATCGGTCGGACAAAAGTTTCCTTGAGTGAGAATTACGAGTACTATCCGTACTGAAGAAGAAAATAACGCGCTACATGGAAGCGCAGAAGAATCATGTCATTGCTATGGAGATGGCTTTGATATCGGGAGAGATTTGAGAGAACCTCCCAAATATACCTTTGAAGAAGTGAAAGCCTATGTGGATGGTCTCACTACCCCAAAAACCACACTCATCCATGGTGATGGCGACAATAAACACCTCCACATAGATACGACGCTCGAAAAGAAAGACCTCGCCAACAAATGGACCAAAGAGAAGTTAGATGCACAGAAGGTTGCATAATTTATTTTCGATTACACTACGATGCCTGGAGAAAAGCCAAATGAAAATCTTCAAGAGAATAAGAATGAACAGAAGAATCAGCTCGCTATCTGATTGACGCAAGCTGATTTGCAGGCGCTTGAATCCAAGTATCCCAAAATAAATAATAAAGATGATCCTTCATTGAAGTTTGCACTCAATGCTATTGCTTCACCAAAATCAACCGGAGGACTGTGAAGAGAATTTGTAACCAATACAATTCTCAAACACAACGCAAACGTGCCAAAGGAGTCAATTATCGCCTTGGCTAAAGAACTCAACGCACTCCAACAACAGCAACATGCAGAGCAACAAGCTGCGCTTTCTGCAGATGAGGTGAAACAACTTGAGACTTTACTTACAGATGTAAATACGAAAGCTGACCAGATCACCACTTTTTTCACCCAACAAAAAGATGAGTTTACGACAGTTAGTGAGGTGGTTCCAACCACGCCCGAGCAACAAAAATCATTGGAAATACGTAGACAGAATATCGAAAAGGAAATAGCAACCTATACCAATATCACCAAGGATCCTGACCTGACGCAAAACCTTACGGTAAGTTTGCTCGATCGATACGGTGGACGCATCAATGATGCAGTGAAGAATTCCAAAGCTGAAGAAACCAAACTACAAATCAATGCGATGATCAATCGAGGTTTATTTGTAGACAAGAATACGGCTATCACCGCAGACCAACAAGCTAAACTCAAAACAGTACTATCGACTATCAATACGGCAATGGCTACTCAAGAAAATATATACGCTTCGTACACAGCACAGGATTTTACGCATCTATTGCAGGCGTGTATTATTGATGGAAAGGCTATTACAGACTACAGAAAGCCGACTGAACAAGATGCGAAAGCGCTAGTTACTTTGTGAAAGGATTTACAAGGGACTATGGAACTGTTTACTCAGGCAAAAGCAGGAAATCAAACCATGGAAACCATCGCTACTGTCTCCAAAAAAGTTTTTGATAATCTCTCCAAGGTGGGTGAATGAATGAAAGATTATATTGAAAATAATTTTGGTACCTTTGAGACAATCTTTGCTATTCCTTTGATTGGACCGTTTCTTAAGGAACTGTTCGTAGGCAAAAAGTGAGAAGAAGCAGATCGATACAAGAGTGCAAAAGCGGTATATGAGAAGAAATTAGCAACCTTGACGGCAGGTGAGCAAGTAGTGAGCGCCGCGATTGCAGAGAAGTATAATGACCTCGATAAGGATCAAAGTGATACGCATACTGGTGAATTAAATAAAAAACTTATTGCACAATCATGGTTTACTGGTTTATATACAGCACCTACTGAAACAAAAGCGTCTTTGACAACAGAACAGTCCAAAGGTAAAAATACACAAGAATCATTACAAAAGTTTGATGATGTTGCTTATTTGAAAACACTTTTTGATGCAGATACTATCGGCAAACTCACTAAGGATACTATCAAAATTGGTGAGAAAGATCCTCTGTATGGCAAAGATATCAAAGCATACTTGCTGACAACTATGTATATGAGACTAGGGAATACAGAAAGCGTAGCAAATAAATTGGCGCAAGAACGTATTACAGAGTTCAAAAATGATACGCCCTCAGATCAACTGCAGAAAGATTTTGCAAGCTATGCAGAAGGACGTCTGTGAAAGATTTGTGGTGAACAAAAAGTGTCTTTTGCCTGACCTATGGATATCGTCAATGCGTTAACCTTCGACCTCCTCAAAGATAGTGATCAGGCGGTGATTGCAAGACTGAAGCCTGCAGTAGTTACAGCTCCTGCTACTACTCCCGCAGCTCCTGCGAATGCTCCGGCAAGTGCACCTGCCGTTGCACCTCAACCCGCACCAACACAAGCTACTACGTCTACTGCTAAATAATCCGTCATTCTGAATCCCGCAGGGATGAAGAATCCAGGAAACATCTTATTCAATTAATTAACCTTCTTTATATCCTACTGCATATAGGATTTTTCGCTTTTTGTATGAACTTCTGTTTGTCATTACCTTGTCCCGCTCGCTACGCGCCGGGATCTCGATCCCTTTAGGGGCTGCGGCTCTTATGAATTAAGTGTTCGTTTGAGACCATAATGTAAGCTAAGACTAAAATTATGTACTTCTCTTTTGTCACGCCTTGCACCGCTCGCTGCGCGACGGTATCTCGATCCCTTTAGGGGCTGCGGCTCTTATGAATTAGGTGAAAGTATGGATAATTATGAAAGTAAGACTACATACTAAGTCCAATTCTTTTGTCACGCCTTGCACTACTCATTCGTATATATATAGTACGAATGACTATTTTTTATATATTATTTTTCATTGATGAAATACGCTATAGGAGCCTTGTTAGCATCATTGTCTTGGATGTTACTTGCGCCTGGTGTGCTTGCGACTTCTGAGGATAATCAAATTATAGATGCGATGGACGATTATATCGCAGAGCAACAAAATGTCACTACTCAACAACTGCAAGAGGAGTTTGAACTCAAAACCTTCTCAAGTTGTGAAGATATGAGTAGCGTCTTGACCGATTACCTCAAAAATACCTTTGATGAAAACTATTTTGGGTATGGTAGAGGTGGTTGATCACGATGAGGATTCCCTATGCCTATTGAAGGTGATGCGGTGGCAGTTGTAGATGCACCTACTGCTAATCAAGATGATGCAAAAACTATCAGTAGAGAAGAATCAGATGCTGGTGTTGGTGGAGGCGATTACTCAACTACCAATGTCCAAGTCGAAGGTGTAGATGAGGCAGATATTATCAAAAATGATGGTGAGTACATTTATTATTACAATCAAAGACAGCACGAAGTAGCTATTATCAAATCACCTGTAGAGGGGACTACTATTGATGTGGACAATGCCAAAGTCATCAAGACGATCAATATTCCAGAATCGTTCAATGCTTTGCAAATGTATGTCACAGATGATAGATTGATCATGCTCTCACAGAGATGGACAAATGCTGTATCTCAAGGATATATTGATAGAAGCGCAAGAATGGATGTTATTGTCTACGATATTAGCGATATCAATGATCCTGCATTGATAAAATTTTCAGATATGGATGGTAGTTATACCGATTCTAGAATGATAGGAGATAAACTCTATGTCGTTTCTCAACTCAACGTCAACTGGGGATTCCCATGGTATATGGGGTTACCTATGGATAAGGTAATGATGGAAGCAGATGATCTGCTCCCCAAAACTATTGATATTGCGTACACTCAGGACAAAGCTGACCAGAATTTAACTATTGGTGACACCAAATTCCCCTATGAAATTTCTGTCCAAAAGCCCAATTGTAATGAGATTTTTTATGTGCTCCCTTCCAAGGAATCTGTACAGAAGTTTGGTATCACACCATCATTTTCTGTCGTCAGAGTAATAGATACAGATGCAGTGGCTACTAGTGTAAAAACCAAAACCGCATTCGGATCTACACAAACCATCCATATGTCACAAGACAATCTTTACTTAGCAGATCCTCTCTATACTTCTTATGCATTTTCATGTCCCATCAATGCAAGATGTATGTTGCCACGATACGGTGGAGGTGAACACACGCTCATTCATAAATTTGCTTTGACCGCAGGTGATGTTGACTACAAAGCATCTACCATAGTACAAGGTAGCCCGCTTAGCCAGTACAGCATGTCAGAGGACGATGCTGGTAATTTCCGTATATTGACGACCAATCGATCTCCAGAAGTCACTACCCATTTCTTTGTCCTCAATGATGCTTTGGACCTCGAAGGGATGTTGATGAATATCGAGCCAGGTGAGCAGTTCAAATCAAGCAGATATATTGATGACAAACTGTATTTGGTGACGTTTGAACAAATTGATCCCCTCTTTGTCGTAGATATTGCTACCCCCAAAGCCCCCAAGATTATTGGAGAATTGAAGATTCCTGGCTATAGTACCTATTTGCATCCATATGCACCCCTTGAGTTGGGCGTCCAGTATTTGATCGGTATTGGCTATGATACTACTACCAATCAATGGGGAGGAACTCAGAACGGTGGTATCAAAGTAGATCTCTACAAAGTAGACTACAACAAAAAGGATGCGAAAGGCCAAGTACTTGTCTGACAACTTTGGACAAAGACTTTTGGGGATGTTGGCTCAGAAAGTGAATCATTGCGTAATCCACGTATGTTTGTATGGAATGCCAACAAAAAACTATTGATGTTACCTATGATTCTGCAGAAACCAGCAGGAGGTGAGGATTGTACTATTCAGTATGATGCACAAGGCAAAGAAATCAGTAGACAATGCTACCCATCCTACAAACAATCAACCACCTTTGCAGGACTCAAGGGAATTACTATCGATGTACAGGCCGGTATCAATGAGCTCTTCTCCTATGATTACACTAGCTATCTCAAAAAAGTTCCCTCAGATTATTATCAAAGTCGAGAAGATCATATCGATAGTTGGTTTTTTGAAAGTTTAGCATTTAGAGTTGGCTATATCGATGATATGGTCTTCTCTATAAATAATTTGTTTGCGCATTTTGTAGTCCCTGGCTCTAATGAAGAAGCATACCATATCTTTGATGAAAACGTAGCAGAAGACAAAGTGCCAGCATTTTGTACGTATACTCCACCTGCACCAGACGAGGTGACGTGTGAGATGTATTGTGGCAAAAGATGGGTAGTTGAAGAAGGCAACTGTGTCGAAATTGAAATTACCGCATCATGTGGTTGTCCTGGTGTATCTACACAGGAACTCTGTGAAAAAGAATGTCTCCAATAAATCCCTCGTGTGATTATTTATTTTTTGCGTTGCACCACTATGAAAACATCATATAAAATCATGAGTATAGGTATACTCCTCACTACGTGTATGTGAATCACTTCTGTCACTGCGCAGAGTACTGATCCTGAATTCTTGCAAGCACTTACCTGGATGCATAGTGCTGGTATGACCCAGTACACCAATGCTGATCTCTTCCGTCCCAATGACCGATTGATGAGAGAACAAGCTGCTAAATTCTTTGTAGGGTTTCAACAACAAAGAGAAGGGGCTATTGATGAAACAACTATGGGTTGTGATTTTGCAGACATCACTAGTGCAGACAGCACTTTGCAGGCGAGCATTACACTCTCTTGTCAAATGCATTTGTTTATGGGGACTGCGGGTAAATTCCAACCGATGCAACCACTTACCAAAGCTCAAGCACTGACAGTCTTGGTCAGGGCATTGGATGGTACTACTATGGATGAAACATGAAGTCCACGATGGGCAGGTTACTTCAATCGTGCAAGAGCTTTGGGACTTACCAAGGAGCTTGACGTATGGGCATTGGATAGACCCGTCACGAGATATGAAATTGCTCTCTTGCTCTATAGAGCCATCAATGGAGGTATCAACTATGAACAACAAGAACTAGATGAACTCAAGCAATTGCTCTTGCAATTGGGTATCCGTTTACAATAAAAGGGGTAATGGATCCTGCATTTTAGTTTTTTTTGTGTAGTCAATGATTACATGGGTAGTAGGTATGATGGGTGTATGAATTACGACCTTGCAAGGGATATCTTGAAGTGTCGACACGGGTAATGTCGATACAGGGAGTGTTGAAGTACAAGAAGAAATCGTAGTAGCAGCACCTTCTCTTTTGGATGATGATGAATTTATTTCTGCAGTCAAATGGATGCATGCACGTGGATTGACCACGTATGCTGACGCCAAAGACTTCAGAGGTGAAGATATTTTGACGAGAGAAGAAGCTGCTAAATTTTTCACGCAGTTTAGTATGAATGTGTTGTTGCGTATCATAGATATGACCAAGTACTGTGAATTTGATGACCTAGAAGATGCTGACCCCACGCTGAGAAATGCATTACTCCAGTCATGTCTGTTGCATCTCTTTCATGGTTCAAATGGCAAATTCTTTCCTCACCAACAACTTACCAAAGCACAGGCGTTGACGGTCTTGATCAGAGCATTAGAAGGTAATCAACCCGAGGATGTCGAACCACGATGGCACTATTATCACATCAGAGCAAAGGAACTTGGACTTACCAAAGAGACCAATGAAATGGCCCTTGATAAACCAGTAAGTAGATATGAAATTGCACTGCTTCTTGCGAGAGCAGCAGATATGCGAACCAAAGAGCAAAAATAATTGCATTTATATTTTTTGTCACCATCAGATATGCCACAGGAAGACGAACTTACTCCAGCATCACCAGACAATATGGAATGAGATGTTCCCTTGTTGGATCATAAATCATGAATGTTTAGGCCAGTAGGTGAAGATCTGCCTGTACATACTGAGGAAGAAATGCCTGTAGAGCCCGCTCAACGTGAGTCGACACAAGCTGTTGTACAACCTCAAGAACAATCTAGTACTCCCGTAATCGAAGCTTCCCAAGAAGCGCCTGTAGTTGTGGAAGCGCCTGTTGTTCAGATGGAAGTGCCTGTTGCTCAAGAACAGTCCGTTATTTCATCCGAAAATCCTTCTGTTGTTGAGGAAGCACAACCTGAGAAACCAGTAGTTAGAGACTCAGGTATGTGAGATCCCAATACACCTACTGTCGCTCCGACGACGGTAGTTGTTCCCCCGGTAGGTCCTGTGAAAGCTCATGGCACTTCTCGAACGAGAATCTTACTCATTTTGGTTTTCTTTGGTGCACTCGCATTCTTGGGATATAAATATTGGTATGCTCCTTCTATTGAGGTTCCTCAGGTTCCTGAGGTGCCAGTAGATACCGGAGCAATGCCAGCAGTAGTAGATACATGAACAGTAGCAAGTGGCACTGAAGCAGTTGCAACGGGCGAAGTTGTGGTAGCCACAGGAGAAATAGTTGCAGAGAATACATGAACTGCAGCTGACGCAGAATGACTTCTGACCTTCACTGCAACTGACCGATCGCCGATCGTAAGTTTTCAATATCCGCAGGGACGAGCAGTTACTTTATCAGAATTAAATTGGCTGAAGTCTGTACGATTGTATGATGACCAAGAGGTACTTCAGGCGAAATTATTGGTCTTCGGTGCTGATCAAATGGAACAACATCTCCTTGCTCAGGATGCTTTACAAAGTATTCTCGTTTCTGAGAAGCCCTTTATCAATGAAGGATTAGCGGGTAGTATTGGCATATATTCTGGTGGTGTCGATCCACTTATTATTCCTAGTATTAGCGTCCTTGCACAACCTGTTGTCTTGTTTGAAGATCAACAAAACGAAATAAATTACATGTTGATACTCGAGCCAAATATGCACAAGGAGATGTTTGCTATTCTCCGTTCTCTCCGCTTACCCTAATTTTTGCTTATCCTCATCCCTATGTTAGTGCAAAAAGAAGCCTGTTGGTTGCGACGAAAACCAGGAGGAATCGCATCTACGTTTTGACGTGAAGATAATTTTTTGGATGCGCTGTTTCATGGTGATGAGTACATACTTGGCTATCAACCGATACTTCCTCCCTTTGTACAACAACGGTTAGAAGATCAAAAATTTCACTATAGGACTGATTGGATGTCCGTGAGAAAGCTTTTGCTCGCACAATTTTCTCGTATTCAAGAATGGTGATTGCTCAATAGACTCGATACGCCAACCCAAGGTTTTTTGTATTTTTCTCAAGACCTCTCTACTTATACACTGATGAGAGACAAGGAGCTAGTCTACAACAAATACTACCTTGCACAAGTGATAGGAGATCTCAGTCGACTAGAACGTAAACCTCCTGCAGGACTTCAACGTGATGGTGAGTGGCGAATTATTACTCGGCCAATCATGCATCATGCGCACCGCAACGAGCATATGATCGTTTGTGTAGATCCTGTACATCAGACCAAGGGGAGATGACGCTTGCTCGAAGCGACTACGCGTTTTCGTGTTGTCGACATGGGACAAGGTACTGCTCGATTAGAAATTTCAATTTTGCAGTGAGTCAGGCATCAGATCAGAGCTCATCTTGCTGCACTTGGTTATCCTATCATCGGTGAAACACAATATGCAAAAACCTACGGCAAGGAGTTACAGTTGTTTAGCGTAGGGATTGGAGAGAAATAGGAATTAAGATTTAGGACTCCAGAGACATAAACAGTAGTCATTCTGAACCCCGAGTGAAACGATGGGGTGAATCTCATAGTTTCCAATTCATGAGATCCTTCGGCAATGCCTCAGGATGACGATAAAAGATGCTCTCGAATCAGCCCTAGCTTTGTGGCTTTGTATTTTGTGGCTTTGCACCCTTCACCGGTCTTTGCGTGGGTGATTCTATCAACCATTGCAAGTACTCAGGCGTAGTTTCGGGCGTAAAAATAAGCATTTCTGGGAGTTTGTGAGGATGTTGTTTCGCGAAAAATTGTTTAATCGCAGGGAGGTTGGTGTCGATCGTTTTGATCAACAATATTTTTTCTTCTTCACGTTTGAGCTCACCTTCTCGGAAGTAGTAGGACTTTGCATAGTTGAGACGTTGGATACAGGCGACAAGCCCTGATTTGAGCAATGCCATGATGAAATATCTCAGTTTTCTCCCATCATTGGGGAAGGAGGTGATGACGAGACGAGCGCTGGGAGTGGAGGTAGACATCCAATAAGGTAATATAAATATATGTTTTCTTGGCTTCTTTTCCTGTATTGCAACAAAGCCCATAATAGCTACACTGCGCGTATGACTACGCAACTTATGCTTCGTTTTTGTAGACCGTTTTTGCACATTGGCACCATTGTAGGTTCCTTTGTTTTGATGATAGCTCTGCGTCAATATACCGATTTCATCCCGTTTGTACAACTCAAAATTCCGACTATTGATCAGCACGAGACGTTAATTTTCGCGTTGATTGCAGGTGTGATGTTTTGTTTGATAGGGTTGGCGATGGGTATGTATGAACTCTACAAACCTATCCACAATTACTATCGTAGCTTTATGCAGACATGGATGATCTGGCTAGTAGCAAGTAGTTTCGTCGCATATATGTGATTTGGCTATATTTTTGTATCGGGTATTTCGAGATCAGTGTTGCTCGCAGCTGCGTGAGTTAGTTGGTTTTTGGTGACCTTAGTGGATCGGATTATCAATGCATGGAATGGCTATTTTGAGCGTCATTCGCCATACCCTGTTTTGCTTGTAGGAGATACGACGAGTATTGCGTACACCAAAGTGCTAGATGCACTCAAATTATATAGTATTTATGCGGTCACCACCTTGGATACCACGGAGCAATTCCCGTCTTTATGAGAGCGCGATATAGTTGTGGTTGTTGGACAAATTGATTTGGAGCAACTCCAAACAATTGCTGACGAGGCAAGAATTAGTGGAGCATGGTGTTATCATGTAAGTGATGCACTTTTCTTGGAAGATCTGATTTCTATCCCCCAAAGAATATGACCATTGATGGCGCTCCAGTACAAACCTTCACCACTTGATGGACGATGGAGAGTAGTCAAAAGGGCAGGCGATGCGATATTTTCCTGTGCGATGTTGTTCATCTTATCACCACTATTGTTGCTCATAGCGATTGCAATCAAGGTGGATTCTCCAGGACCAGTCCTGTATAGACAAACGAGAATTTGAAAAAATAAACAACCCTTCACCTTCATCAAATTCCGTAGTATGTTTACGCACCTCTCGTTGTGAGCGAAATATGGGGGCGAGGACGCAGCCAAACTATATCAAGAGCTTATCGATAGTGATGCCAACGTGAGAGAGTGAATCCTGTCCAAAATAGCAGATGATCCCAGAGTGACCAAAGTCGGTAAGTTTTTGCGCAGTACTTCACTCGATGAGCTCCCTTCATTGTGGCTCGTCTTGATATGAGAGATGTCACTCGTCTGACCTAGGCCACATATGGAGCACGAAGTTGACCAATATGATCGTCGACAAGAGAGACTCTTTAGCATCAAACCCGGCATCACGGGCTACGCTCAGCTCTTCGGGAGAGACAAACTCCCCTTCGACGAAGAAGCCAAACTCGACCTCTACTACATCCAAAACCGATCTGTCGCTATGGATATCTATGTCTTGGTAGGGACAGTGAAGGTGGTATTTGCGGGGAAATAGACACCAACGTCATCCTGAGGCGAAGCCGAAGGATCCCCTGATTGATGATCGGAAAGACTTAAGATTTTAGAAACTAGAAACCAGACTCTAGATATAAAAAAACGCACCCGAGAGTGCGTTATCAAAGCTACAAATAACCAAAGTTGTAAAGTACAAAGTGACCTATCTTCCCTCTCCAATAGGATCTTTTTGTTCTGCTATATCACACTCGAAACCGATACGGGTTGGTTCATTGATGGGTGCACATCATTTTTGATCAAATGAATAGAGAGCAGAGTCATCACTGAAATTATATACACATATATTTGTATAGTTTTTCCTTGTTCATTCGATACCAGAATAAATTAAAATGACTTTATGAGCATGTGTTTTTGCTGGATCCAAAATAAATGGTGATTCAATAAATTCGTTTTTGTAATCAGGTGTATATTTAGTTGCAATTTCTCAGTTATCATAGGCTATATAAATTCCCCTCTGATTTTTACTATCTAAGTATTTCTCACTCCCGGGACATGGGATGAACTTCTTCCCAATTTTGAGTTCACCATCTCCCTGAGGAGGAAGTTGTTCTCCTCTTTGTTCGCCTACTACTGACTGCGTAGTAAACTGCGGATTACCACCATTTCCATACGAAGATGAAAGAATGCTTGCTTGATTGGATTGCAGAGATTGAAAAGTACCGATACCACCTGCGAGCACACCAATCATAAGTGCAGGGATGATTTGTCTCAATTGTTGCATGAGAAAAACAAAAAGAATAAAAAAACTAATATAACAATGTAATTATACTCGGTGGGGGTGATTTGTCAATATTATGAGATATTTTTTGCTGTTTACTTCTTTGTTTTATACAAAAAAACGCACCCGAGAGTGCGTTTTTCATATGTGTATGGTAGTTTTTATAATTCTGAATTTGGATTGGTCTGCTTTTCTTGACCTCCAATTTGGTGAATTTCGCATACACATGAATTGGGGTTACATGTCTTTATTGATGGGCAAGATCATGTTACACCAGGATCACATTGTTCTCCTACTCAAACATAACCATCACCACAAGTTGTTTCTCATTTGACAAATACATTGCAAGTGAGATTTTTAGTACCCTGTTTATATGGACATGAAATATGGTGAATAGCACTTGTAACATTTCCTATGAGTGTCATGCCTTGTGGTTTTTGATTTGCCAAGACAGGAACAATAGTCGCCAAAGTGTTGTTTACGCATGCGACACTTACTTGCTTACCAAGAGGGTAAATGATTGGATATGAGCTATTGTCTACTGCAACTCCATCAATTTTAACTTGTGAACATGTTGCCCCAACAATATACTCATCTGCGCTCTCACACCCAACTAGACCTGGTAAGTCATATGCACACTTCACCATATATCTTCATCCATTAAGATTTGAGAGAGCTCCTGCCATTTTGGTCCCACCTGCAGTTATATCTTTAGTAAAGAGCACTCAATCCTTGTAAAGATCACAAACAAGTTTAGCTTTACCTGCATTTGTGTTGCTAATATTATAGTCAATAATAGCAGGGTCTATTGATGGGTTTTGTGCTGTAAATTGATCGATTTTGCATGTGGGAGCATCTACTTTGACTGTTTGTGGGCAACTTAAATCCAAACCATTACAGTTGAAATTACAGTTTACAATTTGATTTCATGGAAGATTGCCTTGAATAATAGCATACTGACTACCTGGTTGTGTAGGAGATTTCCGATTCTTTAAGATAGAAACTCAATTATTAGTAGCTGCAATTTTATCAGCAATTCATTGAATAATTGTTCCGTTAACCTCACATTTGTCATTACATGTATATGATCCAGTACCTCATACAGGCAATGATGATGGACCAGACCAGTTATTTTTTGCACATGTAATTGCGCCTGCTACTCAGGCTTCATCATTTGTTCCATCACTATAACCATTCCCATCACTAATAACGGACTGTGTAGTGAAAACGGAACTTCCATTTGAGGTAAAAACGTTTCCATTACTGATTACTCAAACGAGTAGAGCACCACATACACCTCAAGCTGTTCCCATGAGAAATGTTTTAAAATTTTGTGTCATTTTATAAACAAAAAGAATAAAAAAACTTAGATAACAATGTAATTATACTCGGGGGGGCGGGATTGTCAATTTTTTGAGATATTTTTTGCTCTTTACTTCTTTGTTTTATACAAAAAACGCACCCGAGAGTGCGTTTTTCATATGTGTATGGTAGTTTTTATAATTCTGAATTTGGATTGGTCTGCTTTTCTTGACCTCCAATTTGGTGAATTTCGCATACACATGAATTGGGGTTACATGTCTTTATTGATGGGCAAGATCATGTTACACCAGGATCACATTGTTCTCCTACTCAAACATAACCATCACCACAAGTTGTTTCTCATTTGACAAATACATTGCAAGTGAGATTTTTAGTACCCTGTTTATATGGACATGAAATATGGTGAATAGCACTTGTAACATTTCCTATGAGTGTCATGCCTTGTGGTTTTTGATTTGCCAAGACAGGAACAATAGTCGCCAAAGTGTTGTTTACGCATGCGACACTTACTTGCTTACCAAGAGGGTAAATGATTGGATATGAGCTATTGTCTACTGCAACTCCATCAATTTTAACTTGTGAACATGTTGCCCCAACAATATACTCATCTGCGCTCTCACACCCAACTAGACCTGGTAAGTCATATGCACACTTCACCATATATCTTCATCCATTAAGATTTGAGAGAGCTCCTGCCATTTTGGTCCCACCTGCAGTTATATCTTTAGTAAAGAGCACTCAATCCTTGTAAAGATCACAAACAAGTTTAGCTTTACCTGCATTTGTGTTGCTAATATTATAGTCAATAATAGCAGGGTCTATTGATGGGTTTTGTGCTGTAAATTGATCGATTTTGCATGTGGGAGCATCTACTTTGACTGTTTGTGGGCAACTTAAATCCAAACCATTACAGTTGAAATTACAGTTTACAATTTGATTTCATGGAAGATTGCCTTGAATAATAGCATACTGACTACCTGGTTGTGTAGGAGATTTCCGATTCTTTAAGATAGAAACTCAATTATTAGTAGCTGCAATTTTATCAGCAATTCATTGAATAATTGTTCCGTTAACCTCACATTTGTCATTACATGTATATGATCCAGTACCTCATACAGGCAATGATGATGGACCAGACCAGTTATTTTTTGCACATGTAATTGCGCCTGCTACTCAGGCTTCATCATTTGTTCCATCACTATAACCATTCCCATCACTAATAACGGACTGTGTAGTGAAAACGGAACTTCCATTTGAGGTAAAAACGTTTCCATTACTGATTACTCAAACGAGTAGAGCACCACATACACCTCAAGCTGTTCCCATGAGAAATGTTTTAAAATTTTGTGTCATTTTATAAACAAAAAGAATAAAAAAACTTAGATAACAATGTAATTATACTCGGGGGGGCGGGATTGTCAATTTTTTGAGATATTTTTTGCTCTTTACTTCTTTGTTTTATACAAAAAACGCACCCGAGAGTGCGTTCTTGTTTGGTGACTACTTATCGTCAGGGGTAGAAATTTGTTCTGAATCATCTCATCATGAGTCACAGTCACTACTATTTTGTGCACCAAAATAGAATTTTGTGTTTTTTAGCCAAGTAGTCATGTCAGGCTCATAATTAGAAGTAACTAATTTATTATTGTAGACACTATATCAGTACTTTATTCCGTTGGGTTGACTGATCATAAAGCTTTTTGGTAGTTTTCCGCAAAGTTGGTTATTTTTGAGGTATAAGTTTTTCCATTTTGCGCTACCATATGAGCTTGGGATTGGGCCAGAAAATTGATTGTATGATGCATCAAGTCGCACGTTATTTTTTTTGCTTAGCGACTCAGGTAATGGTCCTGAGAGATTATTTTCATGTACATCTATCCACTGTACATTCTTTGCTCCAAGTGAACTTGGTAGTGGACCTGAGAGTTGATTATTATTGAGTAACAATTGTGTAAGGCTTGAAATATTTCCAAGAGCATCTGGAATAGGTCCAGAAAGTTTGTTAGCATATACAAACAGGAACTCCAAGTTTTTAAGATCGCCTAGCGATGAGGGTAGAGATCAATTTAAGTTATTGTTTGATAGTCTAAACTGTTTCAGAGAGGCAAGCTTGCTAATGCTAGCGGGGATTGTTCCAGCAAGGTTATTTCCATAGAGATTCAGAATTGAAACATGTCATCCCTCGCAGGTAATACCATACCAAGAACAAGCACTATTGTTTCCAAACCATTTATTGTTATTTGCAATCGTATTTTCCCAATTTTTCCCATTGGTACTAGTATACAAGTCTAGTAATGCCTCACACTCAGCTTGTGGAATATCTGTTGCAGTACATCATGCCACTACACACTCAGTTGTAATTTCTCACTCTCAACAAGTGGTTATGAAAGGCTCATTCATTCTGTTTGCTAGTTCGGGATTATTGGTAATTTCATTAATCTCACGCAATTCAGCTTGCAGAACAGCTTTTTCAGACGCCGTAATTTGATCTGACAGTTGTTGAGAAACAGCCATTTCTATGTTTTCTTCTATATTTGGATCGATTTCGCTTTCTCATTCTCATTCAAGTCCATCATATTGGGGAGGGAGATCATTTGTGGTAGGCAGGGAAGGATTACCTTCAACTGATTGAGTGGAAAAAGTACTACTCATTCAGACATTTTGTTTTGATAGTATATTTTCTGAGAATACTACTACCAATAATGCACCCAAAATTCATCAACAAAGTCCAATGAGGAATGTTTTGAAGTTTTGTGAAATCATGTGAATTTGAAAAAATAAATTGAAACATGACTAGTATACCTAGAACAAATTTGCGTGTCAAATTTTTGCTATTTACTTTTTAATATAATGTATTATTATAAGCCATGTTTTATCAACTAGACAATTATGGACACACTTGATGGACAAGAGTTGTTTCCTGTGCAAACTCCCTATCGAATTACACAAAAATGATATACCTCACAGAGGCTCAATAAGATTTTGCATGTCTGGACGAAGCGTACCAACAAACAGCTTTCTCAGGACTATGGGTACTATCCGCGAGATATCTATGCGAAGAAGCAATTGGATCCTATGTGGAGAGAGCTTGTTCATTTCCATAGAAATAGCGTAGATGCACAAGGTGTTTGCAAGCTTTTGAGAGCAGATATTGGTAAACAATTAATATATGCGCTCAAACTTGAAGAGTACCAAGACTACGACAAGGTACAAAATAAATATCATTTTTCTTCGCAGCAAGCACAAGCACTCATAGCCAAGATCCCCCCATTGAAACTGTGAAACACTATTTACTCGGCACGTTTACTCACTCAGCAAGATATTCAAACGTGTCTTTCATTTTTTGGGGATGCTCCGCTTGATCAACATTTTGACAAAGATATCTTTTCTCCCTATCGAAAATCATTGGCCCATCTTTGGAACTTTTGTTCAGATCAAAACTATATATTAGAAGAAGGAAAAGGGATGAGGATTTCGTGTACTGACCGTAAGGAGTCTGTTTGAGTCATTTCCCAACTTCTCCCCAACGCAAAATGACTAGTTAAGCTCGCTTTGGACAAGATAGACACCCCTGAGGAGGAGCGCAAGATGATGATTTTCTAATCAATAAAAGGCTTGACATTTTATATTAAATAAGTACAAAAGAGCTACAAAAATGTAAAAAAATATGAAAAATTTTATGCGCACTTTAACAGCTATCATTACTATTGGTTTCATTTTCTTAGCAACTAGCTGTGAAAAAGAGCCCATTTGTGATGGATACAGGTTAGAACAAACCTTGAATTGTTCAGTGTCTAACTATGAAATCGTCTTTGAGACGACCGTAGAAGTCACGGGAGACTGTATCAATGGGATTGGGTTTAAGCTTGGTTTCCCAGACCCGAAGATCAAACAATACATCGAGAAATGGGTCGTACAGGGTGTGACTCATACTTGGAAAGAAGGAGATAAATATACGATGGATGAGACAGAACCTATTTCCTTAATCTTATATTTAAACTCACCCTTACCAGCAAGTATGGATGCGCTTGTGGAATTGGAGGTTGTGAATGAGCAAGATCGACAATTGGCTGGCAAGCTTTTCAATTGCACTAACACAGCTGTGTGTTCGGTTTCGCTCGGTGACGCTAAGCCAACGGCAACTGCTTCAACCTTTAATGTTACTATTCCTATCAGCCAGTTTGGGTCATGTCCTGTCTCGTTCTCAGTAACGTCTAAGGCCTTTACGATTACTGATTGGATAGTCGAGTCCTCACAGACTGGTACGACATGGCAAACGGGTGTATCTGCTTCTATCGGAGGAACCACACAAGTGGTTTTGAAAGGAACGGGTACGATTACCCCTGGTACATTTGTGGTTGAGGTATTTGATGGTTCTGGTTCGTATGCAAAAAAGTCCTACACTATCGATCAAATTGGATCGAACAACCCAGCTTGCACAGCAACTTTAGGTGCGATGAATGGTGGAGTCAATGCAAACGGTGGTACGTTTTCTATTCCTATCACATGGACGGGGACGTGTCCTATTGGCTTTGCTCTTACCGCTGCTAACTTCACTGCAACTAGCTGGAGCGTGACCAATGGTTCACAAACGTGGACTGCGGGACAAATCAAACAGATCACTGGAGGAAGCATTCTGACTTTGAACATCACTGGCTCCGTGCCAGCGAATCAAAGCGTTGGAATTACCTTATCGTTGCTTGATGCAAACGGTGTAGCGATTAGCTATGCGTTTGGATCATTCATCCATACAGGTAGCAACCAAACTTGTCAGATTGACCCGAACCCAATCTCTTATACGAAGTCTACTTCGTCTGCGGGGATTGCGAGATTTGCAATTGATTTCACCGGAGGTTGCATCAACCCGACAGTAAAATTATCTGTGTTGTCTAGCAAGATAACCTTCAGTACGATCAAGATCGTGGGTGAGGGGCCGTTAAACAATCAGATACTGTTACAAAATGCCGCACTTGCGGTGCCGATCAATGGTAGCGGAACGCTTTATCTCCGGGTAGAGTTCTCTGCGTCTCATGTGTTGAACTCTGGGGATGAAATTCAACTTCACGTTGAGTTCAACGGGACCAAGATCCCGGCAGTAGTGCAGGTACCATAAAATATATAGTCCTAGTTCGCATTGCGGACAAAGCTTCTCTCGAATTCGAGGGAAGCTTTTTTTGTTCTAATTTTTCCCCCCTGACAAGGGGGGATTATGGGGGGTTTTTAGAAGGTGAAGAGAATTTATAATAAAACCCCCTCTCACTCCCCCTTGACAGGGGGAGAACTGTTTTAGTTAAAGTCTCAACTCTTAATTCTTAATTCTCGTTTCTCCTACTCAAATTGTTCTGCTCGTGCTTGGATAATCCCTGGATGGAGCTCATCGTCTTCTGGTGCGGGAGTAAGTGCGAGATCAATTTCTTTTTGGATGAAAAATAACAGTGCTTTGTCTGCAGGATTTTCTTTGAAGGTTACAAGAAGTAGTGGTATCTTGCGACTGATTTCACCGAGTGCGAGGGGGTCTTTGGTAGCGAGTGTAGCAATTCTTTGGGAGATTGCTGAACGTACACTTGCTCCATCACCTACGAGATTGGTAGCTCGTGCGTATGATGCTATACCTACTAGTGCTATGATGATAAGAAATATGTTTTTCATAAATTAATCTAGAGGAAAGATAAAATTTTTTTAAATTATGTATCGTCGCCTGTACCGTAGTCCGCTTGAGATCAATGCTATGCGTCTCCTGAAGTAGTACTGCCTGAGTCGTTGGTTGTTTCTGTATTACTGCCTGGCCACAGTATCTCTTCGAGAATTTCTAGGAGTTTGGGAGAGTAGTTGTCTTGGGTGACTTTGCATCACTGTGCTTTGGCTCTGTATTGGAGGAGGAGAGATTCATATCTCGTGACGGCCTTGTCCAATGCTCGCACACTTTTTTCTTTGGTGAGTCAGAGGTCTTGTGCCTGCGAGAAGTATTCTGACCATCGTGGATTTCATTCTTCATTTGCACTACCACTCATTGCTCTCACGAGCACGGTCAATGCTTGTGCTTTGGTAAGTGCTTGTTTGGGCGAGAATTTGCCTTGAGATCATTTGAATAATCCGAGCTGACAAGAAGTAGTTAGGAATTCTTTGAGTGTAGGATCTGCAGTTGATGCATCAGCGAAATCACAAGCTAGCGTCGTATCAGGTGCGAGACAGAGATAACTCATACCAAACACCGAGAACATTTTGGCTGCTTGTTCTCTCGTGAGGGTGGATTGAGGCTGATAGTCATTTTCGGTATGATATTTGGTCATGCCCGCATCGAATGCTCGATCGAGTGCGTCAGTAAACTCAGGATCATTGAGTGCAGCATGCGTGGTCAACGTTCCTATCATGATGAGTGCGATGATGACAATCTTTGTTTTCATACGTATACACAGACTAAAACACGTTATCACAAGAGCATTTTTTTCAATTCACCTACTGTCGAGACGAATGTGTCAGCTTTTTCTAATACTGCAGGACGTACCTTATTGATGCCACATCAGATGAAACGATCTGCTACTTCTTTGGTTTTGAGATCCGTGATCCCGTCGCCAATAAAAACAACTTCTTCACCAGGATATGCTTTTTTGATTTGTTCAACTATTTTTTTCTTGCCATCGCTGGAGAGGAGAGGTTGATCTGGTAAGAGTCCTTTGTATTTTCCTTCTTCATCATGGATAACTTCTACCCCATGTGCAAAATCCATTTTGAGTTCTTTGGCGATTGCTTTGGCTGCTTTGGCATATCCTTGGGTAACGATACCACAGGTGATTCCTGCCATACTGAGACTCTTGATCAAAGCGGGCAATTTTGGAGTGATATTTTTGAGATAGTGTTTGACGAGATCTTTGATGTCTGTCTTGGAGGGAGCAACGATATTGGTTTTGAGAGGAAAAGCTTCATCGAAAGAGCGTTTTCCTTCCATGGTTTCTTCGGTAATTTTCTGTACCTCAGCCCCTTTTCCTTTTTGTTTGGCAATTCGGTCGCATCATTCAACTGTTGTCAACGTAGAGTCGAGATCAAACAAAACTATCATCTACACATGGAAAAGTAAAATCTATTTGAGAATTGCGTATGCTTGATCGAGCAGTTCAAGACTAGCAAATTTGAGATTGAGCACAGTTTCTCACGTCAAATATATATGCATTTTGAAAAGACTAGATCACAAAATAATATCTTTTCTGACAAGGGTGACAGCAGAAATAGGCACACGGATCATATTATTTTTGTGATTTCCGGTCACATCATCTCCTTTCATTTCCACAAAACCGCACCCTGGTTCTTGGGGAAGCACCTCCATAATATACAATTCAATCACTTCTTTTGCCATACACTGCTTTGCTATTACATTAAAATAGTTGTTCCATTTTCATCATTTTACCTCCAATTGCCAGCCGAAATCGCCTTGCAAGTCTTTCCTATTTTCTTACTCTCCAATCAATGGATTTTTAGTATGTCAATACGTATGGAAAAAGCTCGTACCCCAGCACAACAGCAATACGCACAAATCAAAGAGCAACACAAAGATGCGTTGCTGATGTTTCGTTTGGGGGATTTCTATGAGTTGTTTTATGACGATGCGAAAATTGCCCACAAGGAGCTTGATATTGCTTTGACCGCGAGAGATAAATCTCATCCAAATCCTGTTCCTATGGCGGGTATTCCTCATCATAGTCTTGAAAGATATCTCAAAAAACTCGTTCAAGCT
This sequence comes from uncultured Candidatus Peribacteria bacterium, assembly GCA_964447535.1. Classification (GTDB taxonomy): domain Bacteria; phylum Patescibacteriota; class Gracilibacteria; order Absconditabacterales; family Absconditicoccaceae; genus CAYUST01. Next base: position 58,240 of record CAYUST010000005.1, read on the forward strand.
GGCTACAAAGTTGCAATTGCTGACCAAGTAGGTGAGGTTGTGCCCGGCAAAGTCGTAGAAAGAGCAGTAACCCGCGTGGTGACACCGGGTACATATGTGGCTGAACAAGCTCCATGTAATTATTTGGTGGCACTTATTATTGCTCAGGACTCGCAAGGCGATCAATATCACCTAGCACGATGAGACGTTTCTTTGGGTACGTATATGTCTCAGAGTTTTGTAGATGCTGAGCAATGTATTCAACGCTTGCGTGATCTGCAGGCAACTGAACTTATTATTTCCTACGAGCATCAACGCGACCCCTTCGTGCACATGCTCCAAACTACACTGCCGAACGTTACTATTAGTCATCATCCCTTGGTGTCTGATGAAGAAACGTATATTACGAAATTACTTGCAGTAGCATCGACCAAGGGATTTGGAGCTGCCGTTGGTGGTGGGAGAAAAGCTTCATTCGCACTCTTGTTGAGTTATGTGGAAGCAATGCAAAAACATGCTCCCCTCTTTTTTTCGCTTTCGCATGTCCAGCCAGTAGGCTATATGCATATTGATCATATGACGTTGAAGAACCTTGAAATTTTCGCTGCGAGCTATGACAACAACAAACAACATAGTTTGTATGGACGCATCAACTGCACCCAAACGGCGCTAGGTGCCAGAGAACTTACGTCGAGACTCATAGCACCATTGATGCAAAAAGAGCTTCTCGAAGCACGCTTTGATCGTATTGCGTACTTTATGGAGCATCAAAATGAGAGAACGGCGTTACATCGTTTACTGGTTGATACTCCCGATATTGCGAGAATTTATGCGCAAGTTCGTACCAAGAAACATCCCTTGTCCTTGCTCGCAACGTTGCGTGGGGTCTTCAAGAAATTTTTGGGTGAGGAGGCTGTGGTGTGCAAACAAGAACTGCTTCGTGCGGGGATGACCAATGCTACGCTCAATACCTTGGTCGCTCTTGCTGTGCATCTCGAAGAAACACTCATTGAGTGAGCGCTCCAAGAAGACGGCGAGTATATTGCTCCGGGTATCGATCCACAAATAGACACACTTCGCCAACTTGCCTTCCATTCTGACGAACTCTTGTTAGCATACCATCAATTTTTATGTTCTCATACCTGACTCACAGGTCTCAAGATCAAATTCGTACAACATCAAGGCTATTTCATCGAAGCAACACCCAAGGATGTAGCTACATTTGAACGCACCTTCCGCAATGACGATCCAAGACTTGATTTTATCCGTCGTCAAACCTTGAAGACAGGCGAACGTTATACCAGCACCTATTTGATTGATCTCCAAAATAAACTTCTTGCTGCCAAAGAAGAATTTTCTCGTGAGCAACGTGCAATTATGCAAACACTCGTAGATCATTTACTCGAAGCACATGAAGCGTTGGGTATTTTCTTTCACCTCATTGGTTGTCTAGATCTCGAAGTCCATATGGCACAATTTGTTGCTCATCAGCAATGGGTGAGACCGGAGTTTCATGATGGCTATGATCTAGAGATTATCGATGGCAGACATCCTGTGGTTGAACACTATTTACCATCACACGAACAATTCATTCCCAACTCTGTTTCTCTTACACAAGATTCTTTCATCCACCTTATTACCGGTCCCAATATGGGGGGTAAGTCTACCTTCCTCAGACAGAATGCGCTTATCGTCTTATTAGCACAAGCAGGTTTATTCGTTCCTGCTGCATCTGCCAAACTTCCATTGGTGGACGGTATTTATGCACGTATCTGAAGTGGCGATCAACTCACCAACAATCAATCGACCTTCATGACTGAGATGGTAGAAATGGCGAATATCCTCCACAATGCTACGCATCAATCATTAGTCATCTTAGATGAACTTGGACGTGGGACATCGACCTATGATGGTCTTGCTTTAGCCAAAGCTATAGTTGTCTACATGTGTCAAAAACTGTCATGCAAAACCTTGTTTGCCACCCATTATCACGAACTTACCGCCCTCGAACAAGAAATTCCCGGCTGTACCAACTTCTCTGTGGGTGTCTATGAAAGTGATCATCATATCGTTTTTCTCAAAAAAATCGTCCGTGGTGGTGCCAACAAAAGCTACGGCATCGATGTTGCACAACTTGCATGAATCCCAGCTCCTATTGTTGCGCAAGCCAAAGAATTATTGATCTCCCTCGAACGCAAACAACTCGCCCCCGTGCAACCAGGTTTCAATTTTTGAGCCATCAACGATCAGTATAAACAAACCCTCGATGCCCTCGAAACACTCATCAGCCATCTCAACATCAATGAAATCACGCCAGTAGAGAGCTTACTCTTGCTCCAGCAAGTGATGAAGATAGTGAAGGAGAAATAAAATTTAAGACTTAAGAATCCAGAATCTAGACTCCAGATAACAAAAAAACGCATGCTTGGGTGCGTTTTTTCTTTATGTTTTCTAAGTGATGATTTCATATTCTGAACTATCTAATTTTGAGTTATAGGACAGGATGTAACCTACTTTTTTCTCTTTCTGTAGACTGTAAAGAAGAAGATGCATATTTGGCTTGGGTATGCGTTGCATTTTGGCTAAGTATACGCATATCTTACGTGTTGTGTCATTGTGATTTTGCAAGCATTTCTTGATATGTTTTTCATCAAAAAAGCGTTCTTAGTTTTTTTTTCTAGTATATACACCTTTTCCTCGTTGGGAAATTATGGACAGTTTACGTTTCAGCAAGTGCAAGCAGCAGCACCAGAGAAAAAAGTCAATATTGTAGCCATTTTCGTAGATACAGCAATTTACGATGGTATCAAAGAGAAACTTGATCGATATACCAATACGTATATTCCCAAACATGCTTCTGATACCAAGACGTTGGTCATGCCAATTAATCCTACAGGATTCAAGGCACAAGATGTCCAACGTATCTTAGAAAACTTGTATTTTGAATGAGAACAAGGTATTCCTTCCAAATTAGCAGGAGTGATGTTGTTGGGAAATATTCCCTTACCTATTGTAGAATTCGAACAAAGGAGATTTGCTTCAGTCTATCCGTATACTGATTTCGAGCATGAGTGAGGAAGTCCTATGTTCGTGTATGATCCTGTATTAGATATTTTTGTGTTCAACGAAGCACCAGACAGTCTGCCAGAGATCTGGCATAGCGTGATTCCAGGGCAAGACGTTGAGCTCTTCAATGGATTTTTTGATAAGGTAAAGAGCTATGATGCAGCACCTACCTCATATGCCAAACCCAAAGTATGGATCGATGATTTTCCCTTTCTCAAACAATCATATACCCAAGAACAGCTCGACCACTACATCAACAAAATGTTGTTCACCGAGACTGAATCATATAGAAGAACCAATTCTCTTTTTGGTAAAGTACTCAAAAAAGAATACGAGGATGACCTCCTCAACACCGTGGCTACTGCAGATGCAGCTATTACCAACTTAGCTGCACTAGCTACCGCTGATCCAGAGCTCGAGTGAAGCGAGGAAGCACAACTAGCTGCTGCAGGCATTGCAGAATGAGCGACCACCGTGGTGGACCGTATCGATGCTCCCAAGATCGCACAAAGTATTCAAGACGGTGGAGACAAGCCAGTGCCTACCTTGCTTTTGGAGAAGACGCTGGAGACTGAATTCGCAGGTATCCATGCAATGTTTGGAGACAATTTCCTCTCTCAGATCCAAGATAATTTGCTGGCATGAGGAAGATATCAATTAGAAGACATCGATACGTCAATTGAAAAAATCACCTTCAGAGATACCGTGAGCAAACAGTTCATAGAAGATATGAATACCTTGATGGAGAATGCACTGGATGAGCAGATCAACAAGCAGGAATACTTTCTCAAATACCCGTTGCCTTATCTTTATATCAGGAGAATTAATCCCGGAGATTGGTTTACTTCATGTGTGTCGCGTGAGGAATCTCTCCTGGAGGGGAGGTATGAGAATTTCTACTATGGACGTAATGCAGCAGATGTATTGGAGTATAGTGATCTCTCTATTATGAGAGGATCTTACTACAATGAACTCAATGTGCAGAATTTGTGGGGTGCTCCTCTCGCAGTGCGTGGCGTTGAAAAACTAGAAGACATTCCTGGATTTGATCTCAATAGTATTTCAGTAGGTGCAGGCTATGGACGAAATGCATTACAAGTCAGTCAAAATAGAGCATTCAATGCTGCCGCAGTTTTGCCAGACAAAGATACCTATGATAAGTTCAAATGTGATGATGATCAAGATATAGACTATTTTGCTCGTGATTTTCGAGGAGGTGCTTCTGCACTCAATAGTGATACAGATCGAAATACGAAGAATCCCAAATTTCCCCGCACCAAGACAGGGCTGCTGACCAACCGAAAGCGATGACGACACCCTTCGATAGACAAAAGAATAGGAGGTCCATGGCATGACGTAAGTGCTGGCGTTCTTTTGCAATGACGTGTAGACGAAGATAGATTAGATCGCTATGCACATCATGATAATGGTAGTGTCTTGAGAGTAAATCAATCTCATTGTAATCCAAGGAGAGAGCTCAATGAATATGGAGGATTTACTTCATATGAAGAAATTGAATTTTTCGACAACAAAGGTGATTTCTTTGATGGATTTGGTGTGTACAAAAACCAATTGCCAGACGAAGGTGTTAATTGACCAACTCAAGAACGTATCACTATCACAGTCCATGATCCGACAGGTATGCTGAGCGATACCGATGAAGATGGTGTGCTCAATTACCTAGATCCTGATATGGATGGAGATGGCATCAAAGATAGTCAGGACCCAGATATAGATGGTGATAAATTACTCAACGGTGATGACTATGATACTGATGGGGATGGCCCACTCTTCCGAAATGGAAATAGTGATCGCCTCGATCTTGATGTGGACAAAGATGGTATTCCCAATCATATTGACCCTGATGTAGATAATGATGGCAAGGCAAATGCGGTTGATCAAAATGTGGATGGTGATTGGAAATTTACCTACGGGACCAATATTACTAATCGATTCAACAACTCAGCTGACTTGGATGTAGATGGCGATGGTATCAAAAATGAATCTGATGATGATATAGATGGTGATGGCACGCCAAATGGAGGTGATACTGACATGGATGGTGACGGTATACCCAATGATGAAGATCCTGACATGGACAAGGATGAGACGCTCAACCCCAATGACAAGACCTGTAATGGAGGTGGTGGTTGCAACGGTAGTAAGTGAAACAAAGATGCAGATGGAGATGGTGTAGAAGACAAAAATGATCCTGATCAAGATGGAGATGGTATCCCAAATACCCAAGATGATGATCAAGATGGAGATGGACTCAATAATTATGAGGATAATGATGTAGACGCAGATGGTCTGCCTAATACTCAAGACAATGACGACGACAATGACGGTTATCTGGATACAGATCCAGCAGAAACTTCTCCGCAAGGATTTGGTACGTGGACTACGTTTATGCAACCGCAAGACAAGACTCCTCTAGGAGATTCGTTAGCGAAGATTCTGTGAGTCGCAAGCGTCCACGCTCAAACGAGTTGTGATGGTCAGCAACGAGATATTGACCATGATGATATCACGAATGACCAAGATCCTGATATCGATGGCGATGGCATTCCCAACCACGAAGATCTAGATATGGATGGTGATGGTATTACCAACGATGAAGATGAAGATATGGACTGTGATGGTATACCCAATGGGCAGGATAGAGATACTGATGGAGATGGAGTCCCCAATGATAGCGATAGTGATTGCAACGGAAATGGTATTCCCAATAGTGAAGATGGTGATATAGACGGAGATGGTATTCCCAATGGGCAGGATCCAGACATCGATGGAGATGGCATGCTCAACCAGGATGATCCAGATATGGATGGAGACCGTATTCCCAACCTAGAAGACTATTTAGATCTTGATGGCGACGGCATCCCCAACAACGAAGACCGTGATATGGATGGAGATGGTATTCCCAATATAGATGACCTAGATATTGATGCTGATGGGTTGGCAAATTGTGTGTGAGATGCATATGGATGTGTTCCCCAAGACAGTGACTGTAATTGTAATGGTGTCCCCAATGGACAAGAAAATGACAGCGATAGCGATGGCATCCCAGATAGTGAGGATCAAGAGCCTTATGGTTCTGCGACGGTTATGTGATTCAATAGAGAAGAGAGAGGAGAGTTATGTTTCGATATCTCTCGTGACTATCGGTATCAGTTGATCAATACAGTCACTAAACACAAAGGTCCTGTCTATGATGAGCTCGATCAGATGAATGTGTTGACTCAGGAGCGTCCCATTGATGATCCAAGATATGTAAGCTTCATGGGATTGTGAGGAGATTTGGTGAAATTCATCTATCCTGATATGTATCGTGTCAGTATTTTTGAAGGAAGTGATCTCCGTACCAAAGAACAAATCGAAGAGCAAGTGAGAATATACCTTCGCGCCAAGACCCAACTATACAACCAGTACCTCAATCAACAACTCGATAAAGCTCCTAGTTATTATGCGTTGCATCAGCCAGAGTATGATTTCCTTGCCAAAGTTGACGAAGCTGCTTCTCCCAATCGTTCTTACGAGTTGCTTCCCGAAAACTATTTAATTGATCTCTTGGGTGAGAGAAATATTAAGCGTCTAGCAGAATCATTATACCACCTCAATGTGACGTGGAAGGAGAGTAGACCACAAGCCTCCACAGTAGGTGAGTATGTCACGCAAGCAAGAAAAAACTTTGACCTCAATGACAAGATTGAGTTTATCATGGATGAGTATCTCCAGTATGATACTGAGGAATTTATGTTTGATCACGTAGCCTATCCAAACCACATAGAAAAATGATATGCGTATGAGGTGGGTATTCTCAATTCAGATGGGAATGATCGTATCAAAGACCAGCCTACTTTCCCAGACCCTGTGAGGCCTGGCAATGTTGCCAAGAATCCTATCCCACCAACAAGTAGTACTGATATAGGTGATACAACACATGAGGGATTCACCAATCAAAATACCAAAACACAAGCAAATGATCTCGATTGTGGAGTAGATCCAGATTTGACCGTTAAACTTACTAAGCGACCAAAAGCTATTACCTGTTGGCTTGAGAAAACTTTCAAGAGTAATCAGGCAGTTGAGTTTGATCTTACGATTGAAGTTGAGACCCAGGCTATAGACTATCTCCAACAACTTGATGAGCGAAAGAAGAAAGTGAGCATTCGCCCTTTGCAGATTCCTCGTCATGTACATGCGATTACACATGATATACAAAGTATACAAATTGGATCAAACAAAGTCTACGCTGCTGATGTAGTACTTTCTGGTAGTACTACGCCACTCATTGTTCCACAGCGTATTAGTGCACAGGATGAGTTGGCATATCATGTACTTATTGATGCGCAACAGACTAATTACCTTATCGCATGACCTGCTCCTCAGTGAGTATTGGCTTTGTGAGCTCGTAAACCTCTGGGTGTACTCAATTATACCATACGTGCAGAGTGAGAAAATTGTCCTACCTTCAATGCCAAAAATCTTTGTACACAACCTGCGCTGCTGACGCTAGATCCTTTTGAACAACCCATTAACCTTCCTTTGCAATTTGCCCCCAATACTGCAGGAACTACTCGTTTGTTGATTGAGGTCTGTCAGGCGTGAGTATGTTTTTCACATGATCAATTTTACGCAATTGCTCCTGGACCTCTAGCTAAGGTACGTCTTGTTATGCCCACACAAGAGATAGTTGCATGAGGTACATTGCCTATCGCTTTGATCGGTGAAGATGCTTTGGGGAACCGCGTAGATTATACGGCAGAACCTCTAGTGCTGACTATTGCATGAGCGAGCCTTAGTGAGAGTAGCGAGGTAACTGAAGCAACTATTCATAATTTCTCAGATGCTCGTTATTTGCTTTCAACCGCTGGGCAACAACCATGATCAACCGTGACACTTACAGTCACTGCTGAAAATCAACAGATTGACTGAATTACTACTTCCATTACTTTGGTAGATCCAACATTGCAAGTGAAAGATAAAGATAATCAAGCCACTACTAGTTTGCAGTTGGTAGCAAGTGCTCAATCCAATCTTTCCAATGCACTTCCCCTACAACTTGCCCTGGTGTTACCCGAAGGCAGATCTGTACTTTCTCCTGTATCTGTTCGTTCTCGTTTGTGACTAGTCCGTATCGGTAAGATTACTAACTCGCCAACAGGACAACCACAGTTTACTTCTGAGGACACCTTTTTATTGGGAACCAATGGTGAGCAAATAGTAGTGATGCCATCCACAAGCGCTGGTAGTGACGAACTTATCATTTCTGTCCCAGGCAAAGAACCGCATATAGTACCTATCACGATTGCTTCGGCATGACCTTCACAAGTGGCTATTTCATTGCAAGACGATCCGAACCAGCCTAACAATGTATTAGGTACGTTGACCTTACTCGATAGTGCAGGCAATATTGTAACTCAATCAACAGAGGTAGAACTCGAAAGTTGGTGACCTTTGCAACTCACAACAACACGTTTCTTGGTCAATCAATGAGTACATACTTTCAGTGCCCAAAGATTGTGACCAGGCGAAATAGGAGTGAGATGAAGAGCAAAACCACGAACAGGGGACCCTGCTCTCACACCAGAGCAATACCAAACCCAGTTTGCGTCTCAAACGCCTCCACTCTCTGCCTCTGTGAAGTCACTTCTTTCGTCCAATGATATATGGATTAGTGAAGAATATGCATGATTTGGAGAGGAGACCGTAGAATCATTCGATCTGTTGTGGCCACAAAATGCACCAGAAGACGATCTCAATATCATGTATCTGAGTTTATTTGGGCATTCACGATGAAATCTACCGCAGACAGCTGCTATTTTGTGAAATTCCAAGACACTCGCAATTACTACCCAGTTTGATGATACTCCCAAAGATGCAACTTTGCCCCCCAAGATAGCAACACTCGTGAGTCAAGATGCAGGATTTACCGACCCATTACATATTGTCAAAGAACTTCGTTTTGAAAAAGGGTCTTTGATAGTACATTTGTGAAACAACGGTGGTATCGGTAGTATCCTATTGTGATCGTATGATCGCTTTTATACTGCAATGGTGAACGAAACTATTCCTCCTCTCTCAGGAGCTATGGGGAAGGTAGTGTATACGCCACTCAATCAAGATACTCAACTATCACAAAACGAATTCATCAATGGAAAATTACTTATCAATGGTGAAGTGCTCCTTGATATGATAGATGGTGTCCATGCACCTAGTATCAATATACGTTTGAGTGATGAAACTACCAATACGTATCTTTGGGAAGTTAGATACAATAATCTCTTGATAGGTACCTTCACTATCATGAGAGGTACAGTTCCTTTTGATGCCGGCGATTTTGCTATCTACCATGGTGATTATGCAACACAAACATTACCTGTCGGTGGCTCATCCACCAATCCACTTGGGCAAGCCGTGGTGCTTGTGGATCATGCAGGAGTCGCATGAAATGCTCCTTTATTCGAATCTGTCGAAGCGGCTCGTGATCCTCTCAAAGCAGTAGGTACCAAACATCAGTTCTCAAACGTCACCAACTTTGCACAAGGTATGCCTGCGTGAGAAGCAAATCGTCATTTTGCAAATCCATTTACTCTCTTTATGGGAGATCCATTCTTGGAGAGAGTGAAAGATAATCGTGAGGTGACTGCTACGGATTATGATGATGGTATTGGACAAAAGATTTTCTCAGACACCAAAGCAATTTTGGATACCGATCCAATCGATGTGGATAAGGACGGATTGATGGATCTGTTGATTGCCTATCAAGACGGCTCGTTGAGATTGCTCAAGAATTATGGCGGGACGGATCCGTTCAAAGATTTGGGTATGCTGTTAGTAGTAGGCCCGGGCTTGCGCGAGGTGTTTGTCTGAGATGTGGATGGTGATGGACGACAAGATATTTTGACGAAGACGAATAATGACAAACTGGTTGCTTACCGTAACGAGAAGTGAAAACTGTCCGTAGATCCGTATTTAATTTGTCTAGATATTACCAACGGTGACAAAAATATAGCCCAAGCTAAACAACTCTTGGTCGAGGATATGGATGATGATGGTGCTGTCGACTTGATCACCAATGCCGACGGACAAATAAAAGTATTTTATGGTGGCTCTGATAGTGATGGGCCAAACTATCTTTCTACCCAAACCTATACCTGTGATGATGGTTGGAGAGGAAGGCAACAAGATGATACAGAAATCGTCAAGACATTTGACCTCCAGCTTACGTGACCTATACGTGACGGTAGTTTACGTTATTGGCCAGGACTCCTTTGAACTCTTGTAGATCCCGAAGAACAAGAAATTGTAGAGGAGGCTGGTGATGCTGAGATGGGAAATAGTCCGGATATGAAAAAATGGAGTAGAAAGAAAATTGAGGAATACACACAGCAGAAAATGAAGAAAGGAATTGATCCCGTGAGAAATCTAGATCCCAAAGAACTCACTAAGGAAGGGCTCAAAAATTTTGATTATGTGATGGCGCTACCAGATGTATTGAGACCAGATGCGCTCAAGCGTCAAAAAGATATTTTTGCGATTCGTGCTCAGGATGATATTGGTGATCAACCGAGATTTGATGCATCCAAGACTTTCCAGGATCTTAATGGTGGTGATCTACGTCCTGGGGACAAGGTTAAGGTTACCGTCAAGCTAGAGCCTATAGGAGGAAGTATTGGTCCAATCGCTTATTGGGAGCAATTAGCTTGACCCTGGATTATTTATAAAGATGAATATGGCAAAATCCAAAACTTTTCTGCAGAAACATTAGGAGAAGATGCAAAAATACAGTGGAATATTGGTAATGGGTATGAGTTTATGCTCTACGATTATATGCTCAATGGTACAGTTACTTTCTCATACGAGATACAATACGAAGGCAAGGTTGATGTTGTTTCAATCCAAGTAGAAACAGACAAGAGGAATCTCTTTAGAGGACCTACGCAACAATCCGTAATTGGTAAACTTTTTGACCAAGCTACTGCCCAGGTTAATAGAGAATGGGTGAAACGTATTAGGGCATATCCAGCTGATGATGGTTGTTACAAAAAATACCGACTCTTCTCACCTGGTGAACAAGAAATAAAACTTGATACCTATCTAGACAAGAAGACCCAAGAGTACGAAGAACACTTTAATAAATGACGTGAGGATACCTTCAAGACCTTGGAGAAGAACTACGAGCTCGATCCTCTCAAACAAATGATGGGTATATTACCTTCAATTGAGTCGAACTTATTTGGTAGAAGAACAGGTAACCTTGGCTGAGGAGGCAAAGAGTATCTCAACTATTTCGTAGATGAATTTACCCAAAAGATCGAGAATTGGACCAAAGACGCAGTCAAGTATAGTGTTGATAAATTGGGAGTATTTGAAGAGTATGAGTTCTGATACCAGAAATGTAAAGGAGTAACATTTGGTAAAGACAGTTGTGGGCAAGGCTTACCGATTCCTTTCAACATGGCTTTCCTTTCTCCTGGTACCTACAATATCATGGGGTGCAAACCCAAGTTTCCAAAGATTCCCAAGATCTTCCCCAACGATGCTGGTTTGCCTATTTTTGCTGTTCCTACCAATAGTATCGTCCCGATATGGCCAGTATTCCCGAGTGGTGCAGGCGGTCTTTTTGGATGAAGCACTTCACAATTTAGAATGTATATCTCACCTACCATCACCAATGGTCTCGGTTTGGCACTATGTTTCGGGCCATACGGTGTAGGTATGAAAATAAAATCTCCTGTCGGGGATGTAGTTGGTAACTGTTTGGTGATAGCAGGAAGTCCACTCATTGGTAGCGAATGCACCAACGGTGATCCCGTCAAAGATACACAAGGAGACAAGAGAGTCGAAGCGAGCCCAATTATCGAGTCTGAGCAGCATGACCTCTATCAGGCAGGAATTTGCGATGTCAAAGCGCAACAATCACAACCCTTCATTTCCAAGGCACTTGGAGGGAAAGTTGCTATGGATAGCAAACCTGTTTCAATACAATCAACACTCTTCTCTTTTGAACAAGAATATCTCAAATGAGGGAACGCAATCGATCTCAAAATAGAGGGAGGTAATGTAAAAGGTTTGGCACAATGTATTATTAGAAAGTGGGGAGAGAAGCAAATGAGATACTTCGCCAACAATGCACTCAATATGCATATGTTTGTGATGCTTCCCCAGATGAGAGACCTTACCAAAAATCTAGATCAAATCAAAAATATAGATCTTACCCAAACATTTAGATACGATCGAAAGGCAACTGAGTATGCCTTTGCGCAAACAGACAAACCTGGTACACAAAGACCTATGGATGATCCCAAAAAATGGAACGATCAGATAATTCCACCGAGAAGTGTACTAGAAGCAATCAACGAGGACATCAATAATCCTTTTGAGATCATTACTCAGTACTTCAATAATATTCCTTTGATCAATATTGACCACAAGAGTATGGCCGTAGAGGTGCCATTTATTTATCAGGAAGATATTGCTAAGTATAGTATCTACCTGGAGAGCTGGTTGGAGAGAAATAAAGCTACATTGGCTGCATGGGAATCTTTTGCTACGTGATGAAAGCAGTTAGACACAAATGTCTATAGCGAAATGAAGCAAGCAATTAATCATGCAGAAAGAAACCTAGTGACTGTGAAGGCATATAGAGAACTGCCCTTGAAGCTTTCAGCTTTATTGCATACGTATGATCAATATGTGACTGAGGTATATCAGTTTGTTGAAAAGTTTGTCACCGAAATTACTTGATGGTTACAGTTGAATGCAAATAGATTCTCTCAACGAGTCGATGTGGTAGTTTTGTTGATTGGTATTATTGAGACCCGACAGATACTTATTGATTTCTCTGTCAATCGAAATACCAAGTGCGCTAAGTGTAGACAGGATAACTATGATTTCTATTCATGTAAGTTGAGTCTGCTTTGTGTAGACTTGCCTATTTTGCCTATACCAAACTTTGATATACCAGATATTTACTTGGATCTCTCTGACTTCAAGGTGGGATTGGATATCATCTTACCCAAGATAAATTTTGTGCCAAGAAAAATACCCTTGCTCCAATTACCGGATATTCCATCGCCTGCACCTATTGATATCGATTTAGATATACCTGCAATTCCGCTCTTGCCACAACCTCCTCCTTTGCCTGAGTTACCCAAACTCAATCTGGATATTGATATCAAGCTCCCTGAGTTGCCACCTGCACCCAGGATTCCAAAAATCAGTCCTGCAATCGAGACCGTAGTAGAGTTAGCTGATTTTATTGGTAGTATCTACTGTATTTTCAAGAGTGGATTGTGATTGGTTGCAGAACAAGGAGTCAAAACAAGGATTGAGCAAATGACACAAAGAAAGCAAGATATCTCACCATTTGATGAACTCAAGATTACTATTCCTGATAGCCCAAGACAAGGGTTTGATTACAAGATCGCTTCACATGTAGATCTGAAGTTTGATTTCAGTGTACTATATGATGCATTGGATGGTGTGGTTGAAACATGGCATGATCAAGTGAATCAAGCATTCGAAGGTGAAAAATGAATCATGCGCAAAGCTAATGAATGGCAACAAAATATCGATGAGTGAATTGACTATGGCAAAGATATTATTCCTGGTGAAATAAATATTGATCTAGGTGCATTCAATCCAAGTAGCGTGAGTAATGATGAACTTTTAGCATACACCAAGGAGAGAGAAAAGTGGCTCAGTGGCTGAGATTATGAGACAACACGTAAGCGTTTACTAGCAGGATTGCAGCACGTGAGAACACATCCTAACTTTTCGCATTTGCGTGGCAAGATTGACCATGCATCTCGTGTGATGAGTATGGACTATGGTGTGCAAGCAAATTATGATGGTGTGGATCAAGCTAAGCAAGAAGCATTGCAATATATTTCCAGCGTGAAGAAAGAGTATCAAGTTATTGCAGATCAGATATCTACAGACTATGATGGATTCTTGGATACACTTTCTCCCTATACACTTGTAAGTGATGCTGTTGATCACAAAAGCTACCAGACATCTCTCTTCACCGCATATCAGCCAGCGGTAGACTTGCTGACGAATCAACCAGATCCTCGTTCTTCGTATATAGCTATGCATAAACCGCTCGTAGATGGCTACGCAAAAACACTCCAAAACAGAACTGCCTATGAACTCAATATGAATCAATTGGATCATACAACGCTCCAACAATACTTCACTAATTTGCAAGATCGTATAGCATTTGCTGAGCAAGATCCACTTCTAGCACAAGCGAATGGACCGACTCCCTCTTGACCAGCTCCAACCCAAACGCCGCGTCTAGATCAAGTAGATTTCACGCAGTATATCAAAGGGTTCTTTGTGCCTGGGAAGGATGGAAACTACCACAATGTAGTGGCATGGGACAAAGGTGATACTATTTATCGTCAAAATAGATTTGAAGTAGCAGATCTCAATGGTGATGCAAAACAAGATATTCTTTTGGTAGAAAATAATCAATTGTCTGTTAAGTATGGTAAGCAAAATGATCTTTACCAAGGTCCCAAAGAAAAGTATACGCAAGCCTACACCATAGGTCCATGGACTAGCGCACAGCAACTAGAGGAGGCAGTACGTGAAACGCAAGGTTGGTTTGATGTCCAAGATAGCACCTTCAAAATACGAGATGATATGCCACTTACCTCAAGATTTTTGAGAAAGGGTCACAACTTTACGAGTATGTCCTTTAGATGGGAAAATGATCCTACCGTTGCATGATATGTCATTTCTCTCGGTGATCAAGTAACTACCTTAGCCAACAAAGACCGACAGGATACTACACAAGAAACCAAGTATATTGTTGTTATACCACAGGGTTTTCAAGTAGAGAATGTTCAACTAGACCTCCCTGATCAACTCAAAAAGACTTCTATCGAGACCTACCAAAAACAAGGTAAAATTATAGATGTGATCTCATATGATGGCACTGCCAATGAAGTTAAAGTTCTTCTGCAGAATCTTCCCAAGACGCGATACTATACCAAAGTTGCACAATTGGCATTAATCAAAGAAGATACGTGAATCAAGATTGGACCCATCAAGTTCGGTGAGGGAAGTAGATTTGTACTCAAAAAAGTCTGACCATGGACACAACAACGTATTGCAGGTGCTCAATTCCTGGCTGATGATCAACCACCTGTGTGGAGTATTTCTATGATTAGAGACTTAGATGGATCAATAGCTGGTGAGTGAACACAACTCAAAGGATATATCAATACCGCATACACCCTACGTGGACATGCCAAAGATGATGGGGAAATAGTAGAGAGTTGGGTAATGTATAGTGGTAGTATCATAGCTCATGCTAAATGACCAGATATCACTCTGCCACAAATGACCTACACTGCCAAAACCAAAGATGAATTCCTTCGAGTTGCAATTGACCAAGCCGGTAATCAGTGAAGTGAAAGAGTACAGTTACATATTGATATTCCTTCGCTCCGTATTGATCATATCGATTATCAATCATGGTGAGCATATCTCCATGCGTTGCTTGGGCATGACATTGATTTTGGATTGATACGTTTCGAGAAGAATAGACAAGGATACTGGCAAGCACTGGATCCAGCTGAATATCCAGTCAAAGCAGGAGATCCTTTGGTAGTTGGTGGTAAGTATAACTTTGCAGACGATATAGCCTTATACACTGCTGACGGCAAAGTATGTGGTAGTTGCAACAAAAAGACTGCTGAACTTACCTTTGCTCCTGAATTCAAGGACCGCATGGAATCAAGTGTTGGATTTGGATGAGATGGAAAACCCCTGATCTCGGTCAAAGACAAGGAGGCGGGACAAAATATATTCTCACTCAAACTAGAGAGTAAAGCATTAGCATCAGATGGAGGAGTGTATATAGCGCAATGATGATATGAAACAGTTCCATTGGATGAACCCGCAATGCGTGATTATATTAATGGCGTTTGTATCAGACCTGTAGGACAAGCATGTCACTTCTTTGTTGGTCCAACCTGAACATTATATTTGCCACCAGAGTATCGTGAAATGTACCAAGGTACATACTCTTATGATACAGAGAAATGATTTGGTATATACACGATTTCAACACAGGATAATTTGAAGATATTTGAAATACATTTTATTCCCAAACCCTTCCAATAAGATGCGTAGCGGAAGAATGCTTATGAGACGGATAAGTTGCCTGTTGATTGGATACTGATTATTGTTCAGTGCTGCTTTTGCTACGGAATCAGATGAGTATGACTGCACAAGCTTTGCTTCCTATACAACGCCGCAAGCGTATGCAGATGCAGTATACCAAGTACTTACAGATGAAGGTAATCCACCAACCGTCTTTACCAAACAGGATTTACAAACTGCTGTCAGTTTCTTACAACATTTTTGTTGTGAAGAATTCAATAAATGAGCTTGAGAAAAAGACTCAGTTTGTGCTGACTTACCAGCTGGTGGCAAATACTATCCCCAGAGCCCCTACATCTTTGATCAATTACTTTCTATTGGTATGAGGAAACTCGATGCCAAGGAGGATGACTGCAAAAACTTATCCATAGATTGTACACTCCAAGACGGCAACACCAAGGCACTTGAACGAAGAAGAAAGATAAATGAAATTATGGAAAGTACGGAAGGATACCCACCATCAGTCATACAAGAATACTTTTTCAAGTATCGAGGAACCACAGAAAATATCTCCGATCCAAATGTGGTTACGAATATGTACTATACTATGTGTGATGAAGCAACTCGTATCAGAGAGGCTATTGGTCTCAATGCAAACGATGTAGACGCCAAACTCACGGGCAAGAGATGACTGAATAGACTTTGCTATGATATCGTTGAGAATCGTTATGAAAAGGAAGTGCATTATGTACGTACGGTGATGGTCCAAAAAGGTATTCAATATCATCAACAAAACCTTTCTTCCTACCTCAAAACCTATTTCATAGATAATAGATTGTCTGATCTTTTGGATAAGTTTATAGCAATAGATGGGTGTTTCTCAATGGTCCTCAAATATATTAGTAGAACAAGTTGTTGTAATTATTAATTCTCCTTATCTCACATGGTAGCACACCTCAAGCGTTTATTCCTTCTCATACTCTTTAGTACTACTGCAGTCGCAACTTTTGCGTATGCGCAACAAGACTGTCCAGCCTGTGACAAAGCACCCAAAGAGATTGAAACCTATTTTGCGGTGATGAAAGCTATACTCAATAATTTGGATATTACGTCACTCAAAAATCCAGATGACACCTTGATCAAAGATATAAGCGCCTGATCTCGTGCTATGTTGGACGCAGTCAGTATTACTACACTTATGTCAGTTGCCTTGCCGATACAAACGGTGGGTGATGTATTCGGAGAAGTTAAGGTGCAATTTATGTCAGAGGCTATGAGAAGAGATCGGCAACGTTATGTGGATTTAGATTATGCAATTGCCAAACGTTTGATAGGACTTCAAAAGACCTCTCGTTATGATACCGTAGTACCAAGAGAGGTGTTGGTAAATATTGATAAAGAACTAAGAAAATTAGGGTATCTTAGACTTGCTCAACTTTCTCCGACAGAGTACTGGCTTGAGCATAACCGCGCAACCTACTATGATATCATTGAAATACTTTGGAGATTAAATGGTTTTTATAAAACCTTACATCAATCGAGTTGGTATCATGCCTCGCTCAAGGATGTTGGCCAAGGACAGCTTCTAGCTGAGATCACGCCTGTCGAGGAAAAGAAGCTCAACACCAGTCAGTGAGGTGAAAGACCAGGTGAACAAAAGGCAAATAATATCCTACTCAACCAATGGGCACTCAATGTATCTAATCTCGTAGAAAAACAACTCACCTTCTGTGATTACCAAGAAGATAGTTATGGTAATCGTATTTGTACACCCGTTTTGGTGCTTGATTTTGGGCAAGGAGATGAACCTACATCACAGGTACCACTCTATACCAAGATTTGGTCAATAGAAGATGCATATGATTGTGCGGTTGGTGTCCAAAATGTGTGTGAAGGGCGGCAAGAAGTCAGAAAAGAAAGTTTTGCTTTGGTCAAAGATAGGGCAGTGAATGATGTAGAAAAGTCATATCAAATATTTTTGGATGCACGAGCGCGTCTCAAATGAGTGCTTTTTTCACCAGATGATGACGACAAAAAAGCAGCAAATCAAAGGAAAGAACAATTAACTACTAGTTATCGATGATCTACACCACACCGCAGTGAGCAAGATCAAAAAATGTTTAGCGCACAAGCAGACATAGAACCAGCTCCGCAGTCAGTGAAAGCATTGTGGAAAGGTGTGAGTAATGCTTGGGATAAGCGTGATGAAGTATTTTCTCAAGCAGGTATTACAAAACTTTGGTGAGATGCAAGTTCGCGAACAACACGTGAGATACAAAAACGCTTGGATCCTGCAATTCGATTCAAGATAGACCCTCTCTCTCCAGATGCCTCCAATCCGAATAGATTCTTATCAGAATCCGATAAGGCTGATAGACTCAAATCTCTTGAGGAACAACTTCTAGCAAAACAATGATATGTGTGGTCTGACACGTTGGACCAAAGAGATCGTACACAGACAGCAATCAACAAACGCCATAGAGAAGAGTTTCAAGCAATGTTTGCACAAGCATTAAATACTCAGTATGCGCTCGAACAAAAGAGTGTTTTCACTGATGTACATCGTGTCACTATGCAGTTCCCTGGCCTATCTGCTGCTGTATATCAAAACATCGCTATGCTTGGCAAAAAGAATGATGAAGGAACACTCTATAATGCGATGGGCAAACTATGTGAGTTACAGTGTACTAACATACAAGGAAAGTGCTGGTATTATACCGATTAATTTTATTATATAGTTGATGATGATGAGAGCGTGGTGAATCGTAGGAGGTTTGATAGTTAGTAACATAGTAGTGTTACCACTTTTTGCGCAGTCGCCCAAAATAGCTGATCTCGATACGAGTGATCTTTCGAATGTCATATATTATTATATGGGTGATATCACTACCCAAGGTACCTCAAAAATTGACCTTTTGTACAACAATCAAGAAACAACCAATGAAAGACGTGGTTTGATCAAGCATTTCTGTGATACCTTTCTCAATACGAGAGATGATGGTCTAGAGTGAATGATCTATTTCGATTATGGTGCAATGAGATATGATCCAAGACAATCGCTTTTTATGTATACCCTATGCACTCCTTTGGATAGTACTATGCAGACAGATTATGCTGAAACTTTTTCTTTCCGCTATACTAATGACAATGAAGAGTTTTCTCTGTCGGCATTGCTTAAAGAGAAAACAAAAGCAGTTGACCTTCGAAGACTGAGTGATGACGATGATTGTGATCCCAAAAAATCTATGCAAGCATGTAACTTTGCAACCATGCTCACGCCAATTATGAAAACCATTATCAACGATCTGACGAATATCAAGCTAGCTACCCTGTATGGACGAAAGTATGAAAATACGACCGAGAAAAGACAAGAGGCAATCAAGGACTTCTCAATCACCTACTTCGGGAAACCGCAGGAAGCATGCCGTGATGGTGAGAAATGGTACTTATACCCTGATGTTTTGGAAGGTGATCAAAAGCATTGTTCACATCCCAAGACCTATCAGATGATGGATGAAACACTCAAGTCTGCATTTGGATTGGTCAAGAAGACAGAACTAATAGATGGTGAAAAAATCCTCAATACTTCCTGCACAAACACAAAAACAAACTTATTTGCATGTGGTTTCGTGAGTCGTGGCATGTCTTTCGTGGATGGTGATTGGAATATTTTCCAAAATATTTTGCTCAATGAACATCTTTTTTATCAACTCTTCTCTCTCTATTATCGCCAACAAATCACGTCTAATGCAAAGTATAGTCCCTTGAGCTTCAAGACGTATTCTGATAGTGCAGAACTAGCTTTTGCAGAGTCTGATCAGTTGCAAAGAGATAGTTTCCTGATGGCCGATGCACTTCAAAAAACAAATCACTTACTCCTTCAAACAGCAGTTAACTTTCCTGTACATATAGCTCTCAGTGCCTACAAAGAAGACGTCGCTGCCTATAGAGCCTCACTCACAAGATTATTCACACCGTTACACCAACTTTATTATACTTTGAGAAACGCACAATCATGTCAACAATAACCTGGAAAGGAGGTATAATTGCTTTTCTACTCATACTTGTATGAGGCAGTATTTCTTTTGCTGCTGAAAATCCTACAGCAGCTGTGGCAGACGTAGTCGAAGCAATGCAATCCTATTTCCTAGGAGTAAAGCAGGATGGAAATCTCGAAACTTTCCCAGATCGTATGTTACAAGGAGATATTTTTGATCATGCATTTGCAATGAGCGAGAAAAACCAATTGCAGTCTACGCTCGAGGCATTAGAAACTGTGTATGCCTATCTAGGTGACCGTTGTGATAGCAATCTTTCTATGGCGCAACTCTCTACCGTTTTTGCTGAAACTGCACCAGGTAAAATATATGAGACTTGGATGTACACGAGACAAAAAGGAGCTCCAGTAGATGAACGTTCATTCGATGATGCGTGTAGGGCTGTGTATAGTTGCTACTTTGCTCCTACCAATGATGCACTCAAAAATGCAGACCAACAAATTAACTACAATACCGATGTAATCAATGGATGTCTAGCTATTGTCACCAACCTCTATACCAGCTTCGAAAAAAGAGCGCATGCTGAGCAAACACTCAATAGTACCAATTATGGTGATGAATTGCTCTCAAATGCGAACAATGAAGATGGCCCATTTGATCTTTTAGCGGATATTGAGTCTGTCGGAGATTTACTCTTTGCACACAATGATCCTGCATCAGAGATTCATTTTTATGATATGCAACCACTTGAGAATTTCGTTGATAACGAGCCTTTGGAGGTTACTCCTCGTGATGCAGAGATAAAACAGTGGGATAATACTGATAGTACACGCCGCCTTCCACCAGCGCATGCTACTAGTCCTATTCTGCCATTGCCAGATGAAGTTCAGGAGGATCCTACCAAACAACCAGGATCTCAGTCACCTGCATGAATCGGTACCTTTGATCCAAACAAGAGTCCTCAAGCTACACAATCTCCACGTACCTGAGCCCCAGCTACCAATACGCTCCAAAACAATATCTGTTATATCACCATAGATGATGCACCCAAACCTGCTGACCTCCTTGAGCTCGGTCTCCAAGAACAAGAGCAGACCGTGAGATACAACAAAGAACTCGATTTGGAAGACCGCATAGCAGTTACGTTGTTGGCAAAGATGGCTCCCGAGTTGGAAGAGAAATATGGATTGGATACCTTGTATCACCCACTTCCTCCTGAAGATCAAGGCACTGTTGATAATGCACTTGCCGATGTTTCATTCGATGATAATGAGAAGAGTTCTATTTCAGATGCTTTTGAATCATGCGTCAAACAACATGCCAAAGACCAAGATGCAAATGCATTCAAAAAGATTATCTGGAAGTCTATTACTCAGCCGACCGCACTGAGTGCCTGTGCGAAACAAGTGATGTGTCATCATATAGGTGATGATAGTGGTAGAGGTTTATTTAGCATTGAGTTTTGCAAGGTCCCAACTAGAGGTTATGCCGTCAATGCGCAGCAGCCCATCGATGCTATCGAAGAAGTAATCGATGAAATGAGTAATGTATGTACCAGTCTCAAAGAAAGTGGCCAACTTATTGAACACAACAAAACCAAAGACACACGAGATCATCAATTGATGCGTGTAGATTTTTCTGAGAAGGTTTCTTTTGGACTAAGTATCGGTTTCAAACCTACTACGGACGAAGTTGATCCAGCGACGGTGAAAAGAGAACAAGTAGAACGTAATGCTTTCTTCGAAAGGACATTGCTTGATATTGGTAATCCGTTGACGAGCCTCGAAGAGAGAAATAAATATGTCACATTGTATGATGCGCTCTGACAACAAGCTAAATATCAACCAGATAACGAACAAGTAGAACAAGATAAGATTGAACTTTATCGCAAGCAACTGCAAGCAGATACATCGCATCAGAAAGATAGCGAAGTACAATTGATGCACCGAGCAACGCTCCTTGATGAAATGCAAGGTTTTGTAGAAGAAAATACCAATTTCCGAAGAGTAGCCAATGACTATACTCATAGTCTCAACCAAAAGTGGCAGGCAACCTTTGAGAGATTCAAAAATGATCCAGGAACATAGTTGAGCAGGATCTCTAGATTATGAGCTCATGATCACTACACTCACCCTAGTTTAGTAGTGTTGCTCCATCATGCTTTTGGTAGGTGATATTCATATTTGCAAGAAACAACAACAGCAATTGTTGGAGCAGTTGCGTGATTTTTTTGCACAACATCCAAGCGAGACACAGATCGTTTTCTTGGGAGATTATGTCTATCATTTCACCTATGAGAGGGGAGCATTGTTGGCGTTATTTGCTTTATTTGTAGAGCTTATTCAACAAGGCAAAGAATTGTGGATAGTAGCAGGGAATCATGACCGGCTCCAATGACATTTTGTCTTTGATGAGGCAAGGCAGCTCTCGGCATTGATGGGGAATGATGCACAGCGCTTGCATATTATTACGGAACCACAATTTGCTACGATCGAGGGAGAGGAAATACTTTTTGTGCCATCTTGTACGTTTTCTACTCCGGTGACTGCCGAGCAAAAGTATGCCTTTCTCGAAGCAGAGGACCATCCCAATGCCAAACAATCTGCGAGACTCAACCAATGTGTTCTGGATATGGTCTCAACGTGGAGATCCAAGAATACATCACAACAATTATTAGTGATTCATCATCGATATGTCGTCAATACAGTTTTTCCGGGACAACAAGCACGCTTTAGTTTTACTAGTCCGGGACTCGATGCATCATGGCTTGATGCAACAGATATTCGTTTATTATCTGGACATCTCCATAGTGCTTTTGTGCACAAAAACTACTTGTGTACGTGAAGCACTCGATATACCTCACCCTTGGAGTCCAACGAACTCAAATGGATATTTACGAGGGCAAGAGACGGACAGATGACCGCAACTCCGTTTGTGCGCAATCCATATCTCGTCGTAGATCATCAAGAAGGTGTGATAATTGATGAGCTCTATCTCCAAAACTGGTGGCAGAAGCTTCTTCAAAAAAGCATCTGATTGCTTCAAAACAACCCCTTATGGGACATAGTAATTAGTCAACACGAGCCAGCGCTTCCTCTCACCCAAACGACGTTGACGATACGTAGACCAGTGGTAGACTATGCAGCATTGGAGTCGCTCGTCTCACCAGACGCGCAGCGTTTGTTGGCTGATGTGAAAATCAAGGCAACACAGGCACTTCCAAGTGTGTTGCTCGAGGAGATTAATGATGCATCACTCGAACTCACCGAGCGTATTTCTGATCGAAAAATTTTATTGCGTCGTTATATTGATGCTAAGTATGCGGATCGTGCTCCTGCATACTGGAAGTTACTGCAGGAGCTGTCATTGGTATAAAAGTATAATAGTCACTATAAAAATCATATTTTCTTTTCTTTCACAAGTCTACACCAGATGAGTCAGTCTCATTTTTGCATTTTGAGCTATGACAGTATATAGTTAGGATACACTAAAATGCCTTTCTTCCGTAGGAGTGGCGCGGTGTATTTTGTCTTGTAGTTTGTCATGATGCAACGTTTCTCCACTTTGTGAGTTGTGCTGAGCCTAGTAGGTGCTAGTTACTGTTTTTTGGGTATTCCCCAGACTTTTGCACAAGGAAGCAGTATTACCAATACGAATGCAGCAGTAAGTACCTTGGCAGACAAGCCAGCGGAGGTTACCCTCCAACAACAAATGATTGAGATGATGGAATATATAGTGAAGATGCTCTACTTGTTCCTCTGGCCACTGTTGGCTATTGCAGGTGCGAGTTTGGATAATAGTCTCGTCTATGGAGAGATTTTCTATCTCGATAGATCACTGTGGCAATTTCGACAGATGATGAGAACCTTTGCTAACTTTACATTGGGTTTTCTGCTGGTTACCAGCATCTTATTTTCATTTTTATCGGTAGGGAGTAAAAAACTGCAACTCACCTCGGTCCTCAAAAATCTCTTCGTGGCGGGTATTTTGATCAATATGAGCCGGTGGCTCGTGGCAGTCATGATTGATCTCTCGACCGTCTTGACGGTGAATTTGGGTGGTTTGCCTATTATGGTGTTCAATCAAACCGGTGATCAGAATTCACAGGTCAGGTACTTGACCATGCATGCGCAGTTTGATATGGATAGTACCAACAACACCCAGGTCGATAAAGCAGACCATACGATAGCGTATAGTTGTGCAGGAAACACAGAAACAAAGAAATATTATTTACCATGTTGGATTGAAAATGGCGTATTTATACAGGCTGGATCATCAAACGAAGCACAATCCTGGTATGGGTACAAGGCATGATTTATCAAATCACGATCTGCAATAGGAAGTGGTGCGATAATAAACGAAGAAACCATTGATGATGCTTGGTGCACGTATCAGTATGATTTGCTTTATAATTGTTCTGTTTGACCTGGTTTAATATGCGAAGATCGTAAGTTAACTTCTAAGAGATTATCATGACTTAAACAATTGTGAGCAAAGCAAATGAGTGAAGAGTATAAAAAATGCAGCACCCTCGAAGACTTCCTCACCAAGGCCAAAGGTATGACGGGGCCGTTGTACAATCTGTATGCTACTATTTTGAATATGGGACAGATCGCTTTGAGTAGCAACCATCAATCACTCGTAGAGACGTGAATCAATATGGTAATGAAAGTGATCGTGGGAATTGCGTTGATTTTGCCTTTGTTTGCTTTGGCGGTCGTGTTGATCATGAGGGTCGTGGTGCTGTGGGTGGTGATAGCTTTTTCGCCATTTCTCATTGTCTTGTATGTCTTTGACTTTCAAGTGCCAGGGGTTGGAAAAAAAGCTAGCTTAGGCAATATCTTGTGATTGATCTTTTTACCGGTGTTTGCAACGTTTGCCATCAGTATTAGTGCACTCTTTTTGACGCTCATTGGCAGAATTGACCTGATTCAAAATACCCAATCAGTTGATGCGCTCCAGGTATTGGGTGCAGAGAAATCAACCTGTGACGGCCAATGAGATAATGGCACTGCAAACTGTCGATGCTACAAGTTCTTTGGTATGAGTATATGTGTCGATCAGAGTACGAGAACGACGTGAGCAAATATTCTCAATTTGATGAGTTGGTTGGTGACGAACTTCTTCGGTATCGCTCTGATGTGGTCGGTCATTTTCTTCGCACTCAAAAGTAATGATATTACGGGAGGTGTCTCAGAAAGCATAGGAAAACGAGGCAAGAGTATTTTGTCCAATACGTCGATGATTCCTATCCCTGGGAAATGAGGATTGTCATTGATGAGTCCTGCTGCTTTGTCTCAAGCTGGTCAGAATATAGGTAGACTACCTGAGAGAGCAGCAGAGAAGAGTTATCAAAGTTCTCAACTTGGTAAATTTGTAAATAACCTAGAAAGGTGATCTGGTAGTACTTCTTCACTAGCTCCTGCAGAGACAGACAAAAAACTTGAGGAGAAAGTGAAGCAAAATGATGTCAAAATAGAAGATCTCAAAAAGTC
>CAYUST010000005.1:84002-85210 GCA_964447535.1 uncultured Candidatus Peribacteria bacterium
GATGCGGTTGTTGCATGAGGCTTCAAGATTATCAACATAGCATGAACTAATCATAGATTATCCGTTGTCCTTACTCCAGGCACGAGAGTTATTTCGTGAGTTTCGTTAGTAGCTGCTCCTTAGTTTTATTTACTGACAGGTGTATATGTTGGGAAATCGTTACTCCAAAAAATATATGACTTTGGGACTTGCGCTAATATGCATTGGTATCTTTTTCCCGATGCCGAGCTTTGCACAAGATAACGGATTTTCACAAGAAGTATTCGATCTGTTGGATATGATCATTAGTTTCATTTCATGGGCTTGGGTGATTCCTGCTACGATCGCTGGGAAACTCATGACCAATGATTTTATTTATGGGCAAGCGTTCTATTTGGACAGATACTTGTGGAGGATGCGGACGTTCATGAGAACGATGGCGTTGTTTATGTTGTGATTTTTGTTGCTGGTTGATATCCTCAAGGCGTATTTCAAACAAGAATGACAGAGCGCTATCATAGGAGCAATTCGCAAAGTAGCCATTGCAGGTATTATGATTCCGATGACCTGGTGGCTGATGGCGGTGATTATTGATATATCAGTGGTTGCTACAGCAACCGTCTCCTCATTGCCTTTGCAAGTGATGCAACAACAGCGAAATTCATTGAGTTATAGTATTACCATCCCCAAAAAAATTGAAATTGATTCATCATGAAAAATTAATCAGCAACTCCTCGCCAGCAAAGATAACTACCAGCCACTCTCATTAGAAGCAATCATGCCTCAAGCAGATTCGATTGCATGACCGTTTATTTTCATGGGAGCAGCATTGCTCAAACTCCAAGAAAGTAACTATGTGCCTTATGAACTCAAGGATCGAAAGAAACTCTCACTAGCAAGTATTATCAAGGTCGTGATTTTATTTTCATTTGCGCTCCCCTTGTTTGTCCTGATGATCGTAAATATGATGAGAGTGTTTTATATACGGCTTTGGATTGTCTTTAGCCCATTTCTGGTGCTTGATTATGTCTATAAATGACCTTTGAAAGAAAAGATAGAATACTTCAAATTGAGCAATATGTTTGGACTGATCTTTCAGCCTGTCGTTATCGTAGGATTACTGAGCTTAGGGATGATTTTGGTGATCGGTGTATCTGATATATTGTTGTGAGGTCAAGAGTACCAAAAGTGATCACTTGAACAACTTCAGGTAGTGTGTGGAAATGATA